>JBKPAJ010000194.1:0-35936 GCA_046726375.1 Acidobacteriota bacterium
GCCGACGCAGAGAAGGGCATCACCCGACCCGACGCAAACGTGATGCAGCAGCTGCGCCTGGTGGTGACCATCGACGCGATCGACATCACTCAAGGCATGGTGACGTATCACGGCTTCGACAACCGCCGCGTCCTGCGCGCCCTGCAGCACCGGCAGCTGCTCGAGACCCTGCAGGTGGGGGATGTGGTGACGATCACTTACACGCGAGCGCGGGCTGTGGCGATCGAGAGGTGATGGGCATCGTCAATACGGACGTGTACTGCATCACCAGGATCGGATGACGGGCGACAATCTCGAAAAACTGCTCCGATGGCAGCGCCACTGCGATGACGGTTCTGCGATGAAACGGAGGTAGGCAGGCCGCCTGTGCCTAGTCCGTTCCATGTGACGATTGCGTTCCCGTAGCGGTAATTCGCAGAGTCGATCCAGCGCGTCCTGAGCCGCGGCTGAAGCGTCGCGTTGCGCCGCTTAGCGCGAGCGCCGCAGCGTGAACTGGTTCCGGTGCCGTCGGGGTTGGACGCCGCCGAGGCTGTCAGCCTCATCCTGAACTACGTCACGGCGTACCAGATGCTGCATCGTTCAGCTAAGGTCAGATCGGGGCAGCGCGTGATGATCCACGGCGCGGCAGGCGGGGTCGGCTCGGCGCTATTGCAGCTTGGGCGCCTCGCCGGGCTGGACATGTACGGTACCTGTTCATCGCGAGGGGCGTCGGCCGTTTCCGACATGGGCGGTATCCCAATTGATTATCAGCATCAGGACTTCGTGAAAGAAATTCACCGCCTCACGACCGAGGGTGTCGACGTCGTCTTTGACGGCATCGGCGGCACTCACATCTGGCGTTCCGGCAAGGCTCTCCGTCCTGGCGGGAGGGTGGTGGCCTATGGCCTTACTTCCTCGCTACAGGGGGGACGATTGGCTTCAGGTCGTTCAGGTCGTCGTCGTCGATCTCGTGCAATCCGGATTTTCGGGTGTACATTGCTGGCGGCTGGCTTCTCCCGGGCCGGAAACGGGTGGTGGTCTATAGCATCCAGTGGCTCAAACGGCTGAAGCCGGCATTGTTTCGACAGGATTTAGTCGCCCTGTTCGACCTCCTTCAACAGCAAAAGATCAAGCCGCTAATCGCGCGGCGATTTCCTCTTACCGAGGCAAGAGAGGCGCATGACTGGCTCGGCCAGGGAGGCGTGACAGGCAAGATCGTGCTCGTGCGGAAAGCGTCATCGCTTGAATCAGGAGCGGCGTAACAACGGCTTGCGGATGACGGCGCTTCGCGTCGCCGCTGATGGTGCGCCCACTTAAAGAGCGCCGCCCCCCTCTATTGCGACATTCGTATGCAACACACCTCGTCGAGGCGGGTGCCGACTTGCGCACCGTGCAACCGTTGTCGGCCACGTCGTATTTCAACGCATCTGTGAAATCCCAGGACACGGTTGACCGATCCAGCTGTTTTTCTCGCGGCCAGCGCGGCTCGAATCGCAGCTTCCGCTTGTAAAACGATGCCGCGAGATGCCAAAGTGGCGCAACACTCATCGCGTCGCGGCTGTCAGCACACATGCAACAAGTGTCCGCGCACGCCGTCAATTTTGAGCCTCGCTGATGACAGAACGTCACCGCGCTCCCGGAGACATCACGCATGCAACACTATCCGTCCTTTTTTTGGCGTTGCTCGTCGTGTCAACGTTCTGGGTACTCCGCCCATTCCTCACGTCGATCCTGTGGGCTCTGATTGTCTGTATCGCCACGTGGCCGATCCTAAAGCGTCTCGATTCGATTCTGGGGGGCAGACGGTGGGTCGCTGTCACGATCATGACAGTGACGATTCTGCTCGGCGTCTTTGTCCCAGTTACGCTCGCCCTGATCACAATCGTCAACAATGCGCAGAGCATCACGGCGGAGATCAAGTCCTTCGAATCGATGCCATTGCCATCACCGCCAGCATGGCTGGGACGGGTTCCTTTCGGCGGGGAACGGATCGCCGCAGAATGGAGTCGGTTCGTTGCCCTCGACCCCCAGCAGCGATCGGCGGCGCTCACGCCGTACGCGCAGGCGGCGCTCCAATGGTTCGCCGTCGCGGCAGGGAGCATAGGTACAATGCTGCTCCAGTTTCTGCTGGCAACAATCGTCTCGGCGATTGGGCTCGCAAAGGGAGAGCACGTCAGAGACGGTATCCTGCGCTTCGCCATGCGCCTAGGCGGACAGCAAGGACACGACGCTGCCGTGCTCGCTGCACGGACCGTCCGCGGGGTCGTGCTTGGAGTCGTTCTGACCGCGCTGGTTCAGGCCGCCGTTGGCGGCGCTGGGCTGTTCATCACTGGAGTTCCCGCAGCGGCGCTGCTCACAGCTGTGATGTTGTTTCTCTGCCTCTCACAGCTTGGACCGCTGCCGGTGCTCGTGCCCGCGGTCATCTGGCTCTTCTGGTCTGGTAAAACCGTCTCGGGGACAACGCTGCTGGTGATCGCTGCACTTGCGGGAACACTCGACAACGTTGTTCGACCTTTGCTGATAAGACGCGGGGCCGATCTTCCGCTGCTCCTAATCTTCGCCGGTGTCATCGGCGGCCTGGTGGCTTTTGGGATCATCGGACTGTTCATCGGCCCAGTGGTTCTCTCTGCGGCGTATACGCTCCTCGTGAGTTGGGTGTCGGCCGAGCGTGACAGCACGTCGGTTGCGACTTAGAACACAAACGATTGCGCGTGGCAGGGTCGTCTGGATTGCGCGGAGGAACCAGGTCGACAACCGTCCCGAGATCGCCGATCCGGGGCGGGCACTCAGCATACGAGATCGCCAGGTGCGACTCCGGTGTGCCGTGCAAGGCAACGCTCCGCACCGTATCGAACTCGATGAGCTCGATCAGTCGGTCCACTGTCTCGTTGACCCGTTGACCCGCAGCTATTCCCGTCCTCGCTCAGTTCGCTAGCTTCTTGGCAGTCCCGCGCTTAATCGTCTGACTGCGTTCGAGCATCTGGGCCGTTTCATCGTGTCGCCATCCAGTGTCAATGCAGCATGGAAAGAGATCCCATGTTGATCGCATACGAGCAGATCAGCCGTTGTCACTCTTGCCATCGATCTCGAACATAGCCAACCAGACGACCAACGAAGACACAGCGATCCCGATTCCATTTAGGCTCTTCGGCGATCTGAATGCAGCAACTCGATTCAATTGAGATCGGGTCGCCGCGCTCGAATCGCGCGATCCGACCAGCGCGCCACTCGCAGCCGTCGCTGGCCTGGCGGCGCGTGCGAGCGTGGCGTAGGCCCATGCGGCGGCGGTCCCGAGCACAACGAACACGATGACGGGACGGATGAAGGCGGCGTCAAGCCCCGTGTTCCAAACGAGCGGCGGAGGCGCGGACGCCGAGACCTGCCACTCAGCGCGGCCCGTGACCAGGAGACGCGTCAGCGAGAGCACGTCTCCACCCGCGTGCAGCACCAGCGGCGGCAGGATCGAATTCGTCGCGTACGCGAGGCCGCCGTACACGGCTGCCACGCCGACATAGTACGGCAGCATCGTCACCACCGCGCCCGGATGGTGTGTGAAGTGGCCGAGGCCGAAGAGCGCGCCGGTGGTCAGGATCGCCACCACGATCCCATGCCGCCGCTCGATCGGTCCCTGCATGTATCCACGGAAGGCGGCCTCTTCCACGACGCCGGCGACGATCGACGCCATCACGAGCAGTAGAAACACCGTGGCGAACGGCATCGCGTGGGGCACGTTGATCGGCTCCGACTCGGCCGGCAGCGCCACGAGACGACTCATGATCCGCAGCAGCGGCAGCAGCGTCGCGAGTCCGAGCAGTCCGGTGAGCAGCGACAACGCCCAGATCTCACCCGAGAGCGGGTTCGCGCGAAGGCTCGTGCGCCTCGCCTGGGCAGTGGCGCGCGGCCACCCCGCACCGTTGAGATATTTCCAATAGAGCCACAGATACAATCCCATCGGCAGCACAGCCCACGGCACGGTTAGCAACACGCGCTGGTTCCATCGCACTAGGAACGCCCAGGGAAGCGTGCCGGCGAGCGACACGACAATGCCTGAAATTACCGCGCGGAAGATGAGTGGCAGGCGAAACCAGAGTGGTGACATCGCGTGCCTCCTATCGCGTCGAGATGATTTCGCACGCAGTTATGTACACCGATTCTAATCATGGCTGTATAAACGAGCGGTCGCCGGCGGCGGCGAGATGCTACGTCGGTGCTCGCCGCGCCACGGCGCCGCGCAGAGCGCAGCCCAGCGGGCTCGGCCTTGCTCGTGGCTGGGCGTCAGCGTCGCCCGTGGCGCGTTCGCGACGCGCTGAGATTGGAAAATTTGCTCAGAAAAACGTGGTGAGCCGCATTTTCGCGAGTTGGAACCAGCTGGAGCAGTGGCTACGGCAGATGGAGGGGCTTCAGTGCCTGGCGTGGAGAGAAGGCACGGAGGACCCGGACAGGCCTCCGCACCTTCTATTAGAGTCCCAGGATCTCGACGACCCGCGCGTGCACTTGCTGCATCGTGGCTGGATCGCGGAATGTGGCTTTTTCGCCACCTGGGACGACCATGGTATAGAGCCGGCCACGCATCTGTGGAAACCGTGCGACCACGTTGCCGATCCAGGTGGCTTCGTCGGTCCCGAATCGGCCACGTGAGTAGACGAGGAATTTCGTGCGCGGATTGACGGACGCGACATATCCGAAAAACGCGGTCAGACGATGTTGAGCCATGTCGAAGAATTGCGTCCGCACCGCGAGCTCATTCGCGACACGCTGATCGTACAGACAAGAAAGGTGGCTGACGATCAAATCGGGATTCTGCTGACGCACCTCCTCTTCGCGGTGCCACATCGGACTAGTGTTCTCCTTGTGCGTCACGATCGGCAGACCGCGCAGCGCATCGGTAATGTCGTCTGCGTTGGTCCCCCCGGCCGCCAAGGTGCGTGGATCGTAGACGCGTCCCTCGAGCGGTGAGTCCATGAACACGATGACGGGCTGCGGATTGGCGGTCACCGCCGGCTCGCTGACGTACCGAGGGAGCATCCAGACCAGCAGTGCGCCCGCGATGGCAATAGCGGACCAGGCCGCGTGCAGCCGCCATGGTCGGCGAAGCCGGGAGGCTTTGTTGAGCGCGGTCGATGCAGCGCTGGTTGGCTGCGGACGCGATGGTGGTCGTCCCTCCCCGAGGCCGTGAAGCGCGAGCGCGACGTCGCGGGCATGCTGCCATCGATCAGCCGGATCCTTCTCGAGGCATGCGCGCACCAGAGCGTCCAGCGCCGGTGTCGCGAGCGGCTGTTCAGTGGTCAGCGGCGGCGGATCCTGCTCGAGAATCGCCGCGATGAGGGCGGGGTGTGATCGCGCGCTGAACGCCCGTCGACCGGTCAACATTTCGTAGAACACGGCGCCGAACGCAAACAGATCCGTGCGCGCATCGGCCTCGGCGCCGCGGACCTGTTCCGGCGCCATGTACGGAATCGTGCCGAACGCGCTTCCTGGCGTCGTCAGCGAATCCTCGCCGCTCGTGGCGGTGGCCTGACCGGCGACCCGCGCCGGCGTCAACCGCGCCAGCCCGAAGTCGAGCAGCTTGACGCCGGACTTCGTGAGCATGATGTTGGCCGGCTTCAAGTCGCGATGGATGATACCCATCGCGTGCGCCGCGCCGAGCGCGTCGAGAATCTCGATCGCAACTTCGATGGCCCGCCCGAGGTTCAGCGCGCCTCTACCCAGCCGATCCGCCAGCGTCTCGCCGTCGAGCAGTTCCATCACGAGGAACCGTGCCTCCCGGCCGTCGATCTCGGCGGCCCCGACATCGTAGAGCGTGCAGATATGTGGATGCGTCAATCGCGAGATGGCCCGCGCCTCGCGCTCGAAGCGATCGCGACCGCCGGGATCATCGGCGAGATCGCGAGAGAGCACCTTGATCGCCACTTCACGATCGAGCCGTGTGTCTTGCGCGCGATAGACCTCGCCCATGCCGCCGGCGCCGAGCAGCCTGAGAATCTCGAACGCGCCGAGCCGCGTCCCCGACCGCAAGGCGCCGATGCCCGTCGGAAGATCGTCGTCGCCAGTGGCACGTGCGGGCGAGTCGCTCAGAAATCCGTCGGCATCGGCGTGCGCCGCCAGCAGCGATTCGATCTCTCGACGGCTGTCCTCGTCCGCGCTCGTCTCGCGGCGCAGATATGCCGCTCGCTCTTCTGGCGGCAGCGCCAGCGCGTGGTGAAACAATTCCCGGACGCGTTCCCAATCTGCCGGGGTCTTCATGCGGCGGGACCTCGTATTTCGCGATACAGCCACGTCCGCGCCAACGCCCAGTCGCGCTTGACTGTGATCGGCGCGATGCCCAACGCCGCGGCCGCCTCCTCCACGGTGAGGCCGCCGAAAAAGCGCAGCTCAACCAACCGGCACTGGCGCTCGTCGATCCCGGCGAGCTTCTCGAGTGCGACGTCGAGGGCCAGGATATCGACGCCGGGAGCCTCCACCCTGGCGTCAATGTCCAGCAGCGTGAATGTCGCACCCCTGCCCCGCTTCGCTGATGCGCGTTCGCGCGCGTGATCGACCAGGATGCGGCGCATCACGCGAGCCGCGATGGCGAAGAAGTGCGCGCGGTTCTGCCATTTCACGCGTTGCTGATCGACCAGCTTCAAGTACGCTTCGTGGACCAGCGCCGTTGGCGGCAGCGAATGGCCGGCGCGCTCGCGGCGCAAGTAGCCGTGGGCCATCTTCCGCAACTCGCCGTACACGGCATCCATGAGCGCGTCGCCCGCCGCGGCGTGCCCGTCGCTCCAGGCCAGTAACAGCCGTGTCACCTCCGAACCGTCGGCCGCCATCTCATCCGGAAGGCCCTTTATAGCAGGTATGAGACGGTTTCCATCCCGTTTACGCGTGTCCTCCTCAGCACAACGGGCTCACAGGAGGCGACGCTCATGCACCGAAATTACGGATTTCGAAAAATCGTGCTCGTGTTCGTGGCCATCGCCACGGTTCTGACCGTCTCGCCGGGCGCAAAACGCCGCAAGGAGGCCGGCACCATCTGGGTGACCGAACGCACCACGGGAGGAAGAAGCACCGTCGCCGCCATCGACGCAGCGACGGGCCAGCCGCTGGGCATTGTCGGAGTCGGCGACAACCCGATCGGCATCACCGCACCGGCCGGCACGAACAAAGTCTATTCGTCGGACGAGGATACCCATCAGGTCTCGGTCATCGACAAGGACACCTTCACCGTCGTCACGCGGATTCCGGTGGGCGCTCGACCGCACCACTTGATGGCTGCCCGCAATGGGCAATACGTCTACGTCGCGCAGTTTGGAACCAACACCGTCGGAGTCATCGACACCAGTCTGGATGAAAAGGTGGCCGACGTCCCCGTGAGCCATCTGGCAGATGCCAGAACCCACGCGGTCTGGATCAGCACGAATGGACGATATCTGTACGCGACCAACGAACGGCCGTCGAACGCGACTCAGGGCACGTTCTCGAAGGTCGATCTCCGCAGCGGCGACATCGTCTGGGAACACGTCGTGGGCAACCGCCCGAGCGAGGTGCTCGTCGACGATGACGTCGCCTATGTGTCCGTGCGCAACGAGCACACCATCAAGGTGTTTGACGTCGGCGGGCCTCAGCCCCAGCTCATTTCGCAGGCCGAGGCAAACTTCCAGCCAGACACGCTTTCACTGACCAACGACAAGCGGACGTTGATCGTCGGCCTTCGGCAAAATCCCGCAGAACGGCCGGCACGGATGGCGTTCATCGATGTGAACGATGTCGCCCACCCGGCGACGACGTATCTGGAACTGCCGCCAGGCACGATCACCGGACATCAGTGGCTGTCGAGCAACGGCGGCGTGACGTACATCGCCTTGGAAGGCCGAGCGGCAACCGCGACGGTTCCGGGTATTCCCGGTCACGTCGCCGTAGTCGACAATCGCCTTGGTGCACTCATCACGACGTATCCGTATCCCAACGGACTGATCAGACCGCACGGGGTGTTCTTCGAACAGCCGCGACAGCCCGATCTCGACGCCGGCCAGTAAGGTCGGCGCGACGTAGGTTGGCCACGGAGAACACGGAGTGGTTTCAGAATGCGTCTTGGCGTTTCGCGTCTAGAGCGCGTGAGAAGCGTTGAGAACTGGATGAGCGAAGGTTCGTTTCGCCGGGGACGAAGTCGAGTCGAAATGCGTGTACGAGTCCTCGCGCTTCGCGCGCCGGTGGACAATCTTCGCACGGCTTGCCAACCGTAGCTCACGCCAGCATTTTTTTCGAGAGTGAGCGAACGTTGGTGAGCCTGAATTTCGCGAGTTGGAACCGCACGGTCATCTGGCTGCGCGCGGTCGATTCGCTGCGGCAAACAGCCTGAGCCGCTCGTTGCTCAGGCGCTGAGCGCCCGGACAGCCGAACGGTCGGCTGGAGTGGGTAGGCGGAGCATGCTCGTCGGCACCGTGACCACGGCAACCGTGTTGCCGGTCATGTCGAAGAACTCGACCGAGTCGCCTTCCTCGAAGCCCCGGGCACGACGTGCCGCTCCACGACGGTGCCCACATCGCCCGCACGGAGCCCGAGCTCCCGGACGTCGCGTGTCAGGATCACGTCGCCGTACATGTCGAAAGGCATGTCCTACCTCGGATACGTGGTAATGAAGGTGCCAGTGTCGACCTGCCAGACCGAGCAGAACCGGACGCTCCTGCCGCTGGGGTCTTGATCGGTCCCTCGATTTCGTAGATACGCCGTACGCGTTTCATGCGTGCGCATCACCTCGAGCGAGAGGTGCCGAGTGCGCAGGTCCGACTCCAGCAATCGCGAAGCGTCGGGCCCGTATCCGAGACTGAAGAGTCTGGCCTGTGCGGCGCCAACCGCGGTCTGCGCCACCAGAGTGAGCGCGAGGTCGAGTGGCAGACTGCGCGGATGATAGCGCGCGGATCGGCGAGCCGGAAACTACGGGACCGCGGCCTACGTCGCCGCTGCCGGCTCCGGCGTCCGCGTGTCGATAGCGCCGCGCAGCCTCGGCAGGCATTCGGGATACTTGCGCTGCAGGAAGTCCACCAGCCTCTCGCGGATCTCGCACCGCAGGTCCCACGCGATGGACGCATCCGCCGCCCTCGCCAGCGCGCGGATCTCGATCGTTCGCTCTTTCGAGTCGGTTACCTGGAGCACGTTGACCTTCCGGTCCCAGCGCGGCGATGCCTCGAGAATCCTGGTCAGCTCGGCTCTGAGCGGCGCCATCGGCAGAGTGTAGTCGACATACAGGAACACGGTCGCGAGCAGGTTGGCGGACGATCGTGTCCAGTTCTGGAACGGCTGTTCGATGAAGTACGAGATAGGCACGACCAGACGCCGGAGGTCCCAGACCTGCACCACCACATACGTCAGCGTGATCTCCTCGACTCGTCCGAATTCGCCATCGACGATCACCACGTCGTCCATGCGGATTGGCTGCGTCAGCGCAATCTGAAAACCGGCGAGCAGGCTGCCGATGCTTCGCTGTGCGGCCAGGCCGAGGATGATGCCCGCGATGCCCGCAGAGGCCAGGATGCTCTGGCCAAACTGGCGCACCGAATCGAACACCGTCAGCATTGAGGCGGCGGTGAAGATGACAATCACGGAGACGGCCACCCGCTTCAGCACGAGGACCTGTGTCTGGATTGCACGCGCGCTCAGGTTGTTGGCTACGTCCAGGCGGTGCTGGCGCAGTATGAAGGCCGCAACTAGCTGCTCACCACGGTGAGCGGAGACGCGATGCCGGGTGGGGCGCTCAGCGCCGTTTTTTTTCCTCGCGCTGCACGGCGCGCTCGAGCGTGCGCCGGTGGACGGCGAAGCCAAACCGGCGCCGAATCTGCGCGAGCAGATCTGGAACCGAGAGCGTGGGATCGTCGGTCCGTAATCCGTCGACAAACGCCATCACCGAATGGTCGAGCTTGTGCGCGCCGTGCGGTCCGCGCTTGCGCGGCACCAAGCCTGGCAGCCCCTGCGCCTTGAAGGCGGCGTGCGCTTGATAAAACGTCGGGCGGGAGCATCCGAAGGCCTCCGTCGTCCGCGTCACCGACTGACCGTCGAGATCGACCCGTCGGAGCATTTCGTATTTCACTTGGACCAGATCGCGCGGATCGAAAAACTCGTGCGATGCAAACAGCGGGTCGTGGACGGTCTCGGAGTGGGGATGCAGCGCGCCCTGCGCGCGGAGCGCCTCGGTCTTGCCATCGCGCCGGGGTCGCCGAGCAGCCATTGTTAGTGTAATTATGCCTCATTCTTTCGGCAGCCGTCAACCCGTTCTGCTGGGAATAGTTCATTTGAAGTGCGTTTTTGAGAGCTATCTCTGCTGTGTTCCGCTGCGGTCTCCCGGCATCGTCGTCGCATCATGCGGCGTAATTCATCTAACATATGCGGCGTGATTTGCCATCAAGTCCGAGTGTTTAGACCGAATCGTGCCGCTCGGCGAGAAACACCTCCGGGCCGCCATTCGCGCGTTCATGGATCACTATCATGAGGAACGACCGCACCAGGGTTTGGGCAACGAGCTGATCGCGCCCAAGATCACGTTACCCGGACCGGGCCCAGTGCGGGTGCCGTGAGCGACTCGGCGGCGTGCTGAGGTTCTACTACCGCGAGGCCGCGTAACTCCAATTCGGCGGAGTTTCGCACACGACGGGATCGTGTGCCGTTACTCCAAAGAACATCGTTGACACAAGCGTCGATGCCATCCAGGCGATCGGGAGCCCGATCACGATGCCGAGCGCAACCATCCGCCCGGCCTCTAGAAGAATCTCTCGAAGCACCTGCGATTGCCGGGCGCCGAGTGCGATTCGGACGCCGATTTCTCCCGTGCGCCGAGCCACGCTGGAAGGCCAGCACTCCGTACAGTCCGACGACGGCCAAGGACAGCGCAAGCCCGGGCGCGGGAGCCGGAGCGACGACATGCATCCGGTGGCGCTCGAGCTCAGCTGTGGTGCGGAGCGAGCACACCCGCGTCAGTGACAGAACCGCGGTAAGATAAGGAGCTTTTTCGCCAGACTGCCGCCTGCCGCTTCTCAGCCAAGCGGCCGTGTCGCGTGACCAACATCGTACTGTCTTGAAGGTGCCGCTTTCCGATTACCCGTTGCGCGCGAGCAGCGATCTACTCGGTGAGTATCCGCTGCTGAAGTCCCCACCGGTCATGAGACCGGCGCGCCGCCACCGGCCGTTTGGCATGAGTGCGTACCGGCGGTCCCCCCGCCGACCCGCGATCTGGCACCGATGGCGAGTCGTGTGCGCGACGCTGCTCGCGGCCGCGGCAATCGTGGGGATCAGCCTCTCGGCCGTCATCGCGGACCCAATCGGGGTCGTCATTGCGCGGCTATGGCAGGCGTGGCGGCCCGCCCCGGCATTCCGGGTCGAGTCGAATGCCGCCGTTCTGGCGGCAATGAATCAGTTCGCGCGCAAACCGTTCTTCGCGGAGGCGCTGGCGCGCGGCGCGCCGCATCTGCCGTACATCCGCGCGATCTTCGCCGACGAGCAGCTCCCGGAGGAGCTCGCCTACATCGGCCTGGTCGAAAGCGAGTTCAGGCCCGAAGCGATTTCATCGACGAAGGCGCGCGGCGTCTGGCAGTTCATGCCGATGACGGGGCAGCGGTTCGGTCTCCAACAGGACGGCTGGGTCGACGAGCGCAGCGACACCCAGAAGGCGACGCGCGCAGCCGCGCGCTACCTGAAATTCCTTCACAACATCTTTGGTGACTGGAATCTCGCCCTCGCCGCGTACAACGCGGGCGAAGGCCGGGTGCAGGCCGCAATCAAGCGGCAGGGTGTGCGCGACTTCTGGCGGCTCGCGGAAGCCGGCGCGCTGCCTCGCGAGACGATTCGGTACGTGCCGCGCGTGTATGCCGCAATCGCCATCGCGAGCGATCCCGAAGCGCACGGCGTGCGGCTCCCCGACGTGTATGCCGCACTTCCCGACATCGTCCATGTCGAGACCACCACAGATCTTGCACTCGTGGCGAGGTGCTCGCGTTCGACTATCGGCGATCTCTTGAAGCTGAATCCGGTGCTGCGGCGGAAGGCGACACCCGCCGGCCAACCTTTCGATCTCCGAGTGCCGCACGGCACCGCCGCCGCGGTCGAAGCGTGCGTCGCGCAGCTACCGGAAAGTGCCCGCACCCGCGTCCATGTCGTGGGAAACGGTCAAACGCTCTCGGGCGTGGCGACGCTGTATGGCCGCCGTCCTCATGACATCGCGGAGCTGAACGCCCTATACCCGCGTCAGCCCTTACAGCGCGGGAGTGAGTTGATCATTCCGGCCCAGTAGGCGTCACAGGTCAGGTGCCAGGGACCATGCCTGTCTCAGGCTTCTTGGAGAATTGCTTGGTGGACGGCAGGAGGCTCGAACTCCCGACCTCCGCGTTGCGAACGCAACGAAAACAAAGAAGTAAGTCGAGAGGCATCAACAATTAGTCGACGATGCGTTGCGGCGATGCGTCCAGACGAAAGGGCCCGTGTTTACGCACTGTTCTGCATCACACGTCAACCGGACGGCGACTGGATGAGGCAGACCGCGCGGAACCTGACCGACGCGCACGACGGCTTCCTCCGCGATATGCACTACGTCATTCTTGACCGAGACCCACTCTACATCGCCGCCTTCCGGGATCTGCTGCGGGACAGTGGTGTGAAGCCCCTGCTGCTGCCGGCCCGGCGTTCGAATTTGAACGCGTTTGCTGAACGGTTTGTCGGGTCCATCAAGTCCGAGTGTTTAGACCGATTCGTGCCGCTCGGCGAGAAACACCTCCGGGCCGGCATTCGCGCGTTCATGGATCACTCATGAGGAACGACCGCACCAGGGTTTGGGCAACGAGCTGATCGCGCCCAAGATCACGTTACCCGGACCGGGCCCAGTACGGTGCCGTGAGCGACTCGGCGGCGTGCTGAGGTTCTACTACCGCGAGGCCGCGTAACTCCAATTCGGCGGAGTTTTCGCACACGACGCGTTTCGAAGAACGCGGAAACCGAGCTCGAAGACCTGTACCTGTGGGTTGTCGGTCGTGCGCCGCAGCAAGGTGCCAAGCGGTTCAACGACCTCGAGCGCGCAATCCTCCACCTTGATCGACATCCCGAGCGATGTCCAGTTACGCCGAGAGCTTCGACCCGGACCATCCCGTTCAAGTGCTCAACTACGGACGCCGGCCGCACGTGCACGGAGTCTTCTTCACTGTTGATTACACGGCCAAAGTCCTGGTGTGGTCCAGGTAAGGCGTGGCACGAGGCAGCGGCGGACAGCCGACGAACCGAAAAACGAGTGGTCGTGGAGCGCCTCTCCTTCACCGAGCGAGGATCGGGGGCCGCCGCTCCTGCTCGTGGACGGGCTGATGATCACCGGCGAGATGCCGGTGCGCTGCGCCGCCGCTCACCCGATCGGGCACTGCTTGGACATCCCGGTCGCAATTCGGGACCACATCAATCATCGTCGCGACCGAACAACTTCAGATCGATGGCGTCCGCATCGCACGATAGCCACGATCGTTCGGATGGACATGATCGCCGCTGTCGTACTCGGGTCGCAAACGAGTTACGTGTGTCGGATCCCGCAATACTTTGTCAAAATCGATCACCGCGTCGTACGCCCCACTCCTGAGGATCCAGCGGTTGATCGTCTGGCGCTTCGCTTCCATGACCGGCGTCCAGAAGCCCGGAAACGGGAATCCTTCGACGGGGAACAACGTCGCGCCGTAGACGCGCAACCCCATCGCACGTGCGCGAGTGATGATCTGCTGGTGACCCAGGATAATCTGCTCGGCGCTGACGTTTTGTGCAGGAATTCCGATTAAGTCGGGGATCAGGATGTCGTTGTTGCCCTGCGACACGATCAGGTGCGTCGCTCCCGTCTGGACGAGCCCGTCACGGTCGAGCCTGGACAATGAACTGGGCCCAACGATGTCGTGCAGAATCCGATTACCGCTGATGCCGGCGTTGAGTACGGCCATATCCGATGTGCTCGAGTAACCCTGCAGCCGCTCCGCGAGCAGATTGGGCCAGCGTTGATTCGTGTCAGGTGTCGACGCGAACCCATCGGTGACCGAGTCCCCTAGTGTCACAATTGCGCCCGCCCTCTCCTGGGCGCGCACATCAACCGCAGTCAGAAAGTGGAAGGACTGTGTGGTCGTTCCGCCGAAATCCGTCGTACCGGTGAAGTCGCCACGAGTCGAGACGTAGTTTGTTTGCAGCCCGATGTCGTGACGTGTGGTGGCAGCGACGTTTTCCGGCAGGTAGATACTCACCGCCAGATCGCCGAGCGCCGGCACATCCAGCGTCACCGGATCACTGACCATCACCGTGCCGGCGGGAATCGTGATCGTGGGCGATCCGTTGAACGTTAGAACGCGGTCGGTCCCGGAGGCAATCGATGCGCCGCCGGCGCTGACGGCGACATGAGCCGCGCCGACGAGCACGTCGCTTACGCCGTGCGCGTTCGACAGGCGGACGCGCACGCCGCTGCCGCCGATGCTCGTGTGGACGACTTGCCGCAACGTCTGGCCATCGAACACCAGAGGCGATGACGCCGGTTGAGGACTGACGGTCCACGTACCTACCCAATGACGGTCGTGATCGCGATGGGAGGCGATAGCCGTCGGCCCAAGAACGATGCCCGCCAGGACGAAGGCCACGGCGGCCGCTCGACCGCTACGTTTCGAAAGCACCCTCACAATTGAAGCCATTGGTCGCCTCCTGCGAAACCGCGTTTTCATGCGGGCGGCATTGTGACGGGTGCCAGAGTTGTTGGCTATTGACGGCCTCTTGAAAGACTCTTGAACTTTCCTCGACGGAGGTACACTTCGTCACTCGGTATGAGCATGTCCTCCCGACGCGTGACGTACCGCTTCGGAGAGTTCGAAGCGGATCCGGCCGCTTACGAAGTGCGACGCAACGGGCGCCGTGTTCGACTCGCGCGGCAGCCGATGGATCTTCTGCTGCTGCTCCTCGAACGGCGGCAGGAGCTGGTCAGGCGCGAGGTCATCGCGAAGCAACTGTGGAGCCCGGAGGTCTTCACGGATGTCGATGCCGGCATCCACACTGCGATCCTCAGGATTCGACAAGCATTGGGCGACTCGCCCGCGGCACCGCGCTTCGTCGAGACCGTGTCGGGCAAGGGCTATCGCTTCATTGCGCCGGTCGAGGTCGTAGTGCTGCACGGTCCTGTGGCATCACCAGATAGTCAAGCGGGATACGAGCGAGTGCCGAACCCCCCTCGGCACAACCTGCCGGCGGAGCTCACCACCTTCGTGGGACGTGCCCAGGAGCTTTGTGAATTGCCCGACATGCTCGCGTCGTCGCGGCTGGTGTCGCTGACGGGTACCGGCGGCGTTGGAAAGACGCGGCTGGCGATGCAACTGGCGCGTAATCTCATCCATGAATTCCCGCACGGCGTCTGGCTGGTCGATCTGGCGCCGCTCACACTGCCCGATCTCTTGGCGCAGACAATCGCCAGCACCCTGGGTGTCCGGGAAAGCCGAGAGCGTTCCGTGCGCGAAGCACTGCTCGACACGTTGCGAGATCGTAAAGTCCTGCTCGTTCTCGATACCTGCGAGCATCTGATCGAAGCATGTGCCGTTCTCGTGGAGCGCCTTCTGCACGAAGCGCCAGCGCTTCGCGTCGTCACGACGAGCCGCGAGGCCCTCGCAGTACCCGGCGAAATCGTCTACCGGGTTCCGTCATTGTCGCTCCCTGACGCGACAATCCCGCCGCGCGCCGGACCGCGGCTCGAGTCGGAAGCGACCCAGCTCTTTGTTGATCGGGCAATGACGATCGATCCGGGATTCAGGTCAGACGATGACACCGCCGACACCATCGCTCGTATCTGCCGGCGTCTCGACGGCATTCCGCTCGCGATTGAGCTCGCGGCCGCGAGGGTCGCGGTCCTCTCGCCGGAACATATCGAATCGAGACTTCAGGACAGGTTCCGGCTTTTGACCGGAGGAGCACGTACCGCCGTCGCACGGCAGCGAACGCTCGAGGCAACTGTCGATTGGAGTCATCAACTCCTGTCGGACCGAGAACGAGTCCTCTTCCGTCGCCTCGCGGTCTTCCCGGCATCGTGGACGCTGGAAGCAACCGAGAAGATTTGCGGAGGCAACGGAATTGATCCAGGCGAAATACTCGACCTTCTCGCGAGGCTCGTTGCCAAGTCGCTGCTGCTCTGCGAGAGCGTACCCGCCAGTGAGCGCCGATATCGATTGCTCGAAACGGTCCGTGAGTACGCACGCGAGCGGCTCGTCGAGGCCGGTGAAATCGACGACGTGAGTCGGCGTCATTTTTCGTTCTTCTGGACCGAGTTTCGCGGTGCACAGACGATTCTGCGTGGTGCCGGCCAAGTGCAGTGCCTGAAACGACTGGACCGCGAGCAGGAAAACGTCCGAGCTGCGCTCGGCTACGCCTTCGGGACCTCGGGGCTGTCAGAGGACGGCGTCGAGCTGGCTGGCGCGCTCTTCTGGTTTTGGACCAAGCGTGGAATGTTCGAGGAGGGCCGCGTGTGGCTCGAACGGGCCACCGCCGCTCCCGCGCGACCAGCATTGCGGGCGTGCGCATCTATCGGACTGGCGCACATGCATTACTTTCAAGGGCGCCACGCTGCAGTCACAGAGCATGCGGTGGCCGCGCTGTCGGCGGGACGTGAGTTTGGCGACGCGTGGGCGGTGTCCGTTGCGCTGTTCTTGCAGGCGCTCACGGCATTCGAACTCGGGGACTATGACGTCGCCCAGGCACGGGCTGAGGAGGCGCGCGGAGTTGCCGCGGCCGGCTGCGAGGTGATTGAACAAGGCGCGCCGCTCATGGTGATGGCAAACGTCGCACTGGTCCGGGGCGATCAGGCTCGAGCGACGCATTTGTTCACGGCCTCAATCGATGTGCATCGCCAGGGCGGCGACACATGGGGCATCGCCACGCTGTTATCAGTCACGTCGGGCCTCCACATCGCGCAAGGAGACTACGCGCAGGCTCATGCGAACGCGTCCGAGGCGCTGTCCTGTTACGAAGAACTCGACGATCCTCATGGCATCGCCTGGAGCCTCGGCGTGTTTGCTGGAGTGATGGCCGCTCAAGGGTTCGCTGAAGATGCGGCCCGACTGTGGGGCGCATCTGACGGCCTGCTGCAGGCTGTGGCGGGATCTCTGCCGCCGGCGATCGGATGGATTCGTGACCGCTATATGGAGTCGGTGAAGGCTTCGCTCGGCATCGGAGTCTTCGAGTCGGCGTATGCCGCGGGTCGAGCGATGCAGACAGCGCAAGCCATCGCGCTCGCGAAGCTGGATGTGCCCGGCCCGGGTGCTGAATTGAAATGAGGGGTGTTCGGCAGCGGCGGCAGGTGTCGTCGCAAGCGCATCGTGCGCGAAACCTGAGTTTGTATTGTGCCAGAACTGTGTCGGATGCCCACTGAAGGCCCAATCGAGCACCGTGCCTCCAAGCGTGCTCCTTCCGCGCTCGCACATCTGCGTCCGTCAATATCGACGCAGCGTCGGCGGGAACCTGGTCGTAGCCCAGATCAGCTCAGAAGGGGGAGCGGCACGAAATGCCACCGTTCAGGAGACCGCAGCACAACGAACGCACCGCAGCAGCCACAGGACCTAGTCACAGCGGTTCGATCTACGTGTGGGTTGGCGATTTCAGTCCTTTGGAATCAACAAACTTGGAGATGGTGGCCCAGACAGGAATCGAACCGCCCCCCGCGCCGAGTTTCGAATTCTGGGAAGGAATCCCGGCATCCACCGCTAGGTTCCGCGTGCGCAATACGTGTCTCTACCAGGGCCCACGTGCGGATCGTGCGGATCGTGCGGAAGCCGAATTCCCTTAAGTTCTGTGTTTTCAACAACCGGCAGCGGTTCGAATCCCACCCTCCGCCATATCTAAATCATTATAACTAAATAAGTTATCTAGTTTTACCTTGCCGCGTGTCCCAGTTTTGTCCCAGGGCTGAGCCCACTTTGTTGTAGTTTGCTCCGCTGCTAGTGAACGACCCCGCCTTGTTTCGCTTTCGGTTGCCTTAAAGACGGTCCGCCTTGTGCAACGGCGAATCCGGCGGGAACACAGCGTCCCATTGCCCCTCTCCCTTGCTCCGCTCAGATCCCCCCACTCCCCCACGGACCCGTGATCGCGAACGTGATGCCGGGTGTCTGAATGTTCACGAAGAGCCACTTGCCATCCGGGCTGTAGCAGCAGCCGGCGAACTCGCTGTCGCGATAATCCAGGTTGAAACCGTTCACGGGAGTCTGTCGGAGATCGACGTTGTTCTGCGCGAACTTGAAGATCACGCCGTCAGTCGTCAACCCATGCACGTACTCGAGGCCGACGCCATCTTCGCACAGCACGAGGCCGCCGCGGGGGCTCACGGCGATATTGTCCGGCGCGTTGAGGACATCGACGCTGGGCGACTCGAACAGGAGCCGCAGCCGGTTCTCGACCGGGTCGTATTCCCAGATCTGACCCTGGCCCACGTTGCCGCCGCTGGTTGATGCGAAGTAGATCCGGCCGTTCCCCTGGAAGGCGCCTTCGAGGCGGCCGAAGCGGGCTGCGCCTTTCGTGAAGCCCTGGTTGAAGACACTCGTCGTCGCGTTGATCGTCTGCGGATCCGGAATATCGATCGCGTACCACACGACGTCGAGCCAGTCACCGGTTTGATTGGTGCGTGTATCGTAGTTCGGCGATCCCTGGATGCCGAGCATCTCCAGCACGCCACCATCGGCCAGCGAGCCGGGGCTGAACGGTCGGAAGCGGTAAAACCCTGAGGTGTCGCCGGCGTCCTCGGTCTCGTACACGTCGCCGGTTCCTGGATCGACGGCGACCGCTTCGTGCGAGAACCGGCCCATGGCCTTGTAAGGAGTGGGGATGCCCAAGCCGAATGCCGGCACCTCGAAGATATACCCGTGAGGCTGCGTCAAGTCGTTGTTGACCGCGGGTCCCAGGGTCGTCTCTTCGCAGGTGAGCCACGATCCCCACGGCGTCCGGCCGCCAGCGCAATTCCGCACGGTTCCGCTGAGACTGGCCCAGCTCGCCAGCAGTGCGCCATGCTGCGTATCGAATTCGAGAGTCGTGGTGCCGCCGCCGGCTTCAGGATCGTACGCGAGCGACGGGACGAAGGCATCGGGCCCGTCGCCGATCTCATGGTTTCGAATGAGATATACGCGCTTGTGGCCGGAGGGAAACGCGGCCATACCATCGTGGTTCGATGGCGTTGAAAGGCCATCGCTCATGGGATCGCGGGTCCATCCGAACGACAGGTAACGAAATGCATTCGGCAGCATCAGAAGCGGGAGTTCGGTCGTTTCATCGATGGCCTCTTCGAGCGGGCCATAGTCGGGGCTCGGGCCGCGGCCATTGCGCGGATGGCTCGGGCCACGCGCGAGCAGGGCATCGAACGGCGTAGCGACCGTCACGCCGACCGCGATTGCGGAGCGGGTAAGGAACGAGCGCCTGTCGAGGCGCCTGTCTCTGATCGGATTCTTCATCAGACCTCCTCCTCAGGACGTCACGAGTCTGAAAACCGCTGCTAGCGCCGATATTTCAAGCGCGCGAACGCGAATAGGATGTGAGCCGGAACTTCCATGTTGGCGGTCCGGCACGGGCACGATCCTACACCCACGTAAGCCGGCTGCCGCCAGGTCCTTTCTTCGCGTTCGCACACCGCCCTAAGTGATGCAATCGGTCGTTTTGCCGAAATAGTCCAAGATCTGATGATTGACGAATTCGACCCCGCCCGTCGCGGTCATCGTATGAACCATTCCTGGGATACTGCGACAGTCAGTTGAAAATTGAGCTCGTTGGCGCGGAGGGCTTGTTCTGTCCGTCGGCGCTCCGCGATCTCCTTCTTCAATTCATCGTTGGCTGCGTCGAGTTCCCTTGTGCGCTGCGCGACGCGCTCGTCGAGGTCGATGGCGACGCGCCTCTGCTCGCTCAGCAGCCGCGCCTGCTGCAGGCCGATCGCTGCTTGATTGACCGCGACATCGAGAATCCGCCGCTCGGTCTCTCGCGGGAAGTCAATCCGTTCAGATCCGACGATGACCGCCCCGATGTCTCCTTGGAGTGCCAGGCGCGCAGACGCGACGGATAGACGCGCCCCTCCAATGACGACCTGGGTAACGGGACGCCAGTCCCGTGAGGCATCTCCCAGCGACGCGCCGAGTACCTTTCCGATCTCACGTGTTCGAAGCGTGCCTTCCCACGATTCCGCGACTCGCCGCACCTCGATAAGAGGTCCACCCTTGGAATCGTTCAACCGCGCGAACACGAACGCGGCATCCAGCATTCCGACAAGCGCATCGAGTAAGGTGTCGACAATCCGAGGCGGCTCGCCGCCAGTCCACAGGGCGGGAAGAGCGATGATGCTGACGAGATCGTTCAAGCATCGACGCAGGCGCGCCGCTTGCTCAAATACGGACCCTGGCAGCGTGTCCACGTCATACTCCCGCCGGGCGCGCGGTCCGCGTCACTCGCCGCTTCCTGAATTCAGGCAAAAACAGCTCGCGCGGAACGAAGAACGGGTTCCGCCGAAGAATGCCGCCGATGATCACGATGGGGTGCGTCCGCAGGATGTCGACGATAGCGTCGCCGCTGAAGTGCCCGAGGTAGTACGTGCAGATGACCGCATCGTCGTGATGACGCCACACCTCGTTCACACGCGACTCGAACTCGATCACGTTGTCGACGAACACTCGGCTCTCGGCGGCCCAATCCATGCGGCAAACGATGCGACTGAGTGGAAATCCGTGTTTCGCATGACCGCTGGCGAGCTGTTCGAACACCGGCAGCATCCGATCCTGATCGAAGCCCCCGTCCCGAAGATACGTGTCGGTGTTGCGTCGAAGTTCGAACTGTCCCCGTTGCTCGGCGGCCGCCGTGTCGATGCCCGCTGCGGCCAATCGATGGAGATGATCGTCGCGTTGGTCGGGATTCACCACATGAATCGACTTGTCGCCGCAGTCGAAGCCGTCCTTCATGAAGGCAACAGCACTTGGTACTCTTCGTCGTCGCTACCGAAACACGCGCAGACATACCGTGTGTCGCCAAGCTCTGAGCCGGCGAGGGAAATGGGGGTCGCGTCCTTCTTCACGGTGCACCTCCCACACGGTCACCCGTAACGAGCGTCTGTCGGAGAGTAGCGGATTTTACGAGGCTCTGATCCCCTTTGTTTTGCGGCCTTGTAACAGCGGTATACCACAGGGTTCATCGCCCCCGAGGGGTCCGGCCTCATCCGCGACCCCATCATTGCTATGCCCGCACGCCGTCCCGACTACGTTCCACGTTGAGCGCCGCATCCGCCGCCGCATCGTCAGGAATTCTTCCGCGCTCGCGCGCAACGATGTAGGCAGCGTACCACTCCGACCAGTGGTGCTTCGGAGCAGTCGGCTCGTACCCCCTCGACACAACCGGTCTCCTCGCTCGCAGCGTTGAAGACTGCGATCTTGTGGACGCCGTACTCACGAAGAGTCCTGACGAAAGCGCAAACGGTACCGCCAACCTGCGGGACGTGACGTTTGCCTACGCACCTCGGCAGTACCTCCTGGGATGTGGACGCTCAGACAGATAGTCTCTTTCGTGAGGCGCTACGTCAGCTCCTGGAGGCGGGAGTCGAGCTCGTGGAGATCGACCTTGGGGGAGATTTCCTCGCCCTGCGCGCACGCACCACTTGGCCCATCTTCTTTCACGAAACGCTGCTCGCAGTTCGCGAATTCCTCGCTGCGAACGAGGTGCCCGTTTCCTTCAACCAGATCTATGCGGGCCTGGGTGAGCAGATCAAAGAAATTTGGTCGCGCTCCGTTGTGCCTTTAGTGCGAGCTACGTCTCCGAAGAGACGTACCGCACCGCGCTGAATGCGCACCGACACGAACTGCGTCGCCGGCTTGCGTCGATCGCTTTCGGACAGGCAGATGCGCTGATCTTCCCGACCACTCCGTGTGGAGCGCCGGAGATCGAGCATCAGTGGAAGTTCCAGGTCGGAGGCAAAGAGGTCACGGACATCTTCCTGTCGCGGAACACGCATCCGTCCAGCGCCGCCGGCCTGCCCGGAACCAGCCTGCCGATGGGGCTGAACTCGGAAGGGCTTCCACTCGGCCTCGAGCTCGATGCGGCCGCCGGTCGCGATCGTGATTTGCTCGTCCTCGCTCGCACGGTCGAACGAGTCATCGGGCGCGTGCCCGGTCCAAGCGCTCCAATTGCCGTCGCACCGACTCGGCGTCGTAGGAGGATGCGACCATGACTAGCATTGAAGCAGTTCATTCCGCTCCGGTACGGTCTCGGACAATCGCGCTGGGCCGTCCTGAATCCACCCTCGAGGATGATCCGATTCCCGCTGCGGTCGACGGTGACGTCGTGCTGTTCGAATCGGCCGCTCATGCGTACACGACAATCAAACGCACGCGGCCTGATCTGGTCGTCATTTGCCTTACCGGCGACTACTTCGACGGCTATCACGTCTTGTCGATGCTTGCGTTGGATCCCGCGACGTCGCGCATTCCGGTACTGACGTATGCGATCGAAGGACGCATCTCATCGCGCGGTCACCACGAGAGATTCACACACACTCGGTCGACGGACTGGGCTTCGAAACGAGCGGGAGCATGTTGGGATGTGTTTCGCCGGCCTCGATGCACTGCGAGACTCATTGGTCTCGATGACCTTGTCGGTCGAGACAAATCACGAGACGGCAGTAGCCGACCTGCATAGCATTCTAGAGCATCTCGTACTTGCACGCCGGCATCTTGCGGAGCCGCTGAGCGTTAGATGGCTTCGGATCGATACGAAGGTATCGTGCATACCTTCGTCTGATAGATCCCACTCCGCGCGTCTGGTTTCATGAGTTCTGGGAGGATAGCATGAAGAAACTCGAACAAATGACCGGTCGCGTCATCTTCCGAATCGGAATCATCGTTGTGGTCGCGATGATGGTTCTCGCACTCTCGTCAACATCCGCACGCCGCGTGGGAGTTGTCGCGCTCGCCGCGACGGTTGTCGGCATAGCGTCGACGCCGGTCGCCGCTGCCGAAACGAGCGACACTGCCATCCGACCGTTCAAAGTCAAGGTGCCGGAGGCGGACCTCGCAGAACTTCGCCGCCGGATCGTCGCCACGAAGTGGCCCGAGCCGGAACTGGTGCCGGATGCATCGCAGGGCGTGCAGCTCGCGACGATGCAGAAACTCGCGCACTACTGGGCGACGAATTACGACTGGCGCAAGTTCGAAGCGCGGCTGAACGCATTGCCGCAATTCACAACCAAGATTGATGGCCTCGACATCCATTTCATCCATGTCCGTTCCAAACATCCCAACGCGATGCCGCTCATCGTCACGCACGGATGGCCCGGCTCGATCGTCGAACAGCTGAAGATCATCGATCCGCTGACGAACCCCACTGCACATGGCGGGACTGCTTCGGATGCTTTTGACGTCGTGATCCCGTCGCTGCCGGGCTACGGCTTCTCGGGTAAGCCCGCCAGCACCGGCTGGGATCCGCAACGGATCGCACGGGCGTGGGTCGCGCTGATGAAGCGTCTGGGGTACACGCGATTTGCGGCACAGGGCGGTGATTGGGGTGCGATGGTCGCAGATGTGATGGGCACGCAGGCGCCTCCGGAATTGCTCGGCATTCACGTCAACTGGCCTTTCACGGTTCCAGCAGACATCGACAAGGCAGCCCAGGCCGGCAACCCGCCGCCGCCCGGCCTCTCAGCCGACGAGAAGTATGCGTACGATCAGCTCGATTTTTTCTACAAGCACGGCGTGGGCTATGCCCTGGAGATGGCGGGCCGCCCGCAGACGCTTTACGGGATCGCCGATTCGCCGGTCGGACTTGCTGCTTGGCTCCTCGACCACGACGCGCGCAGTTACGCGCTCATCGCGCGCGTCTTTGACGGTCAGCCTGAGGGGCTTACGCGCGACGACGTCCTCGACAACGTCACGCTGTACTGGCTGACGAACACGACGGTCTCTTCGGCGCGCATCTATTGGGAGAACAAGTTCGCTTTCTTTGCACCGAAACACGTCACCATCCCGGTCGCGGTGAGCGCCTTTCCTGACGAAGTCGTTCAAACTCCGCGGAGTTGGACAGAGAAAGCTTACCCGAAGCTGATCTACTACAACCGCCTCGAGAAGGGCGGGCACTTTGCGGCTTGGGAGCAGCCGGAAATCTTCGCGAACGAGCTCAGGGCTGCGTTCAAGTCGCTGCGCTGAAAATCGCGGACATGGACGGCGCCATCATGGCGCCGTCGTCTGTCGCGCGGAGAAACCGTCCCGGTGTCGGGGCTTCGCGACACGCAGCCGAGGAGACGATCGTGCAGCTCACTGTTCACGAACCCTGAACGACAAGTTGAGCCGCCGAACGCGAGACCACCCTTTGGACTTCAAGGCAACTCGATGGGCGGAGCGGCGTGGGCAAAGAATGGATCTTCACGGGAGCGCACAGGCGGCCCGGACAGTTCCATTACGCCGAGGCCATAATGCGACGGACATGTGCCACTGTAATCTCTGAGCAGTTATAGGTGCCGTCGTTGCAACGCGCCTAACGCGGCGTCGGGACGCAGGAATTTAACGACTCGCACTTCGCTACCCGACAAAGTCCGTGAACTGACGAACGTGGTAATCGGTTCACTTCAAGGCGTTAACCGACTTGAATAGTTGAACACTGTTTCTGTAGGACGTCTAGTTTCACGTCTGTTCGATGCGCAGGTCCTCGCTGAGCCCGAAGACGGTCGCGGTGGAAATTAGCACACCTGAGTTACGACCGGGATTGCGCTCCCGCGACTACTGAATCATCGTCGGCTGCCCGGCGGTTCGAAACATCGAATAACTCGGAATTGGAACGATGGCTCACCTGCCACACGAGCTCCGTCGCGGCGACTTGTCCGCCCAAACCGACGCGCGGGGTGGAAGCCGCGAGGGTGGACAAACATCGCCCTGCATCGATCGGTCACGAGGACGAACAGCGGCCTTGAGCCTGATTGGCCGGATCTCCGCCGCCGACCGTTTTCGCCTTTCGGGTGTCTAATCCTTCAAACACTTTTGCGGAGGTTGGAATGTCTCGGTACCTTTTTTCGGGACCCCTCCTCGCGCTGGCGCTCACCACGATCTCGCTGTGGGCACGGCCGCCTGCGCAAGTTGCGCTGCACCTTCCCGACACGCCGTATCGCTATGCCGGTCTCGAGCTGCCTGGACACTTCGCTCAATCTGGGCGGGACGACGACAACACGCCGCCGGACAACCCACTTACGAATGACGGCGCGACATTGGGGAGGGTGTTGTTCTATGACACCCGCCTATCAGCGAACGACACCACGTCTTGCGCGTCGTGCCACATCCAGGCGCATGCCTTCAGCGATCCGCGCCCGGCGAGCACGGGCTTCCACGGCGCGCGCACGGATCGGCGTGCCATGCCACTCGTTAATCTGCGGTATTACGAGCGAGCGCGATTTTTCTGGGACGAGCGAACCGGGAATCTCGAGCAGATGGTTCTCCAGCCGATTCAGAGCCGAATCGAAATGGGATACGAACTGAAGACGCTGGTCGATAAGCTCTCACGCGATCCGACGTATCGCCGCCTATTCCTGCGTGCCTTTGGCGACCCTGAGATCACGCCAGCGCGGATCGGAAAGGCGCTCGCCCAGTTCGTTCGCTCCATGGTGTCCTACCAGTCGCGCTACGATGAAGGTCGCGCGCGGGCCCGGTCCGCACACGACGACTTCGCCACCTTCACGAGGCAGGAGAATCGCGGCAAGGCGCTGTTTATGCGCCACTGCAGCAGCTGCCACATGAAAGACGGCAACGAGCACTTTTTCGTTGAAACGCCGGCCAACACCGGATTGCGGCCCAACGATCCGTCCGCGGACGGTGGCGTCGGCGACGTGACGCTACGTGCTGCGGACCTCGGCTCGTTCAAGTCGCCATCCCTTCGAAACGTCGAGGTGACAGCACCGTACGGCCACGACGGACGATTTGCGACGCTCGATGCCTTGATGGATCACTACAGCGACAACGCCATCTTCGACCCCAATCTCGGTTACTTCATACCCGTTGGTCCGTTGAAGTTCACCGGATCCGAAAAGGCGGCGCTGATCGCGTTTCTAAAGACGCTGACAGACCAATCGTTCCTGACGGACGTGAAATTCGCCAATCCTTTTATGAACTAAGCGGAGTTCACGATGCGAAGCCTGAAATGGAAGGGGGTGACGGTCGCGATCATCGTGATGGCTTCCGGCCCGGCAACCGGCCAGAACCAGCGCGGCTTGATACCTGCCGTCCTGATTACACTATTGGCGAAGCAGGTGCCGTCGATGCCAATCGCCCTGAACCCCACCGCGGTCGTGGATCGGATCTTGTCGTTTGATGGGAACGGAGACGATCGGATTGCGCGCGACGAACTGCCGGAGCGGATGGAAGGGCTGATCAGCCGCGGCGATAAGAATCAGGACAGCGTTCTGACCCCGGATGAGGTCGTCGCGCTGGTCGCCACACGGCCGTTGGCGCGACCGACACAGGGATTCATCCCGCGCGGTCCCGCGAGTCTCGCCGAGATCGTCGCTGATCTGAAACTCCCACCGGCGATGCACGATCGAGCAGTTGAGATCGTGAAGGAGCACACCGTTTCGCGCAGTATGAACGATCCCGCCAGCGACGAGCTTTACCCGGCGATGAGGAAACTGCTCGACGATGAAGACTACGGAAACTTTGTCGCCGCGGCCACCCGTCTTCGAAACACACCGCGCGTCGTCGTCGACGGCGGGATAGTTGGCGGCGTCGTCAGACCGGTGTCACCGCCGCGCTAGATGCACAGTATTCGCATCGTTCAGCAGCGTTGGACTTGTGCGAACCGTGAACGGGCCGAACGGTCTAATACAGATTGTCGTGCCGCAGACGCGTGGTCACTGGCAGAGAGCTGCGTCCGTCTATTTACCGGCACGCGACATATCGTGGTTGGACGCGGCACACTGCTGCGATCGTTATTTGTGACGCAATCGTGGCGCCGAATCCCCGACACGTGGAGACGCAGGGTGTTCGAACGTTATACGGAACGGGCGCGGCGCGGGTTGTTCTACGCGCGCTACGAAGCCAGTGCGATCGGCGGGCGCGCGATCGACCCCGAACATATTTTGCTCGGCTTGCTTCGGGAGAGTCAGGGGGTGACCAGCGAAATCTTCGCTCGCTCAGGAATTGTCGTGTCAACTGTTCGGCAAGCGATCGAATCCAGCATTTCTCCACGGGATCGGTTGCCGACGTCGGTCGAGCTTCCCTTCACCGTTGAAACGCAGCACATTCTGCAATCGGCCGCAAGGGAGGCCGACCTTCTCGGGCACAACCACGTTGGCAGCGAGCACCTCTTGTTAGGCTTTCTCTGCGGGCCTCAGTCTTTGGCTCGACTGCTACTCGAAGAACACGGAATGGATTTTGATATGGTGCGGAACGAGATTATCCAGTTATCCAGCGAAGATGACGTCTAGCAGCGTAAAGGTGACTCCCCTCGTAAACCGATTCGGAAAAGTCGGTGCCTCAATGGGCCAGGTCCGAGTGGTCCGGCGCCCGAGCAGTAGCCAATACGTCCGATCGTCGATGGAGCGTGCGATGGGTCAACAGAATTTGCGATGCGTCGTCGTGGCGGTCTTTGTCGCAACTGCTTGGCTAGCACCGGAGGCCACCGCGTGTACATGCGTCTCGGGTGGGTGTGGCGATGTGACCAAGGCGGATGCGGTTATGGTCGCGACAGCTGAACGAATCGAGGCCATCGTTCCAAACAACGGGACCGGGTGGAGAGAGCGCGCGGTACACCTCGCCGACATTCGCCGGCTGCGCGGCGAGGCAGAACGAACGATCGTGACCGGACAAGGTGGCGGCAACTGCGGCTACGACTTTCAACTCGGGACCCGGTATCTCATCGTGGCCAATCGTCGCATCACCGATGGGCGCCTTGTCGCCTCCATTTGCAGCCTCACTCGGCCGCTCGCCGACGCCGGACCATTGATTACGTACATCGAAAGTTTGAATGCGCCGTCCGACGGAGGACGTGTGTGGGGACGTGTTCAGATGGACACTCCGGGAGACAACAGCCGATCGCCATTGAGCGATGCCCACGTGACGCTTCGTGGTCAGATCGTGGTCGCGACGACGACCGACAGCGAAGGCTTTTACGCGTTCACCAAAGTTCCGCCTGGCCAATATGTGGTAACCGCAACTCCGCCGCCAGACCGCAAGGGCCTCATCCCTTTGCCGCCGCGGGAGGTCAGCCTTGAACTGGCGCACGCCTGCGCGCTTGTCGACTTCGTGGCCAAGAACAACAGTCGCATCAGGGGCAGGGTTGTCGGCCCTGCCGGCACGCCGATAGCGAAGCTGCTCGTGATGTTGCAACCAGTGCCTTTCGAGTACCGCGCGTCACATGAATATGGAGCTGAGACCGACGCGAATGGTAACTACGAGTTTTCAGAGGTCGCGCAGGGCCGCTATCGCGTGGGCATCAACTTCGAACTCGGGCCGAATAGGCACTTGCCGTATCCAATCTCCTCCGCCAAAACGGCGAGTGGTGCAGACGTCGTTGAAATCGGGCCCGGCGAGGATGTGGAGCTGTCACCACTCGTGCTGACGCCGTTGGCTCCTGTGACCATCGATGTGCGAGTGCAGCTCGAAGACGGAAGTCCTGTCAACGACGTTGTCGTGGCGGCCGATGTCGTCGGCACCGTCGGGCCGTTTGTCTCCGAGCAAGCGCTCAAACCGATCGCACCGGGCCACTATCGGATGACACTGTATCGCGAGACGTCGTATCGGATCCTCGTGATCCGTGCCCAGAAGACGCTGCGCACGGTTGACATAACGGGCACTGAGACGTCTGTGGTCATCACGTTGCCGACGCCAAAGTAAGAGCCTCGACGTCGTACGAAAAACGGGCTCGCTTCCAGGGCGCATCGAAGACCTGGCGACACGAAGTTCCTCATCGACGAGCAAGTTGGGCGAGTTCCGCTCCCTCGAAGTGACGAGCCCGTCGACCTGACGCTCTGGGGCTAGGGCGTTTCCTCCGGGAGGTGCACGAAATGCTCGGCCAATTCCCCTAGTTCGATCGCGGGCTGCAGTTCGAATTCGGCTGCGCGTACGACAAGATGGTCGACTTAAAACTCGTCCTCGGCTGAGCGTGTCCGGTCAGCGCCTCTGCCGGCGGACGCTGCGCTTGATGTCTACGATCTTGAGGCCGGTTGCTTTTGCGACAGCGAGCTGGCGGTCATCGGCTGAGACGAATTTGGTGCAGTTCGCCGCATGTGCCGCCGCGACATGAAGCAGGTCGAGGCTACGAGCGAGGTGCTTGGCAGCGTAGCGTCTGGAGAGTTCGCCGGCTTGGGGAAATACGTCGTCCAAATTCAGCGAAATCAGTATCAGCCGCTGGCTGCCGAGATCGTCTCGCAGCTGCCGCTCGACTGAGCCACATTCTTCTCGGGTCATCAGACCGCGACCTACGAGCCGCTCGAATGCGTTCGGAATCTCGAGTTGATGGAGGACAGTAAAGGGGATCTGCCCCGCGCGCCGCAACACGGACTCGGCCGACTCCGAGAACCGCTCGTTGACGTACAACGGAATCAGTGCGCTCGAGTCCGCGTACGTTGTCACCGGTCGTGGCGGCCCTCGATGACCACGTCGGAACCGCCGGGTGCAACGATCCGGTCACCAAAAATAGCGCGTCTTCGAGCCTTCAGATCGGGCCACGGGGCCGTGGGGCCGGCCGGCGTTGCCGGAGCCAAACGCGCGACTGGCTTACGATGACGGGTCACTTCGATTGTCTCGCCGCGCTCCACGCGCGCCATCACGCGTTTGAGATTCTGCTGGAGCTCGCGCACAGATACGGATGCCTTACCCATGTACGACATTTTGTCGGACAAACCCGTGGACGTCAAATCGCCCAAAAATGTGGCGCAAGGGTCCGAGGCCAATCGATCGTCCAGAGGATTCCTCTGAGTCGCTGCCCACTCAGTCAGCACACTGGACGCGAACAGACCCTGCGCGCGAGAAGCCGCCGCGTTCTGCCATGCTCGGCTTCTCATCGGAACGCTGACACCTGCTCGGAAGGATGAGTATTAGCAGCACTCGCGCCCATCGCGCGGACATTCGGTTCCATGAGGCCACTGATGCGTTGCGCCCTTCGTCGGATGCTTCTGGGTTGACGGCGGAGCGCGACTCCATGATCCGTGTCGTGCCTGACGGTAGCGCTGCGATTTCCATTCAGTTGCAGGGATAAGCGCCGAATTGCTTACGACGAGTCGTCTCTACCAAACGAACGGAACCAGACGAAAGCGTACCCTGCGCATGTATTGCGTATAGCCGGGCAAATCTCTCTGCAGGATTTTCTCTTCGTCGAGAAGCCGCCACAAAAGCACCGGCATGAAGGCCAGGATGAGACCGAGCGACCACCACGAACCGAGCGCGAGCGGCATTCCGACGAAGAGCCAAATAGCGCCGGCGTACATCGGATGGCGCACGTGCGCGTACGGCCCGGTGTCGATCACTTTTTGATTCTTCTCCACGCGAATGTTGGACGCGGCGAAACTGTTGACTCGGGTCACCCAAAAGATGAACAGGAAGGACAGCAGGATCACCACATCGCCAAGAATCGACACCCACGGCGCTACCGGCGACCACGCGTATCGGTAATCGAGCACGGCCAGGACGATCAACGCAAGAAAGGCGAGGAGGACCAACGACACGATGATCTTCTGGGACCACTCTCGCTCATGTTGCGGCCCGGCCTTCAACCGACGCTCGAGGAGCGGTCTGTCGTAGATCGCCAGGTACACGGTGAAGCCGACAGTCGACACGGCAAAGGTCCCCAGGAACAGCCAGCCTTGCCAGTAATCGAACGTGCCGGCCGACCAGAAGATGACGACGACAAAGAGAAGGATCCCGAACACTCCTTGAACAATCGCCTGCCGGTGGAGCGGATCCATATCAAACACCAGGCCAGTACGATTGTCGCAGCAAACTGGCGCACGCGCTCAGAACGGTGAGCCGTCACAACGCAGCGGCCATCAAGTGCCGGTCGGTTTCGTCCAGTGCCGCCTCCAACGCGCATTCACACGGGTGCGACGACGTGAAATATCTAATGGAAGAATGAAACGGGCGCGGCGTGTGCACGGGTGATGCACGATGCGTGGATACGTCGACCAGGCGAGGAAGGCGGGAGACACGATCATGCTGCTTTCCATCGAAAGCGAAATCGCCACCGCGGCGCCTAGACCAGACGCCGCGGTGGCGCAACAGTCATCCTTCGTGCTGGTGCTCGAAGGATGATGATTCAGTTGAGGCGCGCCAGCGCGAAGTCGCCGAATTCGTTGATAACGGCTCCTCCCGCGACGACAATCTTTCCGTCCGGCTGTACGGCGAACGAAGACACTCCGTCAGTGGACCCTCCAAAAATGATGGTCACTTTGCCACTCGTGCCGAACCCAGCGTCGAGCGTTCCGAAGCTGTCGTATCGCGCCAGTGCGGAGTGAAAATCTCCGTTGATAAAGGCCCGGCCGCCCGCGACAATCTTTCCGTCCAGCTGTACGGCAAGCGAAAACGCTTGGGCAACGGAAAAGCCGTGGTCAAGGAGGCCGAAATCGGTGGTCACTTTGCCAGCGGTGCCGAAGCTGGTGTCGAGCGCGCCATCGCCCTCGTAGCGCGCCAGCGCGAAGTTGCTGAAAAGAGTGATACCGGCGAACCCCGCCGCGACTATCTTCCCGTCTCCCTGCACGGCAACGGAAGACGCTCCGTCCCAGCAGCCTGCGAAATCGGTGATCACTTGGCCACCTATGCCGAAGCTGGCGTCGAGCGTGCCATTGCTGTCGTAGCGCGCCAGCGCGAAGTCGGAGCCTCCGTTGATATAGGTGGTCCCCGCCACGACAATATTCCCGTCCGGCTGTACGGCAACGGAAGAGGCTCCGTCAAAGGAGCCTGCGAAACCGGTGGTCACTTTGCCACCTGTGCCGAAGCTGGAGTCGAGCGTGCCACTGCTTGCGGGTGGGAGCGTCTGAGCGCAGATGAGTGTTGGGGCAAGCAAAATGGCGAGCGCCTGTAGCGCGAGGGTCTGTTTGGCTAGGTTTTGCACGACTGTGTTCCTTTTCAAGTGCCGCTTATGAAAGAAAGCGAGGAGTCAAGAGAAATATTCCACGACACGACTGAATTGTTGTTGTCAGTTCGTCGTTGTCACGATCGCCGTCGTCACGATGGCGACTTCCAGATTGCTGATCTCGCCATCACTGCGTACGTCAAGGTGAACCGGAACGAGTGGCGCCGACCGCCCGGCCAGCACCACTGTCCATTCGTGTTCTGTCTCTCATGGCTCTGCGCGTGAGAATGCAATAGAGACAGAAAGGGCGAGAGGGGTGAACAACACTCGGCCGACGCTCTAAATTGTTAGGAAGGTCTCGGCAGGAATATTTCAGCCGCGCCGTAAGCCGTCCCTACTCACTCCTCAGTGCCTGGCTGGGATCGGGGACGATCGACGGATCCCATCGAGCTCGGCCCAAATCGGTTGACTTCACCGTTGACTGCGCGCATGGTGGTGCAATCACTCCACAATCGCCCGCAGGTCCGAACAGCGACCCGGCTCCTCCGGACGCGCTCACCCGAGAGCGCCAGGGCTGGGCGGACGCTGACGTTCCTGTTGCCGGCGCAAAAGAGGTGTCGTATGCGATCCATGCAGATAGGGCGCTTTGCGCACGTCGGCGCGATGGCGGTGCTCGCGTGCCTGTGCGTGGCGCCGGAGGTGCGCAGCCAGACGACCCGTGCCACGTTGACCGGCACGGTGACCGACCCGAACGGCGCCGTCGTGCCGGGCGCAATCGTCAACGCGACCAATATCGCCACGAACATCAGCAGCGGCACGAAGACGAACCCAGAGGGCACCTACACGTTCACGGCTCTGCCACCTGGCGAGTACACCGTCGCCGTGGAGGTCCCCGGCTTCAAGCGCAGCCTCCAGACCGGGATCGTCCTGCAGATCGCGGAAACGTCGCGGCTGGACATCCCGCTCGAAGTCGGCGCGGTGACCGAGGAGGTCAGCGTGGTCAGCACGGCCCCACTCGTCCGGAGCACGTCGAGCGAGCAGGGGCAGGTGATCGACTACAAGCAGATTCAGTCGCTCCCGCTCAATGGTCGGCTCTTCCAGCAGCTCATCACGCTGACCCCGGGGGCGATCCCTGCCGGGTTTGCCGACTTCGCCGAGAATCCCGCCGGAGCCGGCGCCCGGAGCTTCGTCCATCACAGCGTGAACGGCCTGCCATGGTCGGGCAACAACTACCTGCTCGACGGCGTGGCGAACAACGAGCCGCTCAACGCGTTCGTGAACATCACGCCGCCACTCGAGGCGCTGCAGGAATTCAAGGTCCAGACCAACAACCCCACCGCCGAGTTCGGCGTGTTCGGGGGTGCCGTCGTCAACCTGAGCATCCGTTCGGGCACCAACCAGTTCAGCGGTTCGCTGTTTGAGTACTACCGCGACGACTCGCTCAACGCGCGCAACTTCTTCGCGGCGACGAAGGCGCCCTTCAGCTCAAATCAGTTCGGGGGAACATTCGGCGGACCGCTGCGGCGCAACAAGGCGTTCTTTTTCGGCGACTACCAGCGCCTGCGCCAGGACCAGGGTCGTACGGTAGTGGCCACGGTCCCGACCGCCGAGATGCGACGCGGCGATCTCACGGCGTTCAGTACCCCGATCTTCGATCCGCTGACGCGGCAGCCTTTCGCCGGCAACATCATCCCGGGCGATCGCATCAACCCGATCACGCGGCAAGTCGCCGACATTTGGCCATTGCCGAACCGGTCTGGCCTGGTCGACAACTACGTCGAAAACAACGTGATCGAGCAGGAGCAGGACGCGTTCGACATCCGAGCCGATGTGAATCTGGCGCAATGGGGCTCGCTCTTCGGCCGCTACTCCAGAGCCGATCGCGACTTCCTCGAGCCGCCCACCGCCAACATCTTCATGGCCGGCGGGAACCGATCCGAGTCGGGCAACTACAACCTCGTGCTGGGACACACCTTCACGTTGTCATCGAGCCGGCTCAACGAGCTCCGCTTCGGCATCAACAAGTACGACCTCGCCCAGTTCGGCTCCGACTTCGGGATCGCGAAGAACAACGAGCTCGGTATTCCGAACGGCAACATCGCAGGCCACCCATACACCTTCGGCATCGCCGACTTCAACGTCGCCGGCTACCTGCGCACCGCCTCTCCCGGCTTCACCAACTCGGTGCGCATTGGCAGGACCATGCAGCTCTCGGACAACTTCACGTGGATGCTCGACAAGCACTCCGTGAAGTTCGGCGGCGACGTCCGCTTCATCCAGTCGACATTGACCAACCCGCAGACCCAGCCACGCGGGCTCTTCACGTTCGATCGCAACTACACGAGCAACCTCGGTGCGGCGAACACCGGCCAGCCGTGGGCGAGCTTCCTGCTCGGTTTTCCCAACCGCGTGCAGCGCGACTTCGTGGACACCTACCCCGAGGTGCTCATCGACTTCGTCGGCTTCTTCGTGCAGGACGACTTCCGCGTCACGCGCAACCTGACGGTCAACCTCGGCCTGCGCTGGGACCTGCTGACGACGCCGGTCGAGAAGAACAACCGGCAGACCAACTTCAGCCTGCAAGACGGGTTGATTCACGTGGCCTCCGACGCTGATCGCGGGCCGCTGACGACCAATTTCTACGGCGGCTGGGCGCCTCGTCTCGGCATTGCCTACTCGCCCGACGGCGGCCGTACGGCCATTCGCGGCGCCTACGGCATCAGCTACTACCGCGACAACTTCGGCGCCAACGGCGGGACACTCGAACGCAATCATCCGCTGTTCCAGCAGGTCGACCTGCAGACGCCGAATCAGTTCACGCCGTTTAGGAGCGTCAGCGACGGTCTGCCGGGATTTACCTCGGTGCCGCTCACGCCGACAATCGCGCCGCCACCGGGATTCGCCGTGTTCTTCTTCCCGGCCGGCGACAAGCCGAACATGGCGCACATGTTCAACGTCGGCGCTCAGCGCCAGCTTCCCTGGTCGTCCGTGCTCGACGTGTCGTACGTGGGCACACGCGGCAAGAACATCTTCGTCAGCCGCAACATCAACGTGCCGCTGCCAGGTCCTGGCGATCTCGACCAACGCCGACCGTACTACTCGCTGGCGCCCAACATCCCGGTCATCAATCAGCGATCGGGCGATGCGGAGTCCTGGTACGACTCGCTCCAGGTGAAGGTAGACAAGCGCTTCTCCCGTGGGTTGCAGGCGCTGCTCTCCTACACCTTCTCGCGGACCGAGGACACCGCGTTCATCCTGCATCCGGCGATCGAGACGAGGGCACGGTCGACCGGAAAGGCCATCGACGTCCCGCACAACTTTGTCTTGAGCTGGGCGTACGAGCTGCCATTCGGATCCGGCAGGCGGTTCCTGTCCGATGCGGCAGGCGTGGTGCAGAAGCTGGTCGAGGGCTGGGCGCTGAACGGCATCACGATGTATCAGAGTGGCCAGCCATTGAACATCAGGCTGGCCTCGTCGCAGCTAAATACGGGCACGGACAACTTCGCCAACGTGACCTGTGATGACATCGGCATGCCCGAGCAGGTGACGCAATGGTTCGACACGAGCTGCTTCGCGACTCCGCCCAACTTCGAGTTCGGGAACTACAAGATCGGGCAGGTGCGCGGACCGAAGTTCATCAACACCGACGTCTCGCTGTTCAAGCGAACGGCGCTGGGTGGTACGCGCTCCGTCGAGTTCCGGATGGAAGTGTTCAACGTGTTCAACAAGGCCCACTTCTCGAATCCAAACGATCGACTCGGCAACGCAAACTTCGGTCGGATCAGCAGCACGAGGTTCCCTTCGCGTGAGATTCAGTTAGGGGCGCGATTCCTCTTCTGAAGCGCCGTGCCGTCGCGGCGCGTGTGCGACGTCGTGCCGCCCCGCATCGACTACGAGCCGACGCCGCTCGGTCGCACGCTGCACGATCCGCTGCGCGCTGTCTGCCGCTGGGCGCAGAATCA
>JBKPAJ010000195.1:0-6256 GCA_046726375.1 Acidobacteriota bacterium
AACTCACGTTGCGCGCCGGCACACCTGCTCGCATCACGTTCGTGCGTACAACCGACAAGACGTGCGGCACGGAGGTGGTGTTTCCCTCCCTGAACATCAAGCGAGCGCTGCCGCTCAACGAGCCGGTAGTGATCGAGTTCACGCCGGCGAAGTCAGGAGACATCGCGTTCGCCTGCGGCATGAAGATGCTACACGGCTCGGTGATCGTACGTTACCCGTCCGTGCACTCAGGGATGCGGCTTAGTTCGAGTCCGCTCCGATGAGCCACGTCAGGACACCCAGGTCGACGACGGAGCATACTCACCTCGTTTTGCCACCTTATGATCGCAACATGGAGTCGGCGGACGATCTCCTCAGTGCGGGCGCTGCAGCCCTCGAGCGCGGAGACTGGATTGGCGCGCGCGGGCACTTCGAGGCCGCACTGGCCTCCAGCGAGAGCGCTCCGGCGCTCGAAGGATTGAGCGACGCGCTGTTCTGGCTCGAAGAGACTGGCGCGAGCATCGAACGGCGCTCGCGCGCGTGCGCGCTCTATCAGGACGCCGGCGACACCTGCCGAGCGGCGCGCGCAGCACTGTGGCTGGCGATGAGCTATTTCTCGGCCACCGGGAACATTGCCGCCGGCAATGGCTGGCTGCAACGCGCGGAGCGGTTGCTGGAAGACGTGGGCCCGTGCGCCGAACGCGGTTGGCTCGTGCAGCTCAGGGGGAAGATGGTCCCCGACGCGGCCACCGCAGTGAGGCATGCCCGAGAAGCCCTGGAGATCGCACGTCGGCACGGTGATCTGGATCTCCAGGTCTGGGCGTTGTCGGAGCAGGGACGCTCACTCGTGTCGTTGGGACACGTGGACCAAGGCATGTCGATGCTCGATGAGGCCGTGGCTGCCGCGACCGCCGGAGGCCGCAACCTCATTGTCGTCGGTGATGCGTGCTGCAACATGCTCTCGGCCTGCGATCGCGCGGCAGATTTCGAGCGCGCCGTGCAGTGGTGCGAGGTCGTGGACCAGTTCGCGCGCCGGTACAACTCGACCCCGATCTTTCACTACTGCCGCGTGGTGTATTGTGGGGTGCTCATTGCGAGAGGTCGCTGGGCCGAGGCCGAGCGCGAGCTGCAAACAGCGCTCCGTAAGGTCGCACAGAGGTACCCGGCCGAGAAGGTCCATAGCCTGAGTCGTCTGGCGCTCCTCTGCGTGCGGCGCGGCCGTCTCGAAGAAGCCAGTCAGTTGCTCGTGGGCCTCGAAACGCGTGGCGTGGCCGCCGAGGCGTCGGCGGCGCTTCACTTGGCGCGGGGACAGGCCGCTCTGGCAGCCGCCGTCCTCGAGCGGCGGCTCGACGCGCTCGGCGACGGTCTGCCTGCCGCGCCGCTGATCGCAGGCCTGGTGGAAGCCCGCGTCGCACTTGGAGAGATCGAGAAGGCGCGATCCGCCGCAGAACGCCTGACGTTGCTCGCAGAACGTGCGAACCGCCTGCCGGTGCAGGCGCTCGCGTTGCTGACGAGCGCGCGCGTCGAGCTTGCATCGGGTGGCCTCGCGGGTGCGCTCCTCGAAAGGGCGTGCACGCTCTTCGACGAGTCGGGAATGCCGTTCGACGCAGCCGTCACCCGTCTCGAGTGGGCGCGTGTGCTCTCGACCAGCGACCGCGAGATTGCTGCGGAGGACGCGCGGCAGGCCCTGGATGCTTTCGAGCGGCTCGAGGCTCGACCGTACGTCGACCGGGCGGCCGCCCTGCTGCGGGAAATGGGAGGCGGCACGCGACCCGGGCCTCGTGTGGCGGGCCAGCTGACGTCGCGTGAACGTCAGGTGCTTGACCTGGTCAGCCACGGCTTGTCCAACCTCGAGATCGGTGATCGCCTCTTCATCAGCCCGAAGACGGTCGAGCATCACGTAGGCCGCATCTTCTCGAAGCTCGGTTTGCGCACCCGCGCCGAGGCGGTCGCATGGGCCCTTCGTAATCCCTCCATTACATCCGACGCGAAATAGGGGCTGGCCCCGATGTGCGGCGGCCGTTGGTCTCGTACTGTGTTCGCAAAACACGCGTCGACGCGCACGTCCGTCATTGCGTCATCGGGGAGGGCACATGGTGCGAAGCAAGGTGTTCGAAAGACTTCTGCTAGCGAGCGGTTTGATGCTGGCCACCTGCGCTGAGGCGCAGTTGGTTACGAAGCCGGACCACGAATGGAACTCAGACCCGGCGCGGAATCCGGTCACGCATTGGCATGCGTTGGCCACCGAGCTGCTGGTCGATGTCGGACCGATTATCGATTCTCGCGCCTTCGCCATCATCCAGGCGGCCGTTCACGACGCCGTTAACGGCGTCGAGCGCCGGTACGAGCCGTACACGGCGGACCTCACATCGCCGGGCGCGTCCCTCGACGCAGCCATCGCCACCGCCGCGCGCGACGTCCTTGTCGCGCTGTCGCCTAGCCATCGGGAAAGAATCGAGTCCGAGTACGTCGCTGCACTCGCCACGGTTCCGGACGGTTCCGCGGAAGACGCCGGCGTGGCGCTGGGCCGCCACGCGGCAGAGGCGAATCTCGAGAGGAGGGCCGCTGACGGCGTCCCTGTGGGCCCGTGGCCTCCGTCGCAAGGGCCGATCACTGAGCCTGTGTACGTCCCGACTGGTGAGCCAGGCAGCTATGCGTTCACGCCGCCGTTCGATCGGCCGCCGCTCGGGCCCATCGCGCTCTTCCCTGGCTGGGGCCGTCTCACGCCGTTCGGCATCGACCTTTCACACCACCAGCTTCGAGGACCGGATCGACTCTTGAGCCGCCGATATGCGCGCGATGTCAACTACCTCAAGTCGATCGGCCGGCTGAACGGCTCGACACGGACCGCCGACCAGACCGAGATCGCCTTTTTCTGGTTCGAGCCGCTGCCGATCTGGAACAGCATTGCCAACGACGTCATCCGACGACAGCATCTGGACGCCTGGGAAGCGGCCCGGCTTCTGGTGCTCGTCCAGTTCGCGATGGCCGACGCGGGGATCGCCTGCTTCGCGGCGAAGTATCAGTTCCGGTTCTGGCGGCCGTACACCGCAATTCGCCGGGCCGATGAGGACGGCAATCGCCTGACCGCCGCAGAGAAGGAATGGCTGCCGCTTCTGTGGACCGATCCCAGTGTATTCCCGCCGACGTTTGTCATTCCGCCGATTCCCGATTATCCCTCGGCTGCCGCGATGACCGCGGCGGCAGCTGCCGAAGTGTTGATTCGTCACCTCGGCGACCGCCAGCAGTTCGAGGCGACGAGCGCCTTTCGGCCGGGTACGGTGCGCCGCTACACGAGCTTCACGCAGGCTGTGCAAGAAAGCGCGATGTCTCGCGTCTACGGCGGCATTCACTTCCTTCGCGCCGTGCAAGATGGTTTTCAGCAGGGCAGGAGCATCGGCCGCGTTATCGGTCGAATGTTGCCTCCGGTGAATCGCTAGAAGCGGTGGAGAGGAGCAGTGTGTCATGTCAGAGCACAACAAGTTGCTGGTGCGTCGTGCCATCGATGAAGTATGGAACGGAGGTAACCTCGCGGCGATCGATGAGTTCGTCGCCGGCGACTTCGTCGCCCATGGCTCGACCCTTGGCGGCGACATCCATGGACCCGAAGGTGCCCGACGTTTCTTCGCTGCGCTGCGCGGCGCGTTTCCGGATATCCGTTTCACGATCGAGGATCAGATTGCGCAGGGAGACAGGGTCGTGACGCGTTGGACGGCCCGCGCCACGCACACGGGGACGTTCCTGGGTGTGCCGCCCACTGGCAGGCCGATCCGCATAACGGCAACCGACGTCGATCGGATCGCCAACGGCAAGGTCGTTGAGTGTTGGTCACAGATGGACGATCTGGGACTGATGCAGCAGCTTGGGGTCGTCTCTACGCTCTCCCAAGTTAGATGATTGGAGCCCGGCGCGTCCGCGTTTCTCGCGGCTGCGGCCCATGAGATCGGGTGGTCGTACCGGCACGCTTGGGGCTACCTCCGACGAGCAGAGGCCGTTCTGGGTGTTGCGTTGGTGTCCATCAAGCCCGGCAAGGGTTCAGCTCGCGGAACCGTCATCACCGAAGCGGCACGGGACGTGGTGGCGACACTGCTGCGGGAGCCAGCGCCGCCGCGTGCCCATGTCACGCGGACAAGGTGATCATCGGCTTCGCTGCGCACAAATCGAATCGAAACTGTCCCCACGATTGTCCCTATGAGGCACCGAAACAGCGCCTCAAGAGCCAACGAAGGCCAACTCGCTCGATCTTCGAAGTGGAGAGACGTGAAGGATTTACGAGGAGAATCCAAAATGTCCGAGAGGCGGATTTCCGACTAGCAAACCGCCCTACGCAGCTCTCTGGAAGTCTTCGATTTGGCGCATCCAGCTGGTCAGTGGGTTCCATCTGGGGAAATCTGGGCCACCAAACCTTCATTTTTGGTTTCGATTCCCCGCAAGTAGCTGAAGGCCGGCGCGGTTGCGCCGGTTCCAATAAAGCGATTTCCGTCGAATGCAATTCCGTCTGGAAAGAACAGTTGTTGGAACCGCTGTCGCTGATCGAGCGACGCCTGCACCCAGAGGTCGGCGGCGCGCGGCAGAACGCGTTCTGCGAAGGCCAGGATGCCTTCCACGTCGAGTTCTTCGAGCTGGCCTGAGTTGACGGTCGATCCGAGCGAGCGTGAGCTCCTCGCGCAGTTTCTCGGCGTGGCGGTCGTAGGTCTCGATGTCAATCGAACGCTCGAAGAGGAACGCCTCATCCAGACGATCCAGCTTGTCTTGAATCGCCTTCGCGGCGCGTTCCGCCCTGTCGAGTTCCTCGCGGACGGCCGCTTTTCGCGCCTTCCAGATGCGAAGCACTGACTCCTTGAGTAGCCGCATGTAGCCTGGAGTCGGCTGCAGCAGCGCGAGTTCGTCGGCGAACAGTCCTTCGAGCTTGGCCTTTGAGACGTTCACGGCACGACAGCCAGGGCGGCAGTGGTAGTAGGCGTAGTACTCGCTGCGTCCCGGTCAGACTGCGTCCGCAGGATTCGCAGCGAACGAAGCCGCGCAGCGGAGAGTCGGGATGCGCGCGCTGGCGCGGTGCCGTGGTCGGCACACGGCCGGACAGAATCGCCTGGACGCGATAGAACAGTTCTTCCGAGATCAGCGGCTCGAAGTCGCCACGTCTGACGCGCACGCCGTACTCAGGCACGTCCACGATGCCGGCGTACAACTGGTTGCGCAGCAGCATGCCGATCGCCTGTGACGTCAGCGGCTTCCCACGCCGGTTCGTGAAGCCCCACGCCCTGGTTCGTTTCAGCAGTTGTTCTTTCGTGTACTGGCCGGTTGCGTACTCCTCGAACGCGCGTCGCACGAGCGGCGCCCGCGCTGGATCGTGGACCAAGCTCCTACCGGCTGTGCGCGGAGCGTTCAAATAGCCGATTGGCGCCAGGAACACCCATCGTCCCAGCTCCAGCGCCGCCTTCATGCCCGCTCGCGTTCGATCCGAGCGCAGGTCGTTGTCGAACTGCGCGAACGCTGCGAGTACGCCCTCCATCAACTTGCCGGTGGACGTGTCATCGATTGGCTCAGTGGCTGAGCGAAGCGAAATGCCAAGCGACTGCAGGTGCGAGCGCAACGCGAAATGGTCGTACTTGTCGCGCGCAAAGCGCGTCAGGTTGAACACGACCACGAAATGCACGCGGCCCTTGTTCAACCGGCAGAGGGTGAGAAGATTCTGAAGCTGGCTGCGGTCGGTGGACTTGGCGCTCTCGCCTTCTCGTGGAAGCGTTCGAGGATCTCGTATCCCTGGCGCCGGCAGTACTCCTCGCACGCGCGGAGCTGGCTCGGCAGGCTCAGGTTCTCCGTCTGTTCCTTCGTGCTGACGCGAACGTAGATCACCGCGCCGACCATGATCGGCAGCGTAGATCCATTCCCCGAGTCGGGCAAGCTGCGTTTGCGAGGCACGATGCCTACTCAGGAAGGCGACACTGCTCCTGATACATCTCGACGACGATCCCCGCCATCGTCTCGGCATGCCGGCGGATTTCCTGGATGTCCCCACAGGTTGCCGCACAAGTGTCTTCTTTCCAACGCTTGCAATGACGCCGACGTTACATGCTCCGAGGGTTTTGACTGAGGCTCAGTGCAAACCCAGTTGCCACCCGGGGAACACCTCGCGCGGGTCCGAACCGGATACGTTGGTAACAAAGTAGACCGGATACATGGGTAACAGGTTTGATGGGCGTCGGAGGAGATTACCGACGGATGCCCTGGAAGGACACCTGCCCCATGGATCAGCGCGTGGCGTTTATTGCGGATT
>JBKPAJ010000196.1:0-8765 GCA_046726375.1 Acidobacteriota bacterium
CGGCGCGCGGCTTTGCCGCATGTCCCGACCGCTTCTTCGTGAACTTCGTGCCTTCGTGGCAATCCTTTTGTCGCACTACGCGGCGTCGCGCATCCGCTCGGGACGGAATGCAACGAGAAGCAGAAGCACCGCAACCACGCCAAGTGCCGTGGGCACCAGAAACAGTCGGCTGAAGTCGACTTGGCCCGCCGCGGTTCGGAAGCGGTCGCCCAACGTTCCCCATAACAGACTGCCTACGAACGGTCCAAGACCCAGGATGAGCAGGTTGAACAGTCCTTGTGCGCTTGCCCGCGAATCCTTCGGAAAGTGTTCGTCGACGAAGATGTAAACCACCGCGAAGAAGAATGCGTACGCCATGCCATGCACAACATTGATCGCCACGATCAGCCACAGCGGATCGCCAATTGCGTAGATGAAAAACCGCACTGCATGTGCGGCAATCCCGACCGCCATCGTCGTTCGCCACCCGAGATTGCGCAGCACGACTCCCAGCACCGCCATCGTCACAATTTCGGCAACCTGGCCAATGCTCATTGCCGGCATGATCCAGTTGGCCGGCACTCCCGCGCGCTCGAGAAACGGACTCGTCCACTGGAAATAACACTGATGAATCAGAGCATCCATGAACGTGACGACGAACAGCACCAGGAACGCCGGCACGGCGAGCAGGCGAATGGCTTCGAGCGGCGCGTTGCGATCGGGGCTGCTGCGCGCGGGAGGTGTGCGAGGCAATGTCAACGAGAACGCAGCGAGCGCATACGATGCCACACCCGCCACGATGAAAATACTGCGCAGAGCCGCGTGCAGCTCTGGACCTGACTTGCCGGCCAGGATGAACACGAACGGCCAGCTTGCCGCAATCCATCCGATGGTGCCCCACATGCGGATCTTGCCGAATTCGTTCTTGGCATCCGACACGTGATGAAACGAGATCGCGTTGGTCAGCGAAAGCGTTGGGATGAAAGCAAGCTGATACACGAGCATGATCGCGAAAAACGGCGCGAACGAGCCCTGCGTCGCAAGCACCAGCATCGCGGTGCCGCCAATCGCATGACAAAGTGCCAGCAGCCGCTCGGTCGACATCAACCGATCGGCGGCCTGTCCACCGATAAACAAGGCGACGATTGAGGCGATGGCCTGCGTCGCGAAGATCCATCCAATTTGGCGGCCGTTAAAGCCGAGCACGTCCCCGAGGTAAAGCGCGAGGAGCGGGAGCCACGAGCCCCAGATCACGTACTCGAGGAACATCATCATCGACAGGCGAACCGTCGCGGTTTTTGTCATAGGCGATCAGCCGGTGGGATGATACCCGGAATGGACTATATTTCGGCACAATGACACGGCGGATACTCGGAGTTGGATTTATCGGCAGCGGCTTTATCACGCGCTTTCATATTCGATCGTGGCTTGCGGTGCGCGACGCGGACGTGCGCGGCATTTGGAGTCCGCAGCGCGGCAACGCGGAGCAAGCGGCAGCACTGGCGCGCGAGCTGTGCGTCGGCGACGCGAAGGCTTACGGGTCGATCGAAGAGTTGGTCGCGGATCCGGCCATCGACTGTGTCTGGATCTGCGGCCCCAACTTCGCGCGCGTTGAGAATATGGAACGCATCGTCCACGCACTCTCGCGCGGTGCGACATTAACAGGCGTTGCCTGCGAAAAGCCGCTCGGCCGCAACGCCGCCGAAGCCAACAAAATGGTGGAGCTCGTCGAGAAGGCCGGCGTGCTGCACGGTTATCTCGAAAATCAGCTCTTCGCGCCCGGCGTGGAACGCGGCAAGGCCATCGTGTGGGCGCGCGGCGTGCCGCTCGCGGGCCGGCCCTATCTCGCGCGCGCGGCGGAGGAGCACGGCGGTCCCCACATGCCGTGGTTCTGGCGCGCCGATCTGCAGGGCGGCGGCGTGCTCAACGACATGATGTGTCACAGCCTGGAGGTTGGGCGCTACCTGCTCACCGAACCGGGGGCGCCGCGCAACAGCATTCGTCCGACGAAAGTGTCCGCCCAAATCGCATCCCTCAAGTGGTCGCGCCCGGAGTACATCACCCTGCTGAAAGAGATGATGAGCGCCGACCTCGATTACAAGCGCCATCCAGCGGAGGACTTTGCGCGTGCCACTGTCAATTATGTGGACGACAAAGGCCAGCCGCTGGTTGTCGAGGCCACGACGTCGTGGAGTTTCGTGGGTGCGGGGTTGCGCTTGACGATGGAGCTGCTCGGGCCGGAGTATTCGATGTCGGTGAGCACGCTGGACAGCGGCACCAAAGTGTTCTTCTCGCGCCGGCTCCGCGGCGAGAGCGGCGAGGATCTGGTCGAGAAGCAGAACGCTGAACAAGGCTTGATGCCGCTGCTTGCCAACGAAGCGGCCGACTACGGCTACGAAGGCGAAAACCGCCACTTTGCGAGCGCCTTTGCCGACGGGGTCCAGCCGGAACTCAACTTCCAGGCCGGCCGCGACGTGACCGAGTTGCTGATGGCGTGCTATATGAGTGCGGAGCAGGAGCGCGTGATCGAGTGGAAGCCCGCCGGGCTGGAGTCCTATTTGCCTCCGGTGGCGCGCCGATAATTCAGGAGGTCAGATGATGTTTCGAATAGTGCCGTCAACCATTGCAATCGTCGCGCTCGTGTGCGGGAGCCTGGTCATGGCGCAGAGCGGCGCGGTCAACACGTTGACGCCTGAAGAAAAAGCCGCTGGCTGGAAGCTGCTCTTCGATGGCAAGTCGCTGGCCGGCTGGCGCGGCTTCAAGACCACCACGCCGCCGGCCGGTTGGAAGGCGATTGATGGTCTGCTCGTGCGCGAATCCGGCGGCGGCGATTTGATGACCGTCGATCAATACGGCGACTTCGAGCTGCGGCTCGATTGGCGAATCTCGGAGGGCGGCAACAGCGGCATTATGTTTCGCGTCACGCCCGAGGGTGAAGAGCCGTGGCACTCGGGTCCCGAGATGCAGGTGCTCGATAACGCGCGTCACAAGGACGGCGCGAATCCGCTCACGTCAGCCGGATCGAATTACGCCCTGTACGCGCCGGTGCGTGACGTCACCAAGCCGGTGGGGGAGTGGAATGCCGTGCGCCTGATCGCGAAGGGCAACCACGTGGAGCACTGGCTCAACGACGTGAAGGTGGTCGAGTACGAGTTGTTCAGTCCCGATTGGGAAAAGCGCGTGCAGGCGAGCAAGTTCGGAGAGATTCCGCCGTACGGCCGCGCAAAGCGTGGCCACATCGCGATTCAAGATCACGGAGATCGCGTGTGGTATCGGAACATAAAGATCAAGCCTCTTTGACGACTCTTTTGATGGCGGTTCTGTTGCCGCTTTTATTAGCCCTGGGGTGCGCCGATGACGCCATCGTCACGCCGTTGAGTCCCACCGAACAAGCCGACGGCTGGCGACTCTTGTTCGACGGTAGGACGCTTTCAGGATGGCGCGGTTACCGATCGCCCTCGACCCCCGGGAATTGGAAAGTCGTTGACGGGACATTGTTCCGCGCTGCCGGCGGCGGCGACATCATGACCGTCGATCAGTTCGGGGATTTCGAGCTGCGGCTCGAGTGGAGGATTTCGAAGAACGGCAACAGCGGCATCATGTTCCGCGTAACCGACGAGGGAGATGAACCCTGGTGGACCGGGCCTGAGATGCAGGTGCTCGACAACGAGGGTCATCCGGATGGTAAGGATCCGTTGACCTCGGCGGGATCGACCTACGCACTCTATGCTCCAGTCAGGGATGTGACGAGACCTGTCGGCGAATGGAATGAAGTCCGGATCGTCGCTAAAGGTGCGCATGTCGAGCATTGGTTGAATGGCGTCAAGGTCGTCGAGTACGAGCTCTGGAGCCCAGATTGGGAATCGCGCGTGCGCGCAACGAAATTTGGAAGCCTTCCGCAGTACGGTCGCGCCCTACGCGGCCATATCGTCTTGCAGGATCACGGTGACGCCGTCTGGTATCGCAATATCCGGATTCAGCTGCTCTGAGGGCGAAAAGGGGTCAGACCGCTGACAACACGGACAGCGGCTTTTCGGGTGCGGCACTCGCGGCGGCGTGCAATCCACGGGTGGCGAATCATCGCAACCGGCCACATGATCCACATTGAAAATCCCTCGGCGGCGGTCAAGGCGATCAACGATGTTGTGAATGCAGTGAGAAACAGGTCGAGGATCGCGCGGTAATGGGCGACCCCCGCCCGCGTCAGATGGACCAGCCGCGGCGATACTCTCGCGTGAGAAGATCATTCGCATCGGCGTTATTCGTAATCCGCATCTTCGCCCCGTCGTAGTGGATCTTCCCACCTGCTCGTAAGGCGACAACGCCCAACAGCATCACCTCAGTGAGTCGCGCGGCGTATTCGAACGGCGTCGACGCCGTGCCGTTGCCTTTCGCCGCATCCGCCCAGTTCTGCTCGTGGCTCGTCGTGATCCGCGGCAGCGTTTGCTTCGGCATGCCCACCGCGTCCTGCAGCGACTTCGGAAGAAGCCGCGACTTCAGACCGTAGGTGTTGTAAATCAACTTGCCCTTGCTCCCGACGAGGATCGCTCCGCCTTCGCCGTTGAGCGCCTCTTCGCCGAGTTCGTCCGGGCGCTGCGGGAACATGCCGCCGTCGTACCACGTGAGTTTGACGGCTGGCATCGAGCCCCGAGCGGGGAACTCGTAGTAGGTATTCGTCGCCATCGGGAAGCACGACTTGTTGAACGGCGTCGACACGGTCTCGACAGTGGTCGGGAATCCAAGATCGAGCGCCCAGTATGCGTGGTCCATCAGGTGCGCGCCCATGTCGCCGATGGCGCCGCATCCCCAGTCCACCCAGCCGCGCCAGTTGAACGGGTGATACACGGGGTGATAGTCGACGGCCGGTGCCGGACCGAGGAACAGGTCCCACGAAAGCGTGTCCGGCACTGAGTAGATGCCCATGGCATTCGCCAACCGCGCCCACACCCCCGACATGTTCCAACGCAAATCGGACGAAATACGCTGCGGCTCGGGCCTGGGAATGCCTTGCGGCCAATACGCCAGCGGACGATTGGTCCACACGTGCACCTCGCGCACGTCGCCGATCGCGCCCTGCTGCACCCACTCCACGGCGCGCCGGCCTTCGTCCCAGGAGTGACCCTGATTGCCCATTTGGGTCACCACCTTTTTCTGTTTCGCTTTTTTGGAAAGCTCGCGGGCTTCGTGCACCGACCAGCACAGCGGCTTCTGCACGTAGACATGCTTGTCCATGTCCATCGCCGCGAGCGCCACCACCGCGTGCATGTGGTCCGGTGTGGCGATGACGATCGCGTCGATGTCTTTCTGCTCATCGAGCATCTCGCGGTAGTCGCGATAGCGCTTCATGCGCGGCAGATCTTCCGCGATCAACTTCTTGAGCGAGTCGATGCGCACGAGGCTGTTCTTCCGCACCTCGTCATCGGTCACCTTCGGTAACCGTTCTTCTTCGTTTTTCAGATCGAGCGGCAGACGCTCCCAGGCCTTGCCGGCGTAGTCCCAGTCCACATCGCAGAGCGCGACGATGTTGTTGCCGAGCGCGAGGTTGAAGAGATTGGTGCGCCCCATCCCGCCAACACCTACGCCGGCGATGTTGAGCCGATCACTGGGCGGTGTCAGCCCTTTCCCCAGCACGTGGCGCGGAACGATGACCAGTCCCGCGCCGGTCGCGCCCGCGGTGGTGATGAAGTCGCGTCGTGAAATGGTCATCATGTCCTCGGTTAGAAAATGTAGCGGAGGCTCAGCTGAATGTCACGACGATCGTTGGTTTTTGTTGTCAACCGGCCGAACGTCGCGCTCGACGGATCAGCATAGCCGAGATCGCCGGTCAAGGCGTTGGTCTGCACGCCTAACTGGTTGCCCGTTCCACCCAGGTTGGGATGATTGGGGAAATTGAAAATCTCCGCACGGAACTGCAGCTTTTGCGTGCCGCTCACTGTGAAGTTCTTGAACAGCGCAATGTCCCATTGCTGTTGCCCCGGATTGTAGAGCAGATTGCGCGGCGCGTTTCCAAAATGGCCGTCTACCGGGGCGGCAAACGCCGCGGGATTGAACCAGAAGTTGTTGTCCGAGCCGTTCGAGAACTTCTTGTTCGCTCCCTCCTTCGGATCGCCGACGAGATTGTACGGCTGTCCAAACGCGCCGTCACCCACGCCGGCGATGTCGTTGGTGCGCACCACGGAGAACGGCGTGCCGGTGCGGAAAAACGTCGCGCCAGAGATCTGCCATCCGCCGAGCAAGTTGTGAAGCAGTGTGTCCTGCGCTTTCCACCACGGCAGATCGTAGATGTAATAGAAGTTGAGCACGTGCCGCCGATCGTAATTCGACGGCCCCCAATAGCCGGAGTCATCGTAGGTATTCCAGACGACGTTGCGCTTGTTGCTGCCGTCGTCCATCGATTTACCGAGGGTGTAGGCCACGCCGACTTTGAGACCGTTCGAGTAACGACGATCTGCGCTGACCTGCAGGCTGTGATACGTCGACTCCCCGGCGTTCTCAGACAACCTGATTGCACCGTAACCACGATACGGGCGCAGTGCGGCAATGTTGATGTCTCGGTTGGCGGGTTGTCTCAACGTGCCTTCCGCCAGCTGGTTGATATTGCGCTCGCGCTGCAAGTACAGGCCGCGCCTGCCGACGTAGCTCACGTCGACAACGAATCCAAACGGCACCTCACGTTGCACGCCTGTCGACCACATGTATGCCGTTGGATGCTTGAATTCGATGTCCTGCGACGTGATACCGAAGGGAAGATCCGTGGCGCCGGCGCCCCCGCCGGCGGGATTGTCGGCACTGCCGTTCGCGACGGTGACCATCGGCTGGAATGGCGGGTTGCCGCCCAGCAGCGTCGAATCGTTGAGCGTGACGCGATTGTGAAAAACGCCAGCACTGGCGCGCACGACGGTCTTCTCGTTCACCGAATAGGCAACGCCAAGCCGCGGCTCGATCGCGTTGTAATGCACGTCGGAGAAGCCTCGCGGTTCCCCGCGAAACAGTGCGAGCACTGCGGGATCCTGCGCGACGGTCAGCTCGTTGCCGTCGCCTTCGAACCCGTCGCCCGGCAGGACGATGCCATTGTAGCGGTCGCCGCCAACCAGCCGACCCGTTGAGGGATTGATGATCGCTGCGCGCGCGGCATCGTAGAAGCGCGGGTCGAAGTTCGCGATGTTGTTGGTCGTGGAGTGCCACGGCGGCCAGAACGCCCAGCGAATGCCGCCTTCGATGGTGAGATTGCTCCGCGGTTTCCACGAGTCCTGCACGAAGACATCCGTCGCGAGCGCTCGCCACTTCGTGAATGCCCGTTGCCCAATTTCGGCGTAGTTGCTGAACAGCCCGAGCGCAACGTTGGCCACCGCCAGACCAGTCCCTCCCGGTCGGCTGTCGAGGAACTCGAATGAGCCGTTCTGATTGTTGGTCCCGCCCGGAACCGCGTTGACATTGATCTGATCGAAGTCGTCCTCGCCAGAGTATTCGAGCACCATCCCGGCTTTCATGGTGTGTCGGCCTTTGACGAACGTCGTCGTGTTCGAGAGCGTGTGAATGGGTCCTTGTGAAGACGACGGATACGGTCCGCCGTCGATCGTGTTGAAGCCCGTGACGGCGACGGTGGGAATCTTGTCTTCGATCTCTTTGCCGGGGAAAAGATACGGATAGTTGATCCCGGTGCGGCTGCGCTTGTAGAGACCGGTCTCGGTAAACACGTCGATGAACACTTCATCGAGCGAGTGCGCGTAGCTCAACTCGTTGACCATGTTATTCGAGAGCGTCGCCGTCCAATTGAAGATCTGCGTGGCGTTGGGTCGATGCCAATCGGTGCGCGCGAACGGGAACTGCCCGCGAAATGCGTCCACGGCCTTCCAGTCGGACGCGGAATAGCGGTAGGTGAACTGGTGCCCGTCGTTGAGGCGGTAATCGAGACGGATCGTGTCCTTGCGCTGATCGCGCGGGTTGTCGCTGGTTTGAATCAGATTCGCGGTGTCCTGACGGAATCCGACTGTCGGCGTTGGAAAGGCGTTGAGAATGGCGACGCCGTTCGGCGAAAGGCGGCCCGTGGGAATGATGTTGCCCTGGAACGGCTGACCGGTGAGCGGGTCGATTATCGGGCGCGCGCCGGTGAAGAAGCCGTTGTTCGGATTCAGCAGCTCGCTGAAGTCGCCGCGGCGCATCGCCTCGGTCGGCACCGTGGCCGTGTTGGTTTCAATGGCGAAATAGTCCACCCATTCCTGCGCGCCGAAAAAGAAGAACTTGTCGCGGAACCGGCTGCCGGGCACCGGTCCGCCAAACGCGTATCCGTACTGCTTGTAGTCGAATGGTGCCGGGCCCTGGTTTTCCGCCGGGTTGGTGCTGCGATTCCTCGTCCACGTGTTGGCCTGGAGCTTGTCATCGCGATAGAAGAACGAGCCGCTGCCGCTGTAGCGGCTGCTCCCGCTCTTGGTGACGAAGCGAATCTGTCCGCCGCTCGCGCGCCCGTACTCGGGCATGTAGTTGGCGGTGAGCACCTGCACTTCCTGCACGGCATCGACGTTCTGAATGCCGATGATCGTCCCCGTGGATCGCGTTCGCACGCCAACGGCACCGTCAATGGCGATCGTGTTCTCGTCGGGCCGGCTGCCGTTGATGTTGAAAGTGCCGTTGCCGAGATCATCAAAGCCCCGGCTATTGAAATTCCCGCCCATGACACCGGCCTTCAGACCAACGACGCCGATCGGATTGCGTCCGGAGAACGACAGCAGCTCGATGTCTTTCGCTTCTATTGTTTTCCGCACGGCCACATCGGTTTGAAGCGGCGT
>JBKPAJ010000197.1:0-52423 GCA_046726375.1 Acidobacteriota bacterium
GGTGTCAAAGCAGCGCTGGTTCAGGTGCGACCTGCAGCGATATGCCTGCGAGGTTGCGAACGGCGTACTGCCGCCGGTGCACGATTTGTGAGTAGGCAATCGTAACAATCTCCGTCGCGTGGCCGTGGATCTCTGGAAAGATTGTGATGGTGACGGCAGCGGTGGCTGTGGCCAGCCGTCGCGCGTCCTCGGGCGCGACAAACCCGACGATCGCAACCTCCCCATTAGGCAAGTGATGCATTTCGAAGTTACGATAATGCTGCGTCGCGAATAGTGGCGCTGCCAGGCCCGCGGAGTTCGTAAATCCGTACACGCCAACGGGAACTTCCGCCGCTGCAGACCCCTCCTCGTGAGATGTGACCAGCCGTACCTTATGTGTGGCTCGCACTTTCTCGCGCTGGGGTAGAGACTCAGCGTTCATCGTCGGCAACCGCTCTATTTTGCCAAAACCCGCATTCAGTGGGGCGATCGTGCGAAGGCGTAGGCAATTTTGTGTGTTACGCGGATGACATCTTTGTTCTTTGATGTGTCAGTATAGACCAGTGCTCCAGTGTAGAACAAAAAGCCACAAATACCGATCAGCCAATAGTTTACATGTCGGGTTGCGATGCCGAATCCGCGGTTTTGTCCCGATCTGTGACTTTTGTGCAATCCTTTTAACGAATTTCGTATATGCCTCAAGAGATTTTTATATGACTTTAAGTGACATAAAGCGCTCTGAGCAACGACTCGGCGATTTGGCGCGACCGTTGCTCAACGGCCTGTCCATGCGACGCTCTCCCTCGCGGTCTGAAAACCGAAGGGCGCACAAAGTCACATGGGGATTACGCATCGCTGTGCTCGTTCGCGAGGCTGTTTTCTTTGCCTGTGTCTCGGCGCTCTTTTTTGTTCTCCTCCCTGGTTTAGCGGCGGCTGCCGCGCCGGCGGCGAATGCCGCCAGCGCACGGCATTCCAATAAGCTGGATGCTCGACTGCAACAACGCACCGCCGATCCTGGCGAATCCGACGTCATCGTCGAATTCAATGACGATCGCGAGGCGCTCAAAGTCGTCACGTCGTTTGGAAGGCCCGGTCGCAAGCTCGGGATTCTCAAAGGCTTCTCCGCCAAGGTTTCGAACCGCGCTCTTGCGCGGCTCGCTGCGCATGATCAAGTCAGGCGGGTCAGCTGGGATCGTCCTGTCAGCGTGCTCAACGGCCGTACCGCCATCACGACCGGCGCGCGTGCGGTCCAACAACTGAGCGGCTATACCGGCGCCGGGGTCGGCGTCGCCGTCATCGATTCCGGCATCACTCCGTGGCACGACGACCTCACGTCGGCGCAGACCTACACCTGGACGTATCCCGTTTACACGTACGTGACCGATCCGGTTACCGGGCTGCAGACGATCTCGAGCACCACCTACGTGAACGACACCTACACGTACTACGGTGGTCAGCGCGTCGTACACTTTGCCGATTTCGTAGCCGGCAACAACCTCCATCCCCACGACGGATTCGGGCACGGCACGCACGTCGCGGGCGTCATCGCTGGCAACGGCTTCGACTCTGAAGGCGAGCGCGCGGGCATTGCGCCGGGCGCGTCGATCATCGCGCTCAAAGCGCTCGACGACGAGGGGCAGGGGAGGATCAGCAACATCATCGCGGCGATCGATTACGCGATTTCGATCAAAAACACCTACAACATCCGCGTGCTGAATCTCTCGCTCGGCGCGGGCGTGTACGAGTCGTACGAGACGGACCCTCTCACACTCGCGGCCAAGCGTGCCGTCGAGGCCGACATCGTGGTTGTCGCCGCGTCTGGCAACCTCGGCAGGGCAAAAGACGGACAACCGCAATATGGTGCGGTCACCGCACCCGCCAATGCACCGTGGGTGTTGACCGTTGGCGGGTCGAGCACTGAGGGAACGACCGCTCGCGCCGACGACATCATGGCGTCCTACAGCTCGCGCGGCCCGACGATGTACGACTACGGCGCAAAACCGGACCTGGTCGCGCCGGGCGCCGGCACGGTGTCACTCAGCAATCCCAACAGCCTGTTGTATGCGACGCGGCCGAACCTGCTGCTCGCGGGAAGCGATCCGTCGCTTTCCTATCTTCCGTATATCAGCCTCACCGGCACGAGTATGTCGGCGCCTGTGGTCAGCGGCACAGTCGCGTTGATGCTCGAGGCCAATCCGAATCTGACACCGAATCTGGTCAAGGCCATTCTGCAGTTCACCTCGCAGGTATATCCCGGTTACGACTGGCTCACCCAAGGCGCCGGGTTCCTGAATTCGCGCGGCGCGGTGCAGCTTGCCGAATATTTCACCGAGGCCGTGCTCGGCTCGCACTATCCGGACATGACCGGATGGAGCCAGCATATTTTCTGGGGCAATCACCGCGTTAGCGGCGGCGTGCTGACTCCGGGCGGGACGGCATGGGGCACCAACGTCGTATGGGGTAACGTCTACACGCCCAGCGGCCAGAATGTCGTCTGGGGCGAGAACTGCGACCAGAATCCGTGCGACAACGTCGTGTGGGGCAACAACATCGTTTGGGGCGAATCCGTCGGGGACGGCGACAACGTCGTGTGGGGCAACACCGACTCCGACAACGTCGTGTGGGGCAACGCCGACAACGGCAACGTGGTGTGGCGCAACGGCGACAGCGACAAAGTCGTGTGGGGAAACAGCGGCGACGACAACGTGGTGTGGGGGAACCATTGCCAGGGCGACGATTGCGACAACGTCGTCTGGGGCAATGGCGATGACGACAACGTGGTGTGGGGGAACTGCACCGACGGCGACGGGAACGGCAATTGCGACAACGTCGTCTGGGGCAACTGCGCCGACGACAACCACGATGGCCAGTGTGACAACGTCGTCTGGGGCAACACCAACAACGACAACGTTGTCTGGGGCAACCGTGAAGGTGACAACGTGGTGTGGGGGAACAGTCTCGACGCAGTGATTTTCGGGGACGAAGGCGCGGACGTCAGCGGCTTTGATGCGAGCGTGTGGGACGACCTATTCAGGTCGTCGGCAGCGCTTTTAACCAGCGGCGGCAGCCGCTAACCGGTGATTTGCCGTGGAAAAGATGCCATTCCATGAAGCGCTGATCGCCTTGCGAGGAAACGAATCAGCGTCGGTTGTCAGCTCAGATTGGCAGTTGCAGCTGCCGGTATTAGCGTCAAAGAGAGTCACTCTGCGGGAGTTGCGGCTGTCGGATGCGCCGTCGCTGCTCGCGATGCTCAACACCGAAGAAGTCGTGCGGTTCATCTCCCCGCCGCCGACGACCGTCGAAGGTTTCGAACGGTTTATCTGCTGGGCCGATGCCGAACGCCACGCTGGTCGCTTCGTGTGCTTCGCCGTGGTGCCGTCAGGAATGGACAGTGCGATCGCGTTGTTTCAGGTACGGCCGCTCGAATCCAGCTTCAAAACTGCCGAGTGGGGATTCTGTATGGGGTCGCCGTTCTGGGGCACCGGAGTGTTCGTCGAAGCGGCGCGGATGGTCCTCGACTTCACGTTCGACGAAATCGGGGTGCACCGGCTCGAGGCGCGCGCGGCAGTTCGTAATGGCCGCGGCAACGGCGCGCTGCGCAAACTCGGCGCCTGGCCGGAGGCCGTTCTGAGGGGGTCCTTCATCCGGAACGGTGAGATCCTCGACCAGCAGCTCTGGTCGATTAATGCCGACGACTGGGCGCTGCTGAGGACGCCAATGCCGCGCGTCATCCACTAGCTCTCCAAGGGCCCGTGCAGTGCACCGGCCCTTCGACTCGCGTACGACCTGAGTTCGCTCAGGGCAGGTCTTCAATCCCTACCAAACCTGCTATCGCTCAAGACAAAGCCCTACTATTTCACTCAACTGCACGGACCTTCCAAGCCGAATTACAGCTTTGTGGATCGCGGTTATGCCCCGTTGTTGCGAGTCGTACGGACGCGGCAACGGCGCCCTTCGCAAGGTTGGCGGGTCATGCGAGGGCGTATTGCGCCAGTCGTTTCTTCGGAACGGCGAATACCTCGATCAGAACCTTAAGAGGAACGCCGTGAACTCCCGTAAGGAACGTACGCAAGGAACCAGCGTCGGGAAGCGGGGAGTCGCGCAGCCGTTTGCTCGCGCGCGACGCGAGTCCTATTCAGCCGCCATGAACGAGTAGCGATAGTCGCGCGGCGGGGAAAACGTCTCCTTGACGGTGCGAGCGCTCACCCAACGCAGCAGGTTCATCTTCGAACCGGCTTTGTCGTTGGTGCCCGACGCGCGTGCGCCGCCAAACGGTTGCTGGCCCACGACGGCACCGGTGGGCTTGTCGTTGACGTAGAAGTTGCCTGCGGCGTTCCGCAGCGCGGTTGACGCCTGCGTGATCGCTTGCCGATCGTGTGCGAAGACGGAACCGGTCAACGCATACGGCGACGTGCGGTCCACCATGGCGAGTGTGTCGGTCCACTTCGCATCGTCATAGACATACGTTGTCAGCACCGGACCGAAGATCTCCTCGCACATCAGGCGATAGCCAGGATCTTTCGTTTCGATCAGGGTTGGGTGGACGAACCAGCCTTCCTTCTCGTCGCAGACGCCGCCGTGCACGATCGTCGCGTTCTTTCGTGCGTCCTCGATATAGCCGCAGATCTTGTCGAACGATTTCTGATCGATCACCGCGCCCATGAAGTTGCGGAAGTCACGCACGTCACCGACGCGGATCTCCTGCATCATCGCAACCATGCGGTCGCGCACTTCGGGCCACAGCGACCGTGGGACATACGCACGGCTCGCCGCAGAACACTTCTGACCTTGGTACTCGAACGCACCGCGCACAAGGCCAACGGCCACTTCCTGTGCGTTGGCCGACGAGTGCGCCACGACAAAGTCCTTGCCGCCTGTTTCGCCAACAATCCGTGGATAAGATTTGTACTTGCCGACATTCTGGCCGATGCGTTCCCACATACTGTTGAACACGCCGGTCGAACCCGTAAAGTGAATGCCGCCCAGCTCGGCGTGATCGAGCAACACCGCAGAGATCTCAGGCGCGTCACCCGGCACAAAGTTGATGACACCGGGCGGCAGGCCCGCGGCCTCGAACAAGCGCATGATGGAGTACGCGCTCAGCATCGCGCTCGACGCCGGCTTCCAAACGACTGTGCATCCCATCAGCGCGGGTGCGGCGGGCAGGTTGCCGCCGATCGCGGTGAAGTTGAACGGCGTGACCGCGTAGACGAAGCCCTCGAGCCCGCGATAGTCCAACTGGTTCCAGAGGCCGTGCGAGCTGATCGGCTGTTCCTGATAGAGCTCCTCGGCAAACGCAACATTGAAGCGCCAGAAGTCGATCAACTCGCAGGCGGAATCGATCTCGGCTTGAAACGCGGTCTTCGACTGGCCGAGCATCGTTGCGGCGTTGAGGGTCTGACGCCAGCTCGTGGTGAGCAATTCCGCAGCACGAAGGAAAACAGCCGCGCGGTCTTCCCACGTCCAGTTCGCCCACTCACGGCGTGCCTCGGCGGCCGCCTTCACGGCGTCGTGTACATGTTCCGGCGACGCCTTGTGCCAGTCAGCCAGCACGTGCACGTGCTGGTGCGGCATCACGGCCTGCGCGGTGCGCCCTGTGCGGATCTCGCGTCCGCCGATGACGAGTGGAATGTCGAGGCGTTCGGCCGACATCGAGGCAAGCCGCGCTTTGAGCTGCTCGCGCTCGCAGGTGCCTGGCGCATAGGTGAGGTTGGGTTCATTCTGTGGCGGTGGGACGCGTCGGATTCCGGAGAACATCTCCTTATTGTAAGTTCTCCGTGGCGGTTCGCAGGCGCCAGGTGCTCTGCTAGGCCCGTGCGCCTTCCACCTCCACCTTGATGTGCCGCCACTTTCCTTGCCGGAACCGCGCGATGGTCAGGACGCAGCGCGTCAGGTGACCGAGAACAATCGCGAGCCAGATATCGGTGGCCTGCAGTTGCCGCGTCGCCTGAATGAAAAAGCACAGCCCGATTGGGATGGCGATTTGCGACGCGAGCGTGATGAAGAGCGGGCTGCGTGTGTCGCCTGTGCCCTGCAGTCCGCCGGTGTAGACCAGCGCGAGCGTGATGAAGAATCCCGAGATAGCTAAGAACCGCAGTAACTGCTCGCCAATACTCGCCACATTCCCTTCACTCGCACCGAAGATGCCGAGCAGCGCATGCGGCAGGACAACGAACATCAGGCCGACAATTGCTGCCACCCCGAGGCCGATGCGTGATGCCGCGTTGACACCTTGAATAGCGCGTTCGGGATGACCAGCGCCAAGGTTCTGACCTGCGATCGTCGCCGAGGCGCCCATGAGCCCGACCGAGGTCCAAGTGATCATCGAAAACAACTCGGTGTAGCCGATGGCGTACGCCGCCTGCGCCGCTGCGCTCTGTTCCAGCGATCCGATAAACCGAAGTAACAGCACGCCGGCGACGTTCATCGCGATTCCCTGAACGCCGGTCGGCAACCCGAATCGGAACAGCGCGCGGATGACGGACCAATCCGGGCGCCAGTTGGTGTGGCGCGAAAAACGAATCACGTGATCGCCGCGAAAGAAATGCCACAGCGCGTACAAGCTGACCGTCAACGACGCAATCGCTGTCCCCAAGGCCGATCCCATCGTACCGAGTGCCGGAATGGGTCCCAGGCCGCGAATCAGCACCACGTTCAAGACGATGTTCAGTACCGTCATGGTGACGCCCAGACGAAGCGGCGTTTGCGCGTCGCCCGCGGCGCGGAGCGCCGACGTCAACATGAAGAACATCAACATGCCGATGCTGAGCATGAACGTCAGGCGCAGGAAGGGCAGCGCCTGCGCCTTCACTTCAGGTGCCGCGTTTACCAGATCGAGGAGATTCGAGGCGGCGAAGTAGCCGACCGGCGCCAGCACCAGGAACATGGCGAGCGCGGTGAGAAATGCCTGCTGCACGACGTGATTCACGCGAGCGGAGTCGCCGGCGCCGGCGAATCTCGCGACCAGAACCGCCTGCCCGGTGAACAGCGACGCCATGAAGACGATGACGACCAAAAAGATCTGCCAGCTCACGCCAATCGCAGCGTTGGCGGTATAGCCGATGAGGTGTCCGACGAGGGCGTGGTCGATCACGCCCTGCATGCCGGCCACGAGATTCTGGATCATGGTCGGCCATGCCAGCTTCCACACGGCGGGGCTGATGGGGCCTTCCACGAGTGAACGATCAAAGGGAGACTTTTTCGGCGCCGCCGGAACCGACATATCGGAAGTTGCAACTAAGCAGGAAAAACGATTGTATGCCGTGGCCGCGTTACCACACCAACCAAATCGCGGCGAACGCGCCGAGTGTGACGAGGATGGGGACCGGCCACAAGTAGATCGCGGCCGTCGTGAGAATAACGGCAACCACGACAAATGCGACCAGACCCAGCGGCCACGCAAGAGCCGTCGCGAACCGCGCCGGCCACGGATCGCGCATCACCATCAAGCCGATTGCGACTCCCGCGGCATAAATCGCGACAATGACCTCAAACATCCAGTTCCTGCGCCTCTTCGGCCCGCTCCATGATGAAACGAAACCGTGCCGACGCGTCCTTGCCCATCAGCTCGTTGATGACGCGATCCGTGACGAGCTGGTCCGACACCTCCACTCGCAGTAAGCGACGCGTGCGCGGGTTGAGCGTTGTTTCCCACAGGACTTTCGGCATCATCTCGCCGAGCCCTTTGAACCGGGTGATCTCCGGTGTCGATCGCCCTGCGCGCTGCTTGACGATCTGGTTCTTCTGATCTTCGTCCAAGGCCCAGAACGTTTCCTTGCCGATGTCGATCCGATAGAGCGGCGGCTGCGCCAGGTAGACCTTGCCCGACGCGAGCAGCTGCGGCATGTGACGGTAGATGAACGTCAGCAGCAGCGTTGCGATGTGGTGCCCGTCCGAATCGGCATCCGCAAGGATGATGATCTTGCCGTAGCGGATTCGCGCGATGTCGAAGCTCTTGCCGACGCCGCAGCCGAGCGCGGTGACGAGATCCGACAGTTCTTTATTCTCCAGCACCTTGCCGGTCGCGAGCCCTTCCGTGTTCATCACCTTGCCGCGGAGCGGCAGAATCGCCTGGCGCGCGCGGTCGCGCCCCTGCTTTGCCGACCCACCGGCGGAATCGCCCTCGACGATGAACAGTTCGCTGGTGATCGAGCCTGGATGCGTGCAGTCCGATAGTTTGCCGGGCAGTGTGACACGGCCCGACGTCGGACCCTTGCGCACCACTTCCTGTTGCGCTGCGCGGCTCGCCTCGCGCGCGCGCGCGGCGAGGATGATGCGCGCGACAATCGACTCGGCGATCGACTGGTTGTGATTCAACCAGTGCTCCAACGCCGGCCGCACCATTCCGTCTACTACCGAGAGCACTTCGGGGTTGTTCAAACGATCTTTCGTCTGACCCTGAAACTGCGGCTCCTGTAGAAAGACCGACAGCACGCCGACCAATCCTTCACGGATGTCCTCCGCCGTGAGTGTGACGCCTTTTGGTGTGAGGTTGTGCGTCTCGATGTAGTTGCGGACCGCTTTACCCAGACCGGCGCGGAATCCGTTCTCGTGCGTGCCGCCAGAGCCGGTAGGAATGCCGTTGACATAACTGCGCAGGTGTTCGTCGGTCGCCTCCGTCCACTGGACGACGAGCTCCAACTCGATGCCGTTCTCTTTCTCGATGGTGAACGGCGTCTCGTGCACCGGCTTTGCGCCGCGGTCGCGCAGAATCTGCGCGACGTAATCGACCAGCCCTTCCTGGTGTTGGAACAGTTCCTTTGCGCCGGCCGGCTCGTTCTCGAACGTGATCTTGATACCGCGATGCAGGTAGCTGGCAATCTCGAGGCGCTCGCGGATAACCGCCGGGTCGAAGTCGATCTTCGGAAAGATAGTGGGATCCGGCCGGAAGAACACGGTCGTCCCCGTGCCGCGCGCGGCGCCCAGTCTCTTCAATCCGGCGGCGGGCTTGCCCTGCTTGAAGCGCATCTCGTGCTGCTGGCCGTCGCGCTTGACCGTGGCGACGAGCTCACGCGACAACGCGTTGACGACGCTGGCACCGACGCCGTGCAGTCCGCCGGCGGTTTTGTAGTTGCCCGCCTCGAACTTTCCGCCCGCATGCAGCACCGTGAAGATCACCTCGAGGGCGCTCTTTTTGCTCTTCGGGTGCAGGTCGACCGGAATCCCGCGGCCGTCATCGGTGATCGTGATCGACGAGCCATCTTTGTGCAGCGTTACCGTAATGTTCGAGGCGTAGCCGTTCATCGCCTCGTCGATCGAGTTGTCGAGAATCTCCCAGACGAGATGATGAAGCCCGGTGCTGCCGACGCCGCCGATATACATGCCGGGACGTTTGCGAACGGGTTCGAGGCCTTCGAGGACGGTGATGTCTTTGGCGGTGTAGTTCGATGCCATTCAGTGCATCGATTATAGAAGGTCGGGTCAGTACGGACGATCGCTGTAGCGCAGCACACGGCGATCCGTGTCCCAGCGCCACATCGGGCCGGCGCCGGACAGATACACGCCACCGAGCCAGCGATCGATGCCGCAGAGCGCGATGCGATCGAGCTCTCCCTTCAGAACTCCCCCGCCGTCTGGCGTGAGCTCAATCACGTCGCCATACATACGCAGGAGCGGACAACTCGCCCGCTGGATCGACGAGATGTGAAAGAAGAATCCTGCGTCGCCCATGAAGAAGGCTTCTTCGCGTTTTTGGGTGGCGACAAAGACATCACGCGCGCGGCTGATGCCGCCGGCAACAACCTCCAGGGTGGCCTGCTCTGTTCGCGAGAGGCCGTTGCGCACCGCAGGAAATTGCTCGAGATGCCGTACGAGCGCTGGTGCGAGATGCGGCAACGCTGTGACGCGCGGCAACGCGTCGACAATGGCGCGCGGGTCGGGAGACCGAAACGCCTGCCACGCGTCGCGCGCGGCGAGACGCTGGGTTGAGGTCACAACCTGACGGCCCTCGAAGAGTCCTGGGTAATCGCTGGCCGGCTGGTAGCCAAGATAGGTGGTGGCGGGCACCAGCGTGACCACCGGAGGGCCGTCGACCGGAACGCGATCCAGGATTTGAATCAGATGCAGTTGATCGTAGAGATCGTGCTCGAACCACAGCACGATCTCGTCGGCCCGCGCGATCGCGTCTTCGAGCGCGCGATCGCGGCTCTCGAATTCGCGCGCGAGCTCCGCGCGGGAGGCCGCATCCGCGTTGGCGAGAAAATCGATCCGCCGTTCGCGAAGAGCCGCTGGGCCGAGCCCTGATGGGACGGGACCTTCGTGGAGGAGGTCGTTCCACGCGACGATGGGATCGTCAGCGGCGACCGCGCGCACTTTCTCGAAAATCGATGTGCCGTTGGTGAGATGGAGCGTCCGCGCCGTTGACGCCGCAAACGCCCGCGAAGCGACGGATGCCACAAATCGATTTAGCCACAGAAAACCGTGAACCGACAGATCTCTTTTGAGTGACTCTGCAGTCGCACCGTGCCGTTACACCCGGGCCACGGGGGTGGAGAGCGCCAACCGCGCGAGCCGCGCGAAAGCCGACTGTTTCCGCCCAGACAGTCGGATCGCGTCGAGACCACCTTCGCAATTCAAGTGAATTGACGGGTTAGAAGCGGATTACACAGAAGGAAGAAACCACAGATTACACAGATTTTGGCTTGGATCTTGATCAGCACCTCGCCGTCGACGACGCCTGGGCGTTGAACACATTGATCTGCTCGCTACGATCCAAACTCTAATCTGTGGAACCTGTGTAATCTGTGGTTCGTTCCTTCTGTGTAATCGGCTTCTAACCCCACAGCTCATTTGAATTCGGAGCGCCAACGGCGTTGAACGTTCGAACAATGCCGCTTTCGGCCCGAATCTTGAGCTCGGCTCGATGGCACGATCATCAATTCAAGTGAATTGAGGGGGTAGAACCTGGGTCAGAATATCTGGAGATGTCGCGGGTGGCGCTCATCCTGGTCTGGTTGACAGCGGCGTCGCTCACCGGTGGGCTGGCAGTCGTGGCTTACGACCTGTCGCGTCCCGTCGCGGTCGCACCACAGAAGCCGCTCGACGAGTTGCCGAGAGCGCGTCACGAGGCCAACCCGTGGGCGCAGTGGAGCGTCACCGAGCAGCTGTCAGCACACCACGTGTTGATCGTTCAGGTGGAGACCCGCCGCCTCGATGACGCGCGCGCCATTGCCCGGCGGATTGTCGATCCGATTCTGCCGAAGGAAAACTTCGCGGAGATCCTTATCTATTTCCACCGCCCCGGCCGCCCCGATCCGCTCGCCCCTCGTCGTGTACAGTGGACGCCGCGCGGCGGCTACGTCGAGACGGTGTACGCGCCTTAGGTTTCGTCTCGCCCTCGTTCTTCGTGCCGCCGCTCTTCGTTCTTGGTTCTTCGCTCTTCGTTCTTAGTTCGTTAGTCGTTCGCGCTCCGCGAGCCTTGCGGGCGGCAGCCGACTTGCGCGCACGCCGCGGCTTCGCCTCTTCACCAGGCACGCGATTCCCCATGTTGTCGTCCTCATCGAACTCGGACGCTTGTTCCGCCGACACATGCGCGTCTTGTTTCGGAGTTCCCGGTTGTTCTGTTTTTGGTTCTTCGTTCTCGGTGGCTGGCTCCCACGTTCGCTCATCCGAGTCGCTTCGAACTTCGGCGGGCAGGCTTTCATTCTCTGTTCTTAGTTCTTCGTTCCTAGTTTCTGGTTCCGAGGCGTCCGCGTCAGCCTGCGTGTCGGCGCCGATGCCCCAGCCGTGCGGCACCGCGGTCGCCTTCACCGGTCCGCTCGCAAACACGCGCAGGCCACCCTGGCGGTCGCGTTCGAGGCGGAGAAGACCATCCTTCTGGCAGGCGCGCATCAAATCCACGATGGAACCAAAGCGGCGCTCGTCGAAGTCCGGCCGCGCGCTGCGCACGAACTGCTTGAACTGACGCACGTACATCGGCCAGCGCGGCGGCGTGCTGGCTTCAGCGAGAATCGCACGGACCACCGCGACGCCTTCGCCGAGGTTGCCGTTTGACGGCCCTGCATGTTCCTCGCCTTCCGCATCACTCGTCTCGGAAGAAGGCGGAGCCCCCGGCTGCGGCGGCGTGGCTTCGTCGGCGAGTTCGACGACGGTCGTCCGGCCGTGGTGTTTAAGGGTGACGAAGCCCTGTTTTTCGAGCTTCTCGGCAAAGTCGCGGAAGGTGCCGGCGCCGTAATCGCGCTCCGAAAACGAGGAATCGAGCTGCAGCAGTGTGCTCTTGAGGAGCCCAAGCTGCGGCGACACCTCGCGATCCGTGAGGACTTTCAACGCGCGCTTCACGAGCGGCAGCGCCTGATCGACCGACGACGCGGCGGCGCGGCCGCGCTCGGAGCGGCCGCGTGCCGACGGCGCGCCTGACGAAGACGGCGTAGCTGCAGCCACGCCGCTATACGTGACGTTCTCGTAGGCGATGAACTCCGTGCAGTTCTTCTGCATCACCTGACTCGTGAACGCGCGTCCGCCCACGACAAACACCTTCTTGTCGTACTGCTTGAGTTTTTCGACCAGCGTGATGAAATCGCTGTCGCCGCCGACGATGACGAAGGCGTTGATGTGGTCGTGGGTGAAGGCCATCTCGAGGGCGTCGAGCGCGAGGTTGATGTCGGCGCCGTTTTTGTCGCCGCCGGGCGTCATTACGCGCTGTACCAGGCGCACCGCATGTTGCGACATCGCGCGGCCGTGATCGCCGGCGCGTTTCCAGTCGCCGTAGGCAATTTTGGTGATGATTTCGCCACGCTCCTTGACGGTCTCGAGGACGGCGCCGATGTCGAAGTGGCGGCCGAGCGTGGTTTTGACTCCGATTTCGATGTTGTCGAAATCGATGAAGACTGCAATTTTCAAACGTTGATCTGACATGAACAGGTGGTCGCGGACGTAGAGTCCGCGCTACATACGATTAACGGAAGGCGTGACTACCTCACCAGTATAACCCGTACGCCGCAGCCCGCCCGCATGACGCAGCCCGAACCTTCCGCCTCCGTTAAAGCTTCGGCGAGACCGCCGGGGCCCTGGCGAACGCGGTTCGGTTCGCGGCCTTAAAACTGGAAATAGATGAAATCGAACGTCACGTGGCTGCGGAGGACCAGCGTGAGCGCGGTAAGCGCCCAACCGCCACGGCCTGCGCCCCAACCAGGGTGAGGCCGTCGCTAAGCGATTCCAGCCACCGGTTGAACCCGGTCCAGCGCTCGCCCGTCAACGTCCACAGATCGTTGACGAAGAGCGGGATGGCCCAGGTCGCGCCCAGCACGAACAGATGGATGCCGAGCGCGCGTTCGACGGGCGTGCTCGCGCGCGGTGACAAATGGAGAGATCCCATTAGATAGTGCGGGTTGGTTTCGCGAAAGAACAGCCAGCCGCCAACCATCAGCACGTACGTGCCGACATTTGCAGCAACACCAGCGGCCCCGGCCAGATCTCCGGCAGACGCAGCCACCGGCCCCGGTTGCGCGTCGTGGTGACGAGCATGCCGTGATAAAAGCCCACAGCACGAAGTTCCAACTTGCCGTGCCACATCCCGGAGGTGGCCAGCAGGTTGATCTCGCGCTGCAGTGCGGGCACGCGGTTACCGCCGAGCGGGATGTGCACGTAGTCGCGAGACCACGTCGACAGCGAAATATGCCAGCGCCGCCAGAAGTCGGTCGGGCTGTGGGCGATGTACGGATGATCGAAGTTGACGATCAACTCGAAGCCAAACCAGCACGCAACGCCGCGTGCGATGTCGGAATACGCGGAAAAGTCGGCGTAGATTTGAATACCGAAGGCGAACACGCCGGCCCACAGAATCTCGAACGTCGGCACGTCGTTGGCAAACACGCGGTTGGCAATCACGGCGACGTTGTCAGCGATCACCAGCTTCTTGAAAAAGCCCCACGCTATCAGCACGAGACCGATGCGCGCCTTGTCTGCTGAGAACTGGCGCGAGCGTTCCACCTGCACCAGCAGGTTCTGCGCGCGCATGATCGGACCAGCGACGAGGTGCGGAAAGAATGCAACGAACAGCGCGAAGTTGATGGGATCGCGCCGCGCGCGCATTTCGCCCTTGTAGACGTCGATCGTGTAACTCAGCGCCTGAAAGGTATAAAAGGAAATGCCGGCCGGCAGGACGATGAACAGTACGGACAAGCTCGCGGCGATTCCGACCGACGCCAACGCGGCCTGGACGTTCTCGATGAAGAAGTTGAAGTACTTGAAGAACCCGCGCATGCCGAGGTTCACGATCAGGCTGGCGGCCAGATACCGCTTCTTATGGGCGGGATCGTCCCTCCATCCGCTTCCCCGCCCAGAAGTCCACTGTTGTCGAGGCCAGCATGATCAGCACGAACCACGGCTGGATCCATCCGTAAAACACGTAACCGGCGCCGAGGAGAAAGAGATTCTGGGCGCGATGGTTCAGCCGCCAATAGACGGTGACCACGATCACGAAGAACGCGACGAACGAAAGACTGTGGAAAATCATCGCCCTTCGATTTCACTCAGCGGCCCGAGCTTGTCGAGGGACGAAACAGTGGGTCGAGGCGTTGGCGGCAGAATCTCGGTGTAACGACGCCGGTTGCTGAAGTGATCGCCGTCTTCGTACAGATCGAGCGTCATCTCGGGATCGCCGGTGTCGTCATGAAAAACGCCGCCGTTCGACTCGATCCACGCCTTCAGCTCGGCGACGTACTTCTGGAGCGCCGGCGATTGTTCCGGTGGGCGATTGTTGACAGGCCGCCGCTGGACGCACACGAAGCAGACCGGGAGACGATGCTCGCGCGACAGGCGCATCAACTCCGGCAGGATGGACGAGGGGAGGTCGCGCGTGAAGTCCGGAACGTCGACGGCGGCAATATCCGACGCGACGTCCTCGCGAAGATGCTCGAACCCGAATTTTTCCTCCATTCGCGTTGCGAACACCGTTTGCACTTGCGGCGTCGGATGCTTGAAACGCGTAAACCACTCGCGAATCACCGGCTCCATCCACATGCGCGCGAGGTCGAGTTCGTAGGCGCGGTTGACCGCGGACTACACACGCGCCCATGGTCCACGGCCCCGAGCAGTGACCAGCCGATCGAGTTCGGCCTCGGTTTCGTGCGCCGCCATGTCCAACGTGTTGCCGGATTGAGATTCGAGGCGGAACATCGTGTCGGTGAGATTCGTGTCGCGAAAGAACACGAATGTGCACCGCGGCTTCACACCGCTCGCGACCACCCAGTTCTTGAATGCGAGAAACCACCAGGCTGGACCCGTGGCTGGGGCGATGAGCATGTGGACGCGCTGGGCGTGCGTTGAGGCGATCTTCCGCGAGATATCTCGGATCGACGCGCGTGCCGACCATGGAGTCGCCGATGAAAATCCATCGCGGCGACCAGTAGCGAAGGTTTTCGATGTGCTCGGATTGAAGGGGTGGCGTTGTACTCGAATCTCGAGCGAGGGCAGGTAGCCCGGGCTGGGAAGTTCGTCGAGTGCGAGCCGGTTCGCCGCACGGATGGTGAAAGGCGCCACCAGAATGGCGGCGGCGACTACAATCAATTTCAGACGCGAAGCCAAGTGTCTGGCTGAGCAGTATACAAGGCCGTACAGGCTGATCAGGAGATCGCCATGCGTTTTCATCCTGTCTGCACATGGTTACTCTTCACGCTCGCCGTCCTGGCGCTGGCCATCCCGGCCGCGCGCGCCGAACAGGACACCGTTCAGAAGTTGCTCGAGCGCGGCGCGTTGCAGGAAGCCGTGGACCGCGCGGCGTCCGAAAGCGGCAACCCTGAGTCGACCTTTCTCGCCGCCCAGGCGCTGAGCAAAATGAACAACACCGCCGGCGCGGAAGAGCGTTACAACAAACTGCGAGAGGATGGCGACGAAGCGTGGAAGGCCATTGGAGAGGCGGGCCAAAAGCTGCTCGCGCGTGACGAGAATGGCGCGATGGAGGCTGCCAACCGAGCCGTGGCAGCCAACGGCGATAACCCCTACGCGCATTACCAGCTTGGAATCATTGCTATGAGACAAAACAACAACCAGCGTGCGCTCGAGGCCTTCCAACGCGCTCTGGACCTCAAGGGCGATTTGGCTTACGCGCACTACTACGCAGGCCAGGCCGCGCAGAAATTGAAGCAGACACCGAAGATGTCAGAGCACTTTACGTTGTTCTTGCGTCAGGCGCCAGAAGCCCCAGAACGGCAGACGGTGCAAGCGATACTGCGGTCTCTTAAATGAAGAGCGAGTTCCTAGTTGCCAGCTTCCAGTTCATCTCCGCGACGTTTGCTACGGGTGAACGGTGAGCCTCGTCGAAGCGTTCAATGTTCAAGTTTTGAGTGTCAAAAGATGTGCCCGATCCCGATGTAGAAACGGCCCTTGCCCCTCGGCAGCGACGGCAGCACGCTGGAGGCAGGGATTCCGAAATCAAGGCGAATCATTGCAAAAGGCGATGCGAGCCTCAGACCGACGCCGTAGCCGACTTTGAGATTGGTGAGAGACGTGTCGTGCTTGCCCTCAAACACGTTCCCTGCGTCGACAAAGGCAACACCCTGCACCCACCCGCGCACCGGAAAGCGGGCTTCCGCGTTGAACAACAGCAAACCGTCGCCTCCCAGTCCCTCCTCGAGACCGAGCGTGTTCTCTCCATAGCCGCGAACTGTCGTCGCCCCTCCCAGGCGGAAGCGCTCGTTCACGGGCAGCTCACTGGAACTGAATTCGATACCCCATTGCGCGCGGCCCGCGAGCACGAGACGGTTCAGCGAGCGGAAATAGAGTTGCTGCAGGAGCAGCTTCGAGGTTCGGTAATCCGATCCGAGCAGGGGGATTGACTGATCCCAGTTGACCGAACTGAACCATCCGCGTGACGGTTGAAATGGGTCGTCACGCCGATCGAGAAGGGCTGCCGTTGTCAGCTTTGACACATTGACCACCTCATCCAGCGGGGGAGGTTGGTCTGGAATGTCGGGACGCGTTTCAAAGGTGTGATTGCGTTCGAAGCGATAGCCGTAGGTAACCTCCGCACGTCGCGACGGACGCCAGCGCTGCTCGGCGCTAATCCCCCGGCGATCGGTGATCGAAGTGATTTCATCTCCCACACGAAACTTCTGCCGCGCATCGTAGATGAAGCCGCTGCTGCGCAGCGGCAAGCCGAAGAACGACGCGTTTGAGAGAAAGAGACTCTCGCTGCGGCGATCGCGTTCGACCCGCGACGCGATGCCCGCAGTGATCGCGCGGCCGAACAGATTCTGATTGCGGATATCTGCCAGCACACCGAGGCTTTGTGTGCGAGGCTGCTGGATATCCTGGATCGTCGTTCGCTCGTCGGACACTTGCAGCCCGTAACGGAGCCGCCACACGGGATACTCCATGACGCGCACGAGCGCGCGCACCGGCTGAATGCCTGTCGCCGTCTCCTCCGCCGTCGGCTCCAACGGCACCGGCTGGATGTCCACTTGCCGGAACACGTTGGTGTCGTACAAACGCTTGCGCGCCTGCGACCAGTCGGCCAGGTTCACTGGTTCACCGGGATCGATGCGCAACGCCTGCGTGATGACGCCCTCGCGCGTGCGCGTCGCGCCCTGGGTGGTGACCTCGCGAACAGTCTGCTGCGGTCCTTCGGTGACCGCAATCGTCACGTCAATGACCGCCTCCGTCGCGTCAGGCACGGGCTCGATGTCGACCACTGCGGTGTTGAATCCACGCCGCGCGTAGAGATCCTGCACGCGCCGCCGCGCCGCATCCAACTCGGTCGTAACAAACGGCATGCCGAGCTCAAAGGCGGCCGCCTGGGCCACCGGAACCTGCCGGTCGGGATGGACACCAGCAAAGTTCATCGCTTCGAGGACGTAACGACGCCCCTCGGCAATCTTCACCGGCAGCACCGCGGCCGATCCTGAAATCACCGGCTTATCTGCCGTGACGGTCGCCTCGAGGTAGCCCTGGTCGCGGTAAAACGCTTGAATGGCTTCCGCCGCCTTGCCCGGCTCGAGCCAGCCATCGATGGCGATACCGGCGTCCTCGATGGCCTTTTCGAAGTCTCCGGAGTCGAACGCTTCGTTGCCGCTCACCTCGATCCTGCGGGACCGCACGTGCGTGCCCGCTTCGATGCTGATGCGCACCTGTTTGCGCTGGGGCGTCGACACCCCAATCACCGCTTCAACCAGGCTGCCGACGATGTTTTCGGTGATCAGGTGACGACGGATGCGTGCCTCGATGTCTTCGAGCAGAAAGCGGTCGAAGATCGTGCGCCGCCATGAGTCGCGGAGCTCTTCTTCGAGCTTGGGCTCGAGCTGGTGTCCGAGGATCACCAACTCCGCTTGTGGGCCGGGAATGATGTGATAGGTGAGAGCGATGGTACGTCCGTCTTCCGACGGTTGTCGTGTACCGCGGATACGAACCTCGTAGTAGTTGCGGTCCTGGTAGTCGTCGCGCATGCGATCGATATCACGCTGCCACGTGTAAAAGTCGAACTCGTCACCGACTTTCAGCTTCAAGACGTCGCGCAACTCGCTTTCGGGCAGAAGCAGGTCACCTGAAAAGGTGATTGCCGAAACTTCGGGTTGTGGCGGCCGTTGCGTTTGCGATATCGGCGTGCCGCCAAAGGTGATCTCATGCCGGATCGCGGCCGCGCGATCCAGGTTGTCGCGAGAAATGAGCCTCAGCTCGATGTTCCGGCGCGGCTTGTAGCTGACGATCGCGGACAACCCGCCGCTTTCACGCAAGCTTTGCGACAAGGTGACCTCAACGTCGGGCCGCAGCCGCTTCGAGAGCGTCAGGCGCGTCGAAGGATCAGTGTCAGTTGCGATCAAGCCGGGGTCTGCGCGGAACTCATCGGTCTCGAAGTCGCGCTCGATACGCAGCGTATCGAGGCCGATGGCGCGGCCCGTCACGCCAAGCAGCTCCGCGGATAGCAGCGTGACGGCATCCTCGCCGCGCAGATCACCAAACAGCATCGTCATCGCCTCGCGTGAGTCGGTTTCGGGATTCGACGAGCGCACCTCCGTCTGCAGGCGATCGAGGGTGCCGCTAAGGGTCAGTGAGAGGTCGTCTCCAGCAACGCGTGTTTGCAGCTCGACGTCGAATTCAGGCTCGATCCGGCTGGGACTGGTAAAGGAAATACTGCCGCGCGCCACGTGGAACGTCCGGCCGGCGAGGTAGACTTCGCCGCCCTCGCGTAGGTCCACGCGGCCGCCGACAATCGGCTCTTCGGCTGAACCGAAGAGGCGGATGGCGCCTCCTGCCTCGAGACGCGCGTAATTGTTGTCCACGCGCAGATCTTCCTGCGTGCCAACGAACACGTTGAGGTGGAGCTTCTCGAGCGCGCCACGGTCGCCCGCCGGCGACGGTGCGCGAGTACGGCGGGCTGCCGCGAGAGCGGCAAAGCTGATTGGCTCGTTGAACACGCTTCGCACCACGATCACGTCACCGGTCAGGCTCCAGCCGGTCGCATCGGGACGAAGCGTCACGAGCGCGTCCGATTCGCTCTGCAAGCCCCCGGGATATTCGAGCGCGGCGCCTTGCACCTGCATCGTCATCCCACCGGTTTCGGGCCGGAACCCGCTGAGGACGAACCCGCCTTCGACGTTCAGCGCACCACCGTTGACCGTGCCGGCGAAGCTATCGAAGAGCAAGCGGTGCCCGTCGAGCGCGATCGTGCCTTTCAGATCGCCGAGCACGATCCGCGGCTCGCGAATCAACACCTCCGTATCCGCAATATCGACGCGACCGCTGAACACCGGGTTCGAAGGCGAGCCACCCACGCCAACGTTGACCGTCGCGGCGCCTTCGATCGCCACCGTGGGGGCGAACGCGGACAGCACGCGCAAATCCGCGCCTCCGCGGACGGTAAGGTCGAGCGCGGCCTTGTCGGCCGGCGCGATTCGTGCGGTGCCTGTCACGGTCAGCTCGCCGCCTCCAGGCAGACCGGTGGCTGTTCCGCCTGGAACGGTCGCGGCGGTAAATCCTCCAAAGCTGAACACCACGTCTTTCGCGGTGATCAAGCCGCCCTCGATCGTGAACACGGCCGGACGTACCTGCGAAATCGGAACGCCTGCGACGATGAGATTGGCTTCGTCGAAGGTGACGCTGCCGGAGACGCCGTCGAGCGATGGGCGGGTGATGGTGGCGTCGAGCGTTGCCGACACGTGCGCGCCGATGTTGCTCAACCTCGATCGGTCGACCCACGGCGCGAGTGCCTGTTCGTTAAGAGCGACGAGGCGGAGCTTGGCGAATCCGGCTTGCGGCGATGCGGCACCTGTGTTGCCTTCGAGCACGCCGCGTGGAATCGACGCGGTACCTTCAATCCCACCGCCCTGCCACGTCCCGCTCATTCGCGTGATGTCGAGCGTCGTGCCGTTGAACGTCGCATCCACCGCGAGGTTTCGCACTGTTGGCAACGTGCCCCACGTCAACGAACCGCCGGCGAGTTGCAGCGTCGCGTTGGATCGTTCGAGTCCACCGGTCGATCGCATCGAGATGTTGACCGGGCCGGCGGCGTTGAGCTCGGGTGGAATGCCAAATGGCCGTCCAACGCGCACCAGATCGCCAAGCTCGCCGGTGAAGGTCGCATCGAAATTGGCGTCGGCGACGTTGCCGGACGCCAGGCGGCCGCTCGCGTGCAGGCGGCCCGTTGCACCGACCGACAAATCGAGCGTGTCGACGGTCAGGACGGTCCCATCCCATGTGAGCCGGGAAGGCGCCGCGAGCTTGACGGGCACGCCTTCCACGGCGGCGGCTATCTCCTGGAGATTGACGAACATGCGTGAGTCGCTGATATCCGACAGCGTGCCGCTCGCGGTGGCGTTGATGCTGGTGGTGCCTTCCACGTAGCCTTCGCGTAACCCTGCGAGTCGAATCACCTGTTCGAGATCAACCTTGTTGGCAACGAAGACAGCGTCGTAGACAAACGGCGTCGTCGTGGCCACCTTGGCGTCAACCGACGCGCCGAGTGAGGGAATGACGGCCGTCACGAGCGCGGTGGTGCCGTCGAGCCGAACCTTGGCTGTGCCGTGGCCGATAAGAGTGCCCGCGAGGCCTCCTGTGAGATCGAAATCGACAGTGCCTTCGCCTGTGGGCCGATCGATGCTGCCGGCGCCGGAGAATTGCACTGAGAACTGCGCGTGCGCGTTGCCAAACCGCGCCAGCGCCCCCGACCACTCAAGTCCCTGACCCTGCACGTCAACGGCATAGGTCCGTGCAGGCATCGAGTAACGGCCCGTCGCGTTCAACGAGCCGGTGCGCTGTGTCAACGTCAACGCGTCCACGAAGATGTCGTCGCCGATCCAGCGAGCTTTTGCCGTGAGAGTGTCGACCGGCTGTCCACCCAGCGTCATGTCCTTGCCGGTGACTTCCGCATTGACATGGGGGACATCCACAGTGCCGCCGAAGGTCGCGGTCGCGGACAGCGCACCATCGAGGCGAAGCGACTCCGGAAGTGCGGTGACAAGGTCGGCCGCAGATGGCGCGTCGATCGCCAATGCGCCCCCGAGCTGGCGGGTTGCAAGATTCGCGAGATAACTCCCGTTGACGCGAGCAGTGCCGATGGTGCCGTCGATGTCGGTGATGTTGACCGCACGCTCGGAGGCGTCGAAGTTTGCGCGGAACGCCGCGCGGCCCACGGACGGAACGTCCACGCCAGGCGTTGTTGCAGAGCCCACGGACCGCGGCGACGCGAACGTGTCCGACATATCGACGGTAGCGTCCAACGGCCCCGTAGTGTTGCGCATGATGGCGGGGGCCGCTAGGCCGAATAACGCCGCGGTCTGCGCCGCGTCGCCGACATTGGTCGTTCGCATTTCGAGCCGGCCCTCGAACGTGGAGCGCAACACTGCCTCCCGGTTCCACGTCCCGCCAATCCGTCCGCTGACCATCGTTGCGCCCAGACTCTGGCGCTGCTCCGCGCTCCACCGATTCCCCTGGACCGAGAATTCGATGTCGCCGCTGAGCGGCGAAGTTCCGCGTACCGATCGCGGCGTCGAGCTGTTGTGGACTTCGAGGCGGAATGGTTCGCCCGGCCGCGCATCGAGACGCGCCGTCCCCTCAATTGCGGCACCAAACGGAAGCGGCTTGACTTCAGCGAGGCGAAAAGCAGTAGCGGCGTCGAGCCCGGAGTAGTTAGCTGTGAGCCACCACGGCATCTTTCCAAACGGCACGTCGGCTGCAGCGACGGCTTCGCCTCCCGTGGATGGATGCAGAATGGCTTTCGAGACCGTGAGGCTGCTCGGCGTCAAACGCGACTGCGCGTCGAGCTGCACACGCGGCTCGTGGCCGACGGTCATGGACGGCGACGTCACTCGGCTTTCGAGCACAAACTGACTTGGGGCCCCCGTCATCGTCGCGTCGATTGCCGCTGTGCCTGAGACGTCTACCGGAGGCGGCGCCCACAGCGCCGAGCGGGCGATGTCGACGGTGCCCTTCAAGGTGAGATCGAGCGTCGGACTATCCAGCACGCGGGTGATGTCGCCGTTCACTTTCAGCGTGCCTTCCTCGGTGGTCACACCCACGTCCGCGAGTGCCAGATTCGACCCGTCGAAGACGGCGTTGCCCTTGACTGGCGCAACGACGACGCGCCGCTGGCCAAATCGGACGACCATGTCGCCCTCGACCGTAAACGGTCCGCTCGCACCTTCACCCAAGACGTATGCGAGATCGGTGCGGACGTTGGGAGCCGAGACTTCGATGTCACGTTGCAGGTCGCGATAGAGGAAGTTGAGGTTGCGGATGGTGAGGCCGCGGGCGTCGATCCGCCGCGGCGGCGCGTTCGGATCGCGCGGCGTGCGGGCGGAGGGAAGATTCGACACGCCGTTGCGGTCCCGGTAGATATCGACGCGTGCGTCCTGGAGCGCGATGTCGTCGAAGTGCAGCATCCCACGGTACGCAGCCCACGGTAACTGGACGACAACCGTCTTCGCCGCGAAGAAGGGATCGTCGTGATGTCCTTTGGCAGCAAGCCGCACGTTGGTCATCGTGACGCGGCGTGTGAACAGGTTGTAATGAAGATCGTCTGCGGTGAGATCGAGATCGAAGCGGCGTTCGAGCTCGCGGATCGACCAGTCGAGAATGCGTGATTGAACGAAATTGGTATGCAGGAAGAGCACGGCGGCGACGGCGAGCGCCACCACGGCAACGGTCGAGATAGCGAGGACCCGCCGAATTCGCACCTAGACGATCCTAGCAAGCCATAACGCCTCTGTACGCAATGAAGGCCGCAACATCTGTTGCGGCCTTCCGTCGATCAACGATTCACCAAACCTAGCCGAGCGGCGTGCATCCCATCGCGATACCGTTGGGCGTCGAGTAGTCCTCGCATGCCCACCACTGGCCGTTGCCGTCTTGCTTGACGTAGCAGCCAGCCGACACTGCGGCGGCAGCGACGAGCAACACGATCGCAATCATTCGACGCATGAGACCCTCCTGCCGAAATCGGCACGGGAACCAATGGACGACCATTAGGGTATGAATGGCAGGAATCAGGGCGCGATGTACGCCGCGACCGGTTAGTGCCACAGACTATCGTTGCGACCGCTCCGCCATGTCCAAGCCGCGCGCACGATCACCGCCCGTGGGCTGCACGTTGAGCGACAAGACCTGATGCTCCTCCGGGTGCGACGTACGAAAGTTACATATCCTGATTCCGGCCGGAATTCAGCGACGAGCGTTCCACGTCGTGGATGGGATTGGACTGACAGCGAAACAGGCGATTTCGACCTCGGCTATTCAATCGTCTTTGTCTAAATTCACTCCATCGCTGCGCACTGATGAGGAACGGGCTACCATAACTTGCATGAAATTGAAGGGGCTGTTCGCACTGGGCGCCTCGCTCGCGCTGGGCGTGGTTGGTGGACTGTTCGCCTTCTCGCAGGAACGCACCGAACTCAAAGTTGGCGATCCCGCACCCGGCTTCAGCCTGCAGGGATCAGACGGCAAGACGTACACGCTCGCGGATTTCAAAGGCAAGAGCGCCGTGGTGTTGGCGTGGTTTCCCAAAGCGTTTACAAGCGGATGAACGGCGGAATGCAAGTCGCTCCGTGAGAGCGGCGACGCGATTCGCGCATTCAACGTCGCCTACTTCGCGGCGAGCGTGGACGACGCCAAGACGAACAAGGAATTCGCCGAGCATGTCGGCGCCGACTATCCGATCCTCGCCGATCCCACGAAAGAAACTGCCAGAGCCTATGGTGTGCTCGGCATGGTGGGCTTCGCATCGCGCTGGACGTTTTACATCGGGCCTGATGGAAGAATTCTCGACATCGACAAGAGCGTCAAGACCTCGACAGCTGGTGTGGACGTCGCGGAGAGGCTGGCTGCGCTGCAGGTGGCGCGACGCAAGTAACCCGAATGTAAGCCCAAAGCTCACGTGAATTCGGAGCGCCAACGGCGCGAAACGCTCGAACAATGCCGGTTTCGGCCCGAGCGTTGGAATCGGCTCGAGGCCACGATTGCGAACACAAGTGAATTGAGGGGCTAGAGCTGGTGATCTCCAAATCTTCGCCAAATCTCGACATCTCGAGATCTCCAAATTCGGATTTCACGTGAGCGTGTCGGGGAGCGCTGCGATACTGACCTCACCAGGTAGGACCCGAACGAACTGACCTCGCTGCAGAAGCTCTCGACCTTTCCCGCCGCGACCGGTGATCTCATACTTCGCAGTGCTGATCGTCTGTTCCGCCCCGCGACTTGTTTCCACCGTCATCAAATCGCGATCGCCTGATGAGACCATCGCGCCAATGACTTTGTCGTCCGGATACTTCACTTTGATCAGGATCACGCCGCGGCCGGGACCGGAGAGGAAGTTGACTTCGTTCGCCCTGCAGATCAACGCGCGTGCGTCGGCCGTTGCGACAATGACGGCTTCGTCGCCAGTGGTCCTGCCGATCGCCACCACCTCGGAACTCCCGCCCGTGCGTGCGTAGCGGCGGCCGGCGCGTGTGCTGGGTTCCACGAACGCGTCGAGCGCGAAGCGCAAGCTGTATCCATCACTGGTTACCGCAATCGCGTGAATCGGCGGCTCCTCGCCTTCGCGCCTCGCTTTGATCTCGCCGATCGCGCGCGGGTCGAGGCTCATCGCCGCCACGATCCGCTCGCCGTCCTTCAACCTGAACAGCTTCTGGATCGGCTCGCCGTAGCCGGTGGACGCCGGCACGTCGACGATGCGCGACGTGTAGGCGACGCCGAAGTTGCTGAAGAACACCATCGTCGCGCGCGTGCTTCCGGCGCCGGCGGCAAGCACGCTGTCGCCCTCGCGCAAACGCGTGGTTGACAGATCCTTGACCTCTTTCTGACGCTTCACCCATCCATCGCGCGAGATGATCACGACGTTGTCTTCCTGGACGATGAACGCGTCGGCCGAGTACTCCACTTCTTCCGCTTCTTCGATCCGCGTCCGTCGCGGCTGGCCGTACTTCTTCTGGATCTGCTCGAGCTCCTCGCGCACCACTTTCCAGCGCGCCTCCTCGTCCTGCAGCAGCGCGTTGATCTGGCGCGCGCGTTTTCGTTTGTCTGCCAGCTCGTTCTGAATGACGAGAATCTCGAGGCGCGCGAGCCGATACAGTTTCAACTCAAGAATGGCATCGGTCTGGTCGGCATCGAGCGCAAACCGCTTCATGATCTTGTCCGCCGCATCCGGCTTGCCGTCGGATTTGCGGATGATGCGAATGATCTCGTCGAGCGCGTCGAAGATCTTCTCGAACCCTTCGAGGATGTGAATGCGGCGTTTGAGCTGTTCGAGCTCGTGTTCGAGGCGGCTGGTGACGACGTCGAGTCGAAACTTGAGGAACCACCAGAGAATCTGGTGGAGCTCGAGACGCTCCGGGCGCCCGACCTGCTCGTTTTCCGTCGGAATGAGGCAGGTCATGTTGACGGCAAACGTAGTCTGCAGCTGCGTGTGCCTGAACAGGTACGCCATCACGAGATTCTCGTCGGCGCCGCCTTTCAGCTCCAGCTCGATGCGCACATCGTCGGTCGAGAGATCCTTGACATCAAGCAGATGCGGCATCTTGCGCGCCATGACGATGTCGCCGATCGATTCGACCAGGGCGGCCTTGTTTACTCCATACGGGACGCTCGTGATGTAAATCAGTTTCGCGCTGCGCGCCGACACACCCTTTTCCCAGGTCGCGCGAATGCGAATCGTGCCCTGCCCGCTCTTGTAGATGTCACGCAGTTCCTGCGGCGAGTTGAGAATGTGGCCGCCGGTGGGAAAGTCAGGACCTTTGATGTGCCGCGCGAGCTGCGCGCTCGAGAGCTCCTGGTTGTCGAGCAGCTTGATCAGCGCGGTGCAGACTTCGCCGAGGTTGTGCGGCGGGATGTTGGTCGCCATGCCCACCGCAATTCCGGTGGCGCCGTTGACGAGCAGATTGGGAAGCCGCGCAGGGAGCACGACGGGCTCGGTGCGCGTGCCGTCGTAGTTGGGGCGGAACGGGACCGTCTGCTGCTCGATCTCCTGCAACATCTCGTCGGAGACGCGGGCAAGCCGGCACTCCGTATAGCGCATGGCCGCCGGGGCGTCGCCGTCGAGCGATCCGAAGTTGCCGGACCCGTCGACGAGCGGCACGCGCAGCGAGAACGGCTGCGCCATCCGCACGAGCGTTTCATAAATCGCGGCGTCGCCGTGGGGATGGTAATTGCCCATCACATCACCGACGACCTTGGCGCACTTGCGGTGCTTGGCGTCGGAGGTGAGGTTCTGCTGCCACATCGTGTAGAGGATGCGGCGCTGCACCGGCTTCAGCCCGTCGCGGACATCGGGTAAGGCACGTGATGTGATCACCGACAGGGCGTAATTCAGATACCGCGCTTGTGCGGCCTCGTGCAGCGGAATTGGAGGCGAGCCGTCGCCGATGCCTCCTCCCCGTGGAGGAAGGGCGGGCGGCCGTGTGCCGCCGATGTCGTCAGGCGTGTTTTCCGCGATGTCGAGGAGAGAGGGTTCGCGCTTGCGCTTGGCCATCAGGAAGAATCTGCGTACCGTTCACCGAAAGTTCGATCGAAGTTAACCATAAAAAGGGGACAGGCCCCTTTTACCTCCGGCGCCTTTCACGTCCGCCCTTCGGGAATGAGCTTTCCCGGATTCATGATGTTATCCGGATCGAGCGCGCGCTTGATCGATCGCATCACGTCGAGCGACTCGCCGTGCTCGCGCGGCAGGTATTTCAGTTTGCCGATCCCGACGCCATGTTCGCCGGTGCACGTGCCGCCAAGGCGCAGCGCGCGTTCGACGAGGCGATGGTTGGCGGCTTCGACCGCCGCGAACTCGGATGTGTTCGACGTGTCCACCATGAAGATCAAGTGAAAGTTTCCGTCGCCCGCATGGCCAACGAGCGGGCCCGCGATGTGCGCGGCGCGCAGGTCGGCTTGTGTCTCGAGAATACATTCGGCCAGGCGGGAAATCGGCACGCACACGTCCGTCGTCCACGGCTTGGCGGCCGGCCGCGATGCGATCGTCGCGTAGAGTACGTTGTGACGCGCCTGCCATAACGTGGTCCGCTCCTCGAGCGTTGATGCCCACTGAAAGCCGGTCGCGCCATGTTCGCGGGCGATCTCGTCGACCATCTTCGCGTGTTCGGCGACCGCGGCTTCGCTGGTGCCGTGAAACTCAAAGAACAACGTGGGCGCCAGAGGATAGCTGGTCTTCGAGTAGCGATTCACCAGCTCGAGCTGCAACTCGTCGATGATCTCGATGCGAGCGACCGGTATGCCAAGCTGAATCGTGGTGATAACAGTATTGGCGGCGCCTTCCATCGACGCGAACGGACAGACGGCGGCGCTCACGGCTTCGGGCCGGCCGTATAACCGCAGCGTGACTTCGGTAATGACGCCAAGTGTGCCCTCGGAGCCGACGAGCAGACGCGTGAGATCGTAGCCGGACGACGACTTGCGCGCACGGCTGCCGGTCTCGATCACACGGCCGTTCGGCAACACCATCTTGAGCGCGAGCACGTTCTCGCGCATCGTGCCGTAGCGAACGGCGGTGGTGCCCGACGCCCGCGTCGCCGTCATGCCGCCGATGGTCGCGTCCGCGCCGGGATCGACAGGGAACATCAGGCCGGTGTTCTTGAGTTGATCGTTCAATTTGCGATGGGTCAGGCCGGCTTCGACGGTGACGTCGAGATCCTCGGCCGACAGCCGCACCACGTGTGTCATCCGCGTGAGATCGATCGAGACGCCGCCGTGGATGGCGTTGACGTGTGCTTCGAGCGAGCTCCCCATGCCGAACGGTACGATCGGTGTTCGGGTCCCTGCGCAGGCGCGGACGATGGCCGCGACTTCATCGGTGCTGGTGGGAAAGGCGACGGCATCCGGTACGCCCGGCGCGTGCCAGGACTCGCCGTGGCTGTGATGCTCGCGGATGGAATCGCTCGTCGACAACCGATCGCCCAGCAGCGCGCGCAGGTCGTCAATGAGCTCCGTCACCATGATGGGATTGTACAGACAAAGGGCGCGGGCTTGAGCCCGCGCCCCTTGAGTTTTCCTTGTAGCGCGGACCGTCAGGTCCGCGATCCGCGATCATCAGAAGCTAAATCTGAACCCGATCTGGCCGACGCGCTGCTCGGGGTTCTGGAAGTCGCCCGAGTATTCGCCCGGTTGCATGAAGCTGTCGCTCGTTTGATTGGCGACGAAGGTGGAGGGGTTCTTTACATTGAAGAGATTGAAGACCTCGCCAATCGCTTCGATCCGCGCCCGGCCAACCAGACCGAAGCTCCGCGACACGCGCAGGTTCATCTGCGTGCGCCACGCACCGCGACCGCAGTTCCACGTCTCGCATGGGCCGATGTCCTTGGGCGCATTGCCGACGCCGTCGAACTGGAATGCACGATCGGGAAGGTCGTTGTTTTCGGCATTCAGGTTACGATCGACGCCGGCGATCGTCGCTACCGGCAGCGGCGAGCGATAAATGAACACCGGCGACACCGTGAATCCCTTCGCCATCCACACCGCCGCAACCGCGCCGGAGTGGCGCGCATCGGTGCGCGATGTCGGGCCAAACACTTTCGGATCGTCATAGAGCTGCGTGGCATCCTGCAGGTTGTTGGCGTTCAGTTCGTCGGCCGCGGTGCCGATCGTACTGCGCGCCTTGGCCAGCGTGTAGGTGACGGTGTAGTCCAGATTGTGAATCATGCGGCGCTTCAATCCGAACAGCAGCGCCGTGTATTCGCTCTTGCCGGCGCTAATGCCCGGACGCGTGCCGATCGCGTTCGGGTTGAGGCCAAGGAACGCCAGGCGCCGCGCGCCCGTCGGTGACGTGCCGATCGGACGCACGTTGATGCGCGGCCGCACGTTGAGATCGCGGCCATCAGCGCGCACGAAATCCAACGTGAAGACGGTGTTGGCCAACAGCTCGTGCGACCATCCAACGGACGCCTGGCGCGTGTACGGCATCTCGAGGCGCGGGTCCGTCCACTGCCCGAACAGCGGCACGGTGGCGGTGTCCGCCTGGTTCTGGCTCTGAATGTTGACGATCGGCTGTCCAACTCGGTAGAAGCTGCCGTCAGGATTGCGAATGCCGTTTTGATTGTCCACGTTGAGCACGGTGCCAAATCCCTTGCCCGTCGCATCGCTCGCCGCGAAGAGCGCGTTGGAGTTGGTGTAGCCCATGTCCATATAGATGCCCCAGCCGCCGCGCACGACATCCCGACCATTGCCGCGCACGTCCCACGCGAAGCCGATTCGCGGCTGGAAGTTGTTGGTGTCGTCCTTCGGCTCGAGGCCGGCGTTCTCGAGGCCCTTGATGCCGGCAAGAAGACCGGCTGCCCCGGCTGCCTGCACCTTGACGAAATTGGGATTTTTCGACTGATCGAATTGATAGCCGTTGATGAAGTCGTAGCGGAGTCCGCCGTTGATCGTCAGCCGATCGGTCAGCCGCCAGTCGTCCTGGATATAAGTCGCGTACTGCTTCAACGGAATGTTCGCCGACGCGTCGCCGTCGTTCATCGTGACAATCGACAGCGGGCCATTCACATCGTCGGTCAAGTGCGTGTGTTGCAGCACGCCTTTGCCGGAGTTGAACGTGATGAACAGACGCGGCTCGTTGATGAAGTTGAAGCCGACCTTGAAGTCGTGGCCGATACCGCCCATGCCGGTCGCGGACCAGGAGAAGTCGTCACGGAACTGCCACTTCTTCTGCTCGGTCGTCTGCGGCGTGTTCGGGCTCTGACCAACCGACACGAGGTTGGGGAACAACTGATAGGGATCGGTGCTGTTGGCGCCGATGTGATTGCGGAAATCGGCGTACTGGAAGATGAACTCGTTCAAGCGCGAGCCGCCCAACACCCAGTTGTGATTGAGGTTGATCGAGTTGAACTTGTTCTCGCTCTCACCCCACCCGTTTGGTGGGGTCTTCGGATCCGCGCCGTACGGTTGCGTGTTCTGGTTGCGGCCATAGCGAACTGAGAGGTACTGCTCGGGGTTGATGTTCGCGGTGACCTTGCCGCTGAGCAAGGTCTCGCGGTATGGCGTGCCATAGATGCCATCGAGCGAAGGGAACAACCCGAGAGTGCTCACCGCCTGGAACGTGTCCTGCTGCGTCCGCTCGGCAGCGAAGAAGAAGTGTGCCCTGTCTTGTCGGATGGGACCACCAAACGACCCGCCATACTGCCAGCGTCGGTAATCCTGCTTGTCGACTTCCTGAATCTTCTCGGTTTCGGTGCGCGCGTTCATGTCGGTGTCGCGGAAGAACGTGAACCACGATCCGGTCGGCACGTTGGTGCCGCTCTTAGTGACGATATTCATCACACCGCCGTTGCTGCGGCCGTATTCCGCCTTGGAGCGCGATGTGATCAGGTTGAACTCCTGAATTGCTTCGAGCGGGAACAGCTGCAGCAATCCACCGACGGTGTCGTCGTTGTTGTCGCCGCCGTCGATCTGGTAGTTGACGTTGCGGCCGTTGCCGCCGTTGATCTGCGGTGAATACTGCGTGCTCTTCGTCGGGTCGGAGTGGAATCCGAGACCGACGCCGGGGATGGTCACGGCGAGGTTGGCGAACTGACGACCGTTCAGCGGAAGACTTTCGATGCGGCCGACATCCACCACGCCGCCGACTGAGGACGCGGTGGCTTCGATGAGCGGCGACGCACCCGTGACCGTCACGGTCTCGGCAACTGTCGCAACTTTCAGCGTTACATCGATCGACAGCGTCTGGCCGACGTTGAGCACGACTCCCTGCTGCTCGTAACTCGAAAAGCCCTGCAGCTCGATGGTGAGGTCGTAGGTGCCGACCGGCAGCGCCGTGAGGCGATAGACGCCTTCGGCGTCGGATGGCGACGATCGACTGAATCCTGTTGCCATTTGTCGCGCAGTCGCCGTTGCGCCTGGGATGGCGGCGCCTTGCGGGTCGAGAACCCGCCCGGTGATATTGCCCGTGGTCTGCTGCGCGAAGGCGCTCGTGGTCACGAGTGCCGTCAGGCCAAGCAGAATTGCGGTGAGCCGCAACTTCCGCATGCGTTCCTCCTGGGGAAAAAACAAATCAACGCTCTGAAGCGCAACGATTTGAACAGGTTGTAACGTTTCCGTCAAGTTTGGTCCCTGAGGCGAAAGGCCTGTTTTTCAACGATTTAGACGCAGTGGGACGGTTCGCACACGACTTGTCCCTGCTGATTGATGTGACGAACAGGGCTAATCGGTGAAAGGGGGCGGGGCCTCACGCACGAGCGTGGATCCAGAGGTCCGCCGCTACGGAAGGGGTTGTGGGTTGACTCGCGCGGCCTCACAGGTGCTTGATCCGGCGGGCGCGCCAACGCTCGCCGCCGCGGCGCACCGCGTGATTACTTCAAGGCCTCGATAAGACGCGCTACCTCGCTGCGTTGCGGCGCGGCCGCGGGCAGCTGCCCGAGGAGCGTTTGCGCTTCCTTCAATGCGTCCTCGCGGCGACCGGCACGGGCCAGCGCGCGGGCGAGATTGAAGCGCGCTTCGAGCAATCCGGGATCGCGCGTGAGCGCCGACTGCAGCAACGGAATCGCGCTGTTCGCATCGTCGCGCGCGAGCGCCATCAAACCGAGGTTTGCCTCGACGACCGGATTGCCCGGCTCGATCGCGCGCGCGATCTCGAGGGCGCGTTGTGCGCCCGCGGAATCCTTTGCCTGCGCGCGGCATTGAGCAAGGCCGAGCGCGGCATCCGCTGACGGGATTTGCGCATCGATCGCCGCGCGCAAATGCGGCTCCGCCTGCGGGCATCGCCCGCGTTCGATCTGCGCGTAACCGAGACGAAGATGCGCCTGCGGGTTGGCGGGGTCATCTTTGAGGATCGACTCGAGCGTCGCGATCAATTGGTCGCCGCTGACTTCACCCGCGGTGACCGTTGCGATGCGCGACGCCAGCCGAATGCGATCCTTCGGATCGGGACGTGCGCCCGCGCCCTGCGTACGCGCGCCGGAAAAATAGCCAAGCGATCGCAGCCGATTCGTCGTTTCCGCGTTGACGGGCGCAGCCGAGGCATCCGGCGGACTGTAGCGGTCCACGCGCACCAGCATCTGCGCGGCGCGCTGCGGATCAGCAGATTGCACATTTCGGGTTTCGTTCGGATCGCCGGCGAGATCGTAGAGTTCCGCCTTCGGTGCGGCGATGTACTTCCAGCTCGCATCGCGCACCGATCGCAGAGGGCTCCAGCCGAAGTCGAACAGCGGTGCAAACGATTCCGCATACAGGGTGCGATCGCCGGCCGTGCCGCGATGCATCGCCTCCACGAGACTCACACCATCGGCATCGAAACCGCTGACGCCGAGCAGTTCGAGTGACGTCGAGGCGATGTCGACGAGCGATACCGCCGCACCAACCGTCCCACCTGCCGGGACGCCAGGTCCGCGCAGCGTGAGCGGGACGCGCAGCGTCGTGTCATAGACGAACACGCTGTGCCCGATTTCACCGTGCTCGCCAAACGCCTCACCGTGGTCAGCCGTGATCACGACGAGCGTTGAGGCAGCTGCGTCGCCAAGGCCATCGAGCAGCGTCGCGACAGCGCGATCGGCGGTGGCGATTTCTTCGTCGTAGCGAGCGGAGACCGATCGTCCACCGGCAGCGGATGGATCGCCATACGGCGCATGCGGCTCGAAGAGATGCATCCATAGAAAGAATCGCTGACCGCGGTGCGCGTCGAGCCACAGTCGCGCACGGCGGGCCGTCTCGATTCCTGGTCGCTCGTTTAACGGACGGCCATTCGAATCCCGCTCGATCACATCGTCGTACTCCGAGAAGCCGCGGTGCAGGCCAAACCGGCGGTCGAGAGGAAACGCGGAAATCATTGCTGCCGTGGCAAAGCCCGCGGCTTGAAGCGTGGTGGCGAGGGTCGGCACGCTCGCGCTCATCGCCATACCGTTGTGGCGAGCGCCGTGACCCGGCGGATAGCGTCCGGTCAGGAGGCTGGCATGCGAGGTGAGCGTGATCGGAGCGGGCGCGTACGCCCGATCGAACCTGACGCCGGCGCGCGCAACGGAGTCGAACGCGGGCGTGCGCGCCGGCTGATAGCCGTACGCGCCGACGCGATCGGCCCGTAGCGTGTCGATGGTGATAAGCAGCAGGTTGCGCGCGTTGCGCTTGTCCGGGCCGGGCGCGGGAGTCGACGGTTCGCGGCTACACCCGCCCACCACGAGCAGCAATGCCGCCGCGAGCAGCGCGCCGGTCGAGTGCGACTGTTTCATCGGCCTTCCAGCTCGCGGCGCAGCGTCCGCGCCGCCTCGCGATCGCGTCGTGACGCAAAAGCGGCGTGCTCGACAAGTTGATATTGGGCAATCGCGCGCTGGCGTTGGCCGCTTTGCTGCAGCGCAATGCCAAGATTGAGCTGCGCCTCGCCGAACGATGGATCGGCCTTGATGGCCTGCTCCAGGTAGACCATGGCTTCGGGTGCGCGGCGCTGCTGCACGAGCACGACGCCAAGGCCATTGGCGGCCTCGGCAAGGGACGGATCGCGCGCGAGGGCATGGCGATACGACTGCGCCGCGGCATCGAGCTGCCCGATCGCGCGCTGCGCGTTGCCAAGGTTCGCCATGTACGACGCGTTGGTGGGATCGAGCTTCACCGCCTGCTGGAACCGCTGAGCGGCTTGGGCAAGCTCACCTGCATCCGCGTGCAGCAGCCCACGTCCATTCTGCGCCGCGGGTAAGTCAGGGGTGATGGCCAGAGCCGCTTCTTCAGCGCGCGCCGCTTCTGAACGATCGCCGGCTTCGCGCGCGGCAACCGACAGCTCGTGATAGAGCGAGCCGTCGGCCGGCCATCGTGCGACCGCTTGTTGGTAAATGGCCAGCGCTTCACGGGTGCGGCCCAGCTGCAGCAGGGTGCGTGCGTGCGTCGTTTGAAAGATTGCCCCTGCGGGATGTTTGCGCGCGAGCGCCTCAAACGTAGGGGACGCCTCCTTCGGGCGCCCAGAGGTCAGCGCCGTCAGAGCGTGCTCGAATTGTGCCCAGTCGGCAACGACATCGGCCGCATCAACCCCGCTCGCGGTCGTCGGCGCCGTGGACGCCGGGGCCACGTAGCCGAGCGCGCGGAGCCGCGCAGCGGTGTCCGCGTCGATCGCCGGACCGCGTTCCTTGGCAGACTTCGCGGCCGACAACTCGTCCAGCCGCTTTTGCATCGCTTGCACGATGGATGTCCGGCTTGCGGCAAGGTCCGTGCTCTCGGCGGGATCGGCCGTGATGTCAAACAGTTTGGCCCTCGTTGAGGCGATCAGCTTCCAGCGATCCTGCAAGAGCGCGCGTGCAGGCCGCCAACCAGCGACCGTCGGGTATTCAGTTTCCGCGTAGAGCTCGCGATCGCGGTCGGGCGATTCGAGCAGATTCCGTCCTGGCAGAGTGGTGTCCGCAGGTTGACGAGCGATCGCAAGGATCGTAGGGAGCACATCGACAATGCTCGCCGGATCATCGCGCACGCCGGGCGTCGTGCCTGGAGCCGTCATGACGAGCGGCACGCGCAGCGCCGGATCGAACAACAGCATCCCGTGAGTGACTTCGGTGTGTTCACCGAGGCTTTCGCCGTGATCGCCGAGCACAATCACCGAGGAGTTGCTCGCGTCGCCGTGCCCGTTGGCGGCTTCCAACAAGCGATTCAGCTGCGAATCGGCAAACGCGACCTCGGCGTCATACGCGTTGGTCAGCGACGCGTTCGCTTCGCGTCCACCCGGGGCGTTGTACGGCGCATGTGGATCGTACATGTGCACCCAGAGAAACCACGGACGATCGCGCGGGACGTCCTGCAGCCAGCTGATTGCACTATCGACGACGACGTTCGCCGGTCGTTCCGCTTGCAATTGATCCAGTGCGCCTGGGTCGCGTGTGATGCGGTCGTCGTAGAGTTCAAACCCCTCCGCGAGCCCAAACCGGCGGTCGAGCACGAACGCGCCCACGACCGCACCGGTGCGATAACCAGTCCGCTGTAATCGTGTCGCCATCGTTTGCGCCGCCTTGCCCATCGGAATGCCGTTGAGACGAGCGCCGTGCGCGGGCGGCAGGAGTCCGGTCATGATCGACGCATGCGCCGGGAGTGTGAGCGGCGCGGTCGAGCGCGCGGTCGTAAAACGCACGCCGGCCTTGCTCAGACGATTGAGTGCGGGCGTGAGGCTCCCCATGCGATCGGCACGGAACGTGTCGATGGTGATCAGCAGGATATTGGGCGGGCGGGCCGGCGGCTGCTCGACGGCCCGTGTGCAGCCGACGCCGAGCACGATCGCGTGCGCGATGACGATCGCGCGAGCAGTTCGCATGTTTGCTGATGATACGCGACGCTGGTATAGGATCACGGCTCCACGCTTTCCGGAGAAGTTCCGCCGTGTTCACAGCGAAGACGCTCTCGTTCCTCCGCTCGCTCAAACGCAACAACAATCGCGCCTGGTTCCACGAAAACAAGGTTCACTACGAAACGCACGTGCGCGCCCCGATGCTTTCGATTGTGGACCGTCTCGCCGCCGATTTCCCGAAGTTCGCGCCCGAGTTCCAGGCGGATCCGAGAGTCTCGATATTCCGTCAATGGCGCGACACACGCTTCAGCGAGGATAAGACGCCGCTCAAAACAAACGCCGCAGCGGTGTTTCCCTATCGCGCGCTCGGACGAATGAACGGCGCCGGCCTGTATTTCGAAGTCGCGCCGCAATGGGTCTGGATCGGCGGCGGTCTCTACGCCCCCGAAACATCGCAGCTCCAGGCGCTGCGCGAGCACATCGCGTTGCATCACCGTCAGCTCGATAAAATTGTCAACTCGGCTGGTATGAAACGGCTCGGCGGGTTACGAGGCGATCGCATGACACGCGTGCCGCGCGGCTTCGCCAAAGATCATCCCGCGGCGCACTATCTGCAGTACAAACAGTTTCTCGGCTTTCGCGAGGAGCCGGCCGCCTTCGCGGCGCGATCCGACTTTTATCGCCAGTTGCTGGCGACGTTCCGTCAACTCGCGCCGCTCGTCAGGTTCTTGAACGAGCCGATTCTCGCGATGCAGAAACCCGAAAAGCGCGCCCAGATCCTCACGCGCGAGCGGTAGCGGCTTCGCGTTCGCCGACGGCGATTCCCATCTCGAAATCAGCGTCGGCAGTGAAGGCAGGCATCGCGCGCTACGCGCGACGCGAAACCCGGGCGATCGCAAACAACACCGCCCCTGCGGCAAGCGCCGTCGCGCCGGCCAGCAACTGCTGCCGCGTCGCGCCGGCGAGAATGCTCAACGCGACGACGGTCGCGACCACCGGCACCACCGGCCCGAACGGAATCGTAAACTCCGCTGGGCGCATCTCCTCGGTCGGCGGCCGCCGGCGTAACACGAGTGTCGCTGTAGTCACCGCGAGATACATCACGAGGCGTGCAACAGCGCTCACGGCCGCAAGCTGTACGAACGATCCGGTCACTGCGAGCGTCAATGCCACCGCGGCCGTAAACAGAATCGCGTTCGATGGCGTGGCGAAACGCGGATGCACTCTCGCGAACCAGCGCGGCAAATCGCCGTTTTCCGCGAGCGCGAACATCGTTCGCGATCCGGTCAACACCTGACCCATGTTATTGCCGGTCATCGAAATTGCCGACCCCGCGCTCACGATCAAGGCGCCGAGCGCGCCCATGAAGACCGCCGCGCCATCTGCGAGAGGCTGCCGCGTCGCGGCGACGTCGCGCAGCACGCCGGTGGCAACAACCGACGTCAGTGTCATCACCACCCCGACGGTGAGGATCGTCATCACAAATGCAAACGGCACGTCGCGTCGGGGGTTGGACGACTCACCCGCCGGCACGCCCGTGACCTCGTACCCGCCGTACGCAAAGATCAACAGCAACGCCGCCGCGCCGACTTGCCCGATCGTCACGTCCGGCATGGCTGAAAAATGTGACAGGTCGACGTACCAGATGCCGACGGCGATGAAGAGAAGGAGCGGCACGAGCTTGCCGACCGTGAGGACGTTGACGACCCACGATGATTGCTTGATGCCGCGCACATTGATGAACGTGAGAATCAACGTGACTACCGTGATGAACAGCGGCCGGCGCCAACCGGTCGCGAGCGCCGGCCAGTAGAACGCCAGCGCCAGCACCAAGCCATTGCTGACTGACGCCTGACTCGCCACGCGGGTGAACCACATCATCCACCCGACCTCGAACCCGACGAAGCGGCCATAGGCGGCGCGCGCCGGTAAATACGGTCCGCCCGTGCGATCGAAGCGGCTGCCCACTTCGGCAAAACAGAGGGCGATGAACAACGAGGCGAGACCAACGAGGAGAAACGCGAGCGGTCCCCAGGGCCCGATGTGGCGAGCCACGTCTGACGGGAGGAGAAAGATCGCACTGCCGATTACCTGGTTGACGCCGATGGCCGTCAGGTCCCAGCGGCCAAGTTCGCGACGGAGAGACGGTTCGCCCAAGCCGGCCATCTTAACAGGCCGTATGATGAAAACGGCCATGGAACAGAAGGCGCGGACAACGGCTCCCGGAGCGGCGTACACCGACCCGGCATGGTTCGCCGCGGAGATGGATCGCATCTTCGCCGCCATGTGGATTGCCGTGGGTCGCAGCGAGGAGCTGGCCAATCGCGGCGCCTTCATCCGCCGCGACATCGCACAGGCGAGCGTGCTCATCGTTGGAGACGGTCGCGGCGGCGTGCGCGCTTTTCACAACGTCTGCCGCCACCGCGGGACACGGCTGTGTGACGCGGAGCGCGGCGCGTTTCCGGGCAGCATTCAGTGCCCATATCACGCCTGGACCTACGACCTCAACGGCACCCTCATCGGCGCGCCATTGATGGACGACGTCGAAGGATTTGCGCGCGACCAGTACCCTCTGCGCCGCGTCAACTGCGAGGTGTGGGACGGGCACGTCTTCATCAATCTCTCCAACGCCCCGACACGGCTGCGCGATCAACTTGGTGAACTGCCCGCCCGTTTCGCGCCGTGGCGCATGGGCGAGCTGCGGATGGTTCGCCGCACGGTGTACGACGTGCGCGCGAACTGGAAGTTGATCGTTCAGAACTACAACGAGTGTCTGCACTGTCCCGTGATCCACCCGATGCTCAACCAGATGCATCACTACCTTGGCGCCGCCAACGTGCCTTCGACGGAGACGTATTGCGGTGGTGCCATGGGGTTCAAGGAAGGCGTCGAAACCTTGAGCGTCGACGGCAAGCGGCGGCGCGCAATTTTGCCAGGGCTGACCGGCGACGACCGTGCGCTGGTGCACTACTACGCGATCTACCCCAATCTGCTGCTCACGCTTCACCCCGACTACATGCTCACCGTGACGATCTGGCCGGAGTCGCCGGGCGAAACGCGGCTGGTGAGCGAGTGGCACTTCCACCCCGACGAAATCGCGCGGCCTGGATTCGTGGCTGATGACGCGATCGAGTTCTGGGATCGGACGAACCGCGAAGACTGGGCAATCTCGGAACGCTCGTATCAAGGGATCAGCTCGCGCGGCTACGTCCCCGGCCCGTATTCGACGCGCGAGCTGCAGCTGTGGGAATTCGACCAGTTCGTGGCCAGGCGCGTCAACGGCCAAAGTTGAGTCTCACTCCAAACATCGCACGCCGTGGATCGACGAACGCAGTTGCCCGGGCGAAATTCGAACTGGAGAGATCGTCCGTCGCAAAGCGCTCATCGGCCGTGTCGTTCAGTGCGTTGAGCAGGTCGACAAGCAGTTCGATACGCGTGGCGCCGAACGACATGGCTCTCCATACGCGTACATCGATTCGGAAAGGATCTTGACGATCTAACGGCTGCGATGCGACGACGAAATGCTTAGTCTCCGCCGCGAGTCAGCCGAGCGAAACGCACCTGCCCGTAATCTGCATTTCATCTACGGCCAGCTCTTATCTGCGTCTTATCTGCGTTCTATCTGCGTTTCATCTGCGTTTCCATCTGCGTTCATCTGCGTTTCCATCTGCGTTCATCTGCGTTTCCATCTGCGTTCCATCTGCGTTTCCATCTGCGGCCTGTCTTATCTGCGTTCACCTGCGTCCGATCCAATCTGCGTACAGCTCCGGGCGTCGATGCCGCAAAAACAATTCGCGGGCATGCGAACGCGCAACCGCGCCGCGATCGATGTCGGCGTACAAGATCTCGTCGCGGCCTTGCGCCGCACGCGCGATCACGGTGCCCTCGGGCGCGCACACGAACGACTCACCGGCGAAATCCAGGCAATCTTCGCGTCCCACACGGTTGCACAACGCCACGTAGTAACCGTTCTGGAACGCGGCCACGCGCATTTCCCCCTCGTACAACCCTTCCGGCCACTCGCCGACCGCGCCTGCTTGCGGCACCACCACCAGCTCCGCGCCGTCGATCGCAAGCGCGCGCATGTATTCCGGAAAATGGCGGTCGTAGCAGATGGCGACGCCAACCCTGCCGGCACGCGTTTCGTACACCGGCGCGCCCCTGTCGCCGGGCGTGTAATAGCCCTGCTCGTGAAAGCAGGCGTAATCGGTGATGTGAATCATGCGCGTCATGCCCAGCAGTGATCCGTCCGCATCGATCACCGGCGAGCTGTCGTACGTGCGATCGCCGTCCCGTTCGAACAAGTTGATCGCCGCAACGATTTTCAACTCGCGTGCTTTGCGCTGAAACGCCGTCACCGTTGGACCATCGAGCGGCTCAGCCAGGTCGCGGACGTTTCCCTCGGCCCGGTGCTGCGGATGGAACCATTCGAACGCGAGCTCGGCGAAGCAGGCGAGCTCGGCGCCGCCACGAGCCGCAGCCTCGAGATTGGCCAGCCCGCGCGCGACATTGGCGGCCTTGTCTTTCGTCGCATGCTGCTGGATCAACGCGATTTTCATGTTTAGTATGATCCGTCGTCCGCGGAGGATCAGATGAAGAGATTCGCCACATTGACATGCGGCATCGCTGCAGCGCTGGTCGTCGCCACCGGCGCCGGCATCTTCGCACAGGCCGCGACCGAGCCTTACAAACTGGGAATGTTCCGCCAGGGCAGCCGCGACTTCGTCGGTCTCGTCCTGCGAGAATCGCTTGTCGTCGATTTGTCGAGCCTGGGCGCGCGCGATTTGAAAGAGCTCATCACACGCTGGGACACGTCGCTGGCAGCCAAGGTCGGCGGCATCGCGGCAAGCGCGGCGAAGCAGGCGCCTGCCGGGTCGTTCAAGGTGTCGGAGCTCAAGACGCTCCCGCCGATCACGAACCCGACGTCGATGCTCAACGCGGCAGTGAACTATCAGGAGCACGCCAACGAAATGGCGCGCGGGGGATCGTTCACGCCGTCGAATGCGGTCGATCCCAAGGTGCAGCAGGGCATTCCAGGCATGTGGGATCGCAAACCCGGCGATCCGCGCCAGAACCCGTATTTCTTTCCGAAGATGGCGGCCGCGATCACCGGCAACGGTGATCCGATCATCCTGCCGGCCGGCCGCACGCAGATCGATTGGGAGTGCGAGCTTGCGGTCGTCGTCGGGAAGACGGCAAAGAACATCAGCGCCAGCCAGGCGGCCGACTATATTTTTGGCTATACCCTCGAGAACGATGTGTCGGATCGCGGCGGCCGCGCCGACGGGCGGCATGGATCGGACTGGCTGATTGGCAAGAGCCACGACACGTTTGCGCCGCTCGGACCGTTCATCGTGCCGCGGCAGTTCGTTTCAAATCCGCAGACGCTCGCGGTGAAGTTCACGCTCAACGACAAAGTGATGCAGGATTCGAACACCGATCGCATGACGCACACCATTTTCGAGATGGTGGAATTCGCGTCGCGCATTCTCACCCTGCGTGCCGGCGACATAATCGCGATGGGCAGCCCGGCCGGTGTCGGCACCGCGCGCGCGACGCCGATTTATTTCAAGGACGGTGACATTTCTGTGTGCACCATTGAGGGGATCGGCACGCTGCGGAATCCGATTCGAGCCGAGCGCGCCGGGACGCAACACTGATGCCTACCGTAACGCGAATCGTCGGCTTCATTCTGATTGCGATCGGCGTCATCGGCTATGTCGCCACGGGCGCGGCGAGCATGACGGCGCTGATTCCCGCAATGGTCGGCGCGATCATGCTCGTGCTCGCGCTGGCCGCGCGGAATGCCCAGGCGCGAAAGCATGTGATGCACGCTGCTGTGGCGTTTGCGCTGCTTGCGGCGCTGGGGACGCTGCCACGGTTGATCCCCGGGCTGATGGCGCGCGACTTTCAGCGACCGGCGACCATCGCACAACTCGCGATGGTACTGGTGCTGCTGTTCTATGTGTTGATGGGGGTCCGTTCGTTCATTCAGGCCAGGAGAGCGCGCGTGGATCGGCCACTCTAAGCCCAAAACTCGCTTGAATTCGCAGCGCGCCAACGGCGCGAAACGCTCGCACAATGCCGGTTTCGGCCCGAGCGTTGGAATCGGCTCGATGCCACGATTGCGAACAGAAGTGAATTGAAGGGCTAAAAGACCGCCCATTACAGAGCAACGCCGGTTTTTCGTGGCGGATTAAAGAAGGGGGTCTTCACCACCGTGGCGGTGACGGGGTGCCGCACTGCCTCCACCGTCACCTCCATTTCGAGGCGTGTCCCCAGCGCGTAATGAGGCGCATCGATCGTCGCCAGTGCGATCAGCTTCTTCAGCATCGTCGACCACGTCGTCGACGTCGCGCGCCCGACCTGCCGGCCGTCCTTGTACACCGGCACGGGAATGCGTGACGCGGTGGCCGGCGCCGTCGGCGGCAGCCCAACGGCTTCGTAGAGCCGTTCCACCTCGGTCCACTCGATCTCGAGGCCGACGATTTGCCGTGGCGCTTCGCGGCGGTGCTCGTCGACGAGCGCTCTGCGGCCCACGAACGGCCCTTTGGCCAAATCGACCAGTCGCGCCAATCCCAACTCGAAGGGCGAGTACTTCTGGGCTTCGATCATCGCCTTGCGGCTGCTGTGGAAGTCGACGTCGATGAGCAGCAATCCGGCTTCGATGCGCGCGACATCGAGTGCGAGCATCCCGGTGGGATGCAGATCGAAGGCGCGGCCACCTTCGACGATGGCGTCCCATACGCGCAGAGCCGCGTCCCACGGCATCCAAATCTCGTAGCCGAGATCGCCGGTGTAGCCGGTTCGTGAGATATCCACAGGGACGCCGGCGATCGACCCAGACGTCGCGCGGAAGTACTTGAGACTTTCGATCGGCGCCGTGCTTACCTCTTTGAGCAGGCGTGCGGAGGTCGGGCCTTGCAACGCAACCGCCGCAACTTGTTCCGAGATATCTTCAACCGCCACTTCGAGGCCGCGCGCGTTTTCCGTGATCCAGCGCAGATTCGGATCGGCGGCGGTCCATCGATACACCTGCTCCGCCACTCTCGTTACGGTGCCGTCGTCGATGACCTTGCCGTCTTCGTCGCACCACGGCGTGTAGTACACCTGACCGACCGCGAGCTTCCTCGCATCGCGCGTGATCACCCGGTCCACTAGTCGAACCGCATCTCGACCCGACACGCGATACTTGAAAAGCGGCGAGACATCGATCAGCGCGCACGCGTTCCGAATGGCGTTGTACTCATGCTCGTGGTGGGTTTCGTACGCGCTCACCGCGTAGTAGCCGGCCCAGTCGCGGTAGTTGAGACTCTCGCAGAGCTGAAGCGTACGCTCGTGGAACGCAGAGCCGATCGGCACTCGCGAATTATAATCGCCGTGCACATGCAGAACGACGCGATCGTCATCGGTGGAGGGCACAACGGTTTGACGTGCGCGGCATATCTTGCGCGCGCAGGGAAGAAGGTCGTGGTGCTCGAGCGCCGCCACGTGCTCGGCGGCGCTGCTGTGACCGAAGAAGTCTTTCCGGGTTTCAAATTCTCAGTGTGCTCGTACGTGGTGTCGCTGCTGCGACCCGAGATCATTCGCGAGCTCGACCTGCCCCAACATGGCATGGAGCTGCTGCCGCTCGACGGCACGTTCACGCCGATGCCGAACCGCGACTATCTCTGGCGCGTCAACGATCACTACAAGACACGCCGCGAGATCGCCCGGCACTCACGTCTCGATGCCGAAGCGTACGACGAGTATGGCAAGGCGATGATCGAGATGGGACGCTTTGCCAAGCCGATCCTCGCGATGACGCCGCCCGATCCCACGTCGCTCGACCCGCGCGGCCTGCTCGAACTGCTGTCGATTGGCAAACGTTTTCGCGCCATGCGGTTCCACGACCGCGTGAACCAGATCCAGCTGCTCACGATGAGCGCCGTCGATTTTCTCGATCAGTGGTTCCAGACCGATGTCCTCAAAGCCACGATGTCGGCCTCGGGAATCATCGGTACGTTTCTGGGCGTGCGCTCTCCTGGAACCGCGTACGTGCTGCTCCATCACTACATGGGCGAGATCGACGGCGCGTTTCGATCGTGGGGACTGTCGCGCGGCGGCACCGGCGCGGTGTCGAATGCCATTGCGTCGGCAGCGCGCGCGTTTGGCGCCGAAATCCGCACCGAGGCTGCGGTGGCTCGAATCGTCACGAAGAACGGAAAGGCCACCGGCGTCGCCCTCGCGAACGGCGACGAGCTTTCGGCGGATGTCGTCGTGTCGAGCGTCGATCCACGGAACACGTTCGAGAAATTTCTCGACGCGAAAGAGCTGCCGGGCGACTTCCGCGAAGGCCTGCGGCGCTACAAGTATCGCGGGTCATCGGGCAAAGTGAACCTCGCGCTGGACGGACTTCCAAGTTTCACCTGTTTGCCCGGCCCTGGGCCACACCTGCGCGGCGCGGTTTCGATCTCACCAGGCGTCGACTACATGGAGCAGGCGTACGACGATGCCAAGTACGGCAGGTTTTCGCGGCGTCCCTACGTGGACGTCGTGATTCCATCGCTGACCGATCCCAGCGTGGCGCCGCCGGGCAAGCACGTGATGTCGTGCTTTGTGCAGTACGCGCCGTATCACTTGCGGGAAGGAACCTGGGACGAGCAGCGCGATGCCTTCGGCGACACCGTCATCGATACGCTGAGTGAGTATGCGCCAAACCTGAGGAGCCTTATCCTCCATCGTCAGGTGCTCACGCCGTTGGACCTCGAGCGTGAGTGGGGGATGACCGAAGGCAATATCTTTCAAGGCGAGCTGACGCTCGAACAGCTCTTCTTTCTGCGTCCGGTGCCTGGCTGGGCGCAATACAAGACGCCGATCGATCGGCTCTACATGTGTGGCTCGGCCACGCACCCGGGCGGCGGCATCATGGGCGCGCCAGGACGAAACACCGCCATGCGACTGTTGAAAGAGCTGTGACGGCGTCGCGCGATGTCGTTGTCGTTGGCGGTGGCGTCAACGGACTCACGTGTGCCGCCTACCTCGCCAAGGCTGGTGTGAAAACGCTCGTCGTGGAGCGGCAGCCCACCGTTGGCGGCGGCGCGATTACCGGGCAAATTGCGCCGGGATTTCGCGCACCCATTCTGTCGCACGCCGCCGGACCGATCGCGCGCCAGGTCGTGGACGATCTTCAACTCACCACGGCCGGATTGACGTTCGTCAAAAGCAGCGCGCACGTCACGATTCTCGGATCCGGCAGCCCGCTGGTGCTCTGGGCAGATGAGCGGCGCACAGTCGAAGGCCTCCGCGCCTGCTCTCCTCATGATGCCGAAGCGTGGCCGCGTTTCGAGCGTATCTGCGCAGCGCTAGGCCGCGTCATCGCATCGCTGTTTACGGCCACGCCGCCATCGGTTGACGAGATTTCCGGTCGCGATCTCTGGGCGCTGATGCGCACGTTTCGCGCCTTTCGCTCGCTCGAAAAGGCGGACGCATATCGCCTGCTCCGTTGGGGACCGATGGCTGTCGCCGATCTCGTGAGCGAGTGCTTCGATACAGAGACGCTCCGCGCCGGCGTCGCTGCCGACGGTATTTTCGGCACGCAGTTTGGGCCGTGGTCCGCGGGCAGCGGTCTGGTGCTGCTTCTGCGCGCTGCCAACAATCAGCTTGGTGTTCCGGACGGCCGTGTCGCCAAGGGCGGCCCGGGCGCGATCGCGACGACAATCGCACAGGCTGCCGAGCGCGCCGGCGCACAGCTTCGCCTGGGAACGGGTGTGACGCGCGTTCTGGTCCGTGAGGAGCGCGCAGCCGGCGTCGTGCTCGACGATGGCAGCGAAATCGAGGCGAGGGCGGTCGTATCGGCCGTCGATCCGAAGCGAACCTACCTCGAGCTCTGCGATCCAATCGATCTCGCACCAGAATTTCTGTGGCGCATGCGCAACTACCGCACGCACGGAACGGTGGCAAAGCTGAATCTGGCGTTGTCCGGGGTGCCGGAGTTTGCGGGCATTTCACGTGAAGCGCTGACCGGCGTCGTGCGAATCGCGCCGGATCTGGATTATCTGGAGCGCGCGTTCGATCACTCCAAGTACGGCCGCTACTCCACCGACCCATACATCGAGTTGACGATCCCAACGCTGCTCGATCCGGACCTCGCGCCAGACGGCGCGCACGTTCTTTCTGCCTACGTCCAGTTTGCCCCGTACAGACTGCGCGATCGCACGTGGGACAGCGAAGCGGCGGCATTGGCGCGCGTCGCGATCGACACGATCCAGCGCTATGCGCCGGGCTTGCGCTCGCTGATCGTGACGCAGCAAATCGTCACCCCGCTGGACCTCGAACAGACGTACGGGTTCAGCGGCGGCCATATCTTTCACGGCGAACTGGCTCTGGATCAGATGTTGAGCATGCGGCCGCTGCTCGGTTGGGGCCAGTATCGTGCCCCAATTCGCGGGCTTTACCTCTGCAGTTCTGGGACTCATCCCGGCACCGGTATGACCGGACTCTCCGGCGCCAACGCAGCACGCGAGATCGCGCGCGATCTGCGTTAACGTATTCGGCGTTGCGGCCGACCTTCACAAATTTTTTCTTGTCGCGGCGGACCTTCGCGTCCGCCGAGCGTCTAAAGGCCGAAGGAGGATCGATGCGCGTCCCCGCAGCATTGTTCGCCTTGCTACTTGTCGCGCCGGCATTCGCCGCCGGTCAAGCGTCTCAACCCGCGCCAGCCACTCAACCGGGACAACGGATGCCACCGCGCGATGCGGTTCCGCGGCCGGGTGAAGCACCGCCGACCGGCACAGCGATTTTGCGCGGACAGGTGTCATCCATCGACGGCACGCCGTTGCGACGGGCGCAGGTCCGCGCGTTCTCCGCCGAAGGTCGCGGAGGCGGCGTCAGTACCACCGATCCGCAAGGAAAGTTCGAGATCAAAGAACTGCCTGCCGGTCGTTACACCGTGACCGCAAGCAAAGCCGGCTACGTGACGATGCAGTTTGGACAGCGCCGCGCCGATCAAGCCGGCGGAGGAACGATTCTGGATGTCCTCGATAAGCAGATTGTCGAGAAGATCCAGTTCGCGCTCCCGCGCGGAGCTGTCATTATCGGGCGGGTGCTGGATGAGTTCGGTGAGCCAATTGCCGGCGTCAACGTATCCGCAGGCCGCTACCGGTTTCTGGGCGGCACGCGCCGCATGACGCCGAACGGCAGCGACAACAGCGACGACCAAGGCAACTTTCGCATTTACGGGTTACCGCCGGGCGACTACTTCGTGACCGGGACGCTGCGGTCGGACGCAGCCTTCATGGGACCACCCGGAATGAGCAGCACCCAGATGGAAGGCTACGCACCCAGCTACTACCCTGGGACGCCAAATCTCGCGGAAGCGCAGCGCGTCATAGTGAAGGGCGGCCAGGAGCTGACCGGGATCAATTTCGCCCTGACCGCGACTCGACTCGCTCGCATTCGCGGCCGCGTGACCTCCTCGAGCGGCGAACCATCCGCCGGCGTGACGGTGACGACGATGCTCTCCGATCCGACCAGCCCGATGCCTTACATGATGTCGGCGTACGCGCAGACCCGCGGTGACGGGACATTCCAGCTCGCCGGCCTGGCGCCGGGCACGTACACGATCACCACTCGACCGATGGGCAACCCAACGGCGAGCGAAGCGGGCCAAGTGCGCCTAACGGTTGGCGGGGAAGACATCGACAACGTGCTGATTACCATGTCGGCCGGCGCGATCGCGCGCGGTGTGGTGAGAACAGACGATGGCTCACCGCTTCCGGTGCGAGCGCAGCTGATCAGAGTCATGGCGTCGCCGGCCGATCCGATCAGCGAGCCGATGATGGGCGGAATGCCACCCACGATTAACGAGGACGGTTCATTTGAGTTGAGCGGGCTCTTCAACCGACGACTGGTCCGCGCGGCCTTCACCGAACCGAACATGGACTGGGCGCTCAAAGCCGTCTATCTGCGCGATCAGGATGTCACCGACACGCCAATCGAATTCGTGCCCGGTCAGAACATCGACGGTTTGGAAATCGTGTTTACGCGAAAGATCACGGAGGTCACCGGCCTCGTGCGGGACGATAAAGGACAGCCGATCCTGGACAGCACGGTGGTGATCTTTCCCAACGACTCATCGCGCTGGAGTTTCCAATCACGCTACGTGCGAACAGCACGCGTCGATCAGGATGGGCGCTTCAAGTTGAGGAACCTCCCGCCCTACGACGAATACCGCATCGTCGCGGTGCGCGATCTCGAAGAAGGCGCTGGTCGGATCCCGAGTTTCTCGAGTCGGTGCGCGACGCGGCCGCGCGCGTGTCGCTGGGCGAAGCGCAAACCGCGGTCCAAGACCTGAAGCTCACCAGCGGGCCATGATGAGGCATCCCGCTGCATCGTTCGTCAGGTGATCTCGAAGCGCCCCTCCGCATCGGTTTGCACGGCGCGGGCAGGACCACTGACTGGAGTTCCGGCCGGCAAATACGTGCTGAACGCCATGAAGTCCGGCTGCCGTTCATGGGGCCGCCACGCTTCGGCGTCGTCAAGGCCGATGGAACGTTCGAGCTCAACGGCGAGAACATCGACGTCGTCTTCACACACAAGGTGGCGCAGTTGTCTGGCGAACTGCGCGACGATCGCGGCAACGTGCCGCCGGACGCATGGGTGGTGATTTTTCCTGCAGACGAGACCAAGTGGCTGCTGCGATCGCGTTTGATACGGGTGTCGCGCCCGGACAAAGCAGGCGCTTACCGAACCGCCCTTGACTCCGCATGACGACTATCTGATCGTTGCCGTCACTGGACTCGAGGACGGTCAGTGGGCGGATCCTGATTTTCTCCGTGCCGCGAAAGAAGTGGCGGATCGCTTTGCCATCGCCGAAGGTGAAACCAAGGTCCAGAATCTGAAGCTCGCCGAATGGCGCAGGTAACGCGATGACGATGACCCGACTACTTTCGGGTGCGGCACTGGCTGTTCTTCTGGGCGTTCCGTCTTCAGCGGTCGCACAAACCTCTTATCGTCTGAAAGGCACCGTGAAAGACGAGAAGGGCGCACCGGTGGTCGGCGCGCGCGTGCGTGCGGAAGCGCTGCAGGGATTTCGCGGCGAACAGTTCGTCGGTCAGAAAGAATTTGCGACGACGACCAGCGACAAGGGCGAGTGGAACATTCTTGGCCTCACCTCCGGGATTTGGACGTTTGAAGCGACCGCGACCAACTACGCCCCCGGCGTCATCGTGCTGCCGGTGCAATACACGCAGCGCAAGATGCAGTCGGCGACCGGCGGACAATTGTCGTGGGACCTGCCAATCACGGTCGGTCCGGTGAGCAACGGCATGTTGAAGGCGGCCTCCGACGCTGCAGCCGCGGGAAAAGCCGATGAAGCGATCTCGCTCGCCGGTGGTCTCGCCGAGGACACAGATCTGCAAACCGTCTGCAGCGGCGGTCATGTCGCGCTGCTGACGCGGCAGTACAGCCTCGCGAGCGCGATGTTTCGGCAGATCACCACGCGCGAGGCCAAACATCCGTGCGCGGCGCTCGGCCTCGCCTCCGCGGCGCTGATGCAGGGGAATGTGATCAACGCCGGTAAGCTGTTCTGGGACGCGCGCGATGTGATCCCGGCCAAGCAAAAACGCGCCGTGGCCGCCGCCATCGGCGATCTGCAGCAGATTGGTGCGCTGAAGTAAATCAGTCGACAGTCGTCGGTCAACAGTCGACAGGATGTCGGCAGTCGACACGACAGTCGACGGTCTACGGACGCCAGTCGATGGGCGAGGTTCGAATCAACCGGCACGGTCCATCCGACACGGGCGACGGGCGACAGCGTCTCGGTCGTCGGGCCGCTTACGGGACAACGACCCTGATCTCGACTGATTCAGCTGTGCCTAATTCGTTGCGCGCGCGCACGCGAACGTAGTACGTGCCTGAGGGCACGCCTTGGAAATCGGCAAACGCCTTGCCGTAGGTACGGAACTCGCCGATGTCGCTCGCCTCCGGACGCGAGCCAACCAGGATCTCGTAATCGGTAATATCGGCTGGCGGATCCCACTCGAGATGAACGGTACCGACGACCATCCCTGTGCGCAGCCGCGTCGGGGAATCCGGTGGACTCAATTAATGCATCGGATAGCACGCACTGAAACCGAATTGGGATGGATCGACGGCGCGCAGATACGCAAGCGTTCTCACGTCGAACACGTCGATGCGCGGACTCCAACCGCAGCCTTCGACATCTTGCACAGGCCGGATGTACGACTTGACGTACAGCGTTGCGCCCCCAAAACCGGTGGAGAACGTCACGTCACTCCCATACAAGCTGCTCCGATACAACAGCGGTGGCGCGAGCACTCCGACCAGCGCGCCGCTTGTCACGCTGTACGCGAGGAACGCAGGGTAGAAGTCATACCCCACATAGGCGCGCGCCATCCACGTCAGGATGACGCCGTCGATGTACGGCGGGGGAGTGAACGTCAGCACGCCTTGGGAAACACGCTCCAAGGTCTCCGTATCGTAATCGTCGGTATTTGCGTGAAAACGGCGTTCATCTGCGCTGAATACAACTGTGGACACGCCCGGCAAGTCGCCGATGATGACGCCGGTGGTCCCGTCGATCACAGTGATGTGAGCCGGCGCCGTATTGTAGGAATCGCCTTCCCATCCGACGAAGATGCGTCCGCGGCCGGTCGCCAGAAAGCTGGAGCGACGCCCCAGTCGTGGCAACGGGATCGACATCAGGGGTGTGCGGCCGTGCAGATCAACCAAGTAGACGCCGGCGTCGTCGCGCATCACCAGACGACCCGAACGGCGGTCGTTGGCGAGCTGCACGACATATGTGTAGTCGCGGCTTCGGAGCGAAATGTTCGGGAACGTGTGCAGTTGACCGGTTCGTGTGTCGAGCGCAAGCAGCGACGGTGGTTCAAACGAGTTCCGCGCTCCGGCCCAGACGACGAAGCGGCCGCCGGCAGCCAGAATTGGCGCAGTGCGGAACTGGTGCGGTGGCAGCGTCAGGCGACGTAGCGGAGACCACGTGCGTCCGCCGTTGTCAACGCTTACTTCCGTGAACACCGCGTTGTCATATGACGAGAAAAACCACGCGCGCTCCTGGCCGAACGCTGGAGCGCTGACCGCGAGGAGTACGCAGAGCACGCCACTAGATACACAGCGCATGTACATCCTCCCTTATTGCACGATCACAAGAACCGCTTCTGACTCGCTGGAGCGACCAACGAAGCGGGTCGTTGCCGACTTGCACTTCAAACAGTCCAGCGGTGTCTCGCGCGTCCTCGAGGAGGAAAAGAACCAAATTCGCTCCTGCGCACTTGCCGGCATACCCGCAACAACGCTCACGACACACGCGAACAGGATAGATTTGTCGCTCATGCCAACCACCGGAGTGAAAAGACCGTCAGACGGGTAAGCGGCAACGGTACGTTGCCTCGTAATGGAATGCATATGCCGATGCGCCGGGTCCTTGTACTTCTGATTCTGCTCGCGGCGCCACTGTTCGTTTCCAACATTACACGCGCAGGTGGGGAGCAGGGACGCGTGGGGCCCGTCGGGCAAGGGCGCGGGCAGGGGCTGCCTCCGCGCGACACCGCACCGCCGGCCGACGCGCCGCGCGGCAGCGCGGTGATTCGCGGCGTCGTTCTCGCCGCCGACACCGGCACACCGATTCGCCGCGCGCAGGTGCGCGCGTTCGCTCCGGGCATCCGCGACGGCCGGCTCGCCACAACCGACGCGCAAGGGCGATTCGAGTTCCGCGAGCTTGCCGCCGGCCGCTACACGATCACGGCAAACAAAGGCGGCTTCGTCGGACTGCAGTACGGCCAGCGCCGTCCCTCGGAATCGGGCACGCCGCTCGAGATCGGCGACGGCCAGCTCATGGACAAGCTGGTGATCGCGCTGCCGCGCGGCAGCGTGATCTCGGGACGCATCTTCGACGAGTTCGGTGAACCGGTCGCGAACGCCGTGGTCAACACGTTTCGCTACGGGTACGGCGGCGGCACGCGCCGTTACGTTCCCGCGGGCGGCCAAAACTCGCGCGACACCACCGACGATCAAGGCGCATTCCGACTCTTCGGTCTGCCGCCCGGCGAGTACATCGTCAGCGCCAACTTCCGCGGCGGGGGCGGCGAAGTCACCGATCCCTCGAACGAGCCGTCTGGGTATGCGCCGACGTATTTTCCGGGCACACCCAACGGCGCCGAGGCGGAGCGCGTCCGCGTTGAGGTGGGGCAGGAACAGGGCAGCGTCAACTTTGCGCTCGTCGCAGCCAAGCTGGTGAGGATCACCGGGATGGTGATCAACGCGCAGGGCGCGCCTTCGGCAAACGCCAATCTGGTTCTGATGCCGGCCGACATGATGCGCGGCATGCCGATGTTGCCGGGCGGCGCGACGCGCGTGGATGGCACCGGCGTGTTTCGCATTGCCAACGTCGCACCCGGCCGCTACGTGCTGCAGGCGCGCACCAATCCGGCGCGCGGACCGCAAGCCGCCGGCCGCGGACCGCAAGGCGGTGGCGACAGCGAATTCGCGCGGCTCGACATCGCCGTGGGCGCACAAGATCTCGATGGCGTAGTGGTTGTCACCGCGCCCGGGGCGCGCGTCACAGGACAGATCGTGACGGACGACGGCAAGGCGCCGGGTGTGCGTCCCGATCAAATTCAGGTGGCCGCGCGCAGCGCAGGGCCGGAGCAACCCGGTGTCGCCGGGCCACCTGCCACCGCGCGGGTCGCCGCCGATTGGACGTTTTCGCTCGCAGGGTTGTTCGATCCCGCACTCTTCCGATTGGGAGGCGCGCAAGGCTGGTCGATCAAGCAGGTGGTGCTCAATGGGCAGGACATCACCGACGTGCCGCTCGAATTCACACCTGCTCAGACC
>JBKPAJ010000198.1:0-14493 GCA_046726375.1 Acidobacteriota bacterium
TGCCGGTTCGGACATGACGCGGCGCAGCGCGACTCGAATGCGAGCCAACAGTTCCTCGGGGCCGAACGGCTTGGTGACGTAGTCGTCCGCGCCGAGATCGAGCGCGTTTACTTTGTCTGTTTCAGCGCCGCGCGCGGAGAGCACCACGATCGGCACTTGCGATTGTGCGCGAATGCGCCGGCACACTTCCGTGCCCTGAACATCCGGCAAGCCCAGGTCGAGCACAATCAGATTCGGCGTCCGTTCCGCGAACATCGTCAGGGCTTCGCCGCCGGTGCGCGCCACGTCGACTTCGTAGCCGCGGGCGCGGAGCAGTGGCACGAGCGCACGTTGAATGGCCGCTTCGTCATCAACGAGCAGAATTCGGGCCGCTGGCGTCATGACGTTGGTGCGGCTGGTTGTCGCAACGCGGCGGATACGAAAATCGTGAAGCGGGCACCACCATCCGGACAATTCTCGGCCCAGACACGTCCACGTTCTGCCGCCAGCAATCCGCGCGCGATCGCAAGCCCCATGCCTGTTCCTGAAGCACGCATGCCTGATGCTGCGCCCCGATAGAACCGATCGAACACGTGCGGTAGATCAGCGGGCGCGATCCCTGGACCACGGTCGCGGACGGCGATCGTTAATCCGTCACTGGTCACCTGCGTGCGCACCTCGATCGTTGAACCCTGTGGTGTGTACTGGGCAGCGTTTTCCAGAAGATTTGCGGCGGCGGTCGCCGTGAGCCTCGGATCGAGTTGCACCGGCACGTCCTCATTGACGTGCACGTCGAGCTTGTGCTGCGACAACGTGTGCTCCACCTGATCTCTCGCAGCGGCCACGATTTCCGACGGATACGTCCAGCGTGCGTCCGTTGAAACAGCGCCGGCATCGATGCGCGCCATGTCGAGGATGTTTTGAAAGAGGCGAGTGAGACGCTCGACCTCCGCAAGGATCAGGTCGCTCTGCTCGCGCCGATCGTCGGTGGTCATCCACGATGCGTTCAGATTGCTCGCCGCGATCCGGATCGCGGTGAGCGGTGTGCGCAGATCGTGTCCGAGCGATGCCAGCAACGCCGTCTTCAACTCCTCGCTCTGACGCATCAGTTCAGCCGCCTTGCGCTCCTCCAGAAAGTGGGCACGCTCGATCGCTATGGCCACCACTCCGGCGAGCGTATCGAGCGTGCCTGGCTCGATCGGCCGGCCGGCAGCGGCCAGCAGACCAATGCGCTTGGCGCCAAAGCGGAGCGGCGCAAGCCGGACGAGATGGCTGCCAATCGACGCGTTCGCGTGCGCTGCGTCGCTCTGAGCGTAGGCGTTGAAGTCAATCGTGATCGTGGCCGCGCCACCTTCGAACACGTCCCATTCATTTCCACGAGGCAACGCAATCGCCACGTATTCGAGATCGAATCGGCTGGCAATCGATCGGGCCAGCGTCGACATCGCTTCGCGGCTGTCGGTCATCAACAGGACGTCACGGCTCAAATCGAAGAGGCGCGCCAGCTCGTTGCGCCGGCCAACGGCTTCCTCCGTGCGCGCACGGGCGATGGCGGAAAGATTGCTGGCCACCAGACTGACGGTCAAGAACGCGAACAACGCCACCCAGTTCTGCGGCTCGGCGATGGTGAATGTGCCAACAGGCGGCAGAAAAAAGAAGTTGAAGCAAAGCATCGCGGCAAACGACGTTACGACCGCAATCCAGAGGCGCGACGTGGCGGCGACAAATAGAACAATAGTCAGGAACGTGGTCGAAATCGTCGCCGCGTTCGACACGTGCAGCCACTTCACATAAATCAAGGTGACGGCTGCCAGCGCGCCAAGCGCGATTGCCAACCGGGTGAGGTTGGCGAAAACCGGCCGCATCAACGCGATGATAGCCCCGACAGTGCGCGGCTCGCCGGATCGCGATCAGAAGCGCACGCGAATGCCGAATTGAAAGGTTCTCGGGTCTGCCACCGCGGTGATCTGTCCGAAGTTCGCCGCTGGATTGCCCGGATACGCGCCCGAACCGAAGTTCGTGTTGCGCGACAGGACGTTGCGATGGTTCGTGAGGTTGAAGCTCTCTGCCAGAGCCTGCAACTGTACGCGCCGGCCGATCGGAAAGGAGCGATCCACGCGCAGACTCAGGTTGAAGTAGCGGCCGCCGATGCCGGCGTTGCGTTCGATGAACGATCCGTTCACGATCGGCCGTCCAACCGTGCCCTGGATGGTCGTGACACCGGAGGTGATGTTGAAGGGAGGCGCCGAGTACGCCTGCAACAGCCCGCTGATCTGAAAGCCATAGGGCACTTGCATCGCACCGTTGAAGACCAGGCGATGCCGCTGATCGTTGTCGGATCGCCCCCAGTCCTTTGAGAGATCGAACGGGTCGATCGGCGAGCTGAAAAAGAATTCGCCCACGTTGTTCATGGCTTTCGACAGCGTGTACGAGACGCGATAGCCGCCCCACTGCGCTGGACGCTGCACGAACGATACGTGCAGACCGTGATAGCTGGATTCGCCCGCCGACGAGTATTGGCTGTTGTTCGCGTAGTTTGGATTCGGACGGCATCCGTTGTTGGTGCCCGTCGCCACGCACGACGGCACGTTCTGATTGACCGACATCAGCAGCTTTAGACCGCGCAGGTACTGATACCCCACGCTGATCGTCATGTGGTCGCCGAGCTGACGTTCGATTTCCACGCTTGCCTGACGCGAATACCCATTCTGCAGGTTCGGATCGATCGTCGTGAGGTTCGGCAATGTCACCGAGAGCGCCACCGCGGCGAGGACGTTTGGGAACGCCGGGGCGCCCGCCTGTGTCGGCGACAGGCTGACGTTGATCTGTTGTAAGTTGCCGAGATCGGTCGTGTTACCGGCCGACAGCAGCGCGTTGGCGAGTGCCCGCAACGGTACGCGATCGTAGAAGGCACCGACGCTGCCGCGAATCACCGTGCCGCGCGATTCGAAGGGTGTCCATGCAAAGCCGATGCGTGGCGAAACGTTGTTCGTGTCGGTGTCGATCGTTTCGAGATACTGCAGGTCGTAACGCACCCCGAGATTCAGCGTCACGCGCGAGCTGAGCTTCCATTCATCCTGTGCGTAGAGACCGAGATTGGGGTTGGTCTGGCGAACATCAGTGACGCCAAACGTTTGTGTAAACCCTGCGTTGTTATACGTGCCTGCAAGGAAATTCGCCAGCGACGAGAACGTATAACTTCCGCGAGCGGAGCGCGGGAATTCGATGCCATCGTCGTTGAACAGAAAGTCGACGCCGCCTTTGAGCGCATGCGCGCCGGCGCTATGCGAGACGTTGTTGACAACCTGAGACAACGTGTTCACACGCCCGGTCGGACTGCTCGAGAGCGTCCCAAACGATGCAGTGCCGGCAATGCCGACCGCCGGTCCGATCGGATCGGTAGGCGGCGCTTTCAAGTTGCCGCGCGCAAACTGCACGCGCGTCTCGATCACGGTGCGAGAGCCGAGTGACAGCGTGTTGCTGACCGCGATGCTTTGATCGAGGTTGTCGAGCGCCGACGAAGCGCTGGGCACATTCAGCCCGCCGGCGCCGCGCGCGTTCGTCGATGTCACGTCGTAGAGGCTGTAGCGCATGCCCAATTGACTGCGCCCGCTAACCTGGTGATCCAGTTTCGCGAACAGATTGGTGGAATCGACGGGATTCGGGTACTCGCCGGTCATCAAGAGAGGCCCGCGATAACCAACAGCCGCGAGACGGCGATTGATCGCATCGAGATCCGCAGAGGAAATGGTGACAAGTCCCGATTGATCGAGCCGGCGTTCTTCCACGTTGGTGAAGTAGAACGTTCGATTCTTCACGATCGGTCCACCAACGCTCGCCCCGTACTGCCACTGCGTCATGGGCAGCTTCGTTTGCGAGAGCGCGTTGGCGGCGTTGAATCGATCGTTCCGCCCGAAGTTGTAGGCCGTGCCGCGCACGTCGTTGGTCCCGCTCTTGGTCACCACACTGACGTAGCCGCCAAGGGCACGTCCTAATTCCGCCTGGCCGCCGGAGGTGACAACCTGAAACTGTTCGATTGCATCGACGCCGTACGTGATTCCGCTCAAACCGGCCGCATCGTCATTTGCCGACAGGCCGTCGACGATGAAGTTGTTCGAGAGGTTGCGCTGGCTGTTGACTGACACGCTGTTGCCTGGCACGGCAGACGTCTCAGGGAACAGTTGTGTGCTCGAGATATTGGTGGGTGACACGCCAGGGACGACAAGAGCGAGGTCGAGGTAGTTGCGGCCGTTGAGCGGCAGATTTTGCACTTCGGTCTGTGAAACCGTGCTGGCCATCTGGCTGCGCGCCGTTTCGAGAACGGTGACTTCTCCCGTGACGGTAATCGCGGCGTCGATGCCGCCTACCTCGAGCGACATAGGCAACTCGAGTGCCGCGCCCGCTACAAGTGTGAGCCGCCGCGTCGTGTCGCGGAATCCCTGCTGGCGCGCAACGATCTCGTACGGTCCGATACGTAAATACGGAAAACGAAAGCGTCCATCGACAGCGGTCGTTGTTGCCGTGACGATGTTGGTTTCAGTGTGCCTGGCGGTGATGAACGCGCCAGCGACAGCGGCACCGGACGGATCGGTCACGCGCCCGCCGAGGCTGGCGTAGTGGATTGTCTGTTGAGCAAATGCCAACGCGCTCCACGCGAGCATCACGCTCGCGAGAGCAAGAACGCACATGGGTTTCACGGGAACACCTCCGCAACGAACGACACCAAAGGTTTGTGCAGGCACACCGATGCCTGCGATGAGCCGTTTGGGCGTTATGCGCGCGGAGGCGGAGGTTCCGGCGGACTCAGACGAACGACAAGTTGTTCGTGGAGCGGACGAAGGGCACTGACCAAGCGAAGGTCAGGCGAGAGGTCGAACGGATCGGACAACGGACCGTAATTCGAGAGCAACGAAAGGAGAGCGGCCATCGGACCTTGGCACGTGCCACGCATCGCGCAGGAGGACGCCGGCTTCTCGTTCTTGCCGTGGCCGTCGTGCATCGGGCAGGCCGCGCCGGTCGCCGTGACATGCATCGGACAAGCCGAAGCCGCGGGGGGCGTCTCGTGACACGAGCGCTCCGCGCGCAGCTTCGTCATCTTGTGGGCGACGCAGCAGTCCCACGGAACGAACGCGACCAGCGAAGCGGTCTGACAGACGAGCCACGCCGCGGCCCACAGCCGCAGCCGGCGCCGGAGCGTTGTCATGCTTGGCCCCCTAGCTTACCCGGATTCGTTGGGACCGTTCAACGATCGCATGCCTGAGACACGTCCACGCGCTGCGCCGCTTCCCACTACTATTAAGGCGTGAAACGCTCAATGCTCTCAGCGAGCATCGCCATCATTTTCACCGCCGTCGCCAGTGCCGTCACGCCGCTGCCATCGGCGGATGGGCAGTTCTGGGATATCCAGGACACGTCCACGTGGGCGCAGGATAGCGGCGGGATCGCAACCGGCGGCCGCGCCAATCCGTTCAATGGCTTCGGCTATCTGAAGCTGCGCGTGCTTGCAGGAACGGCAACCCTCGCGGATAACCGTTATCTGCGGGGATTTGGCCTCGCCCATGACGGCGGCGAGCGCTTCGATTCGATCACGCCGATCGTCGAGAGCGGCATCGTCATCGAGCGCGCGATCTACGCGCCCAAGGACACGAATTATCTTCGCTACGTCGATAGCTACACCAACGTCGCGGGTGAAGCGCGCACTGTCAGTGTGGCGTGGGGCGGCGCCACCGGCGCCTTCGAAGACGGCGGGCGCGTGACGGTGGCCACGACCTCCGACGGCAATCGACAGATTGATCTGCGGGACAGCTTCGTGACCGTGATGCAGAACGCACGCGGCGCCGGCGATCCGATGCGAGGTCCATCGGGCCATGGTCCGTCGGCGCACGTGCTTGGCTCGAACTCGTCCAGGCTGCTGACGCGGATCGGCGACATGTACGCGAATCCCTTTGTCGATCGCTGGCCGGGGTTCGATCCCGCGCACATCGGGTACGTCTCGAGCTTCACGGTGCAGCCCGGCCAAACGGCGTCTCTGATGACGTTTGTGGTAAAGGGACTGAGCGAGGTCTACGACCCTCGCGGAGGATTCCCGATTCCCATCGTTGACGCGATTGTGGCGCCCAAGAACGACGCGCCGTATTCCGGTCCCGCGCCGAACATTCCGGCGGCGGGTTCGCAGATCGCGATGGTGACGGAGATCGCGCGCACGCTGGTTGCGAATCCAGATGTCCGTGGGCTCACGGCGCAACAGCGTGCCACGATTTTGAATTGGCAGTTAGGCGCGGCTGAAGCCCCGAAAGACAGCGCGGCTAAAGCCACGCCGCTACAACCGAAAGGTAGTGGCGCGGCTTCAGCCGCGCCTTCAACCGCGCCGTTCAGCGTGGTCGAAAAAACCGCACCGCAGCTGCAAGACGCACTCACGCGCGGCGAGACAACCAGCGAAGACATCGTACGCGAGTACCTGCGGCGGCTCGCCACCTACGATCGCAACGGCCCCGTGCTGCGCGCGCTGCTCACGCTCAACCCGCGCGCGATTGCCGAAGCGCGCGCCCTCGACGCGGAGCGCGCATCTGGCAAGATCCGCGGACCCTTCCACGGTATTCCGGTCGCCTTCAAAGACAACATCGACGTCCTCGGGCTTGCGACCACTGGCGGCGCACGGGCGCTCGTGGATCACAAGCCGCGTCTCGACTCGCGCATGGCAGCCGGCATGCGCCGCGCCGGCGCCGTCGTCCTCGGCAAGACGAATCTCGACGAGTTTCCGTTCGGCGACTTCGGTATCAGCTCACTCGGTGGCACGATCGGCAATGCCTACGATCCGTCACTCAGTACTGCCGGATCGAGCGGCGGCAGTGCCACGGCCGTCGCCAGCAGCCTCGTCGCGCTGGCGTTCGGCACCGACACCTGCAACTCGCTGTCGAATCCAGCAGCGTTTGCCTCGCTCGCCACCATCCGCACCACGCGCGGCTTAACGAGCCGTGCCGGCGTCATGCCGCTCAACACGTTCAACGATGCCGTCGGCCCGATGGCGAAGTCGGTTCGTGAGCTCGCGCTCGTCCTCGATCAGGTTGCCGGCGCCGATTCGGAAGACGACGCGACGCGTGACGCCGCGGCGCACATCACTGGATCGTTTGCTGCCGGTCTCGATACGGCGTCGCTCAAAGGCAAACGCATCGGTGTGATGCGCCAACTGTTTGTCGGCGTCACCGGCGAACGCGAGGTCGCCGCGGCGATGGAGCGCGTGGTCAAAGAACTGCAAACCGGCGGCGCGACGGTCATCGACGTCACGATTGCGAATCTCGATAACGAATATCGCTCTGCTCGCGGCAACGCGCCGGGCTCCGTCAAGGCGGGATGGACGGCCTATCTCTCGCGTGGCGCCGGGAACGGCGAGAAGGTGGTCACGATCGAAGAGCTGATCGCATCAGGCAAGATGGCGCCCGCGGGGCAGCGCCGGTTGGAGGAGGCACTGCAGTCGAGCGCCGGCGGCGAAGAAGGGCGCGCCGCCGTCGCCAAATTCGACGCCGCGCGCGAGCGGTTTCGCGACTTGTTTGTCGACTTGATGGAACAGCACAGGCTCGATGCCCTGTTGTATCCAGCCAATCACGCGCGGCCACATACGCACGAAGGCGGGCTCGAGCGCTACGGCGGCGAACCCGGCACATGCGAAGAAAGCGCGATGACCGGCCTTCCGCAGGTCACCGTGCCGGCCGGCTTCATCGGCGGCCGCTATCCGTTCGGCGTGTCGTTTCTCGGGCGATTGTGGTCGGACCGCGACGTGCTTGCGCTGGCGCACGCGTACGAACAAGCGACGCGCCACCGGCGGCCGCCCCCGTTGGTCCAGGGGCAGACCGCGTCGCCTTAGCTGCCAGGCTGCTTGACCGCAAGCGGCGCTGCGGATAGCCTGAAAAGACGGTGACGGTGAAACGACGGGCGCCGTGGTGGCGCGCTGCACTCTCCCAGGCGCTCGTTGCAGTAATCGCCTGGTTGTCGGTCGCCCCGGCCCTCCACGCCGCGGACGACCCGGATTGCAATCCGTCCGTCATTGTCCACGACGCATCGCAGCATCGCGTCGGCGCCAACCAGACCAGTTCGGACGACGATCCGTTCGGCGACCATTGCGTCGCGTGTCACTTTTTCCGGCTGTCGCGGCACACCGCGATCTGGCGCTTCGTACCGCAGGAAATCGATCTGCAGACGCTTGGGCCGCAGGTCGACCGTCCGCGTCTCCATAGTCTTTCCGTTCTCCCGCTCCCCGCGCGCGCTCCACCTGTTCGCCCCTAAGTTCTCGTAGCAACTGTGCAACCACGGCGTGGCTGGGTCCGCGCGGTCGAGATCGACAGATCTCGTTGCATTGCTATTCATCTCAGGAGAGGAACCAACGTGATGACGCATTCATTCGTACACGTATCGGTGATTGTCGCGGCCGTGAGCGCGTTTGGGCTCGCGTCGAGCGCGGCGGCGCAGACGGGTTTCATCGCAGGCAAAATCACGCGCGACAACGGCGATCCCATGGTGGGCGCGGCAGTCATTGCCGAAGAGCTCAAACGCGAGGTGCGTACGGGAGGGGATGGCGCGTATCGATTCGAAAGTGTTCCACCGGGGCTCTATCACGTGTCGGTGCGCGCGGAAGGGTACACCACCCGACGGACAGAGGTGACCGTGACGCCGCAAGGGGCGACGCTCGATCTCGTCGTCGAGCTCGACCTGCATTTTCAGGAAGTGGTCTCCGTGAGTCCCACGTCGCGGCCGCAATTCGAGTCGTACCAGCCGACGTCCGTCTTGTCAGGACAAGAGCTTCAGAAACAGATCGATTCGACGCTCGGCGCCACACTGAAAGACGAACCGGGTGTGGCGATGCGCTCGCTTGGCACAGGACCGGCCCGTCCCGTGGTGCGCGGCCTTGACGGCGATCGTGTTGCGATTCTGCAGGACGGACAGCGCAGCGGCGATCTCTCGAGTCAGTCAGCGGATCACGGCGTCGTGATCAATCCCGCATCAGCCCAGACCATCGAGGTCGTTCGCGGTCCCGCAACGCTGCTCTACGGAGCGAATGCGATTGGCGGACTCGTCAATGTGCTGACCGAGCAGATTCCAACGGCTCCCGTGCGCGGATCGACCGGCAACTTCACGCTCGACCTGGGCACAAATGCCAGCGAAGCGGCCGGATCAGGGGAAGTTCACGTGGGCAATGGCGCCTTTGCGCTCGCGATTGGCGCCAACGGACGGCGCACCAGCAATTACGAGACAGCCGACGAGGAGATCGAGAACTCGAAACTGCGGCAGCGCGGTGTCAACGTCGGCATGTCACGGACGTTCGAGAAGAGCTATATCGGCGGCAGCTACCTGTACGATGACTCCAAATACGGCATCCCATTCGTGGAGGAAGGCCAGACACAGCTGACGCCGCAGCGGCATGCTTTCATGATCCGGACGGGCGGACGAGGACTCGACGGTGCGATCACGGCGTTCCGCGGCACATTTGGTGTCAAACGCTATAACCACGACGAGCTCGACGGTGAGGAGGTTGCCACCCACTTCGACAACGACACCGAAGAGGGAGAACTGTTGATCTCGCACAAGCAATACGGTCGATTGACGGGATCGGTCGGCGGCTCGTTCCTCAATCGCCGCTTCAAAACGGAAGGCGAGGAAGTGCTCGCGCCACCAACGGACCAGTGGGGCGGTGCGCTTTTCGTATACGAGGAACTAGTGTGGCCACATGTGACCGTGCAGTTTGGAGGACGGGGCGATCACACGAGTTTTACACCTGAAGGCGGCCTGCCCGAACGCACGTTTGATGAGTTTTCAGGATCAGTGGGCCTGCTCGTTCGGCCGGCGGCTGCCAACGATCAATTCGTAGTGGCCTTGAACCTGGCGCGCGCGGCGAGAAACCCGGCGCTCGAGGAACTGTATTATTTCGGCGTGCACCCCGGTAACTTCGCCTTTGAAATCGGCAATCCGGAGCTCGCGTCGGAACACGCACTTGGTTTCGACGTGTCGGTTCGCGCGCGCGCCAGACGCGTGCACGGCGAGTTGACGTTCTTCCGGAACGGCATCAACGATTTCGTTTTCAGAAATCCACTCGACGACGAGGAAGTGGAGGAGCGCACCCCTGAGTTCAACGAACGGTTCGGCACGAGCGGCGAGATCGATACGGAGGGCTTTCCCGTGATCGAATATGTCGCCGCCGATAGCGTGCTCATGGGTGTTGAAGCGCATGCCGATGTCGAAATTACTCCTGAGATCGTCGCCGAAGTGACGTACGATATCGTCCGCGGCGAGCTGCAGGATTCGGATGAGCCGTTGCCTCGCATTCCGCCCTACAGATTCATTGCAGGCCTGCGGTATCGCAAGGCTGCCTTCCAAATTGGCGGCGCCATCACGCATGCCGGCGATCAGAACCGCGTGTTTGGCGCGGAGACCCCGACGGAAGGGTACACGCTGCTCAAGCTGTTTGGCTCATATTCGTTCCAGACCGCCGGGGTCACCAACACGATCACTGCACGCCTCGACAACGCGACCAACGAGCTGTATTTCAACCATCTGAATTATTTGAAGGACTTCCCCCTGGCTGAGATGGGGCGCAACTTCAAGCTGATTTACACGGTAGGGTTCTAGCGGTTACGCTAAACGGCCGGGCTCCTCACCCGGCCGTGCACTTGATGCGTTCCCACCCGCTGCTGCGAGCAGCCTTCCTCGTTGTCCTGGCGGGTGCGGGTAGCGTTAGTCCTGTGGCGGCGCAGCAATTCATACGTCCCGAACTCTACGCAACGCGCGCGGTCAGCCCTCCGATCATCGACGGCGCGCTCAACGACGAAGCCTGGCAGTCGGCGCCGCTCGAGACCGGTGAGTGGCTGTCGTACAACCCGCTCAACGGCGATCGCGTGCCGCAACTGACGACCGTCTGGCTCACGTACGACGACGACTATCTGTACTTTGCGTTCAAGTGCGACGACCCTGAGCCGGGTGGGATCAAAACGTCGATCACGCGCCGCGACAACATCTGGAACGACGATTGGGTGGGCCTGAGCCTCGACGCGCTCGGCACCGGCCAGCTGTCGTACCACATGATGATCAATCCAAGCGGCGTGCAGCTCGATCTCCTCAACAGCTCGGCGTCGAATGAGGACTCCGCACCTGATTGGCTCTGGGATAGCGCCGGCCGACTCACCGACACCGGCTATTCGGTCGAAGTGCGGCTCCCGCTTCAAAGCATCCGCTTCAACGGCGGCCAAAACGTTCGGATGGGATTGCTGTTCTTCCGCCGCGTCAGCCGGCTCGGCGTCTCGGTCGCGTGGCCGCCGATGCCCGCCGGTGTGTGGGTCTTCGAGCGGCACGCATCGCTCTTCTTCGACAACATCAAATCGCGTCGGGTTCGCGAGGTGCTGCCGAGCGCCACGTTCTCGCGCAATCAATTGCGCGAGTCGCCTTCGTCGTGGAACGCGGCCGAGCAGACGGCAGACTTCGGCTTCAGCACCAAGGTCGGGCTGACGTCCACGATCACGCTCGACGCGACCGTGAATCCGGACTTCAGCCAGGTGGAGAGCGACGCGTTTCAAGTGGAGGTCAATCAGCGGTTTCCGATCTTCTTTGGCGAGAAGCGGCCGTTCTTCATGGAGGGCCTGGGTATTTTTGCGCTGGCCGGGCAGGGAGGCGACAACAGCTTGCGCACTGGCGTGCACACACGCCGCATCGTCGATCCTGCCTTCGGCGCAAAGCTCACGGGGAGCGCCGGACGCTTCACCTTTGGTGGGCTCGCCGCCCGGGACAATTTCGGCGAGCACGATCACTTCTTCAGCATCGGGCGCATGCAGTACAGCCTCGGGCCGAGCAATTACATCGGCGCGCTTTTCACGGATACGACGTCGACCGTTGACGGCAATCGCGTATTCGGCACCGACTTCAAATGGCGTGTGAATTCCACCCAGCGCATCGACGCATTTGCGTTGTTCTCGCGCACGCGCCTGGAAGGCGAAACCCGGTCCCACAACGGAGGGGGTGCGCAGGTGAGCTACTCGTACGAGACGGATAAATGGACCGCCGTTGGTTCGGCGGAACACTACGACGAGGATTTCGACATGGCCACCGCCTTCATCAATCGTGTCGGCATCACCGGCGGATGGGGATTCGTGAACCGAAGCTGGTATCCAGACAAGAAGAAGTATCCCTGGATCCGGCGCGTCGCGTTAATCAACTTCACCAGGGGCGGGCAGGATCAGTTGTCCGGCGGCGGCAGCGAGGCGTTTACGCTCGTGGGCGGGCAGTTCAACTTCACGCGTCAGGGGTTTTTGCGTGTGCAGCGTACGTTCGGCTTCGAGCACTGGCAGCGGCAACGGTTTGAGAATGGCGGCTTCAACACGTTCGGGTTCGTGCAGTTGTTTCGCTGGCTGTCGACCAACGCAGGCTTCTTCACGGGAGCCGCCGTCTTTTACGATCCGGAGGAGCCCTTTCAGGGCCACGCGCACAATTTCAGCGGCAGCATCACCTTTCAACCGAGCGGACGGTTTACGCAGGACATCGGCACCGATCACGTGACGTTCGATCGTGAATCGACGGGAGAACATGTCTATACGGTTACAGTCGTCAACACAAAAACGACGTATCAGTTCACGCGCGCGTTTGCGCTCCGCGGCCTCGCGCAGTACGACAGCTCGCGACGACGTGTGCTCACCGATTTTCTCGCGTCGTACGAGCCTCGTCCCGGAACGGTTGTTTATGCCGGCTACGGCTCGTTAATCGAGCGGCGCGACTTCGTGGACGGACAGTGGGTGCCCTTGACAGGCACGTACCGGACAACGCAGCGCGGCCTGTTCTTCAAAGCGTCGTATCTCTATCGCTTCTAATCGCACTTTATAATTTCACCCATGCTTCGAGCGCTTGCCTCCATTGCTCTCATTGTGTCGGTCGGAGTCGTCATTGCGCTGTCACGCGCCGACGCGCAGCCGCAGTTGTGGATCGAAAGGTATCGTGCGGATGCGGCCCGACTCGTTCAGGAATCCACGAGCAGTCAGTTCGCGTGGGATCGGCTGGCAGAACTCACAGACACGTACGGCAATCGTCTGGCAGGCAGCGAGAATCTCAATCGCGCCATCGCGTGGGCCGTGGAAGCCATGAAGAAGGATGGATTCGACAACGTCCACACCCAAAGGGCCATGGTGCCGCGTTGGGTGCGAGGCGCCGAGAGCGTCGTCATCGTCGATCCGCCGGAACATGTCATCCCGATGCTTGGGCTGGGCGGCAGCGTGGGCACCGGCGCCGCGGGCGTCGAGGCGGACGTGCTCGTCGTGAAATCGTTTGACGAGCTCAATCAGAAATCCGCGGAGGCCAAGGGCAAGATCGTCCTTTACAACGCGCCGTATGTCAGCTACGGCCAGACGAATCAGTACCGCACGTTCGGATCGAGCGCGGCGGCGCGGCACGGAGCGGTGGCAGTACTGGTTCGCGCCATCGGCCCAACCGGGTTGCGCACGCCGCATACAGGAAGCCTCAGTTATTCCGACGATCTGACGAAGATTCCTGCGGCAGCGATCAGCGCCGAGGACGCGGAGCGCATGCAGCGCCTTGCCGATCGCGGCCGTCGCGTGCGTGTGCGGTTGAAAATGGAGGCGCACTACGAACCGGACGTCGAATCGGCGAACGTCGTGGGTGAACTGCGCGGGCGTGAGCTTCCCGACGAAGTGGTTCTGATCGGCGGCCATTTCGATTCCTGGGACGTGGGAACCGGCGCGTCGGACGATGGCGTGGGATGCATCGTGGCGTGGGAGACGGCGCGGCTGATGAAGAAGCTGAACATCACACCGCGCCGCTCGGTTCGCGTGGTGCTGTTCACGAACGAAGAAAACGGGTTGCGCGGCGGCACGGCATATCGCGACAAGCACCTGGCGTCGGCCTCCAAGCACGTGCTCGCGATTGAATCCGATTCCGGTGTGTTCGCACCTGCGCGGATCGGTTTCTCCGGTTCGGATGCGGCGCAACAGGTGATGCGCGACATTGGCGGGCTGCTGCACTCGATGGGACTGCCCGACATCGGCGCGGGCGGCGGCGGCGCCGATATTGGACCGATCGCGCAAGCGGGGAAGGTGCCGATGCTTGCCTACCAGGGCGACTCGACGCGCTACTTCACGATTCACCACACGCCGGCCGACACCATCGACCGCATCGCGCCGGAGGAAGTCTCGAAGGCGGCGGCAGCGTTAGCCGTGATTACCTATGTGGTGGCTGAGATGCCGCACGCGCTGCCGAAGTAGGTTGTCAGGTTCAGGACCTGATACTTGATCCGCTACTTGATCAGATAGAACGTCGTCTGGCGCCCGTCAATCCAGTCCCACGCGCCGTCGGCACGAATCGCGGCGTCTTCCTCCAGTGCGAAGCGGGCCGCCTGACCGCCCCATTCGGCCACTTTGTGCGTCGCGTTCAGCTCGATCGAGTGCCACGTGTTGGGACGAAACACGTAGTCGCCACGCACGGGCACGCCCTGCTGATAATCGGTCATTCCAATCGGCGGACCCGCGGCGT
>JBKPAJ010000199.1:0-15633 GCA_046726375.1 Acidobacteriota bacterium
TCGGGCCTCCAGCGCGCGACGTCGCTGCGCGCTGACGTCACCCCGAGGATGACGCAGGTGCTGCGCATGGCCACGGTGGATAGCGCAGCCCTGCTGAACCTGTCGGATCGAATCGGTTCGCTGACCGTCGGAAAGAAAGCCAACGTGATCATCCTGGATCCCGACGCCGTGAATTTCGCGCCGGCGGAGCGCACGAACTGTCTAGTCGGTTTGAGGCGGAGCTTCGCTAGATGCCTTGACCGGTTGATATCTGAGTACTTGAGTCAAGTTTTTCACGCGGCAAGACGGACCTCCTGGAGAAATTTACTGAGGGCGGCGTCGAGCTGTTCGAGCGCCTTGGATCCGCGGCGATCGCCTGGCGACGTGGGCAGTGATGCAGCCGTGCGGAAGCCGCGCGCGTAAATCCGGAGATAGAGCACGGCGAGTCGGGCCCCAGTCTGGGTGATGCGGTAGCGATGGGTCTTGGGCACGCGTTCGATCAAGCCGTGCCGGCGGAGGTCGTACATCATGTGGCTGGCGCCGTAGTCGTCGAGCGGGCGCCCGAGGAACTGAGCGATGGCGGGCCGGACGTCGCGATGGCGAAAGCCGGTCGGGCTGAGCGCAAACAGACACAAGGTCTGCATGAGCGCGAGGACCCGGCGATCGCCGCCGCGGAGGCCGGCCGCGCGTTGGGTGTGAACGACGATCGGTTGTGTCACGGTGTCGAGGAGGTCGTCCCCGATCAGCGAGTCGTGGCTCAGATATTCGACCTGTAACAGGCGTCGGTTGGCCGCGAAGCCGATCTCCCGCAGGGCGGGGAGATTGCGTAGAGCCCGACCGATCTCGAAGTCGTAGGTGTTGTTGATCGTCGTTTCCGTGCGAAGGGCCTGGTTCTTTTTGTGGTACTGCTTGATGCGGGACTTCTTGTAATCGACGTGCAGTGAGGGCAGCACGCCCTCGGTCAGAATCCGGGTCCGAAACGGGCCGGGCGTTTGCCGCGAGACGCGGCGATTGAAAATGAGCTGCATCTGATCGGGCCGGCCGAGGTCGAGATTCTCACGCATGACCTCTTCAAAGAACCCCCGACCTGTGCGCGGCCGGTCGAGGACCTGGGTCAAGGCGAATTCCGCTTGGAGGATCGAGAGGTGATAGCGATAGCCGGCACGACGATGCGCGCTGGTGAAGGGATGCGGCAGGCGTCGGAGCCACTTGCGCACGAGGGCGTCGATCTTGGCGGCATCCAAGGTATCCGCGATCCGCTGCACCCGCGCGGGATCGTCACTGGATCGAATGCCGTTGTCCAACGGCTCGTAGGGGATGGCGCGCTGCGTGAGGTGGGCGTTTCAGCCACTCATGGCCGTTGAGACACACCTTGATCGCGTAGGGGAAGTACGAGCAGAACTTAATGAAGAGCGGACCAAAATCGCGATCGAGGATGTAGAAGTAGTAGTGATTGACCGGGGTCGTCGAGCGATAGATCCACGGATAAGTGGACCCGTCCGCGTTGCGCCGCTTCTCGGTGCGGAAGACGCCAGCCTTCTCTTGCGCCTTGCCGACGAACAACACGCCCTCCTCGCCGGTGAACGCCGCGAGGTAGGCGTGCGCGACGTCGTCCTTCCGTTCCCCCTTTTCGAACGTCACCAAATCCAAGCCTTCCGCTTCGACGAAGCGTTCGATGGTCTGCACGAAGCGCTCGCTGAGCGGCGCGACCACCATGGTTGACGGGACGCGGGCGCCGAGGTGAGTCTTCATGAAATACACGACCCCGCCGCCCGACTGCAGCGACGGCACGTAGCCCTTGAGGTACATCCGGTCGATCGCTTCCAGTTCGAAGGTCACATGCTGATGGAGGACCTCAGCGACACTTTTGCGTATCATCGTCTTGGAGCTCCCAGAGAGCGCGGCCCACGTGGCTACCGACCCCAAGAGGGTCAATTACATAGGCGCAGGATTCAACTCCTGCCTGCTCCGGGGGCTCCACTTTTTCTAACGAGGCCCTGCCTCAGACCGTCGAGCATGTTGGGATCTATGCCGACTTGTCGGTCGGTCTGAGACTAGGCCTCGTTAGTCTCCATGTTGTCTTGCCCCACCTCCGGCGGGGCGTCGCCTTGACGGAGAAAAGTTGACTCATTCGTCGAAATTCCGGGCCGTCAAGGCTTCTAGCGGCGGCGCGAATCGCATTTTCCGCGCCCTGAAAGGACACCCTGTTTTCACACCGCCTGTTGTTCCCAGTTTGTTCCTAGCCCAGTCGCCTCTCGTCGAACAGACGGACTCGCTGCCACGACGACGCGGTGATCCACGACATGACAATCCAGCCACGGAGGGTTCTCATGTGAGCGACCTGCCCGCGCGGTAGTAAACGATTCGTTTCCAAGGGCTGGATCGAGCAGCGCCGCTCGAAATTCTGGAGCACGTGGGACAAGGCCTACACGCCGATGATTGCCACGTGGGATCAGGAGCAGCCGAAGCAGGCGGGCGGCTGGCTGCACGCCCAGTATGGCAAGGGTCATTACACATACTTCACGTACGCGTTCCACCGGCAGTGGCGGTACGGTGTGCCCGGTGCCCATCGATTGCTGGCCAATCTGTTGTCGCTCGGCAAGTGAGAGCGGTTCGCGACAATTTGCGACAGTTTCCTCCTTGCGAGACGCGCATGCGCCGGACTACTCTGCGGCCCACGTGACCAACGGCGAGGCCACACGCCCGTGGCGAGGCTATCTGCGGTGGTACATCGCCGGGCTGCTGTTTCTTTCCACCGTCATCAACTACATCGATCGCCAGACGCTCAGCGTCCTGGGTCCGCGGTTGAAGGACGAGTTCCAGTGGTCGAACTCGGACCTCGCGCTCGTCATCATCGCGTTTCGCGTCGCGTACACGGTCGGTCAGGCAGGCGCCGGCCATGTGCTCGATCGCCTCGGCACCCGCGCCGGCCTCACCCTCGCAGTGGGGTTTTACTCCGCGGCCGCGATGCTCACGTCGCTCGCAACCGGTCTTCGATCGTTCATGGGGGTCCGTTTTCTTCTCGGCCTGGGCGAAGCGGGGAACTGGCCGGGTGCGACCAAAGCCGTCTCCGAGTGGTTTCCGCGCCGCGAAAGCGGGTGGGCCGTCGCGCTCTTCGACAGCGGGTCGTCCATCGGCGCGGCGATTGCGCCGCTGCTCGTTCTGGAGTTGCTCGCGACATTCGGCACCTGGCGCCCGGTGTTTATCATCACCGGTTCGCTCGGCATCCTCTGGATCATCGCCTTTCGCTGGTTGTACTTCCCCCCGGAAGCGCACCCGCGCGTTTCTCCTGAAGAGCGGTCGTACATCCTCGCCGACCGCGCCGATCAGATCCCCGAATCGGCAGGCGAGCGCGCGGGCTATCTGGAACTGTTGCGGCTGAAGCAGACCTGGGGGGTCGTCATCGGTAAGGCGCTCACCGATCCGGTGTGGTTCTTCATTACTGATTGGTTCGCTGTCTATCTCGTTGCGCGTGGGTTCTCGCTCGAAGAGGGGCTGCTCGCGTTCTGGGTGCCGTTCCTCGCGGCTGACGCCGGGAACTTTCTCGGCGGCGGCGTGTCGAGCCATCTCATCCGCCGCGGGATGTCGGTCGGCGCTGCGCGCAAGCTCGTGATCACGGTGGGCGGCATCGGCATGAGCCTGCTGATGGTCAGCCTGCTCTTCACCGATCTTCTGTCGCTAACGATCTGTTTTGCGGTGGCGACGTGTGCGTACGCCGCGGCATCGACGATGGTGCTGAATCTGCCCGCCGATCTGTTCAAACAGGGATCGGTCGCCACGGTGAGCGGAATGAGCGGCGCCGGCGCGGGCATCGGCACCATTGCGGCGACGTACCTCACTGGCGCAATTGCCGACCGCTACTCCTTCGAGCCGATTTTGATTGGCGCCAGCCTCGTGCCGCTTGGCGCCGTTGCCGCAGTGCTATTGCTGATCAGGAACGACGATGCCACAAGCAAGGGAGTTGTCCGCCCCATCTGACGGCGCGGGCATGCGCGTGCTGGTGTACCCCACGCGCGCCGAGATGAGCGCGGCCGCGGCGCATCACGCAGCGGCGTCGATTCGCAACGCGATCGCGGCGCGCGGCGGCGCCCGCCTCGTCGCGGCCACCGGCGCGTCGCAACTGGAGTTCCTCGCGGTCTTGACGCGGCTGCCCGACATCGACTGGAAGCGCGTCGATCTCTTCCATCTCGACGAGTACATCGGCCTTTCGCTCTCGCATCGCGCCAGCTTCCGGCGCGTGCTCACCGAGCATCTCGTCGCACCCACCGGCATCATCCGCTTTCATCGTCTCGACGTCGACGACGACACCAATGCCGTCGCCACGGTGGCCGCGGAAGTCGCCAGCGCGCCGATCGATGTGCTGTTTGCCGGTATCGGCGAGAACGGACATCTCGCCTTCAACGATCCACCCGCGGATTTCGTGACGACCGAGCCGTTCATCGTCGTGAACCTCGACGAAGCGTGCCGCCGCCAGCAAGTGGGTGAGGGCTGGTTCCGCAGTCTCGACGAAGTCCCCAAGACGGCGGTGTCGATGTCGATCCACCAGATCCTGAAGGCGCACGAGCTGATCGTCGTGGTGCCCGATGCCCGCAAAGCGCCGGCCGTGCGCGGGTCGCTCGAGGATCCAATCTCGCCCGACGTGCCCGCGACCGCGCTGCGCATGCACTCGCGCGTCACGCTGTATCTCGATGACGCTGCCGCCAGCCTGCTGCGTCGCGGAACTGAGAACGGAGAACGCGGAACGGCGGATTATGGCGCGGATTAAGGGGATTGCGTGTCCTTTGGTCCCGCGTTTCTGCTTCTCTCACTCATTCCGAGCGGGATCGAGTTTGGCTTGTTCGTGTACGGCAGAAAGAACGGCCGCTGGCCGCAGCTCAACGCTGGAATGTTGCTGCTGGCGTCGCCCTACTTCGCGTCGACTGTCACATCCTTGTTGGCCACCGACGCAGTCATTGGTGCCGCGCTGTGGTATTTGCTCCGCGTCGGCTGGTGAATCGGCACCGGCGCGGCGTCAGCGCCGCCGTTCTGCGTCCTGAGTTCTGCGTTCTCAGTTCTGCGTTCTAAGTTTGTCGCGCAGCAGCGCGAGCGGCACCGACCCGTGTTCGAGGACGCGGTCGTGGAACTTCTTGAGCCTACTCTGCCAGCCGCTGCCTCAACTTGACAATACCGCGGTCGGAAACGGCGCGAACGTTCGAGAACCTGAATCTGCTGCCGTAGGGCGAGCACCTCGAGCTGCAGTTCAACGCGCGACCTGAAAGAGGTGCGTAACGCCGACAGGAGCGCCATGACAATCGATATCATCTCCGCACAGCGTACTCGTACGTGGCGCTAACTCGTATCGCCCGAAGGGTTCGGGGTTTTCAGTAGGCACAGAGTACGTCGATTCAGGCGGAGCCCACCGGCAGCCTCCTGCTGGCCGCGCCGTCCTCGGCATCTCAGCTGACCGCTCCTGCAACCAGCGATTGCCGAAGTCGAAAGACGTATGATGCCCACCTAAGCAGCCGTTTCACCGCGCAGGCGGTCACGCGCGATCGAAAGGGCTCAGGAGCAGGCCATGCCAATACAGGCCGACCGTCGAAAGTGGATTGTGCGGTCGCTGCTGTTGCTTCCGTTGCTCATCGCGGGCGCACACACAGCACGCGCGCAATCCACGTATTCCGCCATCCAGGGCGTGGTCGCCGACGATCAGGGCGGCGTTTTGCCTGGTGTGACGGTCACGATCACGAACACCGCAACAGGACTGGCGCGGTCAGCGGTGACCAACGAGCGCGGCTCGTATCGCATCGCGAACCTGCCGCCGGGACCTTACGACGTGAGAGCGGAGCTCACCGGCTTTGCCGGGCGCGAGCGTCGCAACGTCGAGCTCACCATGGGCACGGAAATCTCGATCGACCTGCGGCTCGGGCTCGCCGGCCTCCAGGAAACACTCACGGTCAGCGGACAAACGCCGCTCGTCGAAACCACGCAGAAATCGATCGAGACCAATGTGCTGCCGCAGGAAGTGGATTCGCTGCCGCTGAAGACGCGCAATTTCACCGACCTGGCACTGCTCGCGCCAGGTGTGGGCGTGGATACGACCTCCGCAAACAGCAACACCGACTCGATCTCGTTCGGCGGGTTCGACGAACGTTATAAGTCGACCTGGCTGGAAGGGGTGGACATCAACGACGACGTGACGCGTGGAGGGACGACGCAGTCCGATGCGGTCCGCCACAGCTTCTCTCAGGAGAGCATCCAGGAATTTCAGGTTCTCGCGAATCAGTACTCGGCGGAATTCGGCCGCTCGGGCTCCGGCGTGATCAACGTGCTCACCAAATCGGGCACCAACAGTTTCCGGGGGCGCGCGTTCTACTTCCTTCGCGACGACAGCTTCGACAAGCCGAACGCGCTGGCGACAGGCAAGGTGCCGTTTCAGACCAAGCAATGGGGCGGCACATTCAGCGGTCCGCTGCGCCGTGACCGGCTGCACTTCTTTTCGACCTTCGAGCGCCGTACTAATGACGATGTCGTGACGGTGCGCGTACCGGACTTCGCGAGGCCAATGATGCTCGATCCACGCACCGAGCTGCCGCGCGCGTTCCGCGCGAGCAACGTGTTCTCGAAGTTCACCGCAAGCGTGACACCAAACCACTATCTCGCGGTGAACGGACTGTACGAGAAGTTCATGCGGCTGGCGCAAAATCTCGGCGGCACTGTGGCCGGTGACGCTGGCTTCGACGAAGATGGCTACAGCTTCTTCATCAACCCGACACTCACCTCGGTACTGTCGCGCAATTGGAGCAACCAGGTGCGGTTCGCGGGAAGCCGCGTGTTCCGCGACCGCGTGAATTCCGGTCCCGCGGGACCGAGCGTGAGCATGCCCGGCATTCGTTTTGGCCAAGCCACCAACTATCCGCAGGGGCGCCAACAGGACAATCTCATTCTCATGGACACACTGTCGTACCACGTGAACGACATGTGGGGCGATCATGATGTGAAGACGGGGTTCGAGATCAATCGGAGCCGCGGACCGCGCACGATCAACATTACGTTCAACGGCGCCTACACTTTTCTGCGCGCTGTGACGTTCAATCCGAACGATGCGTCCACTTACCCCGAGGTGTTCACGATCAGCGTCGGTGAAGAAGCGCTTCACCGCGACCTCGATCTCTACGCAGCGTTTATCGAAGACCAGTGGCGCGTGCGCCCCAACGTCACGCTCTCGCTCGGACTGCGCTACGACGTGCAGTTCCTCCGCGGCGATCTCGACGGGCAGGATCTGCCGGACGTGCCGGTCGAACAGTTCTGGCAGCGGTTTGTCCTGGGCGATCTGCGCCAGATCAATTTCCAGGCGTACCCGGACGACACGAACAACTGGGCGCCGCGCGTCGGGCTCGCGTGGGATCCGCGCAATGATGGTCGTACTGTCATTCGCGCCGGTGCCGGCATCTTCTACGACGTCATCTGGACGAACGATACCGGCAACGTCGTGCAAAACTATCCCGATGTATTCGTGCAGAAGTACGCCAACGACGTGCGCGTGACACGCATTCCGAACTCGTTTTTTCCCAACATCCCGCCGCTCTCCATCCTGAGCCGGCAGGGCAGCACGTCGGTTGATCTCCCGAATCCGGGCGCGCTCAATCCATCGACCACGCAGTACAGCGTCGGCATGCAGCGGCAGATTTCGCCGACGATGTCCGTTTCGGGCGATTACATCTATTCGCTCGGGCTGCACTATCCGCGTGCGTGGAATGCGAATGCCATTCGCGGTGACCGCACGTATCCGATCGATCCGAGCGGCACTATTCTCAACGTCAACGACTTCGGCAGCCGGATGGACGCGCACCAGTTGCAGATTCGGTTCGAGCGGCGGGCGATTGATCGTCTGTCGTACCGGGTCGCCTACACACTGATGGACGTGAAGACGTTCGCGACGGCCGTGGACGACTACAACCGCGACGCTGACTGGGGTCCCGCTCCCAACGACGTGCGGCACCGCGTTGTGTTGAGCTCGTCGTACGCCGTGCCGCGCATCGACGTACGCCTGGGAGGCATCGTGACGGCGTCGTCTGCTCCACCGTACAACGTGACCACCGGGTTTGACACTAATGGCGACAGGCGCACCAACGAGCGTCCCATCGGCGCCGACGGCAAGATGATTCCGCCCAATTCCGCACGCGGTGACGACTACTTCAACATCGACTTGCGGGTGAGCAAGTTGTTCAGGTTTGCGCAGACCCGGCGCCTGGAGCTGCTCTGGGAGATGTTCAATTTGACCAATGCGAAGAATTACGGAGGCCACATCGGCAACCAGCGGTCACCCGACTTCGGACAGCCGACGTATGCGGTGTCGCCGTTCCAGGGCCAGCTCGGGATTCGGTTCGATTTTTAATGTTGCCGCGGACCGCTAAAGCTCCGCTAGTGCTACAAGGTGTGTCGGAGGCAGTATGAGATCTCGATTCCTCGGTGCAGGCTTCCTCGCACTGATCGCGGTTCTTCCGGTCAGCTCGCAGCAGCCATCCGCGCCGGCTGGTCCTGGCACGACATGGTCGCTTGCCGCGGTTGGCGATGCCATCATCACGCGGCGCCTCGTGCAGTTCGATAACGATCGCGATGCGGCCTTTCAGCAGATGGCTAAGGTGATTCGCGACGCGGATGCGGCGTTTCTGAACCTCGAGATTTCCCTCTTCCGCCTCTCGGAATTCAAGGGCTGGCCCGAGGTCGAGAACGGCGGCAATTGGGAGCTCGGGCCGCCGGAGGCGGCCGCCGATTTGAAAGGGCTCGGTTTCGATCTGTTCAACCGCGCGAATAATCACACAACCGATTACGGCGTCGAAGGCATGCGCATGACGACACGCCTGCTCGACGAGCTCGGCCTCGTGCACGCCGGGACTGGAGAAACGCTCGGCGAGGCAAGCCGCCCCGCATACTTCGAGACGCCGAAAGGCCGCATCGCGCTGATCGGGCTCGCGACGACCTTCACGCCCATGTCACGAGCGGGCGCGTCGCGTCCCGACATGCGCGGCCGGCCCGGTCTTAACGCGCTGCGTATCGAGCGCAAGTATCAGGCCGATCCGGCGACGCTCGAGTTGCTGCGAACGGCGGCGACGAAATTCGGGGGATCGGCGTCCAGCGATCCCAAGGCGCCCGTCCGCTTGCTTGGCGCCGTCGTCGAACCCGGCCCTGACTCGCGCGTGATCGAAAGCGTAAACGCGGCGGATGAAGCGCGCATTCTCCGAGAAATCCGCAACGCGGCAAGGCAAGCCGATTGCGTTATCGTGACGAGCCATTCGCACGAGCCGGGCAACAATTCGGTCGTCCCACCGGCGTGGATGGTGGAGTTCACCAAGAAGAGCATCGATGCGGGCGCGACCACGTACATCATCCACGGGCCACATCAGCTGCGCGGCATCGAGATTTACAAAGGTCGGCCGATCTTCTACAGCCTCGGCAACTTCATCTTCCACAACGAGACGATCGATCCGATGCCTGCCGATCACTATGAACAATACGGGCTGCCCGATACGGCGCTCGCCTCGGACTTGTACGATGCGCGATTCAAAAGCGGCACGAGTGGATTCCCCTCGAGCCCAGTGTGGTACGAGAGCGTGATTGCCCACCCGACCTTTCGCGGAAGCGAGCTCGTGGGCCTGACCCTGCATCCGATCGATCTCGCGCAGAAGGCGCCGCGATCGCAGCGCGGCACCCCTCGGCTCGCCGAGGCCGCCACAGGCAAGAAGATCATCGACCGCATCGCGCAGCAGTCAGCGGCCTTCGGCACCACCATCGTGTACGAGAACGGAGTGGGCGTGTGGAAGCCGGGTCCCGCGAAGACATCGAGCACGCCGCAGCCTCATCGCTGATCGATTCCGCGCGGCCTGAGCAACGTGTGGCCGTCTTCCTCTGTCTCCCGACGAGCTGTGCGAGCGCACTGTGCCTACTGAAAAGTCTGTTCTTGTTGTGCTAGTTGATGTTGCGGCTGACGATCGACACGCTGCTGGGCGATCATGTCGGTGCTCCTGTCCTTCCTCCTGACCCTGCGAACATGGGCGCGTTCGCGCGCTGCGCTCCAACTCGAAATCCTGGCGTTACGGCACCAACTGCAGGTGCTGCAGCGCACCCGCCCGCGGCGATTGCGGCTTGTCACAACGGACCGGTGGCTCTGGGGCCTGCTCTCGGCCATCTGGACCGGATGGCGAACGGCGCTCGTGATCGTCAAGCCTGAGACCGTCATCGCCTGGCACCGCCAAGGCTTCCATTTGTTTTGGGTATGGAAGAGTCGCCAACGCACCGGCCGACCAACCGTTTCGGCCGACGTCCGGGCGTTGATTCGGACCATGTCGCAGACCAATCCCCTCTGGGGCGCACCGCGAATCCACGGCGAATTGCTGAAACTGGGTGTGGATGTCTCGCCAGCCACGGTCGCGAAGTACATGGCCCGCCGCGGCAGCCTGCCGTCGCAGACGTGGCGCACATTCCTGGCGAACCATCTCCAGCAGATCGCGGCTGCGGACTTCTTCTTCGTGCCGACGGCAACCTGTCGGATGCTGTTCGTGCTGGTGCTCCTCGCGCACGAGCGTCGCCGGATCGTGCACGTCGCGGTCACCGCCAATCCCACGGCCGCGTGGACGGCGCAGCAACTGCGCGAGGCGTTTCCGTGGGACGACGTCCCGCAGTATCTCGTCCACGACCGCGATACGGCGTTCCGCGCGTGGGCGACGACAGCGACGGCGATGGGCATCAGCGAGGTGGTGACAGCCGTTCGCTCACCCTGGCAGAACGCGTACGCCGAGCGCGTGATCGGGTCCATACGCCGAGAGTGTCTCGAGCATGTCATCATCGGCAACGAGCGTGGTCTGCGCCGCATCCTACACGCCTACGTCAAGTATTACCTGAAGTCTCGCACTCACCTGTCGCTCGACAAAGACGCGCCGGTTTCGCGGCGAGTCGCGTTACCCGACGACGGCGACATCATCGCGATCCCGCACCTCGGTGGCCTGCACCACCGCGACGAACGCCGGGCCGCGTAGCGCGCAGTCGTCTTCACGCACCCACACCGTGCGATGTCCGCGGATGCGACTGAACGGCGAGAGCGCGTTCGTCAGGTCTCACATCTTTCTTGGACCACGTTCACTGCGGGTCCGCAAGCGTTCCGCTCGACACAAATCCCCGACTTTGCGTTACTTCCGAGAGATCGCCGGGGGCATGGGCGCCGATTGAGTTTTCAGCAGTGACAGCATCCGGGTGATCCGAGGGCGGCGTTTCAGCGAGGCGGACAACAAGCAGTCGCGTCCCGTGGCGATCGTGAACCAGCGCCTCGCTAACATGCTTTGGCCAGGTCGAGATCCGATCGGTCAGCGCATCAGGTCAGCCGGGCCAAGCTCGGCATGGGTCGAGGTCGCCGGTGTGACGATACCGGCAAGTACGAATTCCTGTTCGAGCACCCGCAACCTTACTTCTACACGCCCATCGCCCAGGAGTACACGGAGCTTCGGGTTCTGCAGGTGCGCACCACTGCCGATCGGACGGACAGCTCACGTTCTACATCGACTGGTGAGATCGCTCGATTCTCGCGTGCCGATCAGCGTCGCGCTGCTTCTGACAGGTGACTGAACAAGCGCGCTAAGAGCATGGTCAAAAGTCCTAGGTGTCAGCTGATATATTGTCCACGCGGGCCACAATGAAACCGCTTGCTCCCGCAACGATTGTCGCGCTGGTGATGGGGGCCCTTCCCGCTCACGCGCAGACGGAGCTCCGTTCCCAGGTGCACGCGTCCGGCTTCGCGCTCCCGGTGGCGTTCGTGCAGGATCCCGCCAATTCCGCAGTTCAGTACGTCGTTCAGCAGGGGGGACGCATTCGTGTGGTCTGGAATGGCACGGTGCTTTCTCCAGACTTTCTCGACCTGAGCAGCGTCATCTCTTCGGGCGGCGAACGGGGACTGCTGGGGATGGCCTTCGCGCCCGACTCCACCAGCCAACGCTTCTTCGTCAACTTCACGGACGTTTTCGGCAACACGGTCGTCGCCCGGTATCGCCGCTCAGAAGGGAACCCGTATATCGCGGACCCCGGATCGCGCTTCGATCTGCGCTGGGGAGGACCCAGCGGCCCGGCCTTCATCGCGCAGCCCTTCGCGAATCACAACGGCGGCCACCTGGCCTTCGGTCCGGACGGCTTGCTCTACATCGGCCTGGGCGATGGCGGGTCTGCCGATGACCCGGGCCACCGCGCCCAGAATCCCGCGGAACTCCTGGGTAAGATGCTGCGGATCGATGTGAACGTGCCCGACGACCATCCGACGGGCTATCAGGTGCCATTCAGCAACCCGTTCATCGGAGTGGCCGGCTACCGTCCCGAGATCTGGAGCTTCGGGTGGCGGAATCCGTGGCGCTACAGCTTCGACGACCCGGAACGCGGGGGAACGGGCGCCCTCATCGTCGGCGACGTGGGCCAGAACCAGTGGGAGGAGGTCGATTACGAACCGCCAGATCGGGGTGGGCATAACTACGGCTGGCGCAATCGCGAAGGCGCCCACGACCACATCACCTCGCTTCCGCCCGCGTTTCTCCCCCTTGTCGATCCGATTCATGAGTACGGCCGTAGCATCGGTCAAACGGTCACCGGCGGCTATGTGTACCGTGGCGGGGCACTTGGTCCGACGCATCGAGGCCGCTATTTCTTTGCCGATTTCATCCAGGGTCGCCTCTGGTCCCTTGGCCTCGCGATCGATCCGACTACCGGTGAGGCCAGCGTATCGGACATCCTCGAGCACACGGCAGCGCTCGGGGGGAGCGCACAGCTTGGGAACGTCAGCTCGTTCGGCCTCGACGCGGCGGGCGAGCTCTACGTCGTGAGCTACTCGCTCGGTGCAATTCTGAAGATCGTTCCAGCGACCACAGGGCCCCCGGCGGCGGCCGGTGATTTCGACGGCGATCGCAGGGCCGACATCGCAGTCTTTCGGCCCTCGACCGGCGTCTGGTGGATCGTTCACTCGAGCGCAACGAACTGGGCGGCGATCACCTGGGGCGAAAGCGGCGACATTCCGGTGCCGGGCGACTACGATGGCGACGGCAGAGCCGACATCGCCGTGTTCCGGCCGTCGACCGGCGTCTGGTGGATCGTTCACTCGAGCACGACGAACTGGGCGGCGATGACCTGGGGCGAAAGCGGCGACATTCCGGTGCCCGGCGACTACGATGGCGACGGCAGAACAGACGTCACCGTCTATCGTCCCACCACTGGCCACTGGTTCGTCCTGCAGTCGAGTGCCAACTTCACGGCGTGGAGCGTCTATCAGTTCGGTGAGAGCACGGACATCCCCGTTCAGGGTGACTACGACGGTGATGGCACGACGGACATCACGGTCTATCGTCCCGCCACTGGCCATTGGTTCGTCCTCCTGTCGAGCACAAACTTCACGGCGTCGGCCGGTTATCTCTGGGGCGAGAGCGGCGACATCCCCGCGCCTGGCGACTATGACGGCGACGGGGCGACAGACATCACCGTGTATCGTCCCGCCGGCGGCCTCTGGTTCATCCTGAAGTCGAGCACCAGCTACACCACATGGGAGGTGTATCAGTGGGGCGTCAGCACCGACACCCCCGTGCCGGCCGACTACGATGGCGACGGCAGGACCGATATCACGGTGTATCGCCCCGCCAACGGCCAGTGGTTCGTCCTGAAGTCGAGCACCAACTACGTCACATGGGACACATACCAGTGGGGAGAGAGTACGGACATCCCGGTTCTCGGGCGCACTAGCGGCTGATCCGATCGGATCTCCGGTCGTATGTGGTGTCTATGACGTACCGGGACAGCGGTTGCGCGTGGCATGGTATCGCCTGCGGCTCTCAGCACCGTTGAAGCTGTTGGCTAAACGCTGCAGCCATTACTAATCTCGGTCACGGCAGAGACATAACGGGGTGGTCCGACTGCGTCACGAACGACAGCCACTCCTTCGCAAAGCTACGAGTCGGCAGCCAGCCGGTCGGCATCACCTTTCGTATCGGACTTGAACGTCGCTCGATGGTTGCGGCACTGACCGACCAATTTTCACTATCCCACGCATCCCTCGTCCCGTGACACCAGATGGGGACAGCGGGTGGCAAGAAATTCGGGCAACCCTGCTTTGTCTTGGGAGCAGTCCGAGCGCGACTTGCTCGCCCGTGGCATGTTCAAATCGATCCCGGATCTGGCGCGCAAGATCCGTCGCTACATCCGACGCTACAACGAAGAACCAAAACCGATCCGTTGGACCTACAGCAATCCGACGCTACTGATTCAGCTGTTACAGTCCACTAGTTTTCGTGTGGACAGGATTACTTGAAGCTGGCGGCGAGCGCGGTGAACGCCTCCACCCGCGTCCGCTGGCCGTCGCGGAACGGTCCCCAGTGTGCGGCGAGCTTGTCGCCGCAGCCGGTTCCGCAGAGACGATCGTACAAGCCGCCTCCGCGTAGTGCTTGTACGCAACGCCGTGCTGCTTCAGCTCGCGCGCAGTGAGGTAGCCCGCAGTGTAGAAGAGAATGGCGTGTAATAACTGCGGCGATATTTTGACGCCTTGGGCCGTGGCGGCTTCCGTTACGTCGTCGAACAGCGTCCGGCCCCACGCGTGGGAGCGCTCGTGAAAGAGCATCTCGAGCGCGGCGTAGCCGCTGTAGCTCGGATCTGTCGACGAGATCATGGCGTGGGTTGGCCGGGTAGTGGTGTAGGCTCCGTTGGGATTCGCGTACACAGCCACGTCGACCCACACGGGATTGTCGGGGGTTACGTTGTATGCGCGCGCGATCGCTGCGTTGAGCGCCGCCCCGTGCCGATCGGCCAGCTTCCGGGCCGCCGCGATCCACTCGCGATTCGTACGGTCGTGCGCCGGCCACCAATGCTTCCGATAGGCTGGCATCAGGCGTTCGAGCGTCGCCTTCGTCGATCGCGACGCCGTCCAGGCTCGTGTTCGTCTCGATGGTGCGCAGCGCCTCCTTGATCTTCAGCAGCTCCTCGTCGAAGAGGAGACTACGGCGCATAGAACGCGATGCCCTCGTTCCACGCAGAGCGCTCCGCATCGGGCATGTCGGCCGGCGGTGCCGCGCGCTCGCCGCGGGCCCAGAGGATGTGATGCAGGTTCAGCCAGGAGTTGCTGTGGAACTCGAAGAGCGCGTCCGCCTGCGCCGTCGAGCGCGCCGGCGTCGCGACGATGGCCGCCACGCACGCGAGGAGGAGGGCAGGACGAGCAAGCATCGTGGGATGGAGTATACGTCCCGCTGCCGTGGCGAGCCGGTCATCCAACTCGGCGCGTGACAAGAAGCGCCCGTCGGTGACGACCGCCTCGATGCTTTGTGTGTTCCTGACGGCTTGCAACGGATTGCCCGCGAGGAGCACAGCCACCTTCCCGCCTTGGATCGTCCCGAACTCGTTCACACGCGAGGTGACTCGCGTCGACCATCGTGCTACGCTCCGCTCGACCGGCGCCGCACACGTTCCCGAAGGTGAAGGCCATGCTGACACTGATCTTGACGCTGATGCTGTCGCAACAGCCCGCGCGCGTCGTGCAGGAAGTCTTCCAGGTGTCCGGGCAAGTCGATCGCATCGACCGCGCCGGCCGCCTCATTACTATTCTGTCCGAGGGCGTCGTGCAGGCGCCTATCTACGCCGGGCCGGATCTCGCTGTGTTCGATCAACTCA
>JBKPAJ010000200.1:0-11610 GCA_046726375.1 Acidobacteriota bacterium
TCGTCTCTGGCGTCGAACGTTTCGTTCGACGCCAGAGCGCCTACTTATGGAGAACTGCCGAACCGTCTGCTGACCGCTTTCGAGGTCGCGGAATTTGTCGGCTGTCACGAGGAGACGGTTCGTCGCGCGTACTTGCGAGGACTGCTCGTCTCGCAGCGGTTCGGCGTCAGGAGCCGGCGGTTTCACCCACGCGACGTGCTCGACTGGATTGCGCGTGGGGCGCCAACTCGAATCTCGTGAACACCAAGGAGCAGAAGCATGTGAAGGAGGACGTATGGCAATCAGAAGACGGTGCAGAGGCGCGTGTCGAAGCGCCCGGCGATGCCTCGAGCATCTGTGGTTCGATGTGAAACATCGCGGCACGCGATTTCGAATGCCAGTGAACGACTTCGCCGTCCCGCGGATGGAGGCGAGCAGGCAGCGACCAGTGCAGTCGATGGAGGAAGTGCGTGATTGGGAACGGCTTTTCATCGGCGAGATCAAGGCTGGGCGCGATCCGCGGATCAAGTCGGCCCGCAAAGAGACGTCGACGGATCTCGAGAGCGTTGCAGGCTTCCTGGATGCCTACCTCGAACGTCACCTGCGACCGGCTGGCATTCGGAGTCTCAACACGGCGGCCGGACGAATCAAGGTCCTGAAGCAACACGTCGGCGGCTCCCGGTCAAGGCTCTGGAAGAGCCGGCGATCATCAACCGGTTTAAGTCCGAATCTGAATACTCGCGCAGGGTCGAGATCTCCACGCTGCACAAAGTGCTGGCGATCCTGCGCGTCGCCATCCGCTGGGGCCAGGCGCAGACGCCGCCGCTCATCGCCAAGTCGCCGTTTCACCGCTTCGGCGTCCGGCTGAACACCAAGGCGGAAACGGTTCGCGATCGGCGGATTCCCCGCGACGAGGAGAAGCGTCTCCTCGATGCGGCACGGGCGATGAACACGTGGGAGCACGGGTATGTCGGCCCGCTGATGCACGACCGGATCATCGGCGCGATCGAGCTGTGTTGCCGACTCGGCGAGATGCTCGTCATCCAGAACAAGCGAGTCGATTGGGATACTCACACGATCGGCATTCCTGGCCAGACAACCAAGGACAAGGAGAACCGGCGCATTCCGTTCGATCCGAACGGCCGCCTCGCAGCTATCCTGAGTCGACGCGGCAAACTGGGCCCGAACGAATTTGTGTTCGGGACTGAGAACGGCGAATACGTGGGAAGCTTCAAGACTGCCTGGGAATCGCTGCTCTTGATCGCCAACGGCTACGACACGAAGCGCGCGAAGCCCGGTGCGCGTGTGGATCGCGCCAAGTTGCGTCAGATCGACTTGCACTGGCACGACCTGCGCCATGAAGGTGCCTGCCGACTGCTGGCCGACGGCGTCGACATTCGCATCATCCAGTTGATGCTAGGACATGCGAACGTGCAGCAGACGCAGCGCTACCTGAACGTCACCGAAAGGAACTGCGGAAGGGGCTGGAAGTCAGCTGGAAGCGGCGAACGCTGAAGGCGGTCTCGGGGGGACAGAATGCCTGACGGAGTGTCACACCTGTGTCACACGGCCCTTCGAAAACTGGCGCGCCCGACAGGATTCGAACCTGTGGCCTTCGGCTCCGGAGGCCGACGGAATGACACAACGTGGGGCAGCATCACACGACTGCCCCGGTATTTTCGGCCTGTTTTTGATCAGCGGCACCACCGGGGGCAACCCCGGTCTGCTGCGGATTGTCAGTCGTTTGTCAGTCGGACACGGTTCCGACTGAAGCCTCATTCAACCCGCGTCAGCTTCCACGTGATCGGGTTCTTGCTGGGGCCTTCGTGTGTTCGCACCGTAACCAGCGTCAGTCTGTCCCCTTCGACTGCGTATGACCACGTCGTGAACGACCCAGGACGCATGTTGGCTAGCGTCTTGTGCACCGCGATCCGAACCGTCAGCTCGTTGGCAGAAGCCTAGTAGGTTCCTGAGAACGCGACGAACGGATCCCACACGTCACGCAACTCTTCGTATGTGGTTGGTGGATCGAGAGGTCGTGGCTTGTCACCCGCTTCGACCATGAGCGCGAGGTACTTGGCGGTGACAAGCAGAAATCCTGGCCTATGGTCCCGAACGTTGCGTCCAGCACGCCCCGTGGTGGTTACTTCGGTAACGCGCCGAACACCCTCGAGAGCGCCCGCAGCTCCATGCCTGCGGCACGGGACCGATACCACACATGCAGGTGAGCATCGCTCCCGGCCATCACAGATCCGCCGATTCGAAACGCACCCGGGTCTCGCTCGCCCGAGCGGGGGGTGGGGTAGGGCGTGGGGTGGTGTCGGGTCGGCACGGACGTCGACGCCGATAGACCAATCGCGGGTGCGCGTTTAAACGCGCGACGTGATTAGCCGTCTGGTGCCCGCAGAAACGCGCGTTTCGCAACGCATGCACCGAAAGGTCGGCGGCGCGGTCGTCGCTCCTGGGCCGTCTTGGGTCGTTGGAAATGGCAATTAACCCCTCCGCCGCAGGTAGCAGCTTGATGCCGTCATCATGACCTCTGTTGAAGTCTTGCCAACGTCCGTTAGTATTTCCGTTAGGCGAGACAAGGGCGAATGACATGCACCAATCGGAAATGTGGACCCTACACCTGCTCATCACGATGTTCGTTGTTGCGTCCGTCCCTCAGCGCGGCACAACGGTTCGCGACCTGAAGCCGTATCCCGCGTCCAGTCAGTTTTGCAGTGGACACCTCACTGGTGCCCCGCAACGTGACGGAAAACCGGGTGCGCACATCGAATGGACGGCAATACCATTCATCCGACCCGACGCAGAAAGTTGTCGACCATTACTTGAGCACTCTCGGTGCGCAGAACCATCGCGAAGAGCACGACGAGCATGTCTGGAGGTTTCCATTTGACGAGCCGAATCGCGTGCTGAGCGTCACCCGAACGCCAGGCACGTTGCCGGCGAACACCTGCAAGGGTCCTGCAGAAAATGCGCTCACGGTTGTAATCATTTCCAGTATCTCCGGGCGTTGATTGGCAGCGCACGCTTAACGCGCGCGGAACTCCGTTCATTCAGCCGAACTCGCAGTGCTACACTAGTTGTTGACATCCAGAGCGGCTCGCCCATGCGGTGAGTCCAGCAACCTGCGAAGGCAACGCAAGGTGCTATCGCGCACAGGGTGGCGCGGATGTGGTCTCGAATACGAGACAACGAGTTGCCTAAGCCGAAAACGAATCGGCTCTCTGGGTGTCTCCGAACGGAGGCACCGATGAAGGCTCTCAATCAGTCAATCGAATCGCACCACTCGCCCACGCCTGACGTGCGCATCATCAACGGCAGCTCCGTGTTTCTGTTCGTGCTCCTGACCGACCGAGCGCGAGAGTGGGTCGACGAGTGGGTGAGCGAAGACCGAATGATGTTTGGCCGGGGGCTGGCAGTCGAACACCGTTACGCAGCTGCACTCGCCGCCGCGATGCAATCAGACGGCCTCAGGTTCGACGTCCAAGGAGGTCTGTAATGCGCGCCGCCATCTACGCTCGCGTGAGCACGCTCGACCAGGAACCGGAGAACCAACTCGGAGTTCGAGCGGGAACGGATCACTCGATGCGCTGATGAAGGATGCGCGGCGGCGGCGGTTCGAGTCGTGCTGGGCGCACCACGTTCGCTTCGCTCACTTGGTCACGCCCACCAGAGTCTGGGACAAGGCCCGCCTCGCTGTGCTCGGCGGGACCATGTTCGAGTCGTCGACGCGGCGCATCACACACGCTGCGCCCGATTGGGTGCTTCCCGCACCTCTAGGACACGCCCGCCTCAGCTGTTTGCCAAGCAGGCCGTCTCCGTGTCGCTGTCGTCGTGGTCTTTCTGCTGAGCTTTTGCATTCGGGGCAATTGGTCCCACCCTTCGGGTGAACCGGCAGAGGGCGGGTGACATTTTCTTTACATCCAACGGCCGCGACGTTAGCATTTCGTCCCGATTCTTCGCGCACTCACAGTCGTCTCGCCGTTTGTTCGTAGTCACCCGCCACAGGAGGAGACAGCCATGGCCCGCCTACGATCGCTAGTGGCGCTCGTTTTCTGGCTCGTCGCAGTGTCCGCGTCCGCACAGATTGGTCAAGGCACGTTGACCGGTGTCATCACCGATCCGCAAGGAGCGGTGCTTCCCGGGGTCACCGTGACTGCAACTTCCCCCTCACTGATTGGCAGCCGCACGACGACAACAGAAAGCGACGGCCGTTTCCGATTGCCTCAGCTTCCGTCCGGCGTCTACAAGTTGCGCTTCGATCTCTCGGGATTCTCTTCGCTCGAGCGCGAGAACATCCAGGTTGTCCTCGGACAGACGATCACGGTCGACACACAGCTGAGGGTCGCGTCACTCGCCGAAACCGTCACGGTCTCGGCGGAATCTCCGGTCGTCGACGTCACCACGACGAGGGTCGGCACCAGCCTCAAAGGGGACGAGCTCACCGCCATTCCCAACGCCACCGATGTGTGGGCCACGCTCGCGGAATCGCCGGGCGTGCGTATGTCGGGATTTGATGTCGGCGGGAGCCACAAGAGTCAGCAAACCGCCTACGAAGTCTTCGGCGTTCAAAATCAGGCCCGCGTCGTCACCGAAGGCATCGATCACACCGAAGGCGTCGGTGGCACGGGATTCTACGAGGACTACTTCGCAAACGAGGAGTACTCGATCAGCGCCTTGGGGAGCGACGTCGAGATGAACTCCGGCGGCGCCGCCATCGTCGCCACCGGGAAGAGCGGCGGAAACGCGCTGAGCGGCTTGTATCACATCTCCTACCAGCCTGGTGAGTGGGTCGGCGACAACAACAACGACACCCTGCGCGCGCGCGGGTTCACGGGTAACCCGAACCTGTTGTTCTGGGAGGGCCACGCCGACCTCGGCGGGCCGATCGCCAGAGACAAAGTGTGGTTCTTCGGCGCCTACAATCACTTCAAGATCGACAAGGTGGTGTCAGGCGTGCCGCAGGAGATCGCAACCGATATCGGCATCTTCGACAACGTGACGGGCAAAGGCACCGGCAAACTCGGCACCAACAATACGTTGATCGGGTACTACCAGCAGGGACGCAAGCAGAAGCCGAAGCGCGGGTTATCGGCGCTGCGACCGCCCGAATCCATTCAGGCGCAGGACAGCTGGTCGCGCATGTACAAGGGCGAATTCCAGCGGGTGATGTCGAGCCGCGCATTCCTGGACGTGATGGTTGGGAACTTCACCCTGAACTGGCCGATGGTGCCGGCCGTCGACCCGGTGGAGCGTCCGCCGCAGGTGTTCCGCGACACGGGCGCACTGGCGGGAGCGGGATGGAACTCGTTCACGACGGGGCGCAAGAAGCCGCAGGTCAAGGCGCAGATCACGTACTTCCTGCCCAAGGGCGGCAGTCACGATTTCAAGTTCGGATACGAGCACATTTACGACTGGTACCGGTTCGGCATCAACGGCTCGAACGGGCCTATTCGTTACTCGTATCCGCGCGCCGGAGCAGCGCCCGATCGCATTCGCTTTGCCGACACCGGACCAAACAGCGACTTCGAATCAACTTGGCGCTCGTCGCCGAATATCGATCGACACAATGCATTTTATGCGCAGGACCGCTGGACGTCGAATCGTCTCTCGATCACGGCGGGTGTGCGGATCGATTACCAGACGGTGGGCTACCAGGACAGCACTCGCAAGCCGGAAATCCACGATCTGCTGCCGAACGGAACGCGCATCTTCCCTGAGTCGACGACGGTGGAAGGGGCCACCCTTTTGACGAACACCGATATCGCGCCGCGGCTGGGTGTTTCCTACGATCTCACAGGCCGGGCGCGCACGGTGATGAAGGCGTTCTACGGCCGCTACTACAACAACCTCGCCGATGGCTTCTCGTCAGCCAACCCCGGCGGCACCAATTACGCCGAATACAACTTCAACGATCTCAATGGCAACGGCCGGTATGACGGCCCGCAGGAGTTGGGCGCCGAGCGGTTGCGGATTGGCGGCGCATCGACGACCGTCAACCCGGACCTGGACACGCCGTACACCGACGAAGTGAGCGCGACGGTAGAACACCAGTTCTGGGGCGAATCGTCGGCGCGGGTCACCTTCGTGCGGAAGATGCAGCGCAAGTTCGTGCCGTTTTACTACACGCCATATGTGCCGGCGTGGTTCGGACAGCTCACTGTTCCGGTGCGTGTCGTCGCGGACGACAGTGGCGAAGTGTTCAACTTGCGCGACATCCCAGCGTCGCTTGCGGATCAGAGCGAATCGATCTTCGACAACATCCCCGACAGCGACTTCAATTACGACACGATCGAGTTCGCCTTCAACAAGCGCCTGAGCAGCCGATTCTTCATGCAGAGCAGTTTCGACTATCAGTGGCGTGACGAATTGCGCTCGGCTGATATCGACAACTGGGGATCGACGAGTCCGTTGATCGCCGACCCTATCGGTGTGGGCTATTTCGTGAACCCAAATCCTGCCGTCTCGAATCGGCAGGAGACGACCGTGTATCACCTGGCGGCGATGGGCCGCTACGTTTTGCCGATGGATGTTGGGTTCGCCGCCAACTATCGCTTCCAGAGTGGCTTTGCCTACTCGCGCATCATTCCCGACGCGACCACGACTCCCACCCTGCAGGCGACGCCGGCGCCGTTCTTCGTGGAGGATTTGAAGAACAATCGATCGGACAGTGCTCACCTCCTCAACTTCCGGGTCGACAAGGCGTTTACGATCCGAAAGGCAAAGATCACCGCCATGTTCGATTTGTATAACGTGCTGAACTCGAATCCCGTCACGAACTTCAACCTGTACAACGGCGGGTTTGGCGATGTCATCGCCGTGCTCGATCCTCGTGTGGCGCAGGTGGGATTCCGCTTGGAGTTCTAAGGACGCGAACCAATCATCTGACGCACCCGCGCTACGTCGGCGGCGTAGCGCGGCGGCGCCTTGGCGATGAACTGCTCGAGTACAGGCCGCGCTTCCGCGGGCCGATCCAGTTGGAGAAGCGCGGTTCCCAGGTTGTAAAGAACGTCAGGATCGTCAGGCCGTCTGGCAACGACCTGACGCCACTCCTCGACTGCTCGCGGCAGATCTCCAGAACGCGCGTACGCAACGGCGAGCGTGTTGCGCGCTCCCGCGACCGATGGGTCGACGGCGATCGCCTGCTGCAGCGTCCTGACCGCCTCGTCGCGGCGTCCTGTGCCCAAGTACAACACCCCGAGGTTTGTGAGCGTTTCGGCTGAGTCCGGATCAACTTCCAGAACCGCACGGAACGTGCGCTCGGCGTCAGCCGCACGGCCCGCTTGGGCATAGGCGGCGCCTAATCGGTTGCGCGCTTCGAGATCCTGGCTGTTCAGCCCGACTGCTGCTTCAAGTACCGCGACAGATCGGTCGGCGCGACCCGCCTCCTGAAGCATGACGCCGAGCGTCATCAGCGCGGGAGCGTCCGCGAATCCTTTCGACGCCGCCTGGTCGAGCACGGCGATCGCGTCGGACAAACGTCCCGCATCGCGGAGGATGAACGCGAGCCGATCGTATGCCAGCGGAAGATTGGGACGTCTGCGGATGACGTCTTGCAGAATCGCAGCCGCGGCCGCGTGATCGCCGCGTCCCGCGACCTTCATCGCCTCGTCGAGCGCCGAATCCAGCGCAACAAGGTTCTTGGGGTCGTCTTCCGCCGTAAACCGCCGCCGGCGTGTCGAGTGTTGCGAGGCGACATATCCAAGCGATCGCAGTCGGGCAGCGGTGTCGCTGTCCACCTTGGCGCCTGGCGATGGTGTGTCGCTGGCGGCGGCCGCGTCGAGCATCTGCTCGAGGCGCCGCGCGTCGTCTGGCCGCCGCGCGTAGAGGTTCTGTGTTTCGCCCGGATCGGCGCGAAGATCGTAGAGCTCGGGAACGGGCAGATCGATCAACTTCAGCGAACCGGCCACGACGCCGGTGAGAGGCGCCCAATTCCGCGTCAGGTTGGCATTGAGCGCTTCGAAGTAGGTGGCCGCCGCCGTTTCAGCTGACCCCTCGGCTCCGGCGATGCGCGCGCGAAGCGATTGCCCATCCGTCTTCGGCCATGAGATTCCGAGCAGATCCAATATCGTCGGCGCGACGTCGACGAGAGCCGCCGGTTGTTCGAGCACGCGTGGCTCAATTCGACCGCTGCACCAGAAGATGAGCGGTACGCGCAACGTCGATTCGTACGCGAACAGGCCATGGGTGCGCTCGCCGTGGTCGCCCAAGGCTTCGCCGTGATCCGCCGTGACGACAACGAGCGTGCGATCGAGGCGGCCGGCGGCGCGCAGATCTTCGAGCAGGCGGCCAAGTGCGGCATCGGCGTATGCGACTTCACCCTCATATGGCGCCGAGGCATATTTCGACGCAAAGGGTTCCGGAGGCGCATAGGGCTCGTGCGGATCGTACAGATGCACCCACGCAAACCACGGCGCGGATGCCGCGCGCATCCACTCCGCCGCGGGTCGGGTCACCTTTTCGGCTGACCGTTCAACAACGTCCACCCGTCCCCCTGACGGTCGATCGCCATACCGGTCGTCGTAGAAGTCGAAGCCGCGAGCGAGCCCGAAGCGCGCATCGAGCACGAAGGCGCCAACGAAGGCGCCGGTCTGATACCCGGCGGACTTGATTGCAGCGGCCAGCGTCGGCTGCTGATCGTCGAGCCTGTAGGTTCCGTTATCACGCACGCCGTGACGCGGGGGAATCCGGCCGGTCATCAACGACGCGTGCGATGGCAGCGTCAGGGGCGCGTGTGCGCGGACAGAATCGAGTCGCAGACCCTCGGCCGCGAGCCGATCGAGCGCCGGCGTGAGGCCCCCGCCATGTCCGTAGGCGCCGACACGATCGACGCGCAGTGTGTCGATGGTGACGAGCAGCACGTTATAGCCGCGCAGCGCTCCGGTAGGCAGATCGTGTCGGCCGCTACGGGCCTGCGTGTACCACCACATTGCCGCCGCGCTGACGGCAATGATTACCGTTGCCGCTACAATACGTGCCTTCACCACGGATTACCCGAGCGCGCGAGCAGGGCGCGGATGCGCGGGAAGTCTCGTGCGTAGCGGTCGCGCGGTGCTTCCGCCAGAAATCGCTGCAGATAAGGGATGGCCTCGGTGCGCCGTCCGGTTTCGGCGAGCAGTACACCAAGGTTGTACACGGTGTCGAAATCTCGTGGTTCGAGTTCGACGACATGTTTCCACGCTTCGATAGCTTGCCTCGCATCGTTGGCGGCCAGCGCGGCGCCGAGACCGCGCCAGGCGTCGGCGTGGCCCTGGTCAAGTTCGACGACGCGGCGAAATGCAGCGGCCGCTTGTACAGGTCGCTGTGCGCCCAACTCCAGAAGGCCCACGTTGTACCAAGTGCCGATAGCCGTGGAATCTGCGTCGAGCAATCGTTCGAACGCGCGCCGCGCCGCGTCAGTCTCGCCCTGGCGAAGGAGAACCACGCCGAGCTCGTTGAGCGGCTCGGGGTCACCGGCGGCCGCTGCCACAGCCGCTGCCAGCACGTCGTGTGCTTCGCGCAGCTCGCCAGCAGCGGCCAACGCCTGTCCCATCCGCATCAGCCACGCGGGCGTGGTTTTCTCTGCTGCTGGCGCATCGCGCAGAAGGACCACCGCGGCGCTCGCGCGGCCGGTCTTGATGAGCACCATCGCGGCGCTGAGGCGGGCCGCGAGGAAGTCCGGCCGATCGGCGAGAACCTGCGAAAACTTCTCGAGCGCGGCGTCGGCGCGGCCGCTGCTGTAGTCCTCGAGTGCCGTATTGAACGCTTCGCTCAACGCAACCAGACGCTTCGGATCGTCGGCGAGAGAGAACGCGGCGCGCGCGTGGGGCGAAGCTGTGATGTATCCGAGCGACTGCAATCTCGCCGCTGTCGCCGAATCCACTCTCCCGCCGGCGGGAATCGGTGCCGCCGTCCACACGCGAAGCCGGTCCTGAAGCTCACGTACGCGCTGCGGCTCGCGACCGACAAGGTTGGTCCGTTCATCGGGATCGGTGTCGACGTTATAGAGCTCTGGCTCTGGCAGGTCGATGTACTTCCACATGCCGTCGACAACGCCTCTTAAGGGCGCCCATGCGCGAGTCAAATTGGCATCGAGGGCCTCGAAGTAGATCGCGCGTGCATTCATCTCGGCCACTGCATCGATAACGGGCCGCAACGAACGGCCATCGAGAGCGCTCGGCGATTCGATCGCCAGCAGATCGAGAACGGTGGGCATGATGTCGACGTGGGCGGCTGGTGTCGACACCACGCGAGGACGTAGACCCGGCGCCGCGATGATCAATGGCACCCTCAGTGTCACGTCGTACGCGAACAGGCCATGCGTCGTTTCCTGGTGGTCGCCCAACGACTCACCGTGATCGGCGGTCACAATGACGAGCGTGCGATCGAGTTGCCCACGGCCGCGGAGCTCGTTCAACGCTGCGCCGAGCGCCGAATCGGTCCACGCGACTTCGGCATCATACGGTCCGCGCGCGTGAGCAAACGCAGCCGGTGCGCGGTACGGGGCATGTGGATCGAACACATGAACCCAGGCGAACCATGGCCGCGCGCTGGCGGGTTCCGGGTGTGTAATCCACGCAGTCGCAGCCCTGAGTACACGATCAGCCGAACGTTCGGCGAAATGAAAACTGTCGGACTCGGTTCCGGAGTCGTACCGATCGTCGTATTCGTCGAAACCGCGGTTGAGGCCAAACCGTGCGGCGAGGACAAGCGCACCGACAAACGCGCCGGTGCGATACCCCGCCGCGCGCAGACGTTCGCCGAGCGTTGTCGGCTGAAGTCCCAGGCGGAACGAGCCGTTGTTACGGACGCCGTGATGAGGCGGCAGTAATCCCGTCAGGATGCTGGCATGCGCGGGAAGCGTGACCGGCGCGTGGGACCATACGCGAGTGAATCGCACGCCGCCTGCGGCCAGCGCATCGAGCGTGGGCGTGAGACCGGCGCGACTGCCGTATACGCCGATCCGATCCGCTCGCAGTGTGTCGATGGTGACGAGGAGGACATTGACACCCTGGAGATCCAATCTCGTCTGCGGACCGCGCGCGATCGGCCACAACCAGACCGCCGCCCCTAGCGCGAGAGCGACACCCAGGCCTGCCAATACCGTGCGAGCGCCTAGCGCAATGCGCATTGCTCAGAGAATACGTCACTCGTGGCGGCCGCAGGATTAGGGACGTGCAACGGGTGAACTGCCGGGCCCGCTCAACGGCACGCCGGACGTAGAGCGGCTTGAAGGCCCGAATAGCTCCGACTTCACATGTTGCCAAGTGCTTAAACGATGACCCATCACGCACGCTCGCCGGGGCGAGATCGGGCCGCGGCTCGGCGGTCACCTCCAAGTCACCATTTCGAGCTGCGTGGCGCCGGCGGCGGACAGGCTATCACGTACGCGATCGATGTCCGATGCCGCGACGTGGACGCCCAACAGCACGGCGCCTTGCGCGACCTTTCGTTGCAGGGCTTCCGCAGATTCCTGTGGTAAACCGACGGACTTGAGCACCCACGCGAGGCTGCCGGCTATATGGCCAGCCGCCTCCCCAAGCTCCGCCGCTAGTGGCCCCGCCGCAACAATTGGCCCGATCCCGCAACGGCGGTGCTACTGCCGCGCCCCAGCTGCTCGATTTCCGACCTTTCAGATCTCCGGCG
>JBKPAJ010000201.1:0-21709 GCA_046726375.1 Acidobacteriota bacterium
GCACGAGTCGGGGTCCGGTCGGTGCGGCACAGCGGTGTGTGCATGCGTACAATGCGGTGCGCGTTTGTCAGCACTGCACCCACCGCGGTTTCAATACCGCATCCACCGCACGCACGTCCCGCACTCGTCGCACCTGTCTCCGCAGTGAAGCTCCGCCTCAAACCGCCAAGGACTGCGAAGTTGTCTCCGCTTCACTGCCATATGTTGGTTTTGCCCCCGCTCCGCGGGGGCTAGACATCCACATCCCCTAAGGCGCTTGCAAAACTTGCCTCATTTCGCACGCTCTCAGCCTTAGGAGATGTCTAGCCCCTCAATTCACTTGTGTTCGCAATCGTGGCATCGAGCCGATTGCAACGCTCGGGCCGAAACCGGCATGGTTCGAGCGTTTCGCGCCGTTGGCGTTCGAATTCAAGTCAGCTTTGGGGTTAATTGACCGCGGTCTTCAGCGCTTTGCCAGCCACAAAGCGAACGGCCTTCCGTTTGGGGATCTTGATCTCTGCGCCCGTCTGAGGATTGCGGGCAGTGCGTGCCTTACGATTCGATGTCTTGAAGGTGCCGAAGCCGACGAAGGTGACCGAGTCGCCCTTCTTCAAGGCTTTGGTGATGCCGTCGATGACCGAATCGATCGCACGCGCGGCGTTGGTCTTGGTGTCGCCGATGTCCTTGGCGACCTTTGCGATCAGTTCTTGCTTGTTCATCCGGTGACCTCGAGCGCGTTATACGCGACGAGTACACCGCAGTCAAGCACTGTTCGCGCGTGAAGCGGCCCTTAGTGAACCAACCATCAATTACGGGGCTTGACCGCGAACGCGTGCGCGCTCACTTCGCCGCGCCGCGGCGCACGTGTTCGATCGCCCTGTCGAGCGTGACGTCCGTCGTTGGTGCCGGATCGCCGAAATCGATATCGGGCTGTTCGACGGGCACGTCGGGCACGAGGCCTTTCTCGTTGATCACGGCTTCGGTGGGCGAGAGGTACAAGAGATGTGTGAGGATCAATCCGCTGCCATCCGGCAGGCGTACGAAGCGCTGGCGCGCGGCGCGGCCGAGCGTTCGCTCGCCGACGAGCGACGCGCGCTTGTTGCCGCCAAGCGCCGCGGCGAAAAGCTCCGCCGGACCAGAGGTGCCGTTGTCGGTGAGGAGCGCCACGGGAAGGGTCACGCCGCCGTCACTAGCAGCCGCCGCGATCGGCTCTTTCGTTTTCCCGCGCTCCTGACGAAATGCCAGCGTGCCGCTCGGCACGAACAGGCGTGCCGCCGCGAGGCCCGTTTCCACGTCGCCAAACGCGCTGCCGCGCAAATCGATTACGAGCGACGTCGCACCGGCCTTGTTGAGCGAGGCGATCTCGTTGCGCAACTGATCGACGGCGGTTTTGCTGAACTCCGGAATGCGCACGTAGCCGACACCAGGTTGCGCGATGCGGCCTTTGACGGCGACGGCCGGCAGCTCCTCGCGCACCAGCTCGATCGTGTGCGGTTCGGCGGCGTTGCCGCGCAGAATCGTTAGCGTCACTTTGGTTCCGGGCTTGCCTGCGAGCAGGCGCACGCCTTCGTAGACCGAGGTGTCGCGCGTGGACTGGCCGTCGATGGCGCGAATATAGTCACCGGGCATCAGTCCCGCCTGTGCAGCCGGCGACCCGTCACGAGCCGCGATCACGCGCAAGTAGTACTGGCGTGTGACCTCGAGGCCCGTGCGACCCGGAGCGAGCGGCTCGTTCTTCTCGTAGCTTTTTGCCTGCGTGGCGTCGAGGTAGGCACTGTCGGGATCGAGGCCGTCTGCCAATCCGTGCATCGCGCCGTGCATCACCTTGCTGGCGTCAACCTCCTCGACGTAGTTGTTCATGACGAGCGTGATGACGTCTTCAAAGATACGCAGATACTGGTAGCTCTCCTCGCGCGCCATCGCCTTGCCCATGAAGCCGCCAATGACGGCAAAGGCAATGACGGGAACTGACACGAACAGCACGATCAGACGGCCGCGAGATTTCATCGAAGACTCCTGAGCCATTGTACGGGATCGACGGGGCGGCCGTCGATGCGAAGCTCGAAATACGCGGCGGGCTGACCCGCCGGCGTACGGCCAGCGCGGCCGATCACATCCCCTCGTCCCACCGTTGCTCCCCGCGTCACGAGTGCCTGGCTCAAGTGGCCATACAAGCTGAACGATCTTTGCCGTGATCGATGACCACCAGGGTGCCGAATCCGGTAAACGGGGCGGCATAGGCGGCGGTGCCGGGTGAACGGCGTGCACGGCCGTCCCTCAGGCGTGGCGATCTCGATGCCATTCCGTACGATGGCGCTGCCGAAGCGATGGGCAAGCGGAGTGCACCGGGCGTGTGTCGCCTGCGAACTAGCGTCTGAACAACGCCTTCCCGTCCAGGTCCGCGGGTATTGCCACCCCGAAATACTTCAACACCGTCGGCGCGATGTCGATGATTCGCGTCTCGTTCGATGTCGCGCGCCGATTCGTGATCAGCACCCCCGGCGTCGCTTTGTAATCAAACGAACCGTGATCACCCGACCATTTGCGCATATTCGGTTCGATCACGTTGGGTGGTGTCCCGCCGAGCGCCGTCTGCCATGAGGTGCGGTATCCCTCTTCCAAGCCGATTTGCAGGTCCGGCGCGTCCTTGAGAAATGGGCCGCTGTAGATCTCGCTCTGCTTATACACACTCGCGACCACACGTTCCTGCGAGCGCGGGTCGAGAAAGTTCATGAGATCGATGATGAGCGAATCGAGCAGCCGCTCGTACTCCTCACCCGCGCTCACGATGCCTTTGCCTTCGCGGCCTCTCAGGTTCACGTAGATCTGGCCGAGGCCCATCGCATACGCCCGCGTCCGGGACCAGTCGACGTTTTCCCAAAACGTGCCGCCGCCAAACAGATCGTCGAGCTTTCTCTCGCCCGGCATCTGGCCCTGGAGGACCATGTAACCGCGCTCTACGAGCCAGGTGTTGAGATTCACCGCCCAACGGAATGAGTGGAAGCCGTGATCCGACACAATCATCACGGCTGTGTCCGGGTCGAGATGCTGGAGGACTTCTGCGACCAACGCATCGGCGCGCCGGTAGACTTTTTCGATCGCGGCGCCATGAACGCGCGCCAGCTCCGGCTCGTACATCGGATGCTGCTGATCGAGCAGCCGCCACATCATGTGCTGGACGCGGTCGGTGGTTTCGATCACGCCAACCAGCAGATCCCAGTTTTTGGCATCGATGCGATTCAGGATCGTCGCGGCCCGGTCGTTGAACGCGCGATCCAGATCGTCCATGAACGTCGCTTCGTCGATCCGATCCTCGTTGAGCGGCCAGGTCGCCTCAGGCCAGCCGAGCGTGCGGTACGGACCGAGGCGCTGGTACAACTCCTTCGCAAACGATGCTGGTGACGACATCGCGACCGGCGGATTCGCCGGATGCCAGTTGACGGGAGCCACATAGAGCTGGAGTTCCTGGCCGGCTTTGATCAAGTAGAACTGCGTCATCCCGTGAATTCGCACCAGCAGGTTGACGTTGAAATCGACGTCGATCCAGCGGCTCCAATCGCGCTCGTTCAGGTGAATCGTCTGGCCCTCGATGTCGATGTTGGCGGTGCGTGCTTCGTGATTCCAGCGGATCGCGAACGGCAGCCGCAGATCCTCGTCACGCCCCTGCTGCCGCGCGATCGGGTTTGGCGGCCCAACGATCTCCGCTTGCGCAGTGTTGTCCTGGAACACCAAACGCTTCAGAATGCCGCCGAATTCGGTGTTGCCTTCTTCGTAGCGGCTCAAGTCGGTCGCGAAGTAATAGAACGTGCCCATCGTCCCGCGAATGTCCGGAAGCGGCAGGCCTGACAGCAGCTCGCCGTTCGGCACGTCTTCAGGCGGGAACGTCACAGGCACAGTGAGGATGCTCGATCGCACGCCCGCGCGCCCAGCCGTGACCCAGAACGACGTGCCGCCGCGTGTCGAGGTCAGTTTCGGCGCGCGAACGGGAATGTAGTTGAAGAGAAATCGGGCGGGCTCGCGCTTGACCATCGCGAGGTCGGGCAGATAGGTCGCGGTGTTGCGAACGAGAAAGTCGTAGACGTTGTGCTTGCCCGCGTTCACGCCCGTGGCAAACGAAGCCCACGCTGTCGGGCTTTCAGGTGAATGCGTCGTTTCGAGGCGGTAGAAGCCGCCCTGCGCGGCGAGCCTGGCAAGCGCCGGCAGCTTGCCCTGCTTCATCCATCGCGCGGTGAGGTTCGGGTCCATCCCGTCGAACCCGAGGATGACGAGCTTGTGCGCGAACGACGATTGTGTCCGGGACGAACATGCGAGTCCCGCCGCAAGCGCCGCGGCGAGCACGCACGCGGCGGGTCGTGTCACCGTGGCGATTATACTGCTCAGAGTGCGCGTGCTCGGCATCGACTACGGTGCGCGTCGCATCGGTCTTGCCTTGAGCGATGCGAGCGGCACGCTGGCGTCGCCGTGGCGCGTGATGATGCGTCCGCCATCGGAGGCGGAGACGTTGACGATGATGGTGAAACAGATCGAGCAACTGCGCGCAGAAGGCGATGGACTCGCGGCCGTGGTTGTGGGTTGGCCGCGACGGCTCGACGGCTCGCCGACAGATCAGACTGCCAGCGTGGAGGGGTTCGCGCACGCGCTCGAACAACGTATTCCCATCCCTGTCGTCTTGCAGGATGAGCGGCTCTCGAGCACGGAAGCCGAATCCCGTCTCGCGATGCGAGAGCGCGATTGGCGTCGGCGCAAGGCAAAAATCGATGCAGCTGCGGCGGCGATCGTGCTGCAAGACTACTTGGATGGCCGTTCGTGAAGCGTCTTCTCGTTCCCTTGTTCCTGTTGCTCGTTGTCCTTGCCGTTGCTGCGGCTGTTGCCGGCTACTTCGGCTTCACTCGAGTAAATGAAAAGTTCAAGGGCTACACGTCGACAGAACAGTTCGTCGACGTCGAGAGCGGCGCGGCACCGGCGACGATCGGGCAGCGGCTCGTGGACGCCGGCGTGGTTCGCGACACGTTGACGTTTCGGGCGGCGCTCTGGCTGAGCGGCCGCGCGCGCGAGCTCAAGGCGGGTGAATACCGATTTGATCAGCCGATGTCGGCGCTCGAGGTCGTGGACAAGATCGCTCGGGGCGATGTGTATCGGCGGCTGGTCACGTTTCGCGAGGGATTGACCATCCGTGAGATGGCGCGGGTGTACGAAGCGGCCGAGTTGGGTTCTGCGAAAGACTTGGAAAATGCTGCGAAGGACGCCACCAGCATCCGCGATCTCGATCCGGACGCACCGGATCTCGAGGGCTACCTGTTTCCCGACACCTATTCGTTACGCCGGGAAACGCCGGCGAGCGTGCTGGTTGCGCAAATGGTGGCGTCGTTCGAGCGCGCGTTCAATGAAGAGTTGCGCGCCGCTGCGCGCAGCCGCGGCTTGAGCGTGCGCGAAGCGGTGACGCTCGCGTCGCTCGTCGAAAAGGAAACCGCGGTCCCATCCGAGCGGCCCACCGTGGCGGCCGTTTACCTGAATCGGCGCGCGATCAATATGCCCATGCAGGCGGATCCGACGGTCATCTACGCGCTGCAGCGCGCCGGGAATTACACCGGCAACATTCGTAAAGAGGATTTACAGATCGACTCGCCCTACAACACTTATCGCTATCCGGGCCTGCCGCCAGGCCCCATTGCATCGCCCGGCAGGCCCTCGCTCGAGGCCGCGGTCAAGCCGGCGCAAGTTGACTATTTGTACTTTGTGAGCAAGAACGACGGATCGCACGTCTTCGCGCGGACACTGGACGAGCACAACCGGAACGTACAGGAGTGGCAGATTCGATTCTTCCGCGAGCGGCGCCAGCAGCAGAGCACGTCAACCAACAGTTCGCCGCCGCATTAACGCTCACCCCATTTCAATTTCTCGCGCAATACCTCGAAGTAATTCCGGGCAGACGAGCGGACCAGGCGAATCGGTTTCGCCGCCCGGGTAATCGACACTTCGTCGCCTTCAACGAGCGCGAAGCCATGCTGCCCATCGAACGTGACGTAGATTTCCGCTCCCGCGTTGGCGGCGCCGGCGCGGACACGAATCTCGCGCTCCGCGGGAATCACGATCGGTCGGTTCGTCAGCGTATGCGGCGCGATTGGCGTCAGCACGATCGCGTCCATCGCGGGATGAACAATCGGGCCACCCGCGGCAAGGTTATACGCTGTCGAACCTGTTGGACTCGCGACGATGAGACCGTCGGCCTTGACCGAGGTCACGAACTGCTCGCCGACAGTGACGGCCAGGTCGATCATGCGCGAGAGCGCCGTGCGCGTGAAGACGATGTCGTTGAGTGCAACGCGCGATGTGCCGGCGGCCGCGCCACGCAGCATCATCCGCTCGTCGTGCGCGGCTCGTCCCGACAGCGCCGCATTCAGCGCGTCGTAGAGCTCAGGTCGCGTGATTTCAGTCAGAAAACCCAACGATCCAAAGTTGACGCCAAGGATCGGCACGTCCTGGCCTGACTGCGCGATGATGTCGGCCATCGCAAGCAGCGTACCGTCGCCGCCCAGGACGAGCACCAGATCCACGCGTGGCGGGACCTGCTCGCGCGCCACGGTAACGCGGTCACCGGCCGGCAGTAATTGCGCGGCATCGCTCGCCCAAATGGTCTTGACCTGCTGGTCGCGCAACCACACCTCGAGCTCCGCGAGCGTGTCGCGCGCCGCCGTCAGATTCGGTTTGGCGACGACACCAACATTCATCATTGGGAGCGCACGCCAAACAGCATCAAAAACTCTTTGTTTCCCTCGGCACCGGCGATGGGTGAGTCGATCAGGCCGCGGCGAGTCAATGCTACTTCACCCGCCGCCGCGGTCACCTCTTCGATGACACGGGCATGGATCGCGGGATCGCTGACAATGCCGCCCGGTCCGACATCGGCACGCCCGGCTTCGAATTGCGGCTTGACGAGCACAATCGCATCAGCATTCGCCGCAAGCAGCGGCGGCACGACAGGAAGAATGTGCTTCAGCGAGATGAAGGAGACGTCAATGGTGACGATATCTGCGCCGTGTCCAATCTCCGGCAGATCGGCACGGGTCAGCGCGCGGGCATTGATGCCCTCGTGCAACGTCACACGCGGGTCGCTTCGCAGTTTCCAGTGCAACTGCCCGTGACCGACGTCCACGGCAACCACGTGCCGTGCGCCGCGTTGCAGCAGCACGTCGGTGAAACCGCCGGTCGAGGCGCCAATGTCGAGGCCGAGCCGGCCGGAGACCTCAATCGCGAAGGTGTCCAACGCCTGCGCGAGCTTGATACCGCCTCGGCTCACCCAGGGATGCTCGGGCGTTGCAACACGGATGTCGGCGCCTTCGGGCACACGCGTGCCGGCTTTCGCGCCCGGGTGACCGATCACGTCGACGTCGCCGGCAAGAATCAGCGCCTGCGCTTTTTCGCGGGATTCGGCGAGTCCGCGTGCCACGAGCAGCACGTCCAGCCGCGACTTGCGCGCGCTCACGAGTGCCGTTGTACCACCCAATCAGCGATCTCGGCGAGTCGTGAGGCGCCGAGCGCTGCCGAGTGAAGCGCCGCGTGCGCACGCCTGAGACAGCCGCTCGCCAATTCGCGCGAGCGTTCGAGACCGTAGAGCGACGGGTACGTGGGTTTGCCGGCGGCCGCATCCTTGCCCGCGGTCTTGCCGAGCGCCTCCGACGCGCCCTCGACGTCGAGGATGTCATCCACGATCTGAAAGGCGAGGCCGATCTCCGAGGCGTAGCGATCGATGGCGCTGAGCTCGGCGCCGTCCGCGCCCGCCATCGTTGCGCCGGCAACCGCCGCCGCGCGGATGATCGCGCCGGTCTTGCGCGCGTGCATCGCCTCGAGCGCACGCTCGTCGAGAGGCGGCGCCGGCCTCCGACCGGGGATCTGGGCCACGGCCTCGAGGTCGATCGCTTGTCCGCCCACCATCCCGAATGTGCCGGCCGCCGTAGCAATCAGTTCCGTGACGCGCAACTTCCGTGCCGTGATCACGGCATCGTCACTCTTCGGCTCGCGCGCGAGCAGCGCAAACGCTTCGGCATGCAGGCCGTCACCGGCAAGGATGGCGAACCCTTCGCCGTACACGACATGCAGCGTGGGCCGTCCGCGCCGCAGCACATCATCGTCCATCGCCGGCAGATCGTCGTGAATAAGCGAATAGGTGTGAATCATCTCGATCGCGCAGGCGGCCGGAAGGGCCAGCGCGCGCGCATTGTCGATCGATGCGCGATGCTTGGCCGCGATCGCGTCGGCGCTCGCAAGGGTGAGCACCGGTCGCAAGCGTTTGCCGCCGGCCATCAGGCTATAGCGCATCGCCTCGGAGACAAGTGACGGACAATCAGGAGGCTTCGGAAGGTACTGGTCGAGGGCCTGTTCGATTTCCTGGCGCCGGACTGACAGGTACTGCTCGAGCGTTGCCGTGCTCAACGATCGTCGTCTCCGGGGAGCCCGAGCGATGGCGCAGCGGCTTTGAGTTCGCCCCGTTCGTTCAGCACCTCGATGCGCTTTTCCGCTTCTTCGAGGCGCGCGTGGCAAAAGCGCGACAACTGTACACCGCGCTCGTAGAGCTCGAGCGACTTCTCGAGCGGAAGATCGCCCTCCTCGAGTTTTTTGACAATGCCTTCGAGCTCCGCGATGGCCGCCTCGAAGTCCTTAATCGTTGAATCCACTATTCTTCTCCACTCGGCAGCCCAGCTCGCCGCGCTCGAGCGTGACACGAATCTGATCCCCGCCATCAACGCTCGACGCATCGCGCAAAATTCGTGTCCGCGTCGCATCCCATGCAACGGCATATCCGCGCCCCAGCACGGCGAGCGGGCTGAGTCCCTCGAGGCGCGCGACCGCACCCTGAAACCGCGAGTCGACGACATGCAATCGCCGTGCGATGGCGCCCGCGAGTGCCCCGTCACGCGAAACCAGTCTCGTCCGTACCGCGGCCAGTCGATGGCGCGGATCGAACTGATCGAGCGCGCGCAGCAGCAGTTGATGACGCCGTTCTCGACGCCCCAGCGACGACGTGAGTGACTGCCGGAGCGCGGCCGCGAGTTCCGCCGCATGGCGGGCGCGCATCGCAACCCGGCCGCGGAATCCTGCATAGCCAGGTCGCGCGATCAGAATATTCAGCCGCGATTCCAGCCGGCGCACCCGCCCGTGGATGGCGGCGTCGAGGCGCTCGCCGAGGCGATCGATGTGACCGCAAAAATCATCTTTGCGGCGCACGACGATCTCCGCCGCGGCCGACGGCGTGGCCGCGCGAACATCCGCCACGAAGTCCGCGATGGTCACGTCGGTTTCGTGCCCGACAGCGGAGATCACCGGCACGCGCGACGCCGCGATGGCGCGCGCCACTTTCTCTTCGTTGAACGCCCACAAGTCTTCGAGCGACCCGCCGCCGCGGGCGACAATCACCACGTCGACGGCATCGATCCGATTAATCTGCCGCAGCGCGCGAACGATCTCACCAGCGGCGTTGTCTCCCTGCACGCGACACGGCGCAATCACGACGTTGGCGTTGGGATAGCGGCGGCGCAGGACGCGAATGATGTCGCGAAGCGCGGCGCCGTCGATCGACGTCACAATGCCAATACGGCGCGGCAGGGCGGGAAGCGGACGCTTACGCGACGCGTCGAACAAACCCTCCGCGGCCAGCTTCTTTTTGAGCTGCTCGAAGGCAACCTGCAGCGCACCAAATCCCTGAGGTTCGAGGTGCTCGGCAACGATCTGATACTCGCCCTTCGGGTCGTACACGCTGATCCGTCCGCGCACGACGACGTGGAGCCCGTCCTCTGGCTTGAATTTCAGATAGCGCAGTGCCGAGCGAAACATCACGCCCTTGATCTGCGCGCTCGTGTCCTTGAGCGTGAAATACAGGTGTCCTGTCGTCCACACCTTGGCGTTGGACAGTTCGCCCTCGACCCACACTTCCGCGAATCTCGTTTCGAGCAGCTCGCGCAGTGCGCTCGTGAGCTCGCCCACCGTGAGCACCCGCCGGACGGGCGCCGCCGGCGCCGGGGCGGGCTCCTCCACCTGCAGGTCAGCGGGATCCGGCTCTTCGAACGGAAGATCGAACAGTGTGCTCACAGCAATTCGTCAGCGCTCAGGTTGAGTCGCGCAATCGTGATCGCGCGCCCGCTCTCGTCATCAGCGTCGATCACCACGGCGTTGAGGCGCGGATTGTCGGTTGCCGCTTCCATCCGAGCGGGGAGTCCCGTGAGAAATCGTGTGATCACCGGCATGCGCTCCAACCCGATCACGCCATCGTGCGCTCCGGTCATCCCGACGTCGGTGATGTACGCCGTGCCGCCGGGAAGGACGCGTTCGTCGGCGGTCTGCACGTGCGTGTGCGTCCCGATAACTGCGGTGACCTGCCCGTCGAGGTGCCAGCCAAACGCGATCTTCTCGGACGTCGCCTCCGCGTGAATGTCCACGATGATGATACGCGCCCCGAGGCTGCGCACGCGTGCGATTTCGCGCGTCGCGCACGAAAACGGGTCATCGATGCTCGCCAGAAAGACGCGGCCCATCACGTTGATGACGCCAATCTTGACCCCACTCGGCGCGTCGAACACGAACGCGCCGGCACCTGGCGCTCCGGCAGGGAAGTTCGCCGGTCGCAACAGTCTGGGTTCGGAGCCGATAAATTCCATTACCTCGCGCTTGTCCCAGATGTGATTCCCCGACGTCAACGCGTGGACTCCGAAGCCAAGCACTTCGTCGGTGATCTCGCGCGTCACGCCGGCGCCGCCGGCGGCGTTCTCGGCATTCGCCAGGACGACATCGATGTTGCGCGCGCGGATCAGCGGTTTGAGCCCCCGTCGGAGAACGTCGCGACCAGGGCGGGCGACGATATCGCCGATGAACAGCAGCCTCATGCCGCTGGTGGTCCGGACGGATCCTTCTCGACAGGAATCAGAATTTCGCGGCCGCGCCGCTCTGCCACCTTGGCCACGATCACGCGCAGCTCGCCGTCGTGCAGGCGTGCGCGCGCGTTCGCCGCGTCGATGGCGGCATGAATGCGAATGGCGCGGGCAAACCGGCCAAAGTCGCGTTCGACCAGGTGAAAACTGGCCGGCGCCTTCAAGGCCGGCTCAGAGCGTTCCTTTTCTCCCACTACGAGCACGATGCCCGACTTGATCAGGATGCGCACGCCGTCGGGATCCACGCCGGGTACGTCGAGCACGATTTCGATCGTGCGGTCGGTTTCGAACACGTCGAGAAGCGGCATACATTCGCCGGACACCATATGGCGCCGATCCGGCCGCCGCCGCGATAAATCGTCGAACAGGCGGCGTACTTCCTGGCCGAGATCGCCGACGTCTGTGGAGATCAGCAAGCGCGAGATCGGTCGCATACCGAGTTAGATTGTACTCCTCGCATCGAGTTCGAGGATCGTGCTGAGCAGCACAGCTGCGCCGTTGGCGCAGTCTTCCCACGTGGTGCGCTCGAGCGGCGAGTGGCTGATGCCGCCAATGCTCGGCACGAAGATCATGCCCATGGGACAGAGCCCGGCAATCATCTGAGCATCGTGCCCGGCGCCGCTCGGCAACCGCCGAGCGGTGAGCGCCGCCCGTTCGGCCGCTCGTTCGATGCACTGCTGCACGCCGCTATGGGCAAGCGCCGGGGGGTTGCGCGAGGCGAGCGTCATGGCGATTTCCGTCTGCGTTTCGCGCGCGATTCGATCGGCCCGAGCGCGAATCTCCGCGACCAGCGCGTCGAGCGTCGCTTCCGAGAGATCACGCAACTCTACGCTCAGCGTGACCCGTCCGGGAATCACATTCGGGGAATTCGGCGTGACGTCGAGGCGCCCGACGGTGCCGACGTGGCTCCCCGCTCGCGACGTCACAACCTCGCGCACCATGCGCACGATGTCGGCGGCCGCGACGAGTGCGTCGCGCCGTTCGTTCATGGGCGTCGTGCCGGCATGGTTGGCGAAGCCGGTGATAACGACGTCATAGCGGTGAATCGCCACGATACCTTCTACTACACCGATGGGCGTGGAAGCCTTTTCAAGCGTTCCACCTTGCTCGATGTGCAATTCCACATAGGCATGCCAGGCGTGCGGCTTTCGTACGGCCTCTTCGATGCGCGCCGGATCTCCGCCGATGCGCCGAATCGCCTCGGCACGCGTCAAACCGTTCCACTCCTGCGTCAGCGTGCCGGCCGTGAGATCGCCGGCAACGATGCGGCTCGCGGCGGTGCCATGGCCGAAGGCCGTGCTTTCTTCGTGCGCCCACAACACCATCTCGAGCGGGTGCCGAGTCGTCACGCCGGCTGCCTGACAGGCCTGAATCGTGGCAAGCGCGGCAAGCGTTCCGAGATCGCCGTCGAAATTGCCGCCTGAGGGCACGGAATCGATGTGCGAGCCAAAGAGAATCGCCGGACGATCGGCGGCGGCGCCGTAGCGAGCGAACACGTTGCCTGCAGGGTCGATGCGCGGCGTGAGGCCGGCGGCTTTCATCTCCGACATCAACCAGGCGCGCCCCGCCACGTCAGCTTCCGAATAGGCGACGCGGCTGACGCCGGAAGCAAACGTGCCGCCCGCCGGGCGGCCGAATGTGCTCAGTTGCTCGAGTCGTGCGCGCAAACGCGTTGCGTCGATCGTCGGGCGGCGGGCGGATTGCGCGGCTTGTAATCCGAGACGGCCGATCGTCGCCGCCGATGCGGCCGCAGCGAGGAAGGCGCGTCGGGTCCACATGATTTTGATTATCGCGCCAAGCGTTACGTCCGCAGACGAAATTGCGCATGCACATTGCATCGGGGGCGGCGGTGCGACGAACTAAGAACTAAGAACCAGGAACGAAGAACGACCGAGGAACACACAACGAAGAACGGAGAACCCTGTCCTTTTCGTGCCTCATTCACTATGAGGAGAGCCTCACATGAAGACCGCAATCGGGAGGCTGCCGTCCGTCGTGTGCGCGCTCGGGTTGTTCTGCGCCTGGACGACGCCGGTATTCCCGCAAGAAAGTGCCAAGAAACCGGCAGTCAAACGAACGGTGGCCAAACAGACACCCACGGATTCCGGGCCGGCGATGTTCCAGGAGTACTGTGCGGTGTGCCACGGCAAAGGCGGCCAGGGAAACGGTCCTGCCGCCGCTGCCCTGAAGACGCCTCCCGCGAATCTCACATTGCTGGCGAAAAAGAACGGTGGAACCTTCCCGGTCAGGCACGTCCAGGACGTTTTGAAGTTTGGGATTCAAAATCCGGCGCACGGTACCAGCGACATGCCGGTGTTGGGGCCCACTTTCCGCGCGTTGAGTACTGACAACGATGTCGTGACACTGCGCATTGCAAACATCACGGACTATTTGCAGTCGCTGCAAGTCCGCTAACGTATGCTCGTGCGGTGAGGCTCGAGGACCGCGCGAGGAGTCTTGCCAACGACCACGATAGTGGAGCGGGCGAGCTTCTCGCGCGTGTATTGCCGTTGCTCGCTGACGCGATTGTCGCCGGACCCGGCACGACCATCGAGATCGCGCGGATCGTGTGCGCTGGCCAGCCGATCATGGCGCCGCTCTGGCGCGCGTGCGTGGCAGCCGTCGCCGACCACGATCGTCCCGGCACGTTTGCGCTGGCGCGGGCCGAGCTGGAGCGCTTGCCGCGCGCGCTCGTGCGGGCCGCGTCGGCGGCGCTGCGAGACTTGCTCCTCGCCGATCCCGATCCCTTGCTGATCACGCTCTCGTACAGCGGCAGCGTGTGCTCGACCCTCGAGACGATCGCCGCCGAGCGGCGGCTGCGCGTGGTCTGCGGCGAAGGACGGCCGCGCTACGAAGGTCGCCGTCTCGCCGCTGCACTCAATCACGCCGGTGCACAGGTGACGCTCGTCGTCGACGCGGCACTCACGTCGTTTTTATCCGAAGCGTCTGCGGTCCTCGTGGGGGCCGATGCCGTCTTTGGCGATGCGTGGGTAAACAAAGTCGGCACCTTTGGCCTGGCCGCGGCAGCCTCTATCGATCGCAGCCCGGTCTACGTTGTCGCTGCCCGCGACAAATTCGTGCCGGCGTCAATGGCCGCCCGAATGTCGCTGCCGATCAGCGCTGTCGACGAAGTCTGGCCTGAGGGTCCAGGGCCAATCGCGCGAGTGAACCGCTACTTCGAGTCGATTCCCGCTGATCTCGCCACGTTATTCCTCACGAGCGCTGGCCCGCTGTCGCCATCGGACCTTACCGCCGCGGTCGAAGCCCATCCGTTCACGGCTCCTGCCCCAGATTTCTAAGCTCTGCTGCTGGCGTGCGCGCCCAAGCTCGGCTTTTATATATGAGCGTAATAGGCTAAGTATTTTTGCTTGACAGACACTCATATACACCGTAAAGTTGAAAAGTATCGGAGGCATTCATTAATGGCAAAGAGCAAGGTGATCGGAATCGACCTGGGGACAACGAACTCGGTCGTTGCCGTGATGGAAAACGGGCAGCCCGTCGTCATCGTCAACCAGGAGGGATCGCGCATTACGCCCTCGGTGGTGGGATTCGCGAAAGACGCCGAACGCCTGGTGGGTCAGGTGGCAAAGCGCCAGGCCGTGACCAATCCCGAGAACACGGTGTTCTCGGTCAAGCGGTTCATGGGCCGTAAGTTTGCGGAAGTCAGCGCCGAAGTGTCGCGCGTGCCGTACAAAGTGGTCGCGCAGGCCAACGGCGACGCGTGGATCGAAGTGCGAGGGAAGAAATTCTCTCCCCCAGAAATCTCCGCGATGATTCTCCAGAAATTGAAGCAGGCCGCCGAGGACTACCTCGGCGAAAAGGTGACCGACGCGGTCATCACCGTGCCTGCGTACTTCAACGATGCACAGCGGCAGGCCACCAAGGACGCCGGCAAGATCGCAGGACTCAACGTGCTGCGCATCGTCAACGAGCCGACGGCGGCAGCGCTTGCTTACGGGCTCGACAAGAAGAAAGACGAAACCATCGCCGTTTACGACCTGGGCGGTGGCACGTTCGACATCTCCATTCTCGAAGTCGGCGAAGGCGTCGTCGAGGTCAAAGCGACCAACGGCGACACGCACCTCGGTGGCGACGATTTCGACCAGCGCGTGGTCGAGTGGCTGATCGCGGAGTTCAAGAACGCGGAAGGCATCGATCTCGGTAAAGACCGCATCGCGCTGCAGCGGCTGCGCGAAGCGGCGGAGAAAGCCAAGATCGAGCTGTCGTCCGTGATGGAAACGGAAATCAATCTGCCGTTCATCACGGCGGACGCGTCCGGTCCGAAGCACCTGGCGATGAAGCTTTCGCGCGCCAAGCTCGAAGCGCTCGTCGAGGACCTCGTGCAGCGCACGATGGGCCCTGTGACGCAGGCGCTGGCGGATGCGGGCGTGAAAGAAGCGGACATCGACGAGGTGGTGCTGGTCGGCGGATCGACGCGCATGCCCCGTGTGCAGGAGGTCGTCAAGAAGTACTTCGGCAAAGAGCCGCACAAGGGTGTCAATCCCGACGAAGTCGTGGCAGTCGGTGCTGCGGTTCAGGGTGGCGTGCTGGCGGGTGAAGTGAAGGACGTTCTGCTCCTCGACGTCACCCCGTTGTCGCTTGGGATCGAGACGCTCGGCGGCGTCCTGACGACGCTGATCGCGCGCAACACGACGATCCCGACGAAAAAGAGCGAGATCTTCTCGACGGCGACCGACAACCAGACGAGCGTCGAAGTGCACGTGCTCCAGGGTGAGCGGCCGCTCGCGCGCGACAACCGCACCCTCGCACGGTTCCAGCTCGTTGGGTTGCCGCCGGCGCCGCGCGGCCTGCCGCAGATCGAAGTCACGTTCGACATCGATGCCAACGGCATCGTGAACGTGGCGGCAAAGGACAAGGCGACCGGCAAGGAGCAGGCGATCACGATCAGCGGCTCGAGCGGCCTCGCGAAGGACGAAGTCGAGCGCATGGTCAAGGACGCCGAAACGCACGCGACCGAGGATCAGGCCCGGCGCGAGCAGATCGAGGCGCGCAATCAGGCGGACGCGCTCATCTACTCCACGGAGAAGACGCTCGACGAGAACAAGGCCAAGCTCGGCGCAACCGAGACGAGCCGTGCGATGTCGGCGCTCGCCGCGGCAAAGGACGCCGTGAAGAGCGAAGACGTTGACAAGATTCGGTCGGCCGCCACCGAGCTGCAGCAGGCCTCGCATGCGATGGCCGAAGCGCTCTACAAGGCGAATCAGAACCGTCCGTCGACCGGTGGTGCAACAGGCGGCGACGAATCGTCGGTCAAGGAAGGCGAAGTCGTCGACGAGGAATTTGCGGGAACGAGATAACCGGCGTTCAGCTGACAGCTGTCAGCTTTCAGCAAGAACGTTGATCGCTGATAGCTGAAGGCCGAAAGCTGATGGAGGAAGCAATGGCGATTGTTCGTTTCGATCCATTTCGTGATCTGTCAGTCCTTCAGGACCGTATGAACCGGCTGTTCAACGACGCATGGAGCAACCGCGGGCAGGAAGATCATCTGATGAATCGGGGCACCTGGGTTCCGCCGGTTGACATTTACGAAGCGGAAGGCGCGCTCGTGATGAAAGTGGAGCTCCCCGACATGACGCGCGAAGACATCGAGCTGACGGTCGAGAACAACGCGCTGACGGTTCGCGGCGAGCGGAAACTCTCGGAGGAGATCAAGCAGGAGAACTTCCATCGCGTCGAGCGCGCCTATGGCAGCTTCGTGCGCACGTTCTCGCTGCCCGTCACCGTTGACCCGACAAAAGTCGGCGCGGAATACAAGAACGGCGTGCTCACAGTGAAGCTGCCGTTCCGCGAGGAAGCCAAGCCGCGCACGATCAACGTCGAAGTGGCCTGATCAGGTATCAGGTTGAAGCGGGTTAAAGGCTGAGAGCGAAAGCTGACAGTGCAAAGGATCAGGGTTCCGTTGGGCCCTGGTCCTTTTCTTTTTTCGACTACGATCAATCGATGCTTGGCTTTTTGCTGCATGCCACGATCGTCGGCGTGGCGCTGTGGCTGACCGCTATGATTGTGCCGGGCGTAACGTTCTCCTCGTGGGGCGCGTTGGCGATCGCGGCGGTGGTTCTCGGGCTCGTCAATGCGATCATCAGGCCGATCCTGGTGATCCTGACGCTCCCTTTCACCGTGCTCACGCTCGGCCTCTTCTACCTGGTGGTCAACGGCTTGGCGTTCGGGCTGGCGGCCGCGGTGGTGCCTGGCTTCCAGATTGCGTCGGCCACGAGCGCGATTTTGGGAGCATTGGCAACGAGCGTCATCTCGTGGTTGATAGGGATTTTCGTAAAGCGTGACTAGCCTTGTGTCGATGTAATAGACTGAAAGGCTATGTCTGACGAGGAAGTCCAGCAGGTAGAGGCCCCTCAGGCCGAAGAAAGCCGGATCCCGCGCGAGCCGGTGCCTCCGATTGAAAGCCGCTTTTTATACGTGGATGTCTCGGCCCTCCGCGCCAAGCAGCTGCGCCGCGGCGCAAAGCCACGCCTTGCCGAAACCCACGAGGCCGACACGGCCGCTCGCCCGACCAAGGCGGAGCGGATCGCCATGGCCGAAGTCCGCAGCGGCCTGGTCGAGTGGGACCTGCCGGATTTCAAGGCGGTTTTCGACACGAGATAGCGCAAGGTTCAAAGTCGAACTTCGCAACTTCGAACTTCGAACTTCGAACTTTGAACTCACACGTCCGCTCCTTCGTATCTTTCTTTTTGGGAGGGGACCTGTGATCACGCTCTTCATGCTGGCGATGCTGGCAGTGGTGGGCTTTTCGATCGCGGTCGTGCTCGCGTTTGTGTTCTTTCTGCTGCGGCTCGTCCTCTGGGCCGTGTTTTTCCCGATCAGGCTCCTCCTCAAGCTCCTGTGGATCCCCGTCGGCCTGACCTTGGGCGTGCTCGGCCTCGCGGTAGCCACGATCGCGTTGCCGGCAATTCTGATCGTCGCTCTCCTCGTGGCCGTTGTTGCCATCGTCCTGCCGCTCACGCCGTTCATCCTGTTCGCGCTGTTGTTATGGGCCATCCTCCGGCGTCCGCCGGCAGTGGCGTAAATCGCTGGGGCGCTACAATGCGCCCATGAACCCGCTGCGTCCGATCGGTCTGCTCATCCTGCTTGCCTTGGGGTGCGTGGTGCCGGCCGCGCACTCCGGCGTTCACGCGCAAACCGGGTATCGCATTACCAATGACGACAGGGTGCGCGCGCGGGGGATTGCCGGACTGGCACGGGCGCTCAAGGCGCTGGGTGAGGTGACCATCGTCGTGCCGGCGGACAATCCACGAAGTTGAGGGACGCCTTCCGATAACCTGACACCTGACACCTGATATGCGCGTCCCTCTGACCCCACTCGAATTCATGCGGCGAACGCGGCGCCTCTACGCCGATCGCGAAGGCGTGATCGACGGCGCCGCGCGCTGGCCCTACGGCGACTTCTTTGCGCGTTGTGATCGCGTCTCGTCGGCACTACAAGCGCTGGGCGTTCGTCAAGGTGATCGGGTTGCGTATATCTCGCCCAATACGCACGCGCAGCTCGAATCGTTCTACGCGGTGCCGCAAATCGGCGGGGTGCTCGTGCCAATCAATTTCCGTCTCATCGGGGACGATTTCAAATATCTGATTCAGCACAGCGGCGCCGTTGTCGTGTGCGTTGATCGCGACCATCTCGACGCGGTCGACGCGATCCGCCGCGATCTGACCGGTGTCCGTCACTTCGTGGCGCTCTCCGGCGCGCGAGACGGGTGGCTGGACTACGAAGATCTGGCCGCCAAGGCAAGCGGAAATGTCGATCGCCCCGCGATCGCTGAGGACGATCTCCTGACGATCAATTACACCAGCGGCACGACGTCTCGTCCGAAGGGCGTCATGATCACGCATCGCAACGCGTGGATGAACGCGGTGGGCACGCTCGTTCATGTGGCCATGTCGCCGGCCGATCGATACCTGTGGACGCTGCCGATGTTCCATGCCAATGGATGGACGTTCACGTGGATCGTGACCGCAGCCGGTGCGGCCCATGTGTGCCTGCGCAAGGTGGAACCCGTCGCAGTCTTCCGTTTGATCCGCGAAGAGCGGATCACGATGTTGTGTGCCGCGCCCACCGTGTTGATTGGGCTGGCAAACGCCCCCGACGAGGTGAAAGCCGGCGCACCACGCGGCGTCCGGGTGCTCACTGCCGGTGCGCCGCCCGCGGCGGTCACGATCCAGCGCCTGGAAGAAGGTCTCGGGTGGAACGTGACGCACGTCTACGGGTTGACCGAGACCGCGCCGTTCATCACCGTGTGTGAGCCGCGCCCCGAGCACGACGCGTTGCCATTGCAGCAGCGCGCCGTCGTGAAAGCGCGGCAGGGCGTCGAGCTGATCACGTCGGGTGAGCTGCGAGTGGTCGACGAAACCGGCAAGGAGGTTGCGCGCGATGGCGCCACGCTCGGCGAAATCGTCGTGTGCGGCAACGTCGTGATGGAAGGCTACTTCAACGATCCCGATGCGACCGCCGCGGTGATTCGCGACGGCTGGTTTCATACCGGCGACGCCGCCGTTGTTCATCCGGACGGATACGTTGAGATCCGCGACCGCTTGAAAGACGTCATCATCAGCGGCGGCGAGAATATTTCGTCGGTCGAAGTGGAGGCGATGCTGCTTCGACATCCCGCCGTGCAGGAAGCAGCCGTCGTGGGCTTGCCCGATGCCAAATGGGGCGAGGCGCCACACGCGTGGATTGTCACCAAGTCAGGGGCATCGGTGGCTGACGGCGAACTGCACACGTTCTGTCGCGAGCATATGGCCCATTTCAAGGTGCCGCACAGCTTCACTGTCGTCGCCGAGCTGCCCAAGACCGCCACAGGGAAGATTCAAAAGTACGTCTTGCGCGATGGTCGGCCTGGAATTTCCCGCCAATGACGGATCACCTGTGACGGCCGGCCTTCAGGCCGGCCGCTGCTCGTGCCAGTCTGTCTCGCGTTGATACGCATCGGCCACCTGCAGCAGCGTTGCTTCATCGAACGGCCGTCCCGTCAACTGCAGCCCAATCGGAAGGCGGCACTGAGAGAAGCCGCCCGGGATGCTGATCGAGGGCAACCCGGCAAGATTCGCGCTCACTGTAAACACGTCGGCGAGATACATCTGGATCGGATCGCTGGTCTTCTCTCCCAACCTGAACGCCGGTGTCGGTGTCGTTGGCATCGCCACGATGTCGACGCGCTCGAATGCATCTTCGTAATCGCGCCGCACGAGCGTGCGCACCTGCTGCGCTTTGAGATAGTACGCGTCGTAATAACCGTGGCTGAGCACGTAGGTGCCGAGCATGATCCGGCGCTTCACCTCGGCGCCAAATCCCTGGTCGCGCGTACGGTCATACATCGCCTGCAGGGTTGCATCCTTGCCGAGCGGCGCGCGCAGACCATACCGCACGCCGTCGTAACGCGCGAGGTTCGACGAGGCCTCCGCCGTGGCGATCAGATAATAAATAGGAATCGCATATCGCGCATGCGGGAGGTCGACCTCGATGATTTCTATGCCCTTCGATCGAAGCGCGCCAATCGACGTGTCGAACGCGCGCAGGACCTCGGCATCGACGCCTTCGGCGAGGACGGTTCGCGGCACGCCGACGCGCAGTCCATTGACGTCGCCAGTCAAGGCCGAACGATAGGGGGGGACCGGCTGCGCTGCAGCCGTCGAATCATTGCGATCGGCGCCGGCAATCACCTCCAGTAGCAGCGCGGCATCTTCCGCGGTCCTGGTCAGGGGCCCAATCTGATCCAGCGACGAAGCAAATGCCAGCAGTCCGTAGCGCGACACCCGTCCGTAGGTCGGTTTCAAGCCCACGATTCCGCTGAGCGCCGCCGGTTGACGAATCGAGCCTCCGGTGTCCGAGCCGAGCGCGGCCGGCACCATGCGGGCGGCGACGGCAACGGCCGATCCGCCGCTCGAGCCTCCCGGCGTGCGATCGGTCGCCCACGGATTTCGTGACGGTCCGAACGCCGAGTTCTCAGTTGACGATCCCATCGCGAATTCATCGAGGTTGGTCTTCCCGATGATGACCGCCCCGGCCGACTCCAGCTTGCGGACGACGGTCGCGTCGTAGGGCGGCACAAAACCGTCCAGGATGCGGGACGAAGCCGTGGTCAGCACGTCGCGCGTGCACATGTTGTCCTTGAGGGCAATCGGCACGCCGTGCAGAGGACCGATCGGCATTCCCGACGCCTGGGTTGCGTCAAGCTGCCTCGCACGCGCGAGCGCGCGGTCGGCAACAACAGTATGAAAGGCGTGCAGCTCGCCATCACGTCGCGCGATGCGGTCGAGCGCCGCCTGGCATGCGTCCGCAGCCGTGATCTCTCGTGCAGCGATGCGTGCGGCGAGCGCCGTGGCGGTGAGATCCGTCGGCGTCATCCGAACACTCGCGGCACTTTGAAGAGCCCGGCGTGTCGGGCCGCGTCCGGCGCGTTGGCGAGCGCGGCATCGCGCGGCAACGAATCGACCGGCTGGTCATCCCGTTCGAGCGGTTGATTGAGGATGTGCGACGTTGGCGGCACACCGGAGGTGTCGAGGTCGCGGATCTGGGCGACGTATTCCAGAATCGCCGCGAGCTGCCGTGTGAAGAGCTCGATTTCGTCCGGCGTGAGTTCGAGCCGCGCGAGTGAGGCGATCCGGAGCACCTCCTCGCGCGAAAGCGATGGCGACATCTAACCCCTCAATTCACTTGAGTGTCCCATGCGCCACGACGCACCCTGTGGGATGAAACGGGGTACAGTCGACGCAGCGTGCTGGCAGCGAGGTCGGCTCCAACTTGGTGCCGTTGAGCCCGTACTTGAGTGTGACCTGGA
>JBKPAJ010000202.1:0-6077 GCA_046726375.1 Acidobacteriota bacterium
ATAGGGCGTATACGAGCCGATGCCGACTCCGGCGTGATAGGCGAAGCCGGTGCCGACGCCGCGTGCTTCCGTAGGAAAGCGTTCGGCAAGGTAGCCCGGGACGATGCCCCATGCCCCGGCGGCAAAAAAGCCCATCATCCATGCGCCCGTGAGCAATCCCCAATAGCTCGACGACCCGACGAACAAGGGCACGCCCAGCAAGCTGATCGCCATGCCCAGCGTCGCAGCGCCGCGGCGTCCTCCCCATCGCTCCGAGAGACTGCCGAACGCGACCGATCCGATCACCGCGCCGCCGTTGGTACCGATCAGAAACGCCAGCGGCCGCTGATCGAGCATTGCCAGCAGCGTCGGATACCAGAAGGTGGTCGCGTAATACATCGACACGAACCCGCCCATGAGAATCGACGTGTGAATCGTCACGCCGCGAAGATCGCGATCGAACAACCGCGCCAGCGACATACGCCGCTTGCCGCCTGTGCGGCGCTGCTGCTCGAGCCACACTGGACTTTCCGGCACGGTCCACATCACCGCAAACACCGCCATCGCGGGAATCACGCCCGACCACAACATCATCCGCCACCCCCAGTCGCGATCGGCGCTCACCAGCGGGTAGCCAAACTGATACACGACCGATGACAACAGGAAGCCAACCGAGTAACCCGCTTGCAGTAGTCCCGATCCGAAACCGCGCAAGTGGGCGGGCCAGTGCTCGAGCGCGAGCGGCATCCCCGCCGCCCACATGCCGCCCATGCCGATGCCGAACAGCCCGCGGAAGGCGAAGAGCATCACGTAGCTGGTCGAGAGGCCACTCAAGAACGCGAACAGCGTGTACCACCCGATCGAAAACAGGATGGGGCCTTTGCGACCCCAGCGGTCAGCCGCGGTGCCTGCGCCGATGCCGCCAACGACGCGAAACAACAGCGTGACCGTACCCAGCAGTCCGGCGAGCGCCTTGTTGACGGAAAAGCTTTGCTGAATGTCGATCAGGACGAAGGTGAGAATGGTGAAATCAAACGCGTCCAATACCCAGGCGAAAAAGGTGGTGAGAAAGGCCTTCCACTGAACGGGCTTGATCATCGCGCACAGTGTATGATGCGCGCCGGCACCTGCACGAGGAGAAGCTTATGCGCGCAGCCATCGTGTCCACCTTCCTGTTTTGGCTTCCGGCCGCGGCCCTCGCCCAGTCGCACACCATCGTCGCGTTGAGCCACAGCGATCACACCGCTTACGAGCTCGATCCGGCGACCGGCAAGGTCCTCAACAAGTTCATCGCCGCGGATCAGCCGCACGAAGGTGTCGCGTCTGCGGATGGAAAGACCTTCTACGGCGCGATCCCCAACGGGCCTCACGTGGTGATCCTCGACGCGACGTCATTCAAAGAAAAGGGCCGGATCGAGTCGGAGTTCTTCCGCTCCTCACGAGCGAACGGGTCGGCATCGCCGCACGGCATCGCGCTCACCACCGACGGCAGCAAGTTGTACGTCGGTCTCGAGAACGCCGACATCCCGGGCATCGTCGTGTACGACACCAAAGCCAGCAAAGTGATCAAGAAGATCGATGTCGTATTGCGCGGCGGTCACTTTCTTGCGATCCAACCGGGGACCGACAAGCTTTATTACCCGATGCGCGAAGACAATCGCGTGCTGGTCATCGACACGAACAGCGAGCGCATCGTGAAGATCATCCCGATCGAGGGCGGCCCGGTCGGCGTTGGCTTCGCCCCTAACGGCGAGGTCTGGATTCATAACGATCGCGACGGTACCGTGCACGTCATCGACGGCAAGAAGGACGAAGTAGTCCAGGTCTTGAAGAACCTGGGGCAAGGCGCAGGCCGGATGGCAGTGTCGCCGGATGGCAAGTGGGCGGCCTCCACGCACTCGGGCTCACAAGATGTGGCGATTCTGGATGCAGCGAAGAAGGACGTCGCTGCCACCGTGAAGCTCGGACGCGGACCAGGGTTCCCGGTCTTCTCGCCCGACAGCACGAAGCTCTACGTCATGAATTCCGGCGAGGGCGACATTGCCGTGATCGATTTGAAAACGATGACTGTCGCCGCGCGCTACAAGGTGGGCGTCAATCCGTTCGGCGGGGCTATCCGCATATCTCAGTAACGTGGGTTCCTCACGGGGGTTCCTTCCGGGGGTTCCTTCCGGGGGTTTCTTCCGTGAGTTCCTTCCGTGGGTTCCTTCCGTGGGTTCGCTACGGAGGTTCCTTCCGTGGGTTCCTTCCGTGAGTTCCGCACGCACGTTCACGATGGTTCGACAACTTCGTCGAACATGCGTGTGGAACCAATGGAAGGAACCGACGTAAGGAATAGAGTCGCGGCTTATTGCGAAGACGGTTTCGCCGCGAAGGGTCCTACCTCCGGTTTCCCCTGCGTATTGGCCAACGGCCCCAGTTCCGCCGCAACCCCTCGCGCAATCGCGGCCGTTTCGCTTCCCGCCTGGAAGCAGGTGAAGTCCGCCCGATCGCGCCAGGCAAACGGTCCACACAACCGCACACCCGCCTTGATGGCGGCGTCGTGCACGATGTTGATCGCGCGCTCGTAATCGGGCGAGCCCTGGCGATAGCCAGTGAAGTTGCCGAGATCGCCGCTCGCCGCGAAGACGGCGGTGATGCCCGGCACCTTCGCGATCGCGTCCGCGTTGTTCAAGCCTTCGAGCGTCTCGATCATCAGAATCAGAACGATGTTGTCGTTCGCGGTGTTGCGATACCCGCCCGGCACGCCGCCCCACATCGCCGCGTCGAACGCCTGACCGCCGCCGCTGCTCCTCCGGCCGAGCGGCGGAAAATACGTCCAGTTGCGCGCCTCGATCGCTTCCTCGACCGTATCGACGGTCGGGACAACGATGACCAGCGCGCCGGCGTCGGTGGCGTGCTGGATCTCGCGTTCGTCGGCATACGCCACGCGCGCGCCGGGCACCGCCTTGGCATGCGGGCACGCGCGCCACATGCGCGACACCGATCCCCAGTCGTGTTGATCGTGCTGCATCTCAGTCCAGATGAAGTCATAGCCCGCGTTTGCCATGGCGCAGTAGGTCGACGGGTCAGTGGCGCTGAAGAGCGTGCCGCCGGTCACCTTTCCGCCCTGCATCATCTTGAGCTTCACCGGATTCCAGATCTTGGCGCCCGCCGGTGGATTGAACGCCGATCCGTACTTCCACGTGCCCGGATCGAATGCGCCCTGATTCACGGCGCCGGTAGGTGCGGCGCCGCGTGCGTTGCTGTCCTTGCCCGCGGGCGCGGCGAGCGGAAAGTTTGTCGCCCCTGGGGCCGCGTTGGTCGCGTACGGGTCCGCAGTGGGAGCGGGCTGCGACCCCGGTTTTTGCGGCGTGCCGTTTTGTGACGTTGGACTCTGCGCCTGCGATGCGAGCGTGACCATCACCACCGCACAGAGTGCCGCCGAGATGAGAAGCTGCCTCACGGTGTCCTCCTACTGCGTCGCCGTTATGCCGCCGTCCAGATAGAGCGTCTGTCCAGTTACGAAGTCTGATGCCGGCGAAATGAAGAACGACACGGCGTTCCACACATCGTCAGGTTCCGCAATCCGGCCGAGCGGGATGCGCGCGACGAGCGCATTGTAGAACTGTTGGTCCGACAACATGTGCGCAACCTGCTGTGTCCGTACAAAAGTCGGCGCGACGACGTTGACGTTGATTTTGTGCGGTGCCCACTCAGCGGCAAGCTGCTTGCACAAAATCGCGAGACCGCCTTTGCTGGCGCAGTAGGCAGCATACCCTCGACCGCGCAGGGCAAGCAGCGTCCGGACCGACCCGATGTGCACCTGCTTGCCGCCCCTGCCCTGCCGAATCATGTGACGTGCCGCCGCCTGCGCTTGAAACATCGCGCTCTTGAGGTTGACGTCCATCACGTAATCGAACAACTCCTCGCTGACCTCTTCGGCTTTTTCCTCCCGATTCAGGCCGACGCAGTTGACCAGAATGTCGAGCCGGCCGAAATGCCGCGCCACGTCGTCGATCATGCGTCGCGTTTCCGGCACCGACGCCGAGTCGAATGTGGCCGCGAAGCTCTCGCCGCCGCGCTGCGTGATCGCGGCCGCGCAGGCGCGCGCCTTTTCTGCGTTGTGTCCAGCGATCGCCACCCTCGCACCCGCCGCCGCCAGGCCTCGGCTCACGACTTCGCCTATTCCGCCATAGCCTCCCGTAACCAGCGCAACTTTGCCGTCGAAGCGGAACAACTGTTCAGGCGACGTCATGCTGTGTCGTTCGGCGGTCAGGCGTTGACAATCGCCACGGCGCGGACGGGGGCCGCCGACGCGCCGCGCCACTTGACCGGCAGGACGCTCACCGTGAAGGAGTGATAGGGCGCAGGGATCTCATGCAGATTGCAGAGGTTCTCGAGGTGGTAATACTCGCGTTCGCGCATCACCCGGTGCGCTTCCCAGAATTTCTTGCGCTCGAACATCTTGGCCACCGGCGGATCGAATCCGATGGCGTCGATGCCCATCACTTTGACGCCGCGATCGAGAAGAAAGTGCACCGATTCTTTCGTCATGCCCGGATGATCGGTGAGGTACGCCTTATCGAGCCGCTTCTTCGCCGCGTCGGTCCGCAACAGGATGATGTCGAGCGGCTTGATCGTATAGCCGCCGAGTTTTTGTTCGGCCGTCTCGATATCGCCCACGCTGATTTCGTCACCAGGCGCTTTGTGCGTGAGGTCGAGCACGACGCCGTCGCCGTAACAGTACTCGATCGGAATGCCTTCGGCTCGCGGCGCGTCGGGTTTAACGTGTCCCCACGAGTCGATATGCGTGCCGATGTGATCGCCGGTGACGATCATGCAGTGATTCGTGATCTCGTTGACGCCGTACTGATCGGTGCCAACGCTCTTGGCCATCTGGCTGTAGCTCTCCATTTCGACGATGACCGGCTTGGCAACGTTCGGGTAGGTCATCATCCCCTGGAAGACTTCCATGCTGAGATCGATCAGCCTCGCGCGCATCACCACATCACCACGTCGCCAGATCACATCGCCACATCCAACACCCGCCACATCGCGCATCTACTTCCCTTGCCAACCACCATCCACGAAGAGCGATTGGCCGGTCACATAACTCGCGTCATCGGAGGCGAGAAACGCCGCCACCTTTCCGATCTCGCGAGGCTCGCCCGCGCGCCCGAGCGAGATCTGCGCGAGCACATTGGGCAGGATCTCTGGATTCTTCATCACCCATTCGGTCATCGGTGTGTCGATCAACCCCGGGTGGACGCAGTTCACGCGAATTCCCTGCGGCGTCATCTCAGCAGACATGTTGCGGGTGAGGGCCTCGAGCCCCAGCTTGCTCGGTGCGTAGTGAGTGCGCCCGGGAAGCACCTTGGCGGCTTGAATCGATCCGATGTTGACGATGCTCGCCTTGCGTCGCTCCGCGACGACGCGCCTGCAGAGCACCTGCGAGCAGAGCCAGGCGCCCCGCAGATTGACGTCGACAAGACGCGTCCATTGTTCATCGGTCAACTCGAGAAACGGGACGATCGTTTCGATGCCCGCATTGTTCACCAGAATGTCGATCGACCCGAGCTCCTTCCACGCCTGGTCGATCATCGGCTCCACATCGCCGCGTTTCGCGACATCTCCCTTGACCGCGATCGCTTTTCGCCCCTTGGCGGTAATCGCGCGCACCACTTCTTCCGCCTTCGAGATGTTCTCGAAGTCGTTGACCGCGACGTCGGCGCCCTCGTCTGCAAAGACCTCGGCGATGCCCCGGCCGATCCCCCGCGCCGCGCCGGTCACAAGCGCGCGTTTCCCCTGCAGTCTCAAAACGATGTCCTCCTGGGCCCATCTTCGCGGCCGTGCGGCCGCGGCGGCGAGATCTCGCCAGAGCTCGCGTCGGTTTTCAGGCGAGCGGAAGCGGGCAGCGCAAAGACGTAGTAGCCCTGCGCCGAAGCCGCGCCCTTGAAGATCGCGATGTTGCCGTCCTCGACTTCAGCATAATGAGACGCGCAGAACACGACGTACTGGCGGCCGTCCACCTCGTAGGTTGCGGCGAGACCTTCGGGATTCGCGTCGAGCGCGCGTTCCCACAAGACCTTGCCCGTGTCTTTGTCGAACGCGCGGAC
>JBKPAJ010000203.1:0-40932 GCA_046726375.1 Acidobacteriota bacterium
GCGCCGCGCGCGGCGCCGGCCAGCCGCGCGAGCCCGTCGCCGCGCACCTGCTGATCCTGCATGAACGTGGGCGAGATGCGATCCTGCGCCGCCTCGAACGTCGGGACCTCGAGCTGCAGCACATAAATCGAGACGCGCGCGTTGTGTGCGGTAGCGGCGAGCTCGGCAAAGTCGATCAGCCGCGGATCCGTGACCAGCCCCTCGGACAGGAGCACGAGCGTTTTTGGTCCTTCGAAGTCCTTGAGGCTCGCGACCAACGATTCGAGCGCGCTCAACGAGATTCGCGCCTGCGATCGCGCGTGCTCCGCGACGGCGCGCGCCTCCTGCTCCAGCTGCTGCGGACAGGCGTCGCGATTCCCGCTATTCTCCTCGGCGGTGCGCGCCGGGCTGGTGTATGCCGCCAGCGTTTGCCCGCATTCGCGCAGCACGGCATCAGCCAGCCACGTGCGGCTGCCGTCGGCGATTTGCAACGCCTCGCTCAGCCCGACATTGAACTGGAGAAATACCGGATCGGTCATGCCGACCAGCCGTTCGAGCCGACGCTCGGCCGCACGATGATCGCGTGTCAGCTCGAGCGTGCCAATCTGCCCGAGACCGGTCACACCGACGCGATCGATCGGGTCGAGCGTGGCGATGAACTGGGCGCCGGCGCGGAGCGCCGCACGCCCCTCGACTCGGCGGATATGAGCCTGATCGACGGCCAGAATCACGAGGCGGCCGGCGTTGATTCGTTCGTTCGACGTGAAATGCGAAGAGGCCAGTGTGAGCGCCGGACTGGCCGTCGCTGACGACGCAACGAATTGCGCCGACACAATTCGTCGGGCGCGGCCATCAATTTTGAGGACGAAGTCGTCGGGGCCTAAATCTTCAGCTGGGTGGCCGTCGCGGCCGACCACCACGGCGTCGACGCTTACGAGGTCGACGCCAGACTTAAACGTGGGTTGTTGCGCAGAGAGGGTCGTGACAGCAAGAAAACGAGGCCAATCCGCGCTAACAGGACAAACATTTGTGATTGTTTTTCGCGCCCAGACTCTCCAGCAGCTGCAGCGTCTCCGGCCATGGCTGCACGCGCTGCACCGGCCCGTTCGCCATATCCGCTGTGGTCTGCCCTTCGCGGTTGACGACCCGTACATCGGCGCCCTTCGACACGAGGTAGCGGATCATGTCGGTGTCTCCGCGCGCAGCCGCATGGTGGAGCGCCGAGTTGCCTTCGTGATCGCGCGCGTTCACATCCGCGCCGAGCTCCTCGACGAGGTATTTCACCGCCGCAAGCATCCCGACGGGTGAATGACGATGGGAGTTGCCGGCAAAGCCTTCGCCGTAACCGACGCCTGCCGCGGCGAGGAGCGGCGGCACAGCGGGACCTCCCGTGGGCACGGGCGGCACGCCCGACACATCCACCATCTCGCGCCGGCCGGCGTCGCCGACTTCCGGCCGCTGCACCGGCTTGGTGGTCCCAATGTTCGGATCCGCACCGTACGAGACGAGCAGCTTCATCGCGTCGATGTCTGCTCCATACGCCGCGCGCCAGAACGGCGTCGCGCCAACTTCATCGACACCGGACTGATCGAAATTGTAGTTCGAGTACCACACCTTCTTGTTGACGCGCTGATTCGGATCCGCGCCGCCATCGAGCAGGCGCTTCATCAAATCGAGATAACTCAGCTTCTGATTGAGATGTGCGCGCGGCTGTGGATAACCGGCTCGCGGCGCCCACATCAGATTGATCGCGCCGTAGAGCGCTGCGACCCCGTTTTCGGCAACCAGATTCGGATCGGCCCCGCGTTCGAGCAGCACGTTGGCGAGATCGAAGTGACCGTTGATCGTCGCAACCAGGAGGGCGGACGCGTTGTCACCGCCTTTGCGCTGGTTGACGTCGACGCCGGAGTCGAGGAGGGTTTTGGCAAGCTCGATGTACCCTGGCGCGCCGCATAGAGAAGCGGCGTCATCCCGCCTTGCCATGCCACCTGCTCGTTGATGAGGTGCTGCCGCTCGATGCCGGGCATCAGCACGCGCGTGTTCGCCGGCCGGCGCGCCTCCTGCTTGACGGCACGGTTCCTTCCATCTGGATTCTCGCCGTTGCGGCTGAGCGCCATCAGGTCCGTCAGTCTGGTCGCCGTATTGGGATTTGCGCCGCGCGCAACCAGCAGCTTGACCGCGTCGACCCGGTTGTTTGCGGCAGCGAAGATTAGCGGCGTTTGCCCGCGATCGGTTTCTGCGGCGTTGACGCTGGCGCCGGCATCCAGAAGTGCGTTAATCGCAGCCGGATCACCAGCGGCTGCGGCAAACATCAGCGGCGTTGCGCCGGTGCTGGTCGTCGCGTCCACGACCGCGCCTGCGTCCACGAGCGCCTTGATGATCGGCGCCGCGGCGCGCTCTGCCGCAAGGTGCAGCGGCGTGTAGGCGCCGAACCGTGTTGTCGCTCGGGCGTTGGCGCCTGCGACGAGCAGCGCAGTGGCCAGCTCGCCGTCTCCGTGCCGCGCCGCCCAATGCAGCGCCGTCACGCCGTCGCCCTGTGTGGCATTCACATCGGCGCCCTGCTTGATTAACGCGAGCACGGCCGTGCGATCGCCGCGCATGGCGACGTCGGCAATCGACTCCGCCGCTCGTAGCGTGATCGACAAGCTCACGGCGGCTAGTGCGGCAACCAGCACCCCGCCGCTCCAGGTCCTCGTCGTCATGGCGTCGCTCCTACCCGCGCGCGGCGACCGTTGTCTCCGCCGCCGCGTTCAAATCGAGCTCGCCCGTGCTGTCGCCAAACGACCGCATCTCGTCCAGTCCAGCGTTGTGCAGCAGCGTCAGGAACGCATTCGCCATCGGCGTTCCGTTGGGGGCTTTGAGATGCAGACCGCCCTTCAGGTAGCCACCCGCCTTCCCCGCGAGGAACAACGGGCAGCGCTTGTGATTGTGCACGTTAGGATTGCCCATTGGTGAGCCGTACATGACGACGATGTTGTCGAGCAGGTTACCGTCTCCGTCCGGTGTCTTCTTGAGCCGCTCGAGGAAGTACGGCACGAGGCTGACGTGATAACGATTGATCTTGGCGAAATCGAGCACGCGTTCGTCTCGCTCGTTGTGATGCGAAGCGTTGTGGAAGCCAGTCGTCACTCCAGTCGACGGGAACACGCGACCCGATACGTCACGCGACATCTTGAAGGCGAACACCCGCGTTATCTCCGATGCAAGGGCAATGGCCTGCAGATCGAACATCAACTTGACGTGCTCCTCGTACGAGTCGGGGACGCCCACGGGCGCATCCGGCAGCTCACGTCGTTCGCCGCTGCGATTGAACGCCTCGACGTTCTGAATCCGCCGCTCGATCTCGCGCACGTCGTCGAGATAATCGGTAAGGCGCGCGCGATCGGCTGCTCCGAGTTGGGCCTTGAGACGATCGATCGAGGCCACCATGGTGTCGAGGATGCTGCGATCCTCGCGGCGGCGGCGAGCGCGCTCTTCTGGCATCGCGCCCACGCCAAACATCTGATCGAACACGGCGCGGGGGTCGCGCAGCATCGGCAGTGGCTCACTCGGCGAGGCCCAACTGATGGCATCCGTGTACGCGCACGAGTAGCCATATTCGCAGCCGCCAGAGTGATCCACGCTCTCGATACAAAGCTGCATCGAGGGAATGGGTGTGTCCTGTCCCAAACGGCGCGCGTAAATCTGATCGATCGACGTCCCGGCCTGCAGATCCGATCCCATGGTCTGCTTGGGATGCATCTGCGTGAGAAATACCGCGCTGGCGCGGAAGTGATCGCCGCCGATTTCCGGTGTCGTGAACGCTTCGGCCATGCGCACGTCGGTGTTGCTCACGATGGTCAGATAGTCGCGGAACGGTTCCAGGGGCGCCATCGACGTTGGCGAGAGATCGAACTGGCGGCCTACGACAGCCGGTGACCACAGGTTCATCTTTTCGCCGAATTTGCAGCTGCCAGCCGCCCCGTGGACCATCTCGATGGCAACAAAACGGACCTTTCCTTTCGCGGCGGTCTTTGCCAGCGCGGTTCCGGCGGGCGTCATGGCGTCGAGAAACGGCAACGCCACGGAGACGCCCAAGCCTTTTAAAACCGTTCGGCGCGACAGATAGCGCTTGGTGATGACCATTGTGTGCATCCTCGCTAGTCGCTACTCGTTACTCGCTACTCTCTCGAGACGACTCATCTGAAACGCTGCGCTTTTCGTCACGCCCGTGATGAATGCGCCGATGCGATAATCCTGCTTTTCGGCCTCACGCACGATTACGCGCACCGCCGGCATGTCGTAGGCCTCGAGCCGGCGGCCGAGCGCGTAGGTCATCAGGTTCTCGGCGAACGTGGTGAGGAACGCGTCCTTGTGTTTCAGCATCGCGCTTCGCAACCCGGCGGCGCCTTCCATCTTCGTGCCGTCGTACAACTCGCCCGTGGAATCCACTGGAACGCCGTTGTCCTTGATGCGGTACTGACCAGTCACGTCGTAGTTTTCCAACGCGAGTCCGATCGGATCGATGACGCGGTGGCACGATGTGCACGCCGGGTTCGATCGATGCTGCTGCATGCGTTCGCGGACGGACAGGAATCGCCCTTCAGCCGCAGCCTTGGTGTCCTCGAGTGCCGGGACGTTCGGCGGCGGAGGCGGTGGCGGCGAACCGAGCAGCACTTGTAACACCCACTTGCCGCGCTGAACCGGCGACGTGCGGTCGGCGACCGACGTCAAGAGCAGCACGCTGCCCTGTGTCAACAGACCACGCCGAGAGTCCGGCAGCGACACGCGGCGGAATTCGGGTCCCGTGACGTTGCCGATGCCGTAGTGGCGCGCAAGGCGCTCGTTGACGTAGGTGTAATCAGCGGTGAGCAGATCGAGCACGCTGCGATTCTCGCGGACGATGCTGTCGAAGAAGCGTTCCGTTTCTTCGACGAACGCCTCTGAGAGCGAACGATCCCACTGTGGAAACAACAGCCCGTCGGGACGAATCTTTTCGACGTCCTGCAGCCGCAGCCACTGCGCCGCAAAACGCGTCGACAACGCGCGCGCGCGCGGGTCCGCCAGCATGCGCTTGACCTGCTTTTCAAACACGAGCGGATTGCGGAGAGTCCGATCATCAGCGCTCTTCAGCAGTTCCGCATCGGGCAGGGTCCCCCACAAGAAAAACGAGAGCCGCGACGCGAGATCGCTCTCGGCCAGGCGGTAGGTCTGCCCCGCTGCAGTTGCGGGCGCCTGTTCAACCCGGAACAGGAATCGCGGATTCGCCAGCATGCCTTGAATGCCGAGACGAATGCCCGACTCGAAATCTCCGGCATCGGCGCGCCCCTGATCGTAGAAGGCAAGCAGATCGTTGAGATCGTCCTTGACCGGCCCGCGATATGCCTGCGTCGCAAGCCGTCGCAGGATGTCCGTGGCGCAGCGCTTTTCCTCGGCCGCTGCTGTGGGACGGCAGCTGAAAATCTTCCGCCGGCTGGGCGTGTCGGAAACCCCGGTGACGCGTCGCGGACCCGCAATTGCGAGCTCCTGCAGATGCGGCGCCGTCGTGATCCCGTAGCCGGTGCCGATGCGCGTGTCGATCAGCGTCTGATCGATGGGCGCCAGCAAGTCGTCAACGGGACCCACTGAGCGCGGGACGAACGCGGCGGCGATATGCTGCGGGCCAGCTTTCACATAAATGGGCGGCGTATCGAGCGTGAGCCCCTTTTCTCCTTCGTCGCTCATGGCGTGGTTCACTTCGATGACGCCGACGCGATCACCGTTTACGGAGATTTCGAGCAGCTCATTGCGTCCGGCCATGTAGATCGACGTGTTGCCGAACAACTCTCCGCTCACAGTGCGCACGAGCGTCGCCTGAAACACATATAGTCCGTCGGCCGGAAACGTGTGCGTCACTGCGATGCCGCCGCGGGATCCGAACGGCGTGCCTTCGACGTACCGCAGTTGTGATTCGATCGCCGGCACGCGGTAGGTGGCGGTCGTCGGCGCCGCGGTGGGATCGCCGACGGCGAGGCGACTGATGTGGCTCGCGGCGCGCAGATAACCTTGCGGCAACGCCGGAGAGAAGCCTTGTGCGTCGGCAATGTTGTCGAAACCCTGGCTCATCGTGTCGGGCGGCAGAAACGCGGTGACATCAACGCTCACATCGAGCAGGTCGCTGATGGCGTGGGCGTACTCGGCGCGGGTCAGGCGCTGAACGGCCGCCAGCCTGGATTGGGGTTTGCCGCCGCCCATTGATCGATCCGCGCTTCGAGCGATCGCCGAAGCGCGTCGAGCGTGGCTTCATCGGGACGCCTGGCACCAGCTGGAGGCATCATGCCGGCACGCAGCTTCCGGATCATCTTTTCCGACGTGTCGGGGTGCTCCTGTGCGCGTGAAACGTCGAACCCGGCGAGTGAAAGGCCGCCGGCTTTCCCGCGTTCGCTGTGGCAGGTGACGCAGTACTGCTGGACCGTTTCGGTCGCCGTTGCCGCGACTGGCCCTTGGGGCGTTGCCGCCATCGGCCGCGGCGGGGCACCCGGGCGCGCGCGATTCTGATCGGCCGCGAGACCGAGCGTGCACACCCACACGGCAAGCGATACGGCGAGAAGCTTTTTCATGGATCGGGAAAGTATAGCTGCAGGTTCGCGGGTTTGGCAGGTTCGCTCTTCGACTCGCTTCGCTCGATCACGGCTTGCAGGAATTGCGGCCGTACCGCCGCGATCTGTTCACATGTAGCGGTGACCGTTCGAGACCCCGACGCGGGAACTATGCGCGTCGGAGTGGTTTAGCCCCTCGATTCACTTGTGTTCGCAATCGTGGCATCGAGCCGATTCCAACGCTCGGGCCGAAGCCGGCATTGTTCGAGCGGTTCCCGCCGTTGGCGTTCCGAATTGAAGTGAGCTTTGGGTTAGGTGCCGTCGCAAGCGCCAGCCGAACGGCTGGCGCTCCTGCTTAGCTGCACACCTGCGAACTTGCGAACCTGTCCGGTTCAGAAGCGAACCACGCTGTCGAGCGACAGAAAGACGAGCCGATCGCCCGCAAAGAGCCGCTCGACCACATCTCCGCCGTCCATCCACCCGACGTAGCCCTTCAATGACCACACGCGGTTCAGCGACACCTCCGCGTTGCCTTCGACGACGGTGCCAATCCGGGTGCCGGCGCCGGCGAACCGTCCGGAGAACCCGAAGAACGTTCCCGTGCGGCTTGTCGCGCCGCTGCCGTAGTACCACCGATCGTTGGCGGTGGCGAGCGACACGCGATGCGCCTCTCCGCTTGCGCGCACGCGCGCGTGCGGCTGGATGGCGAGCTGCGCAAAGAGGTCGCGAACGTTCATCAAGGCATACGTCGTCGACCGGGAATACCGGTCGATGCTTGGCACCATCTGAAAGAACGTCTCGTGACGCCCGTCGCCCGCGTTTCGATCGCCGGACGCAAACACGTAACCCGCGCGCACCCAGGGTTGCCATCGCGTGCTGACAAAGTTATAGCCGGCCTCTACAGCAATGCTCGACGCGGCGTGACGGTCGCCGTACCAATTGCCGTTCTGCCGTGCCGCCCACACGACGGCATCGAGCTCTCCGCGCCCGAGCGGTACGACGGCCACATCGGAGAATCCAAACGTCGTCATGTCCACGTCCGCAACGTTTGTAGGAAGGAAGGTATTGTCCGGTCGCGTGGTCACATCGCGCTGATCGCGGTAGTGATAGACGAACACCTGCGCTTGCTGATACGGCAGGATGGCCGGCTTGGCGGCCGCTGATGCCGCCATGACCTTCACGCTCGAATTAGTTGGATTCGCTGACTCCTCGTATCCGCCCTGGGTGGGAAACAACAGCGCCGCGTTGGCGGACCAGGACGGGCGATCAACATCCAGTCGTGCGCCGTCAAACGCGCGCTGGAAGACTGACCACTCGAAGTCGCCAACCATCCGCGAGCCGACGCGTGTGTGCGTCAACGTATCGATCGATGCGGTGCCCGACCGGTTTTCCTCTCCGGACGAGAACCCCATGCGACCGAGCGTGAGCGATACCCCGTAGCGCTGGTCCTTCAGCCGCATCATCATCGTCTTCAAATAGAGCTGATAGGCTTCGGGCGCCTCGGCGGAAAAGTAATAGAAGCCGCCGCTTCCGAGTGCGCCGGGGCCAATCGCATCTCGGGGAAGACCGACCAGCTGTGCGTACTGAACGGCCGCGTCGGCGTCCAGGCGTCGGCTTGTCACGCGCACGCCAACCGTCGCGCGATTGCCGAAGATGCTGTAGTCCGGATCGCCGCCGCCAGGAAAGGGTTGAAAAAACGACCACGACTCCACGCGCGTCGTGTCGTAGAGATACGCGGTCACCTGGGGTTCGTCGCTCGCCTGCGCAAATGCTGTCCTGCTCGCCAGCAAGACGAGCGTCATGCCGATCGCGCGGCAAATCACGGCGCGCCGATGCGTAGCACCGCAATCCAGTCGCGGCCGAGATCGATCATCGACAAACGATCAAGCGACACCCCCGCCTGTTCCGTGACGAGCCGGAACTCGCGCTCGCTGTAGAAGCGAACGAAGCCTCCCGCCAGCGCAAATCGGGCAAGTCGCAACGGCACACGCAATTCCCATCGTTTGGGAACCGTCACGTAGATGTGACCGCGACACAAGCCGGCCATTTTGCGCAGGTGCGCGACAGGATCTTCGAGGTAATCGAAGTAACCAGCCGCCACGATCACATCGAATCGCTCTGCCGTCTGGAATTCGAGAAACGAGCCGACGACAAACTCGGTGCGGCCCGCGACCGCCGCGTCCTGCGCGTGCCTCCGGGCGAGCGCAATCATCGCTGGCGCCAAATCAACGCCGATCACGCGCGCGGCACCGCGCCGCGCAAACTCGATGGAGTAACGGCCAGAGCCGCACCCGACGTCGAGCGCGGTCCAATCGTTGCGGCACGGCGCCAGAGTGCAGATCAATTTCCAGCGCTCGACGACCACACGCCGGGTGCGATCGAGCAGACGCCAGTGCAGCGGTTTGCGCTCGTCGTAGATCGCGTCGAACCGCCGCGCCTCTCGATCGAAGTACGAGCGGACGGTATCAGGCGACCGCATGATCCAGGACGTCGGCAACGGGGCCGAACTGAAATTCGCTGAGCATGCGATGAAGGCGTGGCACGGTCGAGGTGAGGTTGGCGTAGTGCGTCAGGTGCGCTTTCCAGTAAAACGGCACGCGAGGATGCTGCGGGTCGAGTTCCCACGGGTGGATGTAAAACACGGCGGGTTGCTGCATCCGCTCCGCCCAACGCAGATTCGCGCGCGTCACTTGATAGGGGTAGATGCGGAAGTAGGCGCCGCCGGCGATCGGGACGTTCTGCCCCAAGACTGGTCGCACAGAAATCGGAAACTCGGCGATGGGGCCCGCAGGAGTGTCGATGCGCTGCGGCACGGGATCGAAATCCGGAATGCCGTAGCGCCAGTTGCGCACTGGGAAAATACTCGAGTCGTAACGAAAACCTAGTTCGGCAAGCGCCGCGAGCGCCCACCACGATTGGCGGGTGATCGAGAAGTACGGCGCCCGATAGGCGGTGACCGAGCGTCCGGTCAGAGATTCCAGCGTTGCGCGCGCGCGGATCGTCTCTTCGCGAAACCGTGGCGGCGTCATCGTGTAGAGCAGCTCGTGCGACCAGCCGTGACATCCGATTTCGTGTCCTTCGGCGGCGATGCGGCGTACCGCGTTGGGCCAGCGCTCGGCGACCGGACCGAGCACGAAAAACGTACCACGCACATGATGCGCGTTCAGCAGATCGAGCAGCGCGTCAAGGCCGCGATCGAGACGCGACTCCGCACTCGCCCGCACCTCCGGCGCCACCGGAATGCCTTGATACCAATCCTCCACATCGACGGTAAACGCGTGCTGCATGTATGGCGTTGGCTCGGTTGCGATCAGCGGCGCCACAGAGCGGCGGTGACCTTCACGCACAGCCGCGCGGTGAGCGCCACGGCCGCGAACGGCAGCGCGATCATGCGGCCGGGCCCGCGGTAGTATTTGCCATAGTAGCGCAACGCACTGCGATGGAAGGCGACGAGCGAGCGCACACGCGCGCGATCGCTGCTTTGCGCCGCCGCATGCTCGACGACCGCCGACGGCACGAACACCACCCTGCCACCCCGCGCGCGCAGCCGCTGGCAGAGATCCGCATCTTCCCAATAGAGAAAGAACCGCTCGTCGAAGCCGCCGACCGCACGAAACGCCTGCGTTCGAATCATCACGCACGTACCGGCAACCCAGTCCACGTCGATGGGTGCCTCAGCGTCGGCGGAAACGAGGTTCTGCCGTGAAATTGGATTGGCGGGCCACAGTCTCGTTAAGAGAGTGGTGCGGCCAAAGAGGCCCGTGAGCGCGCGTGGGAACTGACGCCCTGTCGCCTGCAATGAACCGTCAGGCGACACGACCTTTGGACCAACCGCAACGACGTCGGCATGCGATGCGAGATAGTGCGCGAGATGCTCGATGGCGCCCGGTGTGACGCGCGTGTCCGGGTTGAGCAAGAGCAAGAGGTCGGTTTGTGCGCGCGCGGCCGCTTCGTTGATGCCGGCGGCAAACCCGCGATTGGCGCGGCGCGGAATCGCGAATGCCTGTGGGTGACGTCGCATCACCTTTGCAAGCTGGCTCTCGTCCGTCTCGTGATCGACGACGATCACATCGGCGCGCGCGCCATCACGATCGGCCGCCAACGCGTCGAGGCACGCGCCGAGCGCGTCGTACACCTTGTAGTTGACGATGAGCACCGTGAGCGGCGCGCCATCGGACCTCATCCTCGCTTCGGTGTGTGTCACGTCGCAGAAACTGAAAAAGGGCCTGTCCCCTTTACAGCGACCTCCAAGAACAGGCGGAAAAAGTCGAAGTTAACCATAAAAAGGGGACAGGCCCCTTTTCAGTTTCTGCGGCAGATTCGCAAATCTTGGGGGCATCAGCGAGACGCGGCAATTCGCGCCTGCGGGTCGTTGGTGAGGTAGGAATAGCCGCGTGCGTACAGAAATGTATAGCCGGCGATCCCCCAGCAGGAAACCGACCGGCTATCCCGAGCGCGATGCCCAGTCGCATGCGAGTGAGCGCGAAAGAGCTACCCCTTGAGCAGTCTATTCACCTCGTTCCAGTTCACGACGTTCCACCACGCCGCCAGATAATCCGCGCGACGGTTCTGATACTTCAAGTAATACGCGTGCTCCCACACATCCACGCCCAGCACCGCTTTCTTGCCTTCCATGAGCGGATTGTCCTGGTTCGGCGTGCTCGTGATTTCGAGTTTGCCGCCGTTGTTCACGAGCCATGCCCAACCGCTGCCAAAGCGGCCAAGGCCAGCGCCCTGAAACTGCTCCTTGAACTTGTCGAAGCCGCCGAACGACGAATTGATCGCGTCGGCAACCGCTCCGTTCGGCGCGCCGCCGGCATTTGGCGCCATCCATTTCCAGAACAGCGAGTGATTCCAGTGACCGCCGCCGTTGTTCCGCACAGCCGTGCGAATGTCTTCCGGCACGGTGCTGAGACCTTGCATCAGATCGTCGAGACTTTTGTTGTGCAATTCAGGGTGCTTGTCGAGGGCGGCGTTGAGGTTCGTCACGTAGGTCTGATGATGCTTTCCGTGATGGATTTGCATCGTCTGAGAATCGATATGCGGCTCGAGCGCGTCGTGACTGTACGGCAGCGCCGGCAGGCTGTGCGGCATTGCAGTCTCCTGGAAATGTATAGATGTAGTCGCGCGGTTTCGGCCGCGCATTCATTGAATCGAGAGCATCCGATCCAGAGCGATCCTAGCCCATTTTTGCTGCTCGTCGGGAACGACGATCTCGTTTCGCACTTCGCCGTCGACGAGGCCGTCGAGCACCCAGAGCAGATGATTGGGTGAGACACGGAACATGGTGGAGCACAGGCACCCGACCTGATCGAGCGAGATCACGGTTTTCTCTGGCGCCACCTCTTCGGCAAGACGATGGACGAGATGAATTTCGGTTGCGACGGCCCAGGTCATCCCCGCAGGGGCGTTGCGAACGGTCTTCAGAATGTATTCGGTTGATCCGCTATCGTCGGCGGCGCGCAGCACGTCGAACGGCACTTCGGGATGCACGATCACACGAATACCTGGATATTGCTTGCGCACGGCTTCGATCTGCCTGGCGGTGAACCGCACGTGCACGGAGCAATGCCCTTTCCACAGAATGAGCTTCGCGTGATCGAGCTGCTCCGTTGTGAGTCCGCCAAGCGGCTCGTAGGGATCCCAGACGACCATCTCGTCGAGCGATATGCCCATTTTCCAGGCTGTGTTGCGTCCAAGATGCTGATCCGGAAGAAACAGAATCTTCTCGTTCTGCCGCCAACCCCACGTCAACGATGCGGCAGCGTTTGAGGACGTGCAGATCGTGCCACCACGTTCGCCGACGAACGACTTCACGGCTGCCGCCGAGTTGATGTACGTAATCGGTACGACCCGCGACGCGACGCCCAGCTGCTCGAGCTCGCTCCAGCACGTCGCGAGCTGATCCGGCGCAACCATGTCGGCCATGGAGCAGCCAGCCGCGAGGTCCGGCAGAATCACGCGCTGGTGCGGCAGCGCGAGAATATCCGCGCTCTCTGCCATGAAGTGCACGCCGCAGAAGACGATGTAGTCCGCATCAGGGTGATTCGCGATGGAGCGTGCGAGCTTGAACGAGTCACCGGTGTGATCGGCGAACTTGATGACCTCGTCGCGCTGATAGTGATGTCCCAGGACCACCAGTCGATCGCCGAGCGCCGCTTTTGCCGCCGCGATGCGGACGTCCATCTCCTCGTCCGGGAGGCCGAGGTAGGCGTTGGGCAATGGCTGGCGTTGATGGAGGTTTTTTTTCTCCACCTCGTTGAGTACGGGCAAAAACGTCGCGCTGGCGGTCATGGGCTTGTGAAACTTTTCTCAATCTCCGGACGCGAAAAAACCAAGCGCGGCGACCGGTTCATCTCACCGGCAACACGCTTGGTTCACTAACAATTATATCTCAGGCAGGATCGTCGGGACAGCTCGGCGATTCGTTGGCTGGCATCGACGTGTGCCGCACCAGCACGTCATCCATGAGCTTTTGAAATCCGGCGAGAGATGCTGCAGAAAGAGGAATGCCATGCCGGCTGTCGGCTGGTTCGCGACCGAAAAAGCGTTCGAGTGATTCCAACCCGCCGGCCGACGCGCCGATGGCGATAACGTGGAGTTCGCTGTCGACGGCCGCGGCATCATCGTCCGTACCTGGCCCTCCATGACGGCCCTCCGCGCGCACCGAGTGCAACTGCCGGGCTCAAAAGCACGAATCGATCGAGAGACTGCGCCGGGCGGGGTGTTCAGCCGGTGAGCGTGGCCGCATCCGGAACGCGCACGACGTTGTAGAGCGTGTCGCGTTCGATTGGTTCGCGGCCTGCATCACGGATGAGTTGTTCGATTTGGGAGGGAGAAAGCGCCGCTGGCGTACGCGAACCCGCCATGTGGTAGATGGTTTCCTCCTGCACGGTGCCATCGAGATCGTCAGCACCAAACCACAAGGCCGTTTGCGCGACCTCGACGCCGGAGGAAATCCAATACGCCTTGATGTGATCGACGTTATCGAGCAGGAGCCGCGCCACCGCGTGCACACGGAGCGTGTCACTCGCGGAGGGCGCCGGCAGTTTACGCATCTGGTTGTTGTCGGGATGAAACGCAAGCGGAATGAAGGCTTGTAATCCGCGCGTGTCGTCCTGCAACGCTCGAATCTGCAGCAGATGATCGACGCGCTCCTCCATCGTCTCGATGTGTCCGTACAACATGGTCACGTTGGTGCGCATTCCGAGACTGTGCGCCGTGCGATGGATGGCGAGATAGCGATCGCCGTCGCATTTGTCGTGACAGATCTTTCGGCGCACGCGTGGAGCAAAGATTTCGGCGCCGCCGCCAGGGAGCGAATCGAGACCCGCGGCCATCAACTCCCGCAGCACCTGTTCGTCGGTCATCCTGTAGAGATCGGCGAAGTACGCGATCTCGACTGCAGTGAAACATTTGAGATGAACGTCTGGACGAATCGCCTTCAGCCCCCGCAGCAGGTCCGTGTAATAGGAAAACGGCAGCTCCGGATGAAGGCCGTTGACGATGTGAATCTCGGTGAGCGGCTCGTGCGCGCGCTGGCGCAGCTTCGCGAAGACCTGTTCCAACGTCATCGTGTGCGCGCCCGGATCCTTCGGGCCAAGTCGCGCAAACGAGCAGAACAGGCACGACGCCTCGCACACGTTGGTCGCCTCGAGCCGCAAGTTGTGATTGAAATACGTGCGCGCGCCGTGACGACGTTCGCGTTCGAGATTGGCAAGCCACCCGACCACAAGAAGATCGGGCGCGGTAAACAACCGCACGCCGTCGTCAAACGACAAGCGTTCTTGCGCGTCGACTTTTTCGGCAATATCTGCCAGCTTGGCGTTGATCGTTCGTGAAAGCACAGCGGGTGGCGGTTCTTCGTTCCTCGTTCTTCAGTATTCCACAATGTTATACTCGCGGTCTTAACCGACGCGAACCCAGGCAGTCAGGGAAGTTGGGTGCAAGGCCCACACGGTCCCGCCACTGTAAGCGGGGAGCGCGCGTTCAGTGTTGCCATCAGGCAGCCGTCACTGTGCTCGCGGGCCTAAAGGCCCGCGCTACGCGAGCGTAGCAACACGGGAAGACGCGAACGCGTGTGACGATCCGCGAGTCAGGAGACCTCCTGCACGGGTCCCGTCCCTTCGGCGCGACGACGCCGGGAGGTGACCATGATCCCATTTCTTGCGGGGCTCGCGCTGTCTTTGGCGCAGCTCTCCGGCACAGTTCTCGATCCCAACGGCCAACCAGTTGCAAACGCCACCGTCGTGGTGATCGGCCTCACCGCCGCGCCGCACTCCGTTCGCACCGACGCCGAAGGACGGTTCGAGATTGCGGGACTGGCAGACGGCCGCTTCGATCTCACCGCCTCGGCGCCGGGGTTGATAGGCGAGGTGCGGGGCGTAGCCATTACGGAAGCGAATCCGATCACGGTGCAGATCACGTTGCGCCTGAGCGCGTTGACGGAAAACTTGGTGGTATCCGCGTCGCAGATTGATCAACCGCTTTCGCGTGTTGCCGACACGGTGACCATTATCGATGGAAGAGAGATCGAAGCGCGGCAACTCTCGTTTGTCGGCGACGCGCTGGCCTACGTTCCGGGCTTAGCGGTCGCTCGCAACGGCGGACCCGGAACGTTGACATCGCTCTTTCCGCGCGGCGGCGAGTCTGATTTCACACTCGTGCTCGTGGACGGCATTCGCGCGAATGCGTTTGGCGGCGGCATCGATTTGTCGCAGGTTCCACTCGGCGACGTCGAGCGTATCGAGGTGGTGCGCGGGCCGCAAAGCGCGCTCTACGGTTCCGACGCCATGGGCGGCGTCGTACAAATCATCACGCGCCGCGGCGGACGGCCGTCGCTGAATGGCCGCATCGAAGGCGGCAGCCGCAGCACGTTTCGTAGCGCAGCATCCACGACCGGCGAGCTCAACGCGTGGCAATGGCAAGCAGGGGGCGATTACTTTGCCGACGACGGATTTACCGGCCTCGCGGCGAACGGCGAACCCGTCAGCAACGACGATGCGGAAGAACGACAGGCGTGGGCGGGCGGTGGCTATCGTTGGACACGCGGCACCAACGCACACGCGCTCCTCCGCTACGTGGACACCGACCGCGGCGCGCCCGGGCCGTACGGATCGGATCCGGCGCACACCTTCTTCGGCGTAAATCGCCAGGCGCGAGGCACGACGGATCGGATGAGCGGCGGCCTGCGCGTCGTGCATCCCTGGGCCGGTCCCTCGAGCCGCTTCCGGCAGCGCGTGGACTTCGACGTCGCCGATTACGATCTCATGTTCGTCAGCGCGTTCGGCACATCCGAATCCGAAACACGGCGTTCGCACGTGCGCGTGCAAACTGACGCGGCGTTGGACGCCGGAATCAGCGTATCCGCCGGGGTCGAGTGGATGGGCGAGCGTGCGTCCAACACATTCATCACCTTCGCCGGCGCACCAGTGCCGGTGAAGCGGGACGTGACCGGTACGTTCGGCGAGGCACGGTGGAATGCGCATGAACGCTTCACGCTGCAAGCTGGCGTTCGCGCGGAGCACATCACGCGCAACAGCCTTGCCGTGAGCGGCGGGCTGACTGCGCCTGACGACACAGTGTGGTCGGTGAATCCTAAAGTTGCTGGCGCCTGGCTCGTCAGCGGAAGGTCGCCTGGCGAGGGCGGACGAGCGTGGACGCGGTTGCGCGCGTCTGCTGGAACCGGCATTCGGCCTCCTGACGCCTTCGAAATCGCGTTCACCGACAATCCCTCGCTCAAGCCGGAACGCAGCCGGAGCGTCGAAGCCGGTGTGACCCAGGCGCTCGCCGGCGGCACCGTCAGCGTTGACCTCACAACGTTCTTCAATCAGTACGACGATCTGATCGTCTCCGTCGGACGACTGAGCGACATCAGCCGTTACCGCACCGATAACATCTCCAATGCGCGCGCAATAGGTGTCGAGCTGTCCGGTGTATTTCGCGCCGGGCCGTACCTGCAGCTGCGCGCCGCCTACACGTTCCTGGACGCGGAGATTCGCGCGATCGATCGCACGTCCCAAGCGCCGACGCCGTATCAGGTTGGGGATCGCTTGCTGCGACGGCCGCGGCACCAGGGCTCCGCGGACTTCAACTGGACGCGCGGGCCCGCGACCGTGTTCGCGGAGCTGCTCGCTCGCGGCACGACGCTCGACGCCGAGCCGTCGCTGGGGCCGACTGGAGGGCTGTTCGACAACCCCGGGCGCGCGATCGTCGATGCCGGCGGATCCTTCCGCATCGTCCGCGGTGTCGAGGTGTACGGACGCGTTCTGAATCTATTCGACGACGACTACGAAGAAGTGCTCGGCTACCCGGCGCCCGGCCGCACGGCCTTCGCGGGGGTCCGCCTTGCTGCAGGCCGATAACGTATCTTTCGGCTATGCCCGCGGTAACGCCGGGCTCCTTGCGGTTCTTCACGAGGTGTCGCTGTCGATTCCTCGTGGAGGACTGATTGGGATTCTGGGGCCCAACGGCTCCGGCAAGACGACCTTGCTGCGGCTGCTGAGCGGCACGCGACGTCCGTTGTCAGGACGCGTGCTGCTCGACGGGCGCTCGCTCGATCGCTGCTCGCGTCGCGAGATCGCGCGACGCATCGCGGTGGTGCCGCAGGAGACCGACCTGGCATTCGAATACACGGTGCTCGAAATCGTGCTGATGGGCCGTCATCCGCATCTCGGGTTGTTCGAGCTCGAGGGGCCGGCGGACATCGCGATCGCGCGCGACATGCTTCAGGCAACAGGAACCGCCGCGCTCGAGAACCGCCCGTTCAGCACGCTCAGCGGCGGCGAGAAACAGCGGGTGGTGATTGCTGCCGCACTGACGCAGACGTCGGAAATTCTGCTCCTCGACGAGCCGACGGCCTCGCTCGATCTCGCGTACCAACTCGAAGTGGCTACGCTCCTCACCGAACTCAACCGCAATCGGGGTGTAACGATTGCCGTCTCTACGCACGACTTGAATCTCGCGGCGAGCATCTGCCGCGAACTGGTAATGGTGAAAGAAGGCCGCGTGCTGGCGCATGGCGCGACTCACGATGTGCTGACGTCAGAGAACGTCCGCACGTTGTATGGCGTGGACGCCGACGTTCGGCCTCACGACCCCAGCGGTCATCTCGTGGTTGTTCCGATCAACAGGGTTCGGTCATGATCGCAGCGCGCTTCTGGACGATCGTGCCGCTCTTCGCTCTGTTTACTGCGATCGTCGTGCTGTTGGCGCCGACGATTGGCAGCACGCCGATCAGCTTGTGGCGCGTGTTCGATCCAAACGTTCCATGGGCCGACAACGTCGACGCCCAGATCTTTTTCATCGCCCGCCTGCCTCGCGTACTGGCCGGCGCGCTCGTGGGATCGACGCTCGCCGCGGCTGGCGTCGTGCTGCAGGCGCTCCTCCGCAACCCTCTGGCCACGCCATTCACGCTCGGCGTTTCCGCCGGGGCGGCGCTCGGCGCGATGCTCGCCATCGCTTTTCATCTCGAGGTCGGCATGCTCGGCGCGTCCTCTGTGCCAACGGCGAGCCTGGCCGGTGCGCTTGCCGGCACGGCCATCGTTTACGTGCTCGCGACGCGCGTCCACGGCGGACTCTCCACCACAGTGATTCTGCTCGCCGGAGTCACGTTGAACGCGTTCTTTTCCGCGATCATCACTTTCGTGCAATTCGCCATTGACATGGCGGAGTGGTACCGCACGGCGAGATGGCTGCTGGGCAATCTGGATGTGAGCAGTTTTCAACCGATCCTCGGCACGACGCCTCTTCTCGTGCTCTCGTTCGCAATGTTCGCGATCCTCCCGCGGTCGTTGAACCTGCTCACACTCGGTGAGGATGTCGCATCCGCGCGCGGCGTTGACGTCGGGCGGATCCAACGGATCGCGTTTGTCAGTTCCTCGCTGGCCACCGGCGCCGCCGTGTCGCTCGCGGGGCCAATCGGATTCATCGGTATCGTTGTGCCGCATCTCGTCCGCTTGATGGTGGGGTCGGATCACCGCGTGGTGCTGCCTGCGGCGACGCTGTTCGGCGCCTCTTTTCTGGTGCTCTGCGACCTGATTGCACGCACGATCATGGCGCCGGTGGAATTACCGGTCGGCATCGTCACCGCCATGGTTGGAGGACCATTTTTCATGTGGTTGCTGGTGAGGCGGGCATGAGAGGCATCGCAATCCTCCTGGTCAGTGGTTGGGTAGCGCTGCAGGCGCCGCCAGCGCGCATCGTGTCACTGATTCCGGCGCTCACCGACATGCTGATGGCGATCGGCGCACGGCCGCAGTTGGTCGCGGTAAGCAGCTACGACGACGATCCGCAGGTGAAGGCGCTTCCGCGAGTGGGCGCGCTGCTCGATCCGGATGTCGAGCGCATTATCGAGCTGCGGCCCGACCTTGTGCTGGTGTACGGAAGCCAGCAGGATCTAGTAACGCAGCTTGCGCGCGCGTCCATACCCGTTTACCAGTATCGCCACGGCGGGCTTGCGCATGTCACCGCGACGATCCGTGAGCTGGGCGCGCGCGTTGGACGCCCGGCGCGGGCGAACGCAGTGGCGAATGGGATCGAAGAGCGCATCGCCATCGTGAAACGCCGCACGAGCGTGGGTGCTAAGCCGCGCACACTCCTTGTATTTGGCCGTGAACCCGGCACGCTGCGAGGAATTTACGTGAGCGGCGGCCGCGGCTTTCTGCATGACATGCTCGAGGCAGCGGGCGGTGCGAATGTGTTCGCCGACACCACGACCGAGTCCGTGCAAGCGTCCTCAGAGCTGATCCTCGCACGCGCGCCCGACGTGATCATCGAGCTGCGATCGAAAGAGGAGCCTTCAGGTCCTGCGAGCACGGCCGAGATCGACTCCTGGAAAGCATTGTCGAGCGTCCCGGCCGTACGTGACGGACGCGTGCACCTGTTGGTCGGCAAGTCGTTGAACGTCCCCGGACCGCTCGTCGCCGAGGGCGTCGAACAGTTGGCGCGTCTCCTTCACCCCGACACCTTCAAGTGAAAATCCTTTTGAGCTGGTCGACCGGAAAAGACTCGGCGTGGACCCTGCACGTGCTGCAGCAGCAGCATCCCGGCGCCGTGGCGGGTCTGCTGACAACCGTGAACGAGGCATTCGATCGCGTGGCGATGCACGCCGTGCGACGTACGTTGCTGCAGGCGCAAGCCGACGCTGCTGGCCTGCCGCTGCACGTGGTCGACCTTCCGTGGCCGTGTTCGAATGCGCAATACGAAGCGGCAATGAAGGTGGCGGTCGATCGCTTCGTGCGCGAAGGCTTCACTCACGTCGCCTTCGGCGACCTGTTTCTCGAGGATGTTCGCCGCTACCGTGAAGAGCGTCTCGCGGGTACCGGCCTGGCGCCTCTCTTCCCCCTGTGGAAAACCGAGCCAACGGTGGAACTTGCCCGAAGGATGATCCACGGGGGATTACGCGCGTATCTGACGTGCGTCAATCCGAAAAACCTGGATCTCTCGTTTGCCGGCCGCCCGTTCGATCGAGAACTGCTGGCCGATCTTCCAGCGGAAGTCGATCCTTGCGGGGAGAACGGCGAGTTTCACTCGTTTGCGTGGGATGGGCCGATGTTCCGCTATCCAGTCGCCATTCGCGTCGGTGCGGTCGTGGAGCGCGACGGCTTTGTCTTTACGGATCTGCACAGCGATGACGCAGCGTCTCGAGAGCCGCATCCCGCGACGAGGCGGCGCTGAGCGTCTCGAGCAGCCCGGTCATCTCGAGTACCAGCGCACCGGTTCCTGAAGGCCGCACAGCATGATGTGTCCGCCGGCGTGGTGCATTGACAGGATGGCGGCATCGACGGCACGCGCACCGGCGCTGCTCATGCAGTCGACCTCTGCCAAATCCACGACGATCCGCCGCTGGCCGTCCCGTATCGCGTCAACGAGTTCTTCTCGCAGCCGGCTCGATGCGTCGACGGCGAGACGCCCGCCAAGCGTCAATACCATGACGCTCTCGTGCCTCTCGCGACGCAGATAAAGGTCCCAACTCGAATTCATGGACGGTTCGTCGCGTATCTGCAGCATTCAATCGGACGCACGGGATTGCTCGCACTCAAGCCGTTGCAAGTCACATCCGATCGCGACCATTGGCACCGTTATCTCCTCGCGGCCGCGGCCTAGCACTCAGAGTCGCTCGAAGCCCAACGGCAAATTTGTTCGTTGATAAAGCAAGAGTTTGCAAGTTTTCAAGTGGCCGAACGGCCGGAGCGTGCTGTCTCGAGAGCTGCTGGCGGTGCGCGGGCTGGCCAGCAGTAGAATGGTCAGCCCTGTAGCACGTGATATACCCGCGACGGATTATCTGCTTGACGGAAGAAACGACGGAAACGCTGTACTTGCTCGGCGAAGGTGATCGTGTCGCCGGCATCTCCGGGTACGCGGTGCGGCCACTGGAAGCGCGCAACAAGCCGAAGATTTCGTCGTTCCTCAACGCGCGCTACGAAAAGATTGAGGCGCTCGAACCGGACCTGATTCTCGCCTTCTCCGACTTGCAGGCCGATATCGTCAACGAGCTCGTCCGCCGCGGCTATCCAGTCTTCACCTTCAATCAACGCAGCGTCGCTGAAATCCTGCAGATGATCTGCGTGCTCGGGGCGATCGTGGGCGTGCCGGACAAGGCCGAAGCGCTGGCGCGCGACCTGGAAGCAGGCCTCGAGGCAATTCGGCGTTCGTCGGCGAGGTGGCGGTGGCGGCCGCGCGTCTTCTTCGAGGAGTGGCCCGACCCGCTGATCTCGGGCATTCAATGGGTCGAGGAACTGATCGAGATCGCCGGTGGCGAGCCGGTGTTTCCCGCACTGCGACACGCGCGCCTTGGAAGAGATCGTGTGGTGACGAGCGCGGATGTGATCAAGGCGGCGCCCGATATCATCATCGGGTCGTGGTGCGGCAAGCCGGTGCGGAAGGAAAAGATTGCCTCGCGGCCGGGATGGCACACGATCCCGGCGGTACGCAATGGGCAAATCTACGAAGTGAAGTCGACCTTTATTCTGCAGCCAGGGCCGGCGTCGTTGACCGACGGCGTCCAGCAGGTTCACACGATTCTCGAGGAGTTCGTTACAGCGAGTATTCCGCGGTGACCGGCACGCGCAAAATCCCTTTGCCAAAGGCTTCGTCGAGCAGCTTCTGCACGGCGCGCTTGCCGCGCTCACCGTATTCCAGCGTCAGCTCGTTCACGTACATTCCAACGAAGCGATCCGCTTTGCTGCGATCGAGACCGCGGCCGAATTTGAGCGCGTAGTCGAGCGCTTCGTCGCGATGCTCCAGCCCATACGCGATCGAATCGTGCAAGATGCGCGACACTTTGTTCACCGTGCTCGGGCCGAGATCGCGGCGAATCACGTTGCCTCCGAGCGGCAGCGGGAGGCCGCCGGTGTGAGCATTCCACCACTCGCCAAGGTCGACGATCTTCTTCAGCCCGTCCTCGCCGTAAGTCAGCTGGCCTTCGTGAATCAGCAGACCCGCCTCACCGCGTCCCTCGCGCACTGCGTCCTGAATCTGATCGAATGGCATCACCTCGTGCTGTACGTCGGGTTTGAACAGCTTCAACGCGAGAAAGGCAGTCGTGAGCTCACCGGGAACGAGCACTTTCACGCCATCAAGCGACGAACGACCGTCTTCGCGCGCGACGACGATCGGACCGTAGTTGTCGCCCATGCTGGACCCGTGCGGCAGCAGCAGGTATTTGTCGGTGAGGTGTGCGTAGGCGTGAAATGAAACGGCGCTGACTTCGTACTTGCCGGCGAAGGCGGCGCGGTTCAACGTTTCAATGTCGGCAAGCAGATGATCGAACTCGATACCTTCGCTTGGAACCTTGCCGCTCGCCAGCCCATAGTGCATGAACGCGTCGTCCGAATCAGGACTATGCGCGACCGTAATTCGCATCCTTGGATTCTACGCTGTCGTAGCGAACGAGTAGCAAGTGGCGGTAACGAACAGCGAAGAGCGCATCACGAGTAAATTCGCGAGTAACCAGGCAGGCGTCGCGAGAATACACCCTCGCGACGCGCTACCTACTCGCTACTCCTGCGTGCAGCGTGGCGCGGTGACCGCGATGCCCTGCATCACGAGCGCCCGGTAGTCAGCAATCTCCTGCTCGCACTGCGCCTTCTTGCTCCGTTCGGCGAGCTTCTGAGCGGCCCAAACCGCGAGGCCGAAGATTGGCACCACGGGCGCGCGGAATTCTTCCGGCGTGACGAATTCGATGTGCTCACGATGGGTCGGCGCGCTGTTCGGCACCGGTCCATAAGTCAGCGAGAAATCATCGGGGATCAAGTCGACTGGTGGTGCGATGCCGAAGACGTCGATGCGTACGTCGAGCCTGCCGTTCCGGAAGGTCGTGCTTTCACTTGCGTCGGGGCCGAGCTCGCGGCGAATACGGTCGAGCGACACACCCATCTTGGTAATGTCGAGCGCCGGTGACTGACTCGACTGAGCGTAACCGACGCTCGGAACCGCCAGGGTCGCAACGATGAGCAAGGCTACCAGCCGCCTCATATGCCTATTCTGACGCCAAATCGGTGCCACGAGTTCGTGCTCGTGGGCTGGTGGGCTGGTCGAGCAGGTAAACCCAATGCCCTCACCAAAGCCCCAGCTGCAATTTCGCGGCATCTGACATGCGGTCCTTATCCCACGGCGGCTCCCACACAATCTCGACCTTCGCCTGCGTCACTCCCGCTACCGCGGCCGTTTTCTGCTTCACCTCGACGGGCAGCGACTGTGCCGCCGGACACGCGGGCGCCGTCAACGTCATGCGGACCCCGACTCGCCCATCTTTGTCGACCAGCACGTCATAGATCAGCCCAAGCTCCTTGATGTTGACCGGAATCTCTGGATCGTAGACGGTGGCCAGCGCATCGAGCACGAGCGGCCGCAACTCGGCCATCTTCAAAGGGTCGGGAACGATGTCCTCGAGCGATTCGCTGAACTCGTTGGCAGGACTCTCGTCCGCTCCGAAAGGTTGCATAGGAAGAAATCGCGGATCCATCTTACTCAGTCGATACCGTACCGGCGACCTCGTCCGACACTGCCGCCTTCAGCGTGTGCCACGCAAGACTTGCGCATTTCACTCGCGTTGGATATTCCCGGACGCCGGCGAGCACCGACAGTTTTCCCAGATCCGGTGCCGGCAAGTCGGGCGACGATGTCACCATGTCGTGAAACCTATTGAAGAGCGCACGCGCCTCGCCAACCGTTTTCCCCTTCAAGGCATCCGTCATCAACGACGCGGAAGCCTTGGAAATGGCGCACCCGACGCCCTGAAATGCAACGTCTCGGATGAGGTCGCCTTCGAGCTTGACATACACCGTGAGACGATCGCCGCACAGCGGGTTATAGCCCTCCTGCGTCCGCGTCGGATCATCCAGCGTTCGGAAGTTGCGTGGGCGCCGGTTGTGGTCGAGGATCACTTCCTGATAGAGCTCGCTGAGATCCGACATTACGCAAAGACCTCGCGCACGCGACCGAGGGCGCGCGCCAGCGCATCGATGTCCTCTCTCGTGTTGTAGACGGCCAGCGACGCGCGGATCGTCGCGGTGACGCCGTAACGATCCATCACGGGCTGCGCGCAATGCTGACCGGTGCGCACGGCAACCCCTTCGCTGTCGAGAATCGTGCCGGCGTCGTGTGGATGAACGCCCTCGATCAGGAACGACAGCACGCCAGTCTTCTGGCGCGCTTCCCCGATGATCCTGGTGCCCGGAATGTCGCGAACGCGCCGCGTCATATAGTCGAGCACCGCATCCTCGTGGACGAGAGCCGCTTCGCGATCGATGCCTGAAAGATAATCCACGGCCGCGCCAAACCCGGCGACGCCGGCGATATTCGGAGTGCCTGCTTCGAACTTGTAAGGCACCTGGTTGTACTGCGTCTTCTCGAACGTGACCGACGCAATCATGTCGCCGCCGCCCTGGTACGGCGGCATCGCTTCGAGCAGCGCTCGTCTGCCGTACAGCACACCCACACCGGTCGGACCAAACATCTTGTGGCTCGAAAACACGTAGAAATCGCAATCGAGGGCATGCACATCGACGGCGAGATGAGGTACGGCCTGAGCACCGTCGAGCAATACGACGGCGCCGTAGCTGTGCGCCTGCGCCACCATTTGCCGCACAGGATTGATCGTGCCAAGCGCGTTCGACACGTGGCTGAGAGCGACGATCTTCGTTCGGGGCGATAGCAACCGCTCGTACGACTCGATCTCGATCTCACCGGCGTCATTGATCGGCACCACCCGCAGCACTGCACCCGTCTGGTGCGCGAGGAGCTGCCACGGCACGATGTTGGAGTGATGCTCGAGCCAGGAGATGACAATTTCGTCTCCTGACTTCAGCCTGTCGCGCCCGTAGCTTTGCGCGACGAGATTGATGCCGTCGGTGGTGCCCTTCGTCAACACGACCGCATGCGGGTCGGGAGCGTTAATGAAGCGCGCAGCCTTCACCCGTGCGCCTTCGTACAACGCCGTCGCGCGTTCGCTCAGAAGATGCGTGGCGCGATGGATGTTGGCGTTGGCGTGGCGATAGTAATCGTCCAGCGCCCGAAGTACCGACTCGGGCTTCTGACTCGTATTGGCGCTATCGAGATACACCAGCGACTTGCCGTGAACGCGCTCCGACAGAATCGGGAAATCGGCCCGGATCTTCTTGACGTCGAATTCCGACTTGGCTGGGCTGATGCCCAGTCCCACACTGCTGATGACAGTCATCGCTGGTCGGGCTCGGCTTTAGCCGCGCCATCATGGTCCGCCAAGTCTCGATCGAGCTGCACGAACAGCTCGCGCAGGAGCTGGCTCTTGAGATGCTCGATCTTGATCCCCTCCAGCACCTCGCCGGCATACGCGTGAATCAGCAGGTCGCGAGCTTCCTTGGGCGTGAGGCCCCGCGACTGGACATAAAACAGCGCTTCCTCGTCCAGCTGCCCAATCGCCGCTCCGTGCGTGCACTTCACATCGTCCGCAAAAATTTCGAGCTGCGGATTGGAGTTGATTTGCGCTGCGTCCGACAGCAGGAGCGCCCGATTGGTCTGCTTGGAATCCGTCTTCTGCGCGTCAAGGCGCACGATGATGCGGCCGTTGAACACAGCGCGCGCGCGTCCGTCGATAATGCCTTTGTAGAGCTCGTGGCTGGTGCAGTACGGCGTGGCGTGGTCGATCGTCGTGTGATTGTCGACGAGCCGATCGCCATCGACGAGATAGCAGCCGTCGATGGTACTGTGCCCGCCTTCACCGGCGAGCACGGCCACGGTGTCGTTGCGCAGCAGTTTGCCGCCAAGCGTAATGGTGCGCGAATTGAACGTCGCTGAACGACCGACCTGCGCGTGCAGCGCGGCGACGTGATACGCGCTATCGGTTTCGCGCTGATCGGTGTAAAGGTCCAGCACCGCACCGTCACCCACGGCAACTTCGGTCACCGCATTGGTGAAATGCGTTTCGCCAGCGGCGCCGACGAACGTCTGGGCGATTCGTGCTTCGCTCCCTGACCCGCTGACGATCAACGTGCGCGGGTGCGCCATGGATTTCCCGGCACCGCCGTTGATCACGATGAGGTGAATCGAGCCTTCAATGACTGCGCGTGCCGGAATGAACACGAACGCGCCATCATCGAGGAAGGCGGTATTGAGGGCCACAAACGGCGCGAGCTCCCATGCCAGCTGCCCGAGATGCGCGACTTCAGGCGCACCGTTCGCAATGGCCTGAGCGAGGCTGCCGACGACTGCGCCCTTCGGCAGATTGCGGATCTCGGACAATTCAGGGGCGTAGTGACCGTTCAAGACCACCACGCGCGCGACCGCGTCAGGGATAGCAACCCGCTCCACGCATTGCGCGGCGTTGGTTGGCGCCTTCTCCGCGATGCGAAATGGCGTTTCGGCGATCGGCGCGACATTGGTGAAGCGCCACTCCTCTTGCCGGACAGTCGGAAAACCCATCTCCGCAAAGCGAACGGACGCGCGCTCGCGCAGTTCCCGCAGCCACGCAGGAGCAGCACTGCCGCGGCCCTGCACGAAGCGGCCATATTCCGCGAGGTACGTTTCGTGGCGTTCAGCAACCGTTGACATGCGTGTTATGACCTCGCTGCGGCAGTTTCAAGCCAGCCGTAGCCCTTTTCTTCGAGCTCGAGCGCGAGGTCGCGCCCTCCCGAGCGCACCAGCACACCGTCGCTGAGCACGTGGACGAAGTCGGGGATGATGTAGTTGAGCAACCGCTGGTAATGCGTGACCACGATGAACGACCGCTCTTTGCTGCGCATCGCGTTCACGCCGTTCGAGACGATCTTCAACGCGTCGATGTCGAGCCCCGAGTCGGTCTCATCGAGGATCGCGAGCTTCGGCTCGAGGACGGCCATGTGAAAGATCTCATTTCGTTTCTTCTCGCCGCCCGAGAACCCTTCGTTGACCGCGCGCTGCAGCATGGCCTCGTCGACCTGCAGCAGCTTGGCGCGTTCGCGCATCAACGCCATGAACTCGATGGCGTCGAGCTCCTCGAGACCGAGGTGCCTGCGGCGGGCGTTGACGGCCGCTTTCAGGAAGTATGCGTTGTTCACACCCGGAATCTCCACCGGGTACTGGAACGCCATGAACACGCCTTCGCGCGCGCGTTCATCGGGATCCATGTCGAGCAGGTCCTTGCCTTCGTAGATGACCGCGCCAGCGCTGACCTCGTACCCTGGATGGCCCGCAAGCGCCCGCGCGAGCGTGCTCTTGCCCGAGCCGTTCGGGCCCATGATGGCGTGCACCTCGCCCGGATTGACGGTGAGATTGATCCCACGAAGGATCTGCTTGTCCTCCGCTTTGACCTGTAGATTCTTGACCTCGAGCATCGACATTGATTAACCGACCGATCCTTCCAGAGAGATACCGAGCAGCTTCTGCGCTTCCACAGCGAATTCCATGGGCAGCTCGCGGAACACTTCTTTGCAGAAGCCGCTGACGATCATGTTGATGGCGTCTTCTTTCGCGATGCCGCGCTGCTCGCAGTAGAAGATTTGATCCTCGCCAATCTTCGAGGTCGAGGCTTCGTGCTCGACGCTCGCGGACGTGTTCTTGATTTCGAGATACGGGAACGTGTGCGCGCCGCAGCGATCGCCGATCAGGAGCGAGTCGCACTGTGAGTAGTTGCGCGCGTTCGCCGCGTTCTTGCCGATCTTCACCGCACCTCGATACGTGTTCTGACCGTGCCCGGCGGAGATGCCTTTCGACACGATCGTGCTCCGGGTGTTCTTGCCGAGGTGGATCATCTTCGTGCCGGTGTCCGCCTGCTGATAATTGTTCGTGACGGCCACCGAATAGAACTCACCAACCGAGTGGTCACCCTGCAGGATGCAGCTGGGATACTTCCACGTGATCGCGGAGCCGGTTTCGACCTGCGTCCACGTGATCTTCGACCGCCGTCCCTTGCACAACCCGCGCTTGGTGACGAAGTTGTAGATGCCGCCGTTGCCCTGCTTGTCGCCGGGATACCAGTTCTGCACCGTCGAGTACTTGATTGTCGCGTTCTCGAGCGCCACCAGTTCTACAACCGCCGCGTGCAGCTGGTTTTCGTCGCGCTTGGGCGCCGTGCAGCCCTCGAGATAGCTCACCGTCGCGCCTTCCTCGCAGATGATCAACGTGCGCTCGAACTGCCCTGTCTCCTTCGCGTTGATGCGGAAATACGTGGACAGCTCCATCGGACAGCGAACACCCTTGGGCACGTACACGAAGCTGCCGTCGCTGAATACTGCGGAGTTGAGCGAGGCAAAGAAGTTGTCGGTATGCGGTACGACTGAGCCGAGATACTGCTTCACCAGCTCAGGATGCTCGCGGACCGCTTCGGAGAAGGAGCAGAAGATGATTCCGAGCTTGGCGAGCTTCTCGCGGAACGTGGTCGCGACCGAAACCGAGTCGAATACGGCGTCGACTGCCACGCCTGCGAGCAGCTGCTGCTCGATGAGCGGGATGCCCAATTTGTCGAACGTCGCACGAACTTCGGGATCGACCTCGTCCATGCTGTTGAGCGTCTTCTTCGGTTTCGGCGCGGCGTAGTAGCTGATGTCCTGATAGTCGATCGGGTCGTACTTGACGTTCTGCCAGGTCGGTTCCTTCATCTTGAGCCAGACGCGATAGGCCTTCAGCCGCCACTCGAGCAGCCACTCCGGCTCTTCTTTCTTGCGAGAAATCAGACGGACGATCTCTTCGTTCAAGCCTTTGGGCGCGATGTCCTGCTCGATTTCCGTAACGAACCCGTATTTGTATTCGGTGTTCGCGAGCTGTTCGATGACTTCTGTGGATGTACTCATGATTGATATTCCGCCGGCCTAACGGCCGGCCGACTATGCGCTAAAGCTCTCTCCGCACCCGCACGTGCTCTTCGCATGTGGGTTCTTCAACGTGAAACTCGTGGCAAGCAGATTCTGCTCGTCGAAATCCAGCACCGTTCCATCGAGCAGCCGGAAGCTGCGCGGGTCGACGAACACTTTCGCGCCGTCGGCGCCCTCGAAAATCTGGTCCGTCTCACGTGGAGCGGCGTCCCACTGGAACACGTAGCTGAAGCCCGAGCAGCCGCCGGCCTTGACCGCCACGCGCAGTCCGCCGCCGCTCAGACCGTTTTTCACGAGTTGACGCGTAATCACGCGTGCTGCGCTTTCAGAGATTTCGATCATTCTTCTGTTCCCAGTCCGCGATGGCCGCGTGTGCGGCTCTCACCGCCAACCCGGCCACGTGCGCGCGTTCAATCGGCAACTGCAATTCCGCCGCGACGCTCAATGCCTCCAGCTCGCGCGCCCGATCGATCGAGGCGCCCTGCAGCCGCTCGGCGACGAGACTTGCGCTCGCAATGGCTCCGCTACAGCCAAATACCTTGAACACTGCGTCGGACACTCGCCGATGTGCGTCAACGCGTATCTGGATCCGCGTCATCGTCCCTTCGTCGAGCGTTCCCGCTTCTCCCGTTCCGACGTTCACCTCGTCGCGCGGCAACGCACCCGCAAACTTCGGATCGCGCACACGCTCGAGGACCGCGGCCGAGTAGTTCATCGTCAATCAACGTCATGCAGCGCGGACCTTCAGGTCCGCGATCACGGCGTCCGCAATCACACGGGCGACATCGCCCGAAGCCGCTCGACCGTGTCTGCCACGCGGCTGACGGCGAAATCCACGTGCTCTTCCGTCGTCCAGCGCCCCAACCCGAACCGCAGCGTCGCAAGCGCCAATTCGGTCTTGCGGCCCAGCGCCGTCAGGACATGCGATGGCTCCGCCGCCGTGCACGCGGCGCCTGACGACACCGCGATCTCGTCGCAGAGGCTGACCAGCAGCGCTTCGCCGTCCACGCCAGGGAAGCTGACGTTCAAATTGCCCGGCAATCGCGACTGCAGCGAGCCGTTAACGACGAGATCGGGAAGGCGCGCCTGCAGACCTTTCAGCAGTCGATCGCGGAGCCGACCGAGCTGCGCGCTTTCCTCGCTCAACGCCCGGCCCGCCAAAGCCGCGGCCGCGCCGAATCCGACAATGCCCGGGACGTTGAGCGTGCCCGAGCGCATGCCCTTTTCGTGACCGCCGCCATCGAGCAGCGGCGTAACGGAGACACGGCGCGGGCGCCGACGCACGTACAACGCGCCAACACCTTTAGGACCGTACAGTTTGTGGGCCGTCAACGACGCGAGATCGACACCGAGCCGGTTCACGTCAAAAGGCACCTTCCCCGCCGCCTGCACCGCATCGGTGTGAAGGAGCACGCCTTTCTCGTGCGCAATCGCGGCGAGCTCGCTCAACTGCTGGATCACGCCGATCTCGTTATTCGCAGCCATCACGGTGAGCGCGATCGTGTGGGGCGTAACCGCGTCGCGAACGCGGTTCAACTCCACGAGCCCATCGCTCGTCACCGGCAGGCGCGTCACGTCGTATCCGTCGTGCTGCAGGCGCTTCAACGCGTCGAGCACGGACTTGTGCTCGGTCGCGAGCGTGACAAAGTGCGAACCTTTCTCGCGGTACGCCTCGGCAACGCCCTTGAGCGCGAGGTTGTTCGATTCGGTGGCGCCGCTGGTGAATACGATCTCCTTGGGATCCGCCGCAATCAGCGAAGCGACCTGCTCGCGCGCCTGGTCTACCGCGGCCAACGCCTCCCATCCGTAGCGATACTGGCGGCTTGCGGCATTACCAAAGCGCTCGGTAAACCACGGCACCATGGCCGACACGACATCGGGGTCCACTGGCGTCGTTGCCTGGTAGTCGAGATAGACCGGACGATTGTTAATCATTCGGCCTCACAAACGTGATGCGCGAGACCACACGCGCCGGTTCTGGCGTCGCGGGCGCATCGTCGGCAGTGAGCTCGGCGACCGTGACGGCCGCGAGCGTCTCGATGATGCGCGCTCGGATCTTCCAGAGCGGGTCGCGAATGCTGCACTTCGAGTACTGGTCGCAGTTGTGGTCGTCGGTCGAGCACGCCGTTACGGTGACCGGGCCATCAACGGCTTGAATCACGTCCGATACCGGCAGCGCGACAGCGGGGCGGCTCAAGCGATACCCGCCGCGCGTACCCTGGACGGACACGAGAAGACGCGCACGAACGAGCCGCTGCAAGACCTTGGCGAGCAGCTCCAACGGGATGTCGTAGGCCTCAGCGATCTCACGAGCGCTCGCCGACGCCCCATCCGGGCGCATCGCCAGATGCTTCACGGCCATCAGGGCGTAATCGGCCTTCTTGGAGAGCCTCAGCATCGCGTCATCCCTAAATCCGACCTCACCAGTCCTATTTTAACGTAGGCGCGTGCCTCTCATAAGGAAGGTGGGGCGCTCGTCGGAGATTTTCGGAGAATCTGAGTATTCCTCCACGCCTCTCCGACCTTTGCTGGCCTGGTCTCGCCCGCCTGACCAGCCCTGCCAGACCTCAATACTTGGGCTGGGACGGATCGACCTGGTCGATCCAGCCCAAAATCCCGCCCGCGAGATTCCTGGCGTTCTTGAACCCGATCCCGCGTAGAAAGGCAGTCGCTTTCGCGCTGCGCGCGCCTGATTTGCACTGGCACACGATTGCGGCGTTGGGATCGAGCTCTTCGTAGCGCTGGGGTAGCTCGCCAAGTGGGATGAGGCGCGATCCTGCAATTCGATTGATCTGGTATTCCTGCGGCTCGCGCACATCTACCACGACGATCGGCTCCCCGCGATCGAGCCGCTGCTTCAATTCGCGCGCTGTCATGTCGTCAGTCACGGTTTCCGTCTCTGTGTGCTGCTGCGGGCCAACGCCGCAGAACTGCTCGTAATCGATCAATTTCGTCACCGTCGGATGTGTGCCGCACACCGGGCAATCGGGATCCTTGCGCAGCTTGAGCTCGCGGAATTTCATCCTGAGCGCGTCGAAGATCAAGAAGCGACCGATCAGCGGCTCACCTTTACCGAGAATCAGCTTGATCGTCTCGTTGGCCTGAATGGTTCCGATGATGCCCGGCAGCACGCCGAGCACGCCGCCCTCCGCGCAACTCGGGACGAGTCCCGGAGGCGGCGGTTCAGGATAAAGACAGCGATAGCATGGGCCATCTTTCGTCCCAAAAACTGATGCTTGCCCCTCGAACCGGAAGATGCTGCCGTACGCGTTCGGCTTCCCCAGCAACACACACGCATCGTTCACGAGATATCGCGTCGGGAAGTTGTCGGTACCGTCGACGATCACGTCGTAGGGCTCGAACAACTGCAGTGCGTTTTCAGAACTAAGCGCAGTCTCATACGTCTCGACGTGCACGTTTGGGTTGAGCGCCTGCAACCGTTCCTTTGCCGAGGCGAGCTTTGGACGGCCCACGTCGGGCGTCCCGTGCAGAAGTTGCCGCTGCAAATTGCTCATGTCCACGACGTCGAAGTCGACGATGCCGAGCGTGCCCACACCGGCTGCGGCAAGGTACATCGCCACCGGAGATCCGAGACCGCCGGCTCCGATGCAGAGGACCTTCGCCGCCTTCAGCGCGCGCTGTCCATCCATCCCCACTTCGGGAAGGATCAAGTGGCGGCTGTAGCGCTTGATTTCGTCGGGCGATAACTGCGGCAGTTCGACTCGCGCTGACCCCTGCCGCTCGCTCACCGCCGGCAGCCCGCCGGCAACCGACGGGATAATGCTCACGGTGTCGCCCGCCTTGACCGGCGTTTGATCCTTCTGCAGGTAGCGAATGTCCTCGTCATTTACATACACGTTGACAAAGCTCCGTAACCGCCCGTCGTCCGTGAACAGATGCTGCTTCAACCCGCCGAAGCGCCCCGTCAGGTTGCGCAGCAGCTCGCCGATGTCGGCGCCGTCGAGCTCGACGACGTCGAGCTTATCGGTGTAGGGGCGAAGCGGTGTAGGGATGTGAACTTTGACTGCCATCGATAGCCTCTTCGTCAAACTGCGATCGATCGTCTCGCAAGCGCCATGAGCGCAAATCGGCCGGCTCGCCATTAAGCACCGAGACGATCACATAGGAGAAAAACGGCCACGCGTGATCGAGATCGTACTGCGATGGACGCGCGGGATGATCCGGGTGCGAGTGATAAAAGCCGAGGAGCTGCTGACCGGTTTCGGCCGCGCGCGCTTCCGCGGCCCGATAATCACTTGGCCGCACGAGGAATCGTCGTCGTGGCCCTTCTTCGGTTGTATTCGGCAACGCGAGGGTTTCCCCCACGTGCCCACCGCGCCCGATCAGCGCGCCGCAGCATTCGTCGGGGTAAGTTTCTCGACCGTGGGCCCAAATCGCATCCACAATCGGGGGAGGAAGTGTCAGCGGCATCACTCGTCCCAAAAAGGCTCTGACAGGTAGCGCTCGCCGCCGTCCGGAAAGATGATCACGATGACCGGACTAGAGCCCGGACCCACGTCATTCGTCGGGGTCTCGTGCCGCGCGATACGCAGCGCGGCTACAAGATTCGCCCCGCTTGAAATTCCGACGAGCAAGCCTTCCTCGGTCGCCAATCGGCGCGTCATGGCGTAGGCGTCTTCAGTACTCACGCGGAGGTCGATGTCCGCAACTGCCGGATCGTAAATGCCCGGCACGATCGCCGATTCCATGTGCTTGAGCCCTTCGAGCCCATGGAGCGGCGAATCGGGTTGCACCGAAACGAGCGTGATGCTTTTGTTCAACTCGCGCAGCCGGCGGCCGGTTCCGACAAACGTTCCGCTCGTGCCGAGGCCCGCTACGAAGTGCGTCAAACGCCCTTGCGTTTGATCCCAGATCTCCGGCGCCGTGGTTTCGTAGTGTGCGCGCCAGTTGAACTCGTTGTTGTATTGGTCGGGATAAAAATAACGATCGGGATCGTCACGGAATCGGCGCTGGGCTTCGCGAATGGCACCGTCGGAGCCCTCGAGCGGGTTAGTGAAAATCAGCTCCGCCCCGTACGTGCGCAGGATACGCTTGCGCTCTTCAGTCGCGTTCCCTGGAACGCATAACGTCACCCCGTAGCCAAGCGCGGCCCCGATCATCGCGTAGGCAATACCGGTATTGCCCGACGTGGCATCCAGAATGCGGCGCCCGGGCGTGAGCTCCTCACGCCGCAGCCCTTCGCAAATCATGCGGCGGGCCGGCCGATCTTTGACGGAGCCACCTGGGTTCTTCCATTCGGCCTTCGCGAACAGCGTGACCCCTGGCACCTCTTCCTCGATGCGCGACAAGCGTACGAGCGGCGTATCGCCGATTAAATCGAGAATCGAGCTGCGATGTTCGCGCTCGCAGGGTGTTGGTACCGCCATATGTCCGACTGGAACGGTCCAAGTTTGACCACCGCGGGCCCTGAGATCAAGGGATTTCCGACTTATGCGGTCGGGTATTGTTTAAGATGCTAGAACCGCATGGCCGATTACAAGCACGCTCGCCGGCACCTGATGAAACGCGACCCGAGGCTTGCCAACCTGATCCGGCAAGTTGGACCTTGCCGGCTCGGCGAGCACCGCCTGCAGCCGCCATTTGTGGCACTGGCGTACTCCATCGCGTCGCAACAACTATCCGTGAAGGCGGCCGACACAATCTTCAACCGCTTCTGCGCCCTGTTTCCCGATGGGGTGCCTGACCCGGCTCACCTGGTCACGCTCGATGCCACAGTCGTCCGCGCAGTGGGATTCAGCCGGCCAAAGGTGGGATTTCTCAAGGATCTTGCGACGCAGGTGGTCGACAAGCGTCTCCCGCTCGACGCGCTTCACCAGATGCCCGACGAGGATGTGCTGCGGACCCTCACCGCGGTCAAGGGCATCGGACGTTGGACCGCCGAAGTGTTCCTGGTGTTTCGACTTGGCCGGATGGATGTCTTCCCTGCCGACGATCTCGGGTTGGTCAAAGCGGTCCAGCGCGTGTATCGCCTGCGTACCCGACCCACGCGCGATCGTTTGATGAAGATCGCCGAACCGTGGCGTCCTTACCGCTCGGTCGCCGCGTGGTATCTCTGGCGCAGTCTCTCCATGCTGGAAGAGAGCTGAGGTTATTTCAGCGTGGCAGTGAGAACCACGCTGGTGCGAATTTCTATCTCGCCTGCGACGATCGGCGTCGCTGCCGCTTTGTCCATCGCCATGGAGCGCTCCATCATCGGCGGGACGGGCATTGGATACGGTCGATTCGCGGGCTCTTCGATACGAATCACGCGATCGATGGTGCGCCCGGCGCCGGAAGCCGCCGCGTCGGCGCGAGCGCGTGCGTCGGCGGTCGCGCGCTTAAGAGCCTCGCGCTCGAGTGTCTCTCGATTCTTCAAGTCGAAGCGGACGCTCTGCACCGCGTTGGCGCCGCTTGTGACGGCGAGATCGATCACCTCGCCAACGCGACTGATATCTTCGAGCCGCACTTCGATGAGATTGCGCGCGACGTACCCCCGCGGTACCTGACGTCCGTTGACCCAGTCGCTTTCGAGCTGTAAATCGTAGGACAGCGTCCGTACGGCATCCTTTGCAATGCCGGCGCCGGTCAGCTTCTGCTGCACCGCCGACATCGCGTTGGCATTTTGCGATTGCGCCTCTTTCGGGTTCTTCGATCGGCTTTCGGTGGCGAGCACCACCCATGCTTGGTCGGGCGCGGCTTTGACGAGCCCTTCACCTGACATGACGACGACCGGCTCGGCGGGCGTGCTCGTCGCGGTTTGCGCCTGCAGAGTCGTCGACGACGGAGCCGCGAGCGCGCCTGTGAGAACAATCGCTGAGAGATGACGCATGGATCCTTCCTTCACGATGGCGCCGGCGCAATCGACCACCACCTACTTAGACGCCGAGTGGATCGGAATAGACGACGCGAAAGCCGATGCTGTAGGTGTAAGTGTCGGGTGGAACCTTATGGCGGTGCGCGCAGCGCAACTGGCTCACGTCATGCGTGACCCATGATCCGCCACGCACGATGCGCAATGCACCGGCCGCGGGCCCCTGAGGATTTCGCACATCGCCGTTGCGATACGCGTCGGCCCGGTACCAGTCGGCAACCCATTCCCACACATTACCGCTCATGTCAAACAGATCGAGTCCGTTCGGCGGATAGCAGCCGACCGGCCGAGTGCCGCGATGCTTCTTCAGCGCCAGGTCCGGAAGGAAATTGGCGCGCGCTGGATCGATATCGTCACCCCACGGATATCGGCGCATCTCGAGACCGCCACGTGCGGCACGCTCCCATTCGGCTTCGGTCGGCAGGCGCACCGGTTGGCCGATTTTTTTCGTAAGCCATGAGCAATACGTGACCGCGTCGTTGTAACTCACGAGTGCAACCGGGTGTTGGTCGCAGTCACGCGGCGGCGATCCGCCGCGCCATGCATACGCTGCCGCGAGCTCGCGAAAGTTGGCTTCGGCCGATGGAGACACGAGAGCGGCAGCCCGCGCACGGCGGGGACAGGGTGTCCGGTGTCGCGAACGAACGATGCGTAGTGTGCGTTGGTGACGGGGTGAATCGAAATGTAATACGGGTCGAGGACCACGCGATGCGCCGGCCGCTCGTCTTCCTCGCCGTCGTCAGCACCCAGCGTGAATTCGCCACGGGCCACACGCACGAATTGGGGCACTACGTCGTCCGGCATCGACTCCGCTTTGTCGAAAGTATACTTGCCCGGCATGAGAGTCGAACAGTTTGCAATGGAGCGCATGCAGTCCACCTGGGAGAACCTGGTGGACTTCAATCTGTCCGAAAGCGGCGTTCATCCGCTGACCCCACGTGAGCTCCTGGGCGCAGAGACCGACGCGCTCCTGGATCAACCGCTGGTTTATACCCAGTCGAACGGAACCATCGAGCTCCGCACGCTGATCGCGACCATGTACCCGGGAACCTCGATTGATCACATCGAGGTCACAAACGGCGGCTCGGAAGCAAACTACATCGTCGTGTGGCGTCTCGTTGAAGCTGGGGACGAGGTCGCGCTCCTCGTGCCGAATTACATGCAGACCTTTGGATTGGCCAAGGCCTTCGGCGCAACGATTCGCGAGTGGCCGTTGGTGGAAGATTCGACACAGCGGCGGTGGCGCCCCGATCTCGAGGCATTGCGACGGATCGCTTCGGAACGCACCAGGCTCATCATCATCTGCACGCCAAATAACCCCACAGGCGCTCGTCTCACCGCCGCGGAACTGGACGAGATTGCGGCGATTGCGGGTCAGCACGGCAGCTGGGTGCTCTCCGACGAGGTCTATCGCGGCGCCGAACTGGATGGTCATGAATCGCCGTCGTTGTGGGGACGATACGACCGCGCGATCATCACCGCCGGCTTGTCGAAGGCCTACGGCCTGCCGGGATTGCGAATCGGATGGATCGTCGCCCCTCCTGCGTTCGTTGCGTCGACGTGGGCGTATCACGATTACACGACGATTGCGCCGGGCGCTCTCAGCGATCGGCTGGCGCGTGCGGCGCTGGCGCCAGCCCGCCGCCGAGCGTTGCTCGACCGGACACGCTGCATCCTGCACGAGAACCTCCCGTTGATCGAGGGATGGCTGCACGATCATCACCCTGCCTTTTCGTGGATTCGTCCCGAAGCGGGCGCGATCTTCTATGTGCGTTACAACTACCAGATCAATTCCACCGAGCTCGTCGCACGCTTACGCGACACCAAAAGCGTTCTGATCGTGCCGGGCGATCACTTCGGAATGGACGGATATCTGCGCGTGGGTTACGGCGAGCGGCCGGACTATCTGCGCAACGGACTCGAGCGGCTCCACGAACTGCTGACGTCGTTGCCGGCTGTGCCTGCGATCGTGCAATGAGAGACCCCGAACTGTCGCTTGCGCTCGTCGGCTTCGGCAACGTGGCGCGACGGTTCGTGCATCTACTCGATGAAGCGGCCGACAAACTCGACTTCACTTGGAAACTGGTAGGCGTCGCTACGCGCCATCACGGCAGCGTGGTGAATCCTGATGGCATCGATGCGACACGCGCGTTATCCACCGTTGAAGCGGCACAGTCGCTCGATCGCCTCGATCGTGATCCTCGTGAACGCAGCGGGATCGATTTGATCCGGCAGCTCACCGAAACCCTCGAGGACGACTGCGCCGACGGCCGGGTGGTTGTCGTCGAGACCACGGTGCTCGACGTCGATCGCGGCGAACCCGCGACCGCACATGTGCGCGCGTCGCTCGAGGGGCTCGCGCACGTGGTCACCGCGAACAAAGGCCCGGCGGCGTTTGCCTACGACGATTTGGAAGCGCTGGCCGATTCCGTAGACCGTGTGTTCCTTTTCGAAGGCGCCGTCATGGACGGCGTACCGATTTTCAACCTAGTTCGGGAGACGATGCCCGCGGTGAAAGTGCAGGGATTCCGCGGTGTGATCAACACGACCTGCAATTACATCCTGACCGAGCTCGAACGCGGCATCCGTTTCGACGATGCGGTCGCCGAGATGCAGGCGCGCGGCATCGCCGAGGCGGATCCATCGCTCGACATCGATGGATGGGACGCGGCAGCGAAGACAGCGGCTCTGGTCAACGTGCTCATGGGCGGCGGTATCACGCCACATCACGTCTCACGCACCGGCATTCGCGACGTTTCGCCGCGAGAGATCGCCGACGCGGTCACGCGCGGACGTCGCGTGCGCCTGGTGGCTTCGGCGTCGTGGCACGGCACTCGCCTGGAAACTCGCGTCGAACCCGAGTTGCTCGACTCGTCCGATCCGCTCGCGTCTCTCGGCGGGCTCGAAAATGCGTTATATCTACATACCGATCTGCTCGGCGACATCGGCATCGTGCAGCGTACGAGCACGTTGACGCAGACGGCATACGCCCTCGTCAGCGATCTCTCCCGAATCAGCCAGCGGCTGCGAGAGCTTTAGTCAACTCGGCAGGATTGAAGCCCTGGACAACGGTCGTGCCGATGACCGTCACCGGCACCGTTCGGTACCCCAGCTTGAGCAGCTCGTCGTACGCCGCATCGTCCTCGTCGACCAATCGCACGTCGAATGTGCGACCCGCGCGTGAAAGAAACTCCTTCACCTGCTCGCAGGCGCGTCAATGGCTGCCGCTGAAAACTGTGATGTCCATGATCGATAGAATAGCGCCGTGGGCGGACCTCTAGCTGGTGTGACGGTGCTCGACTTCACGCGCGTGTTGTCGGGCCCTTACTGTACGATGATTCTTGCCGACCTTGGCGCACGTGTGATCAAAGTCGAGCACCCCGTGCGCGGCGATGACACGCGGCATTGGGGCCCTCCCTTCATCGGTAAGGAAAGCGCCTACTTTCTAAGCATCAATCGAAACAAGCAAAGTCTCAGCCTCGATTTCAAACATCCCGAAGGCAGACGTATCCTCGATGCCCTGCTTCCCCGCGTCGACGTCGTGGTCGAAAACTTCCGTCCGGGTACGCTCGAGGCCGTTGGGCTCGACGGAGCAACGCTGCGCACGCACCATCCACGCCTGATCTACTGCTCGATCTCTGGTTATGGTCATACGGGCCCACGGCGTGACGAGGCGGGGTACGACGCCGTGATTCAGGCCGAGGGCGGTTTGATGAGCGTCACCGGGGAGCCTGACGGGCCGTCGTACAGGCTGGGCGTCGCGATCTCCGATATCGTCGCCGGGATGTTTGCGGCACACGGCGTGATTGCCGCGCTCTACGCGCGTCAGAACACCGGCATCGGTCAGGTGATCGACATCGGCATGCTCGACGCGACTGCCGCGCTCCTGACCTATCAGGCAGGAAACTATTTCACCACCGGCGAAACGCCAGGACGTCTTGGCAATCGGCATCCGACCATCGTGCCGTACGAGGTCTTCGATACGTGCGATGGCCGGATCGTGATCGCGGTCGGCAACGACGAGATTTGGCGACGATTCTGCGCCGTCGCGGGGCTGTCCGAACTCGCTGCCGACGAGCGGTTTGTCGACAATCGCTGCCGTGTGACCAATTACGCCGAGCTCAAACCTTTGCTCGACGCCGCGTTCAAACGACGCACGCGCGAGGAGTGGCTGACTACGTTGCGGGGCGCTGGTGTGCCCTGCGGCTCGGTACGAGATGTCGCCGAAGTATTGACCGATCCGCATCTCAAAGCGCGCGCGATGATCGCCGAGCTCCATCACTCGACGGTGGGACCAATCAACGTTATCGGGTCACCGATCAAGTTGTCCGAAACGCCACCGGCAATTCGCGACGCGCCGCCCACACTCGGACAACATCGCGAAGCGATCCTCAGCGAGCTGGGGTACGATCGGCAGTCGATTGTCGCGCTCGAGGCTGCTGGAGTAATTTAACGTGGCCGACCCGGGACAGCTGCGCAAGCGTTTGCGGAGTGCGATCGACGCGGCGCGGCGCGCCTCCGTCACACGGCGCGAGCGGGCGACCGCCGCAACGCGTGAGTACGAAGAGTTTCTGGACACGCGCGCCGTACCGGCATTTCGCGCCATGGCCAACGTGCTGCGCGCGGAAGGAATCCCCTTTGAGGTGACGACTCCCTCGGGTGGCGTGCGCCTCGTCGCCGACAAAAGCCGTGATGATTTGATCGAGCTCGAGCTCGATTCGAGTCTCGACCCGCCACAACCGCTCCTGATTACGGTGCAGTCGCGCGGCAGCCGTGTGCTCCGCACCGAGCGCCTGGTCAAGGAAGGATCACCGATCAGTCAAATCAGCGAAGACGACGTAATCGAGCTGCTGATGGACCAGGTGAAACCCTGGCTCGGGTGATTACGCGAACCGTTCGACGAAGAGCGTATCGACGCCGTCCTGCTTCAGCACTGCGAGGAACGCCGCGCGATCGTCAGCTTTGCGATATGCCTCGCGCACGTCCACGGTGCCGCTCTGGACGAAGCGGCGCAACGATTCGGTCAGCGGCGACATGCCAAGTTTGCGACCGTTCTCCATGACAACCGGCAGCTGCACAAGAACGGTGAGCAAAACTCCATTCCGGGTCCTACATTATATTTCGGCCGAAAAAGGCGCAGACCTTAATCCCAATCTCATTTGAGCTGGTCGCGCCAAGAGCGCGAAACGCTCGAACAGTGCCATTTTCAGCCGAGATCGGTGGATCGCCTCGATGCCACCCTTCGTCCACTCACGTA
>JBKPAJ010000204.1:0-16150 GCA_046726375.1 Acidobacteriota bacterium
GCTCGCGCGCGTACACCGCGAACGCAATCATCGCTAAGATCGGAAAGCTCTCGGACATGGTGAGAATCCATCCCGTTCCCACAAAGGGTGACGCTTCGTCGAAGCGTTCGGTGCTGGTGGCATGGTCGATGTACGCCAGCAGCCCGCCGTGCTGGGCATAGACCCAGACCTGCAAGACCGCTGTCGCAAGCAGCGCCGCTGTCACGGCAATGGAAAAACGGCCGGGCACGGTGCGCCACTCAGTTCGTGCCGACTGGCGTACCCGAGAGGACAGGACACGTCTCGTGAACCGATAACACAGCAACCCGATCGCATTGAGCGCCGCCATCCAGCCGAGCCACGGCCGCCAATCCGCTGGCCCCTCGACCCACGCCATCCAGTGGTCCCAACTGACATGCAGCAAGGGTGCGAGGAACAAGACGTGAAATCCCAGCAACCCTATGATTCCCACCGGATCGAAGACGTCGGTCCGACCGAAGAGCCACGCCACCGCATCGATGCCGATGAGGATTCCACATGCAGTGACGGGGATGATGAACCAGTGGGCGAACTGAGGCGAGGTCGCGAGGAAGCCCATCGAGATGACGGTGGATAACAGTACGGACACGAACCCACTGCTGCTGAAAGGCGTCGCGACGGGAGTGCGTGCGGGCTCCCGGCGCGGCGCTCTTCCGGCGACCTGTCGATGGAACGCGCGGGCACCGGTGACTCCATGTACGGTCATGCGGGCGCCCTCATTTTGGATAGTGCGTGAAGATTGGAGGCCAGCATGCCCAAGGCCTGAATAAGTGATCCGGCGCTCCACGCGATAACCGCACCAATCAAGTGTTGCCCCGGCACCAACACGGCAGACAGCACTAGAGTCGAGGCGGCCGCCACGATCAGAATGAACGGCTGCAGTCTGAAGTAGTGGACTGCGGTCATGGCATAGTTGAAGACGGACGCCACGTAATGAATGGCCGCGCCAATCATGACGACGGTAAAGAGGTCGGCGTACTGAGCGTATTGTGCACCGTAAAACTTGGTCAGGATGGGACGACCCGCGAGCGCGGCCAAGGCAATGCCGCCAAGGCCGAGCACGGTGGCGTGGCCAGCGAATGTGAGAAGCAGCTTCAGGTACGCAAGGCGTTGTCCGGTCGCGTAGTACTGCGCCAGCCGGGGAGTGATGGTTTGGCCGTGCGCGTTAGAGATCATCACGCCTATGGCCGGGAAATAGGCAACGGTCGCAAAGATACCTAGTTGTGCGTCACCCAAATGGTGTTGAATGAAATACCGCGGAATGTTCGTCGTCAACGAGATCAGCCACGCAGCCGCGCCGAGAGGAAGCGAGAGCCACGCGAGGCGCATCAATGCGCGCCTTTGCGGCATGGGCACCTGAAGCGAGAGTGTCTTGGCCGATGAGCCTGCAGAGTACAACAGGGCTCGACTAGGGACATCGTACAGAACGAGCGTGAGAGCAGACACGAACGCCATGCCGAGCGTGCCCAGGAAGACGTCGTGCGTGGCGTAGACGATGATGCCCAGGGCGATGAGCATCAGTGGACCCTTGATGATCAAGGACCGGGCGATTCGGTCCATGCGCTCGTGTCGTTGCAGGAGGCCGTAGTACACATCGCTCATGGACTCGAAGGCCTTGGCACAACCCACGGCCAGGATGACGAGTACGGCCTGCCGCGTGTGAGCCGAAAACAACGCGATGATAACGACACCGACCACCGCCAACAGCGTCGTCACCAGCCGGAGCGCAAGGAAGTCCTCGAAACGGAAGGTGTTCTTCGCGTCTGTCGCCTGCACAGAGCGCAGTGCGAGCTGCGAGAAGATGATGAGAGGCGAGCTCACGGCAAGGCCGTACGCGAACTGTCCGACCGCTTCCGGGCTTCCCAGCCGCGCCAGCACGATCAGCATTCCCCATTGGCACGCGGCGTAGAGAACGGTGCCGGTCAGGGTCCACGCGAAGTTGGCAGACAAGGAGCGCGGCATCGTGAGTGCCTGATCGCGGGGGTGGACGGCGTCTAGAGATGCCGACGAAGCGTTGGTCATGGTCAGGCGTTCACGGCGTGGGATGATTGGAACATCGAGGGGCGATGTCGGGAGACGCGTCGTTATCCGCAGTACACACTCTGCAAGCTCCTGGCGGCTGTCTCGATGTTGAAGTGACTTGTCTCTAAGGCTCTCAACGCATCGTCACGCTGTTGGGTGTTGTGTGGCGGCGAAGTCCCAGCACGGTCGAGGCCCAGTCTGCTGCCGGTTGAGAGAGAGACAGACGTTTCGTCAAGCCAGCGGCCGCCTCGACTTCCGGCGCGATGGTGTCTGACAGGAGGGTTGGCAATCCTGCAGCCTGGGCTTCAAGAGCCACCAGGGGCAGGCCTTCATACAACGATGGAAACAGAAACACATCCATGGCGCCCATCATCAATGTGGCCACATCAGACCGAACGCCTGTGAACACGAATCGATCGGCAAGTCCCACGCTCGCAATCTTCTGTTGAACGGCGTGACGGAGCGAGGACAACCGGCTTGTGGCTGCGACTGTGGCGACGGCGTTGTAGATCACGCGGATTTTGGTGACGGGAATCCCCCAGCCGCCGGCGATCGCCCGAGGTACTGGCTCGGGACGATGATTCGGCGGGCCAACTTCAGCGGAATCGTGCGAATGAGGTCGAGCACCCTAAGCATGAGGGATTTCGGGATCGCCTGATACTCATCGATCGTGCCGCAAAACCACTTTCGGCCGACGGCGCGTTCCCAGGCGTAATCGCCAACGATCTTGTGAACGGTCGGCCGGCCGGCAAGCAGAGCGGCAAGCGCCGACTCGGCTCCGAGACCATTGACATTAAATGACATCGTGACGCCACGCCGCGCGCCAGATTACGAACACCGTGTGTCCAATGCGGAGCGGCCAGAACTGATCACGGCGAATGCGATGCACGGGAACAGGGTCGCTCGTGCCGTCACCGACGACGCGGTCGCTGAGGCAGACGACTTCGACTGAATGACCCCGTTTTGCAAGCGCTTCAGCCATCCGCGGCACATGGCTCGCCGGACCGCCGCGATCGGGAGGGAAGATGCCGCTGACGATCAGGACGCGCATGATGTATGACTCTGAACGGGCACGTCCTCCCTTCGGCTCGATGTTTGGACACACGCCTCGTAAATCCGCGTCTGCTCCGCGATGAAGCGGGCGCGGTCAAAGCGCTCGCGTCCGGCGAGGGCGCGCGCCGCCATCTCGCGGCGGAGCGCCGGTTCGTTCGCGACTTTGATCATCGCAGTGGCAAGGCTCTCGACGGTGCATTCCCGCAGCACCGATCCGTCCACGCCGTCGCGCACGACGTCGCGGGATCCGCGTGCGTCACACGTAATCGCCGGCACGCCAGTGGCGAGCGCTTCCATCAGACACACGGGCATCCCTTCACGTTGGCTCGGGAACACCATGACATCTGCCGCGGGGAGAAAGAATTCGACGTCGTTGCGGAAGCCAAGGTCCTGAATTAGCGGCGAAACCCTTAGCGCATCCGTCTCCGCCGCGGTGAGTCCCGTGGGGTGCAACGGATCACGCGATCCCAGCAGCAGGAGCCGAGCATCGGCATGCCTTTCGGCGACGCGGAAAAAGGCCCGCACGGTCTGCGCGAAGCCCTTGAAATGCACGAACCGGCCGATGAAGACGAAAACCACATGGTTCCGCGCAAAGCCGAGCTCGGCGCGTCGCGTTTCGCGATCGGAGGGATCTAGCGGTTGAAATTGTCGGAGATCACACCCAACGCCAAATCCCGGCAATCTGCGGACAATTGCACGCGGCGCGGCAACGGACAGCCGCTTGCGGTCGTCGTCGGTGAGTACCCACACTGCATCGAAGCGGCGCGCCGCCCATGTCTCCATGACCCGGAGCAATGCGGCTTTCCAGCCAGTCATCGCCAAGAAGCTGACTCCGTGAAAGGTCGCGTGCGTCACCGGCCACCTCGGTGTTCGCGCCAGCGCGGCGGTGAAGATCGCAGCCGAAAAATGCGCATGCACGAGGTCGGGCTGTAATTCTTGGACGATTCGTTTGAGCGCGCGCGCCGCCCGCAAATGAGCTGTTGGATTCATCCCGCGCGGGAGATCAATGACATGCAAAGATAACCCGTCGCCTGCGACGGAATCGCGTTGGTTCCACAGTTTGCCCGGGGAACACGCGAGGTGGACTTCAGCTCCACCCGCAACGAGTGAACGACACAGTTCGCGCAGGAAACTGTTGTAGCTCACAAGTGCTGGAATGACGATCAACAAGCGCATGGTCAGGCAGCATGCGCCATCAACAGCCACCAGCGAAACTGACTTGTCGGTAGGTGCTGCACGACGGCTCCTTCAAAACGGAAGAGAACAGCGGCGGCGGCTCGTGCAGAGGTCGCGTGGGGCGCCGTTTGCTCCTGATGTCAGCGTACACGTGCTACACCTGCCGTTCGGTTAGACCCCTTGCCTCGGCAACGTCAGCGAGACACACGCCAAATTCAACCCACAGAGACAGAAGTCCATCTCCGGTACGGCAACGAAATAGAACTCGTCTTGCCCTTGAGGCAGAGAATACGTATCGATCGTTGGCGGGCGTCGCCGTACGGCTTCGGGAACGCCCAGATGTTCGGCGAGCGCGTAAACTTGCGTCTAAGGCGCAATGGCTTCAGATCAGCGGCGCCGGCTCCATTCTTGACGAAGAACCCCTGCCACCCGCGAGGTCGATGATGCTCAGTCGCCGCATTCCGATGCAGCCGTCGCCCTGCCATACACCGCGCCCATCCGGACCGCGGATCATCGTGTGCGGTGGCGGCGTTTGCGTGTTGTATATCGTCGTTGGAGAAGCCGAGTTGTCCGTAGATGGCGCACATAAAGATTCGGCGCCGGCGTTCGCTGAATTTTGCTCAGCGGTCAGTCAGCATACGTGAGCCGTAAGAATGGCTGACCACCATGCCGGAATGCACAAAAGAGGCGCTCGACCCGCTAGAGACGTCTTACGATAGATTGGGAAAAAGTCTTCTGCCGCTTCTACAGTCCCACTGCGCTGTCTCCACGCGCAAGCCAGATTCGCGTACAGAGGCTCGTTTACAATCATTCTGACCGTGTGAAACTGGGCGCGAGTCTGGCTGAACCCGGCTTTAATTCGAAGACCGACTCGGCGCGACCTCCGACGCCCCCTCCCAGATGCATGACCGCAGCTCCGATACTCTTGCCCCATCGTATGACGGCATCAAGCATCAGTTTCGAAGGGGCGTACTTGCGGTAAGCGGGTGCAGTGGCTCCGAGGTGATGCTGAACGATCTCATCGGTCTGCGTGAAGAGACCCGCCGCCGCCAACTGACCGTCGGGTGACAGGACCGTGCAGAAATGCAAGCGGCCTTTCAGCATATGGCGCAGGTCGTCAAAATATCCATCCGAAAAGAAATAAAAGTCTGCCGCCTTGAGCCGCTCCATAGAGGCTCGATAGAACGAACCGAAAGCAGGATAGAGACTCCACTCATCCAGTCTCGCGACGAACCCGGCCCGCGGTGTTGAATTGATTCCGCCATGGCCTGCGCCAGCCGGCGAGCATCATCGGCCCTCGACCCAACGTTCCAGACACCTGCTATTCCACACATGGTATTCTCGCGACTGCGTGCCTCTCAGATCGACGCGTTCTCTCCAGCACACGATCAGAGCAGCATGCCGGCGTCCGTCACGCATGCTCATCGCTCATAGCTTCCGATAGATTGCCTCTGGGATGGGAAACGCGCGGTTCGTGAGGACCGCACCGAAGATATTGAGATTGGCGTCGGTCAGGTGCTGTGCGGCGTTCTTCGCGGCTTCGCGACGCGTCACATTCGCGGCAACCACGAGGACAACACCATCGACGGCTGAACCGATTGGTATGGCATGACGAGAGCGGCTGACAGGTGCCGTATCGAGAAGCACGTAGTCGAACATCTCTCTCAGTTCCATCAGCACGTGGCGGGCCTGCTCTCCGGCGAGGAGCGACGCCGCGTCCGGCGCTCGGTCGCCGGCAGGTAATAACCACAGATTGTTAGTCACTCGCGTGACACACGTTCGCAGGGCCCGCCCCGTGCGCAGCAGATCTGCCATACCGACTGCACTGGCCACGCCGAAAAAACCGGCCAGTGAGGGAGAGCGGAGATTCGCGTCGACCACGCAAACCGATCCAGCAGTCTGGCACGCGAGGGCGTCGGCGGTACCGGCGCAGACGTCGGCACTCTGCTCGCAGTCAATCGCGGCAAACAGCAGCGATCGAATCGGCCGTTCACCGGTGCCCGCGTGCAAAATCCGCTGCGCCAGCAGGAGCAACTCGTCGCGGGGGCCGGCGACGTGCCGTTCGGCAGGGCGATGGTGAAGCTTCGCGAAATCAGGCGCAGATGCGCCCGTCGTAACCGGTAGCGGCCGGCTTGCGCGAGGCCGATCCGGGGACGCCGACTCACCGAGATCCCACGGCACTTCCGTGGTAATCCACGATCCAACGGCGGAATGCGCCGAGTCGAGCTGACCGCTGAACGGACCGCTACCGGATTTGCGGTAGGCCTGTGCTAGTCGACTCATCGACGCTTCGCTACGAGATAAGAGAAGGCGCGCGCGGCACCCGCCACCGCAGTCGCTGACTGACGAACGGTTTCGGTCGGTTCGCGCTGGTCGGTTGTGACAGCATGCGGCGAGAGTTCGCCGCTCGGCCGGGGCTGCACGGCGGCGAGAGTCGGCCCGCCCTGCAGGTCGAAGTCGCGGCAGACCTCGAGGACGATCGCGGCCCCCACCGGCCGCTCGTCGGCCGCATACCCGGTGAGAAGCGCGTTCTCGCAGAGAACGTTGATGGTCCTGGGAATACCGCGTGATCGCTCGTAAATCGCGAGCACCGCATCGCGCGAAAACGTCTGTGCGGGATCGCCTCCCGCAAGCGAAATGCGATGGGCGATGTAGACGGCGGTTTCGTGCAATGTGAGCGGCGGTAAGACGCAGCGCAAGCCGATGCGCTGCTTGAGCTGCCTGAAGCCGGGATCATTCAAACGCTCCCCGAGCGCCGGCTGACCCGCCAGCACGACGCGCAGCAGCTTCTCCGTCTCGGTTTCAATGTTCGCAAGCAGCCGAACTTCTTCCAGCAAATCGTCCGGTAGACTCTGCGCTTCGTCGCTCACGAGAACCGTAAGGCATCCCTTCTCGTGATGCTGAATCAGGTTGCGTTCCAGTTCGCGTAGAAACCGCGATTTCGAGCCGGCAGCGTCCGCATCGAGTTGAAACGCATGCGTCAGCGATTCGAAAAATTCCGGCTGCGTCAGCCGTGGGTTTGTCAGATACGCCCAGCGCACCGGGCGCGGCGTCGGGCGCTGCATGTGCGACTTGATAGCTTTCCGCAGCACGGTTGTCTTACCCGTGCCAGCCTCGCCCAGGAGCAGGGTAATGCCACTGCCAGTTGCAATCCCGTACTCGAGGTTGCTGAGCGCCTCCTGATGATTCGGCGTCAACAGCAAATACTTCAAATTCGAGCTCAGATCGAATGGGCGTTCGCGAAGGCCGTAAAACTCTTGATACATAGATGGACCACGATTCGCGCGACCCGAGGCTCACCGACGTGCTGGAATGGTTGCCAACACGGGAATCTCCAACGTGCTCTCGACTTCGTCGGGTGTTCGAAAATAGGGGCTGAGATAGTCGAGAAGATATGTGGTGAACGTTCCGAGCACGAGCGCGATGAGCGCAGCGAGCATCAACAACCAGCTCGCCGCGATATTGGCCGGCACTGAGGGCACGGTGGGCGCTTCAGCCACGGCGACGTTGACGATCCGCGTGCGGTCGAGCGCATCGGAGATTCGCGCCTCCTCCTGCTTCCGCCGATACAGGAGGTAGTTCTCCTCGGCCGTCTTCATGGCGCGCGTCAGGCTCTGCTGCATGAGAGCCTGTTCATCGAGTTGTCTCGCTCGCTCACGGTAAATGCCGATAGAGTTCGCCAGCGCCGCGGCGCGGGCAATCGCTGCAGCTCGTTCTGTTTTGACCCGTGCCAGTTCACTCTGTAACCACTGATGCGTAGGGTTCTGATCCGTTGTTTGCTCGGTGAACGGCGCCTCCTCGACTCGCGCCAGTGCGGCACGCGCTTGATTAAGCTCCTGTTCAACGTCCAACGCCGGCGGATAGTTGGGGGCAAACTTACGCAGCATGTCCGCATGCTTCACTTCGAGATCGAGAATTCTGGCCTTGATCTGCCCGATCAGCTCGCGGTTTTCCGACGTGCGAATCTGGGTGGTCTGTCGCGCCGGCGTTGACGCCGCTTCGGATTCAATCTCTGTGATCCGTCGCGTCGCGTCGGCGATCGAACCCTGAGCCTGCTCAAGCGCTGCCTCGAAATCGGCGAGTCTCTGGAGGGCATTTTGCCGTTCCACGTCAGCGGACACGACGTGCTGCTGCCGGCCGAATTCCTTGAGACGTCGCTCCGTGTCATCCAGTTTCGCGCGGAATTGTTCCGCCTGGGCCGTGAAGAACTCGTATGCCCGAGGCGGGCGATGCAAGGCAACGTGTCTTTCTGGATAGAGGCGCGCCAGTTCCGTTAGCACCCGCGCCGCGATAGCGGGGTCAAAAGCGCGATACGTTACGCGGATGAACGTCGTTCTTCTGATCGGGCTGATCTTCAAATTTGATTGGAGCCGCTGCACGACGCGAGGAAGGGTATCGCGGCTCGCGGTTGACCCACGTGCGTCGCTGTGCAGTCCAGCGGCCACGGCGACTTGCTCCAGCAGCTCGCGGCTCTTCAGCAGCTCGACTTCGGAGTTCAATTGATCTTCAGTGACATCCATGCGCGCCGGCGAGCGCACATCCGGATCCGCGCTCACGACCGGCTCGACGCGCTCGCGCTTCACGAGGATCTTCATCTCGGCTTCGTACTGCTTTGGTCGGGTCAGCACGACGCCAGCGGTCATCGCAAACACCGCAAGCGCCACAAGCATACCCGCGCGTTTGTGGCGAAAAATGGGCGCGACGAGATCTCTCAGAGTGGGAACACGCACGTGAGGTTCGGAATCCGTGCCAGTCATGGTTTGGGGATCGTCACGGTTGTTTCGGGTGGTTGGCCGGCGTGATTTCCGCGATCCACTGTTCGCTTGGCTCCGTGGTATCGACTGCCACGATGTCCACACCTGGCGCCATATCCGCAGCACGCGCTCTGTTGCCGTTTCCATTCGCGCGTTTTGCGCGGCTGGAGCGAGTCGCGTCTTTTACCCTGTCGTTGTCCCGCGCCAGGTGCAACGCCTTGGAGTGGCGTAATGGCCTCCCGCTGTATCCCTTGCGGCTGGCAGCTGCGCCGTTCACATGAGCGATTCTTGCGGGGACGCAGCCGTCGCGCTGGCCGCTGAGTTGTAAGCCGGGCTCAAATGTCGGCACGATGTCGCGAAGTAACTCGATGACCATCGACGTCTGCCCGCGTTGTGCCTGCGTACCAAGCGCGGCGATACGACGCAGGAGGTCTTCGGGATCCGCCGGCGGCGCGGCCTGTACCTGCAGGATCTGTTCGACGGGCGACGGCCCGATCTGCTCGTCTGCGCCGACGAGTTCTTCTTTCAACTTCTCTCCGGGACGGAGGCCGACGATTTTGATCGCGATCTCCTCGTCGGGGATAAAGCCCGACAAGCGAATGAGATCGCGTGCCATTTTCAGCAGGTTCACCTGCTCGCCCATCTCGAGTGCGAAGATCTCGCCGCCCTGGGCCACCGCTGCTGCCTGCAGAATGAGCGCCACCGCTTCGGGAATCAGCATGAAATAGCGCTGAACCTCGGGATGCGTCACGCTCACCGGACCGCCGGCGGCAATCTGATCGAGCCAATGAGGGATCACGCTGCCGTTGCTTCCAAGGACATTGCCGAACCGGACAATCGCGCAGCGAGGGCCCGAGGGATCGGCGAGGCATTGCACCACGAGTTCGGCGGTCCGCTTGGTGGCACCCATGAGGCTGGTCGGATTGACCGCTTTGTCGGTCGAAATCAAGATGAAACGCTCGATGTTGAACTGCGCGGCTGCCTCGGCAACCATGCGCGTGCCGATCACGTTGTTCTTCACCGCCTCACACGGATTCAACTCCATCAGCGGAACGTGCTTATGCGCGGCGGCGTGGAAAATGAGATCGGGACGCTGCTCGCGAAGCACGGCATGCAGGCGCCGCCGGTCGGTCACGTCTCCGAGCACGGCTTTCATCCGAAAGCCCTGTGGCAGTGAATTCAGAACCGAATAGAGATTGTTTTCGTAGCGCTCGTAGAGAGTGAGCCTGTCCGGATCCAAGCGAGCAACCTGGCGGCAGAGCTCCGAGCCAATCGACCCCCCGGCACCGGTCACCAATACACGCCGTCCCTCAACGAGGCCGCGTGCACGCTCCGGATCGAGCTGAACGGGCACTCGCGGAAGCAAGTCGCGGACTTCTATTCTGCGAACCCGATTGAGATCGACCTGCCCGTCGATTTCCCTCAGCGGCGGGAGCGTGGTAATCGGGACCTTGAAGCGCTCCAATGCGGTGATGAATCGGCGGATCGTTGACGGATCAGCGCTCGGAATCGCGATAAGCACCTGATCCGGACTTTCAATGGCCACGATTCGCGCAAGATCCTCGCGACCGCCAAGCACTTTGACACCGTGAAGTGTTTGCCCCTTCTTTGACGGGTCATCGTCAATAAAGCCGACCGGCCGATGTCCTTTCTTGCGCAGATCGCGGACAATGAGCTCTCCCGCATCCCCGGCGCCAACAACCAGGACCCGGTGGCGCTTGTTCGAGGGATGGCCCTCGCGCGCGATGCGAAACGCAAGTCTTAAACTGCCGAAAAGACAAACCGAGAGAACGCCGCCAAAAATGAAGACCGAGCGCGGGTAGACAGTGACGCCATTCCAGACCGCGACGTATAGATAGAAAACGACCGTGGCTGCAACGGTGGCGCCAACCAGATCCCTGAGGTCCCAGATACTCGTGTCACGCCAACGGCTGCGATGCAGGCCCAATGCGAAAAAGGCAGCGGCGTGGACTACGACGAGCGGCAGCAGCATACGATCGTACACCGCAGACTGCGCCGCCGGTATCGCTCCTTCGAAGCGCAGCCAGAAACCAACATAATGAGCCGCTGCGACCGCTGTTGCGTACGCGCCGGCGGTGAAGACCGAACGATATTTGTGCAGCCACTGGCAGCGGCGAACAGCGCCGGCGACAAAACGCGTCAGCTCGGGCGGCGAATGAAGGAGACCTGCAGTCAAGATCGGGTACTCCTGACAACTGAGCGCGCGTCCTCAGCGTGGAATTCACGCTCGGCGGCGCGCCGGGCTAACTCGAGAAGCGTTTATTGTTGAAAGGGATTGAGATAAACGCCAACCACCGGCCGAGGAATGAACGGCGCAATGTTCGACAGTACGCTTCTGGGCACGAAGACGGTGTCGCCAGGACGCAACACGGGATCCTCACTCAGGTTGCGAGTGGCAAACATCTTCTTAACGTCGATTTGTTTCACTTCCACCCATTCGTTCGAGAAGCGCCGAAAGATAATGACTTGCGAGTGTTTTGCGGCGCGCGTGTGCCCGCCAGCGAGCACCAGCCCCTGCGTCAGAGTCGTGGCGCCCCGAAGTTCGTATTTCCCGGGATTGGCGACTTCGCCGGCGGCAATGAAGTAAGGCTTCTCGAATTCTCTCAGAATCACATTGATAACGGGTTCTCGCAGCACGTCGGCGTATGCCTCATTTAGCAGCTGTTTGACTTGTGACAACGTTCGCCCGGCGACCCTGAGATCTCCGACAACCCGCAGCGACACGTAGCCATCCGGCTGGACCGTGACGGTCTGATCGAATTCAGGAACGTACGGGAAGCGCAGCTCGATGACGTCACTCGGCGTCAGTTGATAACGCCCGTTCGTCCAGAGTTGCGAGCCGTCCACATTCGATTCGTCGGGAGTCAACGGAGACCGATTTCTTTCTTGCGCGTACGCATCTGACAGCAACAGGCTAGTCATGAGGGCCGCTGCGACAAGCGGCAACAGGCCGTAGCGATGGCGACCGTTGGAAATCAACGCGATCGTATCAATCATGCCGGTGTTCGGATTCACGTGGATTACTCGAGCAACTGACCGCGGGAGCCTGGCGCTGGATTAGGCCACGCGGGTGGCGTGCGATTAGAGCTTCGCCATATAACTTACAACAAACGCTCCCCGTGGCGAGGAGGTCAGGAGATGGCCATGACGCTGCTGCGTGCGTCACTAATTACGTACTAGCGGTTAAAGAGCTCACAACACTTAACATCGTAGAAGTATCGCGAGGATTCTTCCCGCCATATTGTCACCCGCTGCCGCATAAAGCAATGCAGATGCCAAATCGATATAGTGCAACCGCTGCAAAGGCCTTCGTCCACAAAGGCGTATCGCAACGAGGCGATCATGTCTCGTCGCTAATTCTCATACAATAGTCTTCCAGTTCACTGCTAGGCTGCATTGGTCGCTCATTAAGCGGCGCTAACGTCTGCTGCGTCGACTTCGACGCTCACCGCGGCGTGAACCAACTCCACTGAAAGGATTAACCGAGCACGGGCGCCCTTCCGTACGAGCCGGCCGACCACGCCGAGCAGCGGACCTCGTACTACCCGCGCCGGTTCTCCTTCGCGCAGAAAGGGATGCTGGTCGTACTCCAGGCCACTCGCGATGATTCGCCGAATGCTTTGGATTTCCTCGTTGGGAATGGGCGCCGGTACCCTGTTGAACGACACGATGTCAATCACGCCAAAACAATTCAGGACGCGAAGCCGGCAGCCCGGCCCGAAGCGTGCGAAGCAGTAGCCTTCGAACAACGGCCATTGAATACGCTTGTCGCGATCTTTCCAACGACTCCAACGTGTCACCGTCGGCAGAAATACTTCTATTTGTTTCGCCGACAGCTGATCGCGAACGAGATGTTCGTGCCGATAGCGGGTGCGAAGCGCAAACCAGGAGTTCGACAGGTCGTGGAATTCGTCAGCCATATTCTTTTCCGCGACTTCTCCGGTATCCGCTTCAGAACGTGCCTCGAATCGCGCAGCGCAGCCGTACAACGGAACGGGTGAGAACGCGAGACCTGAGGTTGTGGCAATTTCGAAGGGGCGCCGTAAAAGCTCAGCACGCATGGATAACCAGCGTTGCAATCGAGCAATTGACGCACCGTCGGGGAATTCCCGTGCGCCTCTGCTCGTGTCAACTCGCCCTATGGCGACTCAAGTGTGGGGATTCTAGTTGTGTAGTGATGGATCGACAAGGGACATAACGATAGTTTTTCTAGGACCCGCTGCCTATCGGCGCGGCGAACCAACATCCTCTTTTCGTTTCCCCAAGGAAACCATTCTCAGTCGATCGTTTCCTGTGACTTACTGGACGACGTCCGCGGGCATGTTGATCGCCAGCCATATTGTCCTACGAAAAACGCCCGCCTTCATGCGGGTGAACGGGCGGACACTTCGCTACGTATTGATCGTCGGTAACAACTGCGAATACAGAAACAGAAAGGTAGCGCTCCGAGGCGTCGCAGCATTCGGCGAGCCACAACCCTCGCTATGCCGCCCTGACCGATGGGTGGGGCGACGGTCAGGGCAATTCGAGCGCTTTGTCGATGTACGGACTTAGCCAGCGATCAGCATTGAGTGACGGCATGGTGTTCCTGAAAGATTGTGTCCGCCGCCGAACCTCTCAACGGTGCGTAATACACGCGCGACCGTAATGCGCTCATGCGATCAGGTCTGGACAACACCGGCAAGGTTGAAAAAAGGGCTGCGTTCTCTAGGATGGCGACTGATTGGAAACACGACAATCGAGCCGCCACCAGGCCGTCGCCGTCTCGAACGCTCATGAGCTTCGCAGCGGCAGGACAGGGCGGCCGCGGTCAGGGCAAAGCGAGGTGGTCGACGGCCTGTCACTTCGGCGGACGCAGAACGATTGCAATCCGCTTTTCCGATTCAATGGGCACGCCGTTTCTGGCCGCGGGTTTGTAAAGCCATGTCCGGGCAGCCTGCAGCAAACGCGCATCGTAAGCGGCGTTGGTGCTTTGCTCCATTGTCGCCTCAGCCACTTTGCCTTCGCGATCGATTCGAAGTTTCAGCGTCCCTCGATATTCGACTGCGGCAAACGCTCGGCTCGGCGGCTCCCAACCTGGAATTTTTTCGACGATCGCGACTGCCGGTACGAAGACATTTTCTGCAGCCGACGGAGCGCTCGCCGACTCTGGCGCTGCGGCCGTCGAGGGTGCTGTGGCGGTCGAGCGCGCGGCGCTCGGAGGGGCAGGAGGACCGGCGTCGCCCCGTGCGGTTGAGTGCGTGAGGCTTGCATCAGCAAGCGTCACGAATCCATCAGCAACGGCGCGGAGATCCTCGCGCTCGGCGCGATCGACCATCGCGGGGCTATCGAGCAGCTTCAACACAGCAGAAAAGTTCTCGCGCGCCCGGCCGAAGTCCTTCGCCTGATATGCGGTACGTCCCGTCTCCATGAGCCTGCGAACGGCCGCCGGCAATTCGCGCTTCTTGATTTCAGTCAACATCGAAAGCACCTTGGGCGAGGCCACGCTGGGCGAGGGCATATAGGTCGGATCCGTCGCTACGAGCGTTGTGAGCGCACGTGCCGCCTCGGCGTTCCGCCCGAGCGCAAGCAAGCACAGGGCGCGGTACTGTTCGATCTCGACGGCGTCGCCGGCGGTGACCTCGCCGGCACGCGACAGCGTCGTCAGCGCGTCCTCGTACGCCGCGGCTTCGTACTGCGCTTTCACGTCGTTCAGCACATTCTGGCCGGCGACAGCCGCTACCTCTGCCGCGGCGATCCCAAACAGCATGATCAAAGCGAGTCGTTTCATTTCTTCCTCATATCCATGATGACCCGCGCGGGCTTGCCTAAAGTGATGAGCACTGTAGTCTTCGCTTCGCCCAGCTCGGGGTGTCGAAACACGACAGTGCGTGTCCCGAGCGGAACTTGCAGGTTGCCGAGCGGCGTCTCCCCAACCCGTTGCTCGTCAATCCACACTTCGGCCCACGGCACGGCGTTGACGTTCAGCACACCGGCCGGCGGTTCGAATCGAATCGTTGCCTTTTCTCCGGCCGTGATCCTGACGCCGCGGCTCGCGCGATACCCGATCGAATCGTTTACGAACTCAAGATGGTGCTGTCCGACCGGCAGCATCAGCGTTTCGGCTTCGGTCGTGCCTACAAGTTTGCCGTGCTCGAAAATCCGCAGCGGAAACGGGGCGCTGGTGGCGAGAATTCCGGCGGCCAGCGCTGGAGCGACGGTCGGTGGCGGCGCCGTCGCTCCGTGTGAGGTGACTGCCCGAGTCGCGTCCACGGCGGCTGGCGGCTCACACGGCGGTAATGAAGCAATCGAGACGGGAGCCGGAGTCGGAGGGCTCAGGATCATCGCATTGGGCGCCTCCGCCTTGACCGTGTCATTAAAGCGGTCGAGGACCCACAATGTTGCAGGTACGGCTTCGAGGACGACGAGTGCCGCAAGCAGACCCGACGCCAGGTGCGAGCCGCGTCGCGGCGTAACAGCCTGCGGCGCGACCGCCGGAGCACCGGTTCCGGATGGAGCACCGGTCGTAGACAACGCTTCGGTGATGGAGTCGTTCGACGTGCCTGCCAGGGCCGGACCCGCGAAGCTCCGCGCCTGCGCGTCGATAGGTGTGCGAGTTGACTCTGACTCACCATTCGGAAGATCGACGGTCGGAGGCCACTGGAACTCGGCTGAAATGCCGCGGCTGCGGAGTGCTTCCGACGAATTCGTGTGCGTGTCGTCCGGTGTCGAGTTGGAACCGTCGCCGTGATAATGATTTGGCACTGCTGCGTCCCACAGACGCCGTCGCTCTTTCGAGCGAAGGCAATGTATCCGAGAAAGCCGTGAATCTAGCACGGCGAACGCTGAAGCGTATGAGCACACCATCCTTTTTTTTCTAGGACGTGCCGCCTATTGCGGACGCATCAGCGAAATCTTGCCGCGATTACTGGTAAGTCTATTTGGCCCTGCGGTCCGCCGCCTGTGCTGAGGGAATCGTCACCGGAAACCGTACGTAGCTTCGCCCTCTCACTTACACCTCCGGGAGTTCTCGCGAGAACCGCGTGCCGGGAGAGTTGGAGGGACGCTACGATCACGCAAGTAGTCGCTGATGTCCACACCCGACCGGACAACATCAAGCGCGATCG
>JBKPAJ010000205.1:0-21944 GCA_046726375.1 Acidobacteriota bacterium
CCAGTTTTGTCGTCCCGTCGAGACGCGCCCCGCGCGAATCGACGAACCCGACGGCGCCCTTCTCCACGCGCAGGACGGCGACATCGCCCGGTGCACCGGCCGAGAGATTCCCCAGCTGTTCGAGCCTGATCTGCTTCGCCGCGCAGGACCGTCGAAGTCGACCATGATCGGCACGTGCGCGAGCCGGCCCGCTTCCGCGGTCCTTTCGTATGGCGTCCATTCCGGCCCTGCGAAATGCGCGTTCTTGATTCCCACGATGACGCCTTTGTGCTGGAGCACCATGTCCGCCGAGGCTTTCGCGTCCATGTCGGCGATGTTCTGTTCCGCGATGCCGGCCATGCCGGAGCCGACAATGTTGAGGAATGCCGTGACGCGCGTTTTCGATTGCTTGATGATGCGTGCGTTGAAGTCGTCGAAGTTGCGCCACCCTGAACTTCCGGCGTCGGCCACCGTTGTCACACAGCTTCGCAGCGTGAAGCCGTCCGGAGGCACGCTCAATGCTCCCGCGGAGTAGCGGTCCGCTATCCCGGGAAACATGTGGACATGAATGTCGATAAGACCAGGAACCACGTAGAGTCCCGTGGCATTCACGATTTTCACAGCCCGCGCAGCCGCGATATCCGCCGCCACCGCGGCGATCTTGCCGTCCTTAATCGCGACGTCGCGAACAGCATTGATTCCGTTCCTGCCGTCGATGACGTGGCCGCCTTTGAGAAGCAAATCGTAGTCAGGCTGCGCGGCGGCGTTGGAGGCACACATCAAAAGCAGATAGAAGAATCCTGCGTGTGTCATCTGATTGCTCCGCTTGCTGAAACCGTGCGTGTTGGAGGGAAGCGACGGGTTGATGAGTCGTCGTTCGTCCGCCGCACGCGGTTGGGCGGCTTACTCGATATACGCGATGCATTCCACCTGCAGCAACTGCCCCGGCCGGCGGAACCCGGCCGCGCCGAAGCACGCGAGCGCCGGCCGCGGCTCGGGAAAGTACTCGTTGAACACTTCGATGAGCGCACTCTCGTTCGTTGCAGGATCAACGAGGGGGACGCGAACGCTGAGCACGTGAGCCATCGAACTGCCCGCTTTTTCGAGGCTTGCTTTCAAGCTGTCGAGGGCATCGCTGAACTGCCGCCGTACGTCGCCAGGCCCCTCGGGACGGCGCTCGGGATACCAGCCGCCGATGCCTCCAACGAAAACGAGATTTCCCGAACGCCAGAGTCCGCCCGCCCGCTGCTTGCCGGATTGGGAAACGGCCTGACGCGCCGCTCGCGATCCGGTGGACGATGAATGCGCAGATGACGACATGACGATCCCGCCTGCTTCGCGCTGTCAGCTAGAAAAGGAACTTTCCACCCACCTCCATGCGCCGCATCGGGTCGGCGTTCGTGACTCGGCCGAAATTCGCCGTTCCGAATACGCCATTCGGGGTGCCCCAGGTCACCTGATCGAAGAGGTTGAACACGTCTGCACGGACTTCGAAGCGTGCCCTCCCGCCGATCGGGAACCCCTTCACGAGCGACAGATCGGTGTTGTACCGGGAAAGACCACGCAGCAGGTTGCGCGGCGCGTTGCCGTACGTGTACAGCGCGGGCGTCGCGAAGGCTGTCGCGTCGATGCAGTCGACGAGCCCGGGACCCGTTGGATCCGGCCGGCACGAGACGGTCGGGATTCTGCCGATCAGATCGGGCCTCTGATTTCCGATGCCGGTATTGGCGCGGTCGCCCTGAATGGTGACGCCGAACGGCCGCCCGCTTTCGAGTGTTGTGATGCCGCCCACCTGCCAACCCGACAGCGCGTACTTCAACACTGCATTGCCGGAGTTCTTGAAGAAGGGCAAGTCGTAAATGTAGGTGGCGACGAAGCGGTGCGGCACGTCCCAATCCGCGCGCGCATAGTCGATGTCGATTTGCCGGTACGGATCCACGCCTGGATTCTGGCTCGAGCCCGCATTTGAATTCGTGCCGATGTCCTTGGTCATCGACCACGTGTAATGCGCACTTGCCTGCAAGCCATACGTCAGGCGCTGGCGCAGGATGATGCTCACCGCGTGATAGTTGGCGTACAAGTCATTCTGAATCGTGCGAATCACCCTGAACGACTGGTTGGGGCGACGGGCGTCGATTGCGCCGGCCCCTGGTGCCGGCGTGTTGTTGAAGAAGCTGCGATCGAGGTTCATCGTATGCGAACCGACGTACTGCAGATCCAGCGCGGTGCCGTTGAAGATCTCCCGCTGCAGGTCGAAGCTCCACTGATCTTTCCGCGCATTGGGCAGATGCCGGTTGGGCGTCGTCACGTTCGGGGGCCCACCGGGCCCGACCTCACCGTACGGGTTCGACAGCGATAGCGTCGGGTTAGACGGCAGCGACACGAACGTGAACTCGGCGGCGAGCGGGGGATTGTTCGTGAGGAACGTGAATGTGTTCATCTGGTTCGGGTTGTAGTAAATGCCATACCCCGCCCGGAACACCGTCTTTTCGCCAAATCGATACGCCATCCCGACGCGGGGCGCGAAGTCCTTCTTGTTCGGTTCGTGGAACTCGAACCCTACGGCGGGAAAGCTCGTCGGGATCAGTGCCGTCTGATCCGCGTTCAGCATCGAGGCATATCCCTCGTATGTCTGGACCGGTGTGTCCAGCTCGTAACGCAAGCCGAGGTTCACCGTGAGATTTCTCGTGACTTGCCAGGTGTCGTTGATGAACGTCCCGGTGCGCCACCCGCCGACGTGTCCCTGGATCTGGTTCACCGGAGTAGTCACGTTTCTCGGCAGTCCAAGTATGAGGTCGGCCACTGAGTAACCAGTCATGTCGCCGTTGAAGGTAAAGCTCCCGCGCGGATTGTTTGCTGCGCGCCGTCCGGTTTCCAGACGACGCGCGTCGATTCCGGCGCGGATGTTGTGCGACCCGCTGGTGTAGGCGAGGACGTTCGCGAACTGAAACGTCTTGTCGAACTGGTACCAATTGGTGCCGCCACCGCCAAGTCCGCTGAAACCAGTGACCGTGAAGGTCGGGATGCCGGCGTTGTTGTAGCGGACGTCGCCGTCAAAACCCGGAATACCGAGGTTCGAGCCCGCGCTGGCGGGACCGTTGATTTCAAAGTAATTCAGGGCGTCATCATTCACGCGGTGATAGCCGATCCGGAAATCGTTGAGCAGCCGGTTGGTCAGAGTGTGGGTGTACGCGATCAGTGTGTTGTGATTGATGTTCGGTCCGCCGGTCCCGGCAACCGGAATGGCGCCGATGTTGGTGGTGAACTGGTCTTGCCAGTTGTAGCGAACGTACAGCCGTATCTTGTTCCCGAGGTTTTGATCCACGCGGGTCAGAATCTGGTTCTGATCGTTCTTGTTGTCACCCGCGGCCACGAGGTTGGAGCCGGTGCCCGATCGATTCGGCAAGGGGTACATCTCGAGAATGTTGCGCGCCTGCGGCGAGATCTGCGACTGGGGAACAATGTTTCCCGCGAACGGCTGGCCCGTGAACGGGTTCCTGATGGCCGTGCTGATTTCGGTGAAATTCCCTTGTCGCATCAACGCGGTCGGCACCGACGCGACCGACGTCGATGTCTCCTTCAGCCGCGTACCCTCGTACGCCATCATGTAGAACGTCCGGTTGCGGCCGTCGTACACCTTGGGAAGGAAGACGGGCCCCTCGGACTGGAAACCGAACTGGTCGCGGCGGCGCGGATTCTTTGGCGTGCTGCGGTCCTCGAAGAGGCCACGGGACGCCAGGTCGCTGTGCTGCAGGTATTCGAACACGGCTCCATGGGGCTCGTTAGTGCCGCTCTTGGTCACGATGTTGACGTGGACGCCGAGATACGACCCGTACTCGGCTGATGCGCTGCCCGTTTGTACCTGCACCTCGGTGACCGCGTCGGAGATCGGGCGCATGCTGGTCGATGTGAGGAGATTCGCCGCCGTATTGATGCCGTCCATCGACAGACTGTTCTGAATATTGCGCTGGCCCGCGCCGGTGAAGCTGCTCGTCCCGCCGAGAACCCCCGGCGTCGTCCCCGCCAGACTCCACACGTTACGGCCGCTGAGCGGCAGTTCCTGAACCGCGTGCTCGTTGAGGCGCTCGGCAATAGTGGCGCTGTCGGTGGCGAGCATGCTGGCCGCGGCTTCCACCGTCACGGTCTCGGTCATGCCGCCAATCTGCAGCGTGCCGTCGCGTCGCACGATCTGGTTGGTGGCCACCTCGACGCCGGAGATCTTCAAGGTCTGGAATCCCGCGAGCGACACGGTGAGTTCGTATCGGCCCGGTCGCACGAACTGGATATTGAAGTACCCCTGGTCGTTCGTGGTGGCTTCGTATTTATCCTGCGTTCCGATGTTGACCGCAACGACAGTTGCGCCCGGGAGAACGGCTTTGCTGGTATCGGATACCGTGCCGACGAGCGCGGTTTGTGTCGCCAACTGCGCGGCAGCGCTCGTTACGAAAACGACGCCGAGGCACATCGACAAGAGCGCGCGGCGAATCATACCGCCCCCCGTTCTTTGTAACTTCGCACAACCCCGCTTGTTACTCGTCCGGGCCGGCGGGGCTGAATCCCCGCCACCACCTGCCGCGCCGAACGACGAGTTGTTCTACAAGGTCGCGGGACGGGAAATGTAGCGGCGGCCGACCCAGGTCGCCGTGAGGTACTCGCCCATGTCCAGCGTGCCCGACATCGTGTCACCCGACACCTTGCCCGTGAAGTGATAGCGCAGCGCATCGCCGTGGCGTTCGGTGACGTTGCTCTGCAGCGTCACGGCATCGCCGTTGATCGTTCCCGCGATGTCGCGCGCGAGGAAGTTGCCCCGTTGCGTGCCCTCCAGATCGTTGCCCTTTTGCTGCAGATGGAGAACGTGCGTGCTTTTGCTGGCGGCGTACTGAATCTCGACATCCCACGATCCGCTCAAGTTGGCCACAGGCGCGAGGGTAGAGTCCGGTGGTTTGAGCGTGTGCTTTGCCGAGAGCACGTCGTAGAGCCGCTCGGCCACGATCTTTTCGTCGCCAGGCTGTGTCATCGAGAGCGTCATCGACACGCCCGTGTCCCCGGCTTCGGCCGACTGACCGGCGCGCCCGTCGCCGCCGCCGCCGAGCGCGATGCGCGGCTCGGTGTTGTAGAGGGTGTCGGCGACTTCCTGCCCAGTGATGCCCAATCGCTTGGACTCCCACTGCACCGTGACACCCGGACTGCGATTACTGCGACCCTCGCCGCCGTCGCGACGGACCGTGGCCGTCACGCCCGGTACTTTCGAGATACGGTTGGCGATGTACTCGCCGCGCGCGACCCACTCCTTCCATTCGGCCTCGTGATTGCGTTTCACCCAGCTTTCCACCGCCACGACCATGCCGACGACTTCTTCGCGACCGACTTTCATCGCGCGCGCATAGCCGTGATGTGGCGCGCTGTGCACCCACGCCGCCTTGATCAAATCCTTGCGGCCGAGAAGGAGTCCGGCACTCTGCGGCCCGCGAATGATCTTGCCGCCGCTGTATGCGACGAGGGTTGCGCCGCGCTGCAGGTGAACGCTCGGAATGGTCAGGACCTCCGCCGCCGCGTCGACCAGGATCGGGATGTCGTGCGGTTTGGCGATTCTCGCGATCGCCTCGGTCGACATCGGGCCGGTTTCATTGCGTCCGTTCGCGAAGATGTAAATCATCGCCGTCTTCGGGCCGATCGCAAGCTGCAGCTCCTCGGGTGTTTCGACTTCGAGCACCTTCACACCGACTGCACGGATCGCGGCATCGTAGACGTTCCTCGAGTGGCCGGGGATGATCACTTCGTCTTTGGCGAAGCCGGCCAAATTGGGGATGCGCACGTGCAGATCGGGGTTGCCGCCGGCCACGCAGGCAGCCGTCGCGTGTGACATGGCCGCCGCACAGCCGGCGCTCACCATGCCCCATTCGGCGCCGGTAAGCTCCGCCAGCCGCTTACCCGCGGCTTCCATCAATTCATCGAGTTGAACGTGCTGCTGGTTGGCCAGGCTCTTGGCCTCGCGCACTTCAGGCAGCTCGATCGATCCGCCGATCACCGTGAGCGTGCCGCGGCAGTTGATCAGGGGGCGGACGCCGAGAGCGCGGTACACGTTGGAACTGTTTGCCACGGCAGTCGATGCAGATGCCGCTCGCGAGGCGGCCTGCTCCGCTGACGCAGTGCGCGAAGTCATCGCGCTGCCGAAGAACAGGAGACTGGCCATCCGGCCGAGGTCGCGGCGGCTGAAGCCAGTCACGCGCATTGCAGACCAAGTCAAATGCGGCACTTTCCCCTCCACCCGATGGCTGAATTGTTCGGAGCGGCCCGAAGCTACGCCAAAGCGAGGGGTCTGTCAACGGCGGCCGTTGACTTGCGACCCTCGTTTCGGGATAGTGCTCGCAAACTCACCAAGGAGGGGTCCCATGCGCCAGCGATTGACGGCCCTCACATTGGTCTTGTGCTCGTGGGCACTCTGCACGTCTTCGGCCCGCGCCCAGTCGGTCGACACGGGCATTCTCGGCACCGTCGCAGACTCCACCGGCGGATTGGTACCCGGCTCGGATGTCACCATCACGAATGTGTCGACCGGCATCGTTCAGACAGTTGTCACTGGCCCCAACGGCGTGTTCGAAGTTCGTTACCTCCTCCCCGGCGACTACATCGTCCAGGCGTCTCTGTCAGGGTTTCGCTCGGAGCGCACGACGGTTTCACTTCGCGTGGGGCAGCTCGCGCGCTTGAATTTCGTCCTCCAGGTCGGCCAGGTCGGCGAGGTCGTCGATGTCGTCGCACAGGGCTTGCTCCTCGAAACGCAAACCGGCGTGACCGGAACCGTCGTGACCGCGGAAACGCTGGTGAACATGCCGGTGAGCGGCCGCAACTTCGCGGCGCTCGGCAACCTGACTGCTGGCGTCGTCGCCTCCGGGACGCAGTTCCGCGCCAGCGGAGCGCGCGGCATGTATCAGCAGGTTTCCTTCGACGGCGTCAGCGCACTGAACAACCGCGGAAACAATCTGTTCATGTACCCCTCCGTCGACGCGGTCGAAGAGTTCAAGGTGCAGGCGACGAATTACACGGCGGAGTACGGCGGTCATGCCGGCGCCAACGTGCAACTGCAGCTGAAATCGGGTTCGAACAGCTTCCGTGGCGCCGCATTCGATTACCTACGAAGCGACAAGCTGGACGAGCGCAACTACTTCGCGCCTGCTCCGACACCCAAGCCCGAGTTGGACCGCAATCAATTCGGTGGCGTCGTGGGCGGTCCGATTCGCCGGAATCAATCGTTCTTCCTCGGCTCTTATGAAGGGGCCAGAGAAACGCGGGAAACCGTGACGCAGGCCAGCGTGCTCAGCGAGGCCATGCGGCGCGGCGACTTCTCAGAGGTGACGACGGTCATTCGAGACCCGCTGACGGGCAATCCGTTTCCGGGCAACATCATTCCCGCGAACCGGCTGGACCCGCTCGCCGTGCAGATGATCAACGCCTATCAGCCGCCGCCGAATCAGTCCGGAGTAAACAACTTCCGCGGGGTGACTCGCACCGAAGACACGATCAACCAGTTTCTGGCCCGCATCGATCACGTGCTGACCGACAGGCAAAAGATCTTCGGACACTACATTTACCAGGGCAGGGACAATCCGACGATCCCGATCAACACGAACTTCCCGGGAGCGAGGGTGTTCAACAACCAGAGCGCCGCCGTGCAGCACGTCACGACATGGAGCAGCAACCTCCTGAACGAGGTCCGCTTCGGTTACATGCGCGGCGATCTCAATCGTCTCAGTCCGCGCAGACTCACAGGGTTCTCGGTTGAAGAGGATCTCGGCATCCACGGGATGCTGGTGGGCGGGCCGAACGGCCGTCCGCCAAACGAGCTGGAGATCGGATTCCCGTCCATCACCATCCAGGGATACAACGGGTTCGGCGACAACGTCGGTGGCGAAGGCGTCGATCTCAGCCAGACCTATCAGTTCGTCGACAACCTCACGCTGATTCGCGGCCGTCACGCACTCAAGATGGGCGGCGATATCCGGCGGCTGATGGGCGACGCGACCAGCACCAACGCGCCGTATGGCGTGCTCGACTTCACACGTGACATCGCCGGCCACGCAGCAGCGGCGTTCATGCTCGGGTATCCGCGAACCGCGCGCACGCCGGAAGGTATTCCCATCGGCGGCATCCGCCAATGGCGGTCTGGTTTTTATTTCCAGGACGACTGGCGCGTGAGTCCGCAACTGACCGTGAATCTAGGCCTCAGGTTCGACTACAACGCGGTTCCAAGAGACACCAACGGGGTGAGCCGCACGCTGCGCTTCGATCTCGATCCAAGCGGGCCGGTGCTGTGGCCGGCGGCAGGCGAGGTCATCGAGGACGGTCTCTACTTCAACAAACATCGCAAGTGGGCGCCGCGCCTCGGCTTTGCGTATCGCGCGACCGACAAGATGGTCTTCCGCGGCGGATATGGCGTCTTCAACATGGCGCTGCACCTGGACAACATCAACACGCTTGGGACCAATCCGCCAACTGCGAGCGTTCAAGTGACGAACCCGACGTTGAATCCAATCGCGACGATTGCATACCCGTTTCCGGCGGCGCTGGTGCCTACCAACCCGATTTTCAACGTCACCTCCGCGGAAGTCGATCGCAATCACCGCGACGGCTACTACCAGAACTGGAATGTCTCGGTTGGTTATGAGCTCACGCAGGCCGCGGCCGTCGAAGTGCGCTACGTCGGCGCCGACGGCACCAACCTGGACACCAGCCTCACGAATTTCAACAGCCCCGATCCGGACCCCTTTGCCAGCGCGCTCAACCTGCAGGCACGGCGGCCCTATCCAGCCTTCGGCCGCATCCGCATTTGGACGACGGACGGCGAGAGCGAGTACCACTCTTTGCAGACCGAGTACAAGCATCGCGGACCGTGGGGCTTGCACCTCACGGTCGCCTACACGCTGTCGAAGCTGATGGACAACCAGCAGGGCGGCTTGAACGCCTCGCGCGGCCGGCGGCAGAACCCCCGCGACATCTCGACGGAATGGGCGCAATCTGCCGACGATCAACGGCAGCGGCTCGTGATCGGCTACGTCTGGGATATCCCGTTCGGCTCCGACCTCACCGGCTTCACCGGCGCGATCCTGAAGGGGTGGCAGTTCAGCGGCATCGGCACGTTCAATTCGGGGTCGCCGATCTTCGTCAATCAGGATGGCGACACCTTGAATACCGATTCCGAAGACATTCGCCCGAATCTCGTCGCCGGGCAGGATCCGACGCTCCCGGGATCGCAGCGCACGATTGCCCGTTGGTTCAATACGGCCGCGTTCACGCGTGCCACCGTGACGTACGGCAATTCGCCGCGCAATCCGGTCGTTGGTCCGGGGCGCAAGGTGCTGGACCTTTCGCTGGCGAAGTCATTTGAAGTGCGGAACGGGCAGTACCTCCAATTCCGCGTGGAGGCGTTCAATGCGTTGAACTGGGTGAACTGGAACAATCCCAACGGGACTCTGGGCAACTCCAACTTCGGCGTGATCAGCGCGGCCGGCGCCGCCCGTGAGATGCAGTTGTCGCTGAAGTACACCTTTTAATCTTGAGCCGGTGCGGTTTGCCGACGCCATGTAGTGGCGGCCCTTCACCGGCCGCCGGGAAGGCGGGGCTGAAAGCCCCGGCACTGCAGCTCAGTCTGATGCGACATCGGGTGGTCGTCGCAACCGTGGCTGCCTGCCTGCTCATCGCGGGCTGCGCAAGCCGCGGGAAGTTTCCCGATCAACCGATTCTGCTCGTGTGTCCGTGGGCCGCCGGCGGTGGCAGCGATCGCATCGCCCGTCAGATCGCCGTGCTGCTCGAGCAGGATCTCGCGGTCCCTGTCAACGTCGTGAACGTCACCGGCGGCGACGGCGTCACCGGCCACAGTCGCGGGGCGCTTGCAAGAGGCGATGGCTACACGCTGACGCTCATCACCGTCGAAATCGCCATGCTGCACTGGCGCGGCATGACGAACATCGGCCCCGCGGACTTTGCCCCCGTCGGACTCGTCAACGAAGACGCGGCGGCCATTTTCGTCCGCGCTGAGGCACCGTGGCGAACGCTGGCGGATCTCGAGCGCACCGTGCGCGAGCAGCCGGGTAAATTGCGCGCCTCCGGCACCGCTACCGCGGGCATCTGGCACCTCGCGCTTGCCGGTTGGCTCTCGGCGGTTGGGCTCAGGCCAACAGACATCATCTGGGTCTCCATCGCCGGCTCTGCGCCCTCGCTCCAGGAACTGATCGCCGGCGGCATCGACATCGTGATCTGTAGTCTCCCTGAAGCGCAAGCGCTCCTGTCGGCGGGCCGCATCCGCAGCCTGGGCGTGATGGCCGAGGCGCGCGCACCACAGTTTCCCGACGTGCCTACCTTGAAGGAGCTCGGCGTCCAGTGGACGCTCGGCACCATGCGCGCGATTGCTGCCCCCAAAGACACCCCGCCAGATCGCGTCGCTGCACTGGCCGCCGCTCTTCAACGGGTGGTCACAAGCGACGCGTATCAATCGACGATGCGGCGCTCGGGATTCACAGCTTCGTATGAAGATCAGGCGCAGCTTGCCACGACGCTCGAGGACATGGATGCGCGACTGGGCGCGCTTCTCACAAGCCAGGCTCTCGGTGGAATCGCGACGTCACGCTTCGGTCCGATGTTCTTTCCGGCGTTGCTTCTCGCAGCGCTGACGGTCGTGTCACTCGCCCTTGCCGTCTTTCGGACTCGAGCGGGCGTGGCTGATGCCGAGAGGATGACCGTCGCAGCGGTGTTCCCGCCCGGCGCGGCGTGGCGATTTGCGGAAGTCCTGATCTGGATTGCGCTCTACCTCTCGCTCGCCGAGACACTGGGATTTGTGGTGACGGCGGGCGTGCTGCTGCTTGCGTATCTGATGCGTCTCGGCACGCGACCGCTCACCGCGGCAACGATCACGCTGTTGCTCGTTCCTGCGATGTACCATGTCTTCGCGGTGATCCTTCGCGTCCCGCTGCCGCGCGGCCTTTTTGGTTGGTGACATGGTTGAGACGCTCGCGCCGGCACTCAGCCAGGTTCTCGATCCCACCGTTCTGCTCGTCATCGCGATCGCCGCCGCTTACGGCACGCTCTTCGGGTGCATTCCAGGGCTGTCAGCCACGATGGCAGTCGCCCTCGTTGTCCCGCTGACGTATTTCCTGTCTCCCCTTGCGTCGCTTGCTGCCGTCGTGACACTCGAAGCGTGCGCGATTTCGGCAGGCGACATCCCGAGCGCGCTCGTTCGCATCCCTGGAACGCCGGCGTCGGCTGCGTACGCGGACGACTTGTATCAGCTCGCGCAGCGGGGCTACTACCACCGTGCGCTCGGCGTCTGCATCACGTTCAGCGTGATCGGCGGCCTCTTCGGCGTCGCAATGCTTTTCCTGTTTGCGCGTCCCTTTGCCGCAATCGCCACGTGGTTCACCGTTGTCGAATACTTTTGGCTCTACGTGCTGGGTCTCGGATGCGCGGTCGTCGTCTCGCGCGGGCCGGCGCTGAAGGGCGCATTCGCCCTGCTGATCGGTCTGTTGTTCTCAACCGTCGGCCTGAGCCCCGTGCACACGGCGGCGCGGTTTACGTTCGGCCGCCCGGAGCTCTATCAGGGCATCAGCTTCATTCCTGCGCTGGTCGGGCTGTTCGGTCTCTCCGAGGTGCTGCGTAACGTCCGCACACTCGGCGGGGCGCCCGTCGCTCCAATCGTCCATCAGCCCACAGCGTCGTCACGCGTCGGGTTGGTGCGAGCGCTGCACGACGTCTTTGACGGCGCGCTCACACTGCTGTGGCAGCGGCCGCGTCAGATGCTGCAGGCCAATGTCATCGGGACGTTGATCGGGATTCTCCCGGGAGCCGGCGCCGACATTGCCGCATGGGTCTCTTACGGTGTCTCGAAGCGCTCCTCTGCGACACCCGAAGAGTACGGACGCGGCTCGCTTCAGGGAGTCGCCGACGCAGGCGCGGCGAATAATGCGGCGCTGGCCGGCGCCTGGGTGCCGGCGCTGACGCTGGGAATTCCAGGCGATTCGATCACGGCAATCGTGCTCGGCATCATGATGATGAAGAACCTGCAGCCCGGTCCGGACATCTTCGAGAAGCAGGCGGTCCTCGTCCACAGCCTTTATCTGGTGTTCGTCCTCGCCAACATCGCGCTGCTACCCGCAGGATTTCTTGCGGTGCGCGCGAGCGCGCAGCTCGTCCGCGTGCCGCGACATACGCTGCTGCCGATTATCGTCTTGTTCTGCGTGCTCGGGTCGTACGCGATTGCGGGCAGCTATTTCGACATCGCGATCATGCTGGTGATGGGTGTGCTCGGTTTTCTGCTGGAGCGATGGGACGTGCCCGTGGCGCCGGTCGTGCTCGGGATCATTCTGGGAGGACCGCTCGAAGAGCGGTTCATTCAGGCGATGACTTTATCGGGGGGCAAGCTCACTGTGTTCTTCTCTCGCCCCACCGCCGCCGTCCTGGGTATTCTCGCGCTTGTCGTCTGTCTTCTGCCGGCCGTCAGCGCGTGGCGCGCGCGCAAAACGGTGCCGACCTGACGGGGAGCCGGAACCGAGAGCATGTGAACTATTCAGTTCGCGGTTGCCCGTTGCTAGTTCAAAGCCTCTCAGCGTCCCGGCGGGGAAGACCTGACCGCTCCGCGTAGGCGTCCCAGCGTGGATCTCCCGTTGTTCGATAATTACGCGGCAGTTTGTCCCAATCTTCGGCGGCCATGCCATTGAGATCCCACACGACCTTCCCATCACGCAACGTCATCTCGCAGATCAACCGCTGATTTCCCTTCATTCGAGCGCCAGCCTGATCGAGAAAAGGCAAAATTCCCGCGTTCCACCCGCAGAACAGCGACGTCGGCGACCGAGCCACTGACAGGTGCCCCATTTCAGCACGAAATCGTACTGCTGCGCGAAGGCAGACTGCGCCAGCCCCAGGATCACGCTCAGCAAAACTGCGAAACGCATATGTCTGCTCCATTCTGTCTGGCGAGTTGCGCGAACGCGGCGCTCGCGAGACAGAGAACGAACACGATGGACGATGCGCCTCGGAATGTCATGTGAAACCCCCTGACGAAGTGCGCGCGAGGGGCGCCTCAACCTTGTCGCGACTCGAGGCGGCGGGCCTTCCAGCGAGCCTTTCCGTACTCGCCGAGATCCACCTCGCCCTCGATCGTCTGTCCCTGAATCGTGCCGTCGAAGCGGTAGTCGAGTCGCGTGCCTTGCACCGGCAAGCTACTGCGCAACTGCACTCGATCGCCGCTCACCGTTCCACTCACAACACCCTCGAGTTTGCGGCCGATATGCGTGCCTTCGACGCGGTGTCCGTTCGTGACGAGCGTCAGACGATGACGGGCCGTGCCCTTGCTGTAGGCGACATCGACATCCCAGCGGCCCGCAACATCGGCGTCGGGTGCCGCAACCGGGGCCTTGCGAACACCTTTGGGAGCGTTTCGCAGGACCTCGGCGATTCGCCGTCCAGCGGCGCCCTGTTCACCCGACCGAATCGCGGGAGGTCTCACGCGAAACGAGTAGCCCTCGCCGGCCGCGTGCGACATGATCCGCGGCTCACCGGCGACCAATTGATCGGAGACCTCGCCGGCCGTGATCCCGACCTGCTCCGGATTCCACTCGATGATCATCGTCGGGTAAGGGCTGGCACCGGCCGGTTCCTGCATTTGCGTACGCACGCCAGGAACCCTGGTCACGATGTCGCTGATCTCCTGGAGCCACGCCTTCCATTGCTGAAAGTCGTGCTCCATGCCGCGGCCCATGTGCACCTCCACGGCCGCGAGCATCCCCATGATTTCTTCTTTTCCGACTTTCATCATGCGGCCGACGGCGTGGTGCGGTGCGCCGTTCATGAACGCAGCCCACACGAGATCCTGCCGGCCGAGCAGAAGGCCCGCGCACTGTGGTCCGCGCATGGTCTTCCCACCGCTATAGGCCACGAGGTCGGCGCCGCGTGTGAGATATGGGTTGGGCTTGCGCGGCAGTTCCGCCGCGGCGTCGACGAGCACCGGCACGCCAGCCTTGCGCGCTGCCGTCGCCATGTCTTCGAGCCGCAGTGCCCCCTGGCCGTCGCTCGTTCCAAGGAACGCGACCATGGCGGTGTGGCGTCCGAGTGCCGCTTGAAACACGTCGAGGCTATCTACTTCCACCATCCGCACACCGAATGCCCGGAACGCGTGATCGTACACGTTGCGGGACGCGCGCGGGATGATCACTTCATCCTTGAGACCCGTGAGATCGGGAAGCTGCTGCATCAGCTCCGGATCCGTGCCGACGATGCAGGCGGCCGTGGCTTGTGCGAGCGCAGCGGCCGCACCGGAGGTGACGATCGCCCCCTCGCATCCCATGAGCTCGGCGATCCGGGCGCCGACCTTTTCCATCAGTTCGTCGAGGTCGACGGCGTAGGCGGCGGCCTGACGCGACGCGTCCCGCACTTCGGGCAGTGTCAGCGCGCCGCCGTTGATGGTGAGGGTGCCAGTCAGATTGATGAAGGGTCGCACGCCGATGCGCGTGTACACGCCGGGGCCGTTCCCTCCCTCCTGCACAGTCGATGACAAGAGCGAGTGCGCGGCCGCATCCGTGGCGCCGATGTCGCGCAGGACACCGGCAGCCGTAGCCATCCCTCCGACCCGGAACACCTCTCTTCGGCTCCAAGTTGGTCGTTCAGCATGGTCGGTATTCATGCGCGTGCTCCTTCAGCGCTCCGACGAAATCCGACCTGGGCCTTCCAGCACTTGCCGCAGACGTGCCGCGACAATCTTCTCCTCGCCGGGCTTCATCATCCACACGCCGATCTCGAGTCCGCGTCCGCCTCCGCGCACGCCGATCGAGGGCTCTCCTTCGCGCAGCGCCGTGGCGATGTCGGTCGATGTCGGCTTCTTCGTGTTTGGATCCCAGGAGATGCGAACGGTTGGCACGTGGTTCGCCACCTCCGGCACGTACACCTCGGCGGTGACGTCCGGGACGGCCGCCACCGCGCGCCGGATCACTTCGGCGCGACGCTCGAACTCGCGCCACTCCTTTTCGTGGTCCTTCTCGAGGTACAACTGCAACGCGACGAGCATGCCGAGCATCTCTTCCTTGTTCACCTTCATTCCGCGGCCGATCGCGCCGCCATTCGGCGACGAATTCGCGCGCGCCGCGGCAATCAGATCCCTTCGTCCGAGCAGCAGGCCAGCGCTCTGCGGTCCGCGAATGCCCTTGCCGCCGGAGAACGCGACGAGGTCGAACCCCATGCCCGTGTACTTCCACAGGTTTTCGACCGGCGGCACGTCCGCGGCGCAGTCGTTCATCGTCGGGACGCCATGCTTTCGTCCGAGCTGCGCGAATTCATCGTCCCTGATCTGGCCGACGCTGTTGTTGTTGTTGAAGAAGAGCATCATCGCCGTCTTGTCGCTGATCGCGCGCTCGAGATCGTCGCGCGACTCGACTTCCACGAGCCGTACGCCGCAGTTGCGAACAGCGCGGTCGTAGCCGAAGCGGTGTGACTTCTGGATGATGACCTCGCTCTGCATGCCTTCGAGGTTCGGAATGCGGGCGATCTTGTCGCGGTCGGTTCCCGTGAGGACGCCGGCGGTGCCCAGGGTCAGGGCCGATGCGGCGCCGCACGTCACCATTGCTGCCTCGCACCCCACGAGCGCGGCGATGCGCTCTCCGACGCGATCGTGGAGCTCGTTCAGCATCACGTATTGCCGCGATGCGTACTGCATCGCCTGCAGCACCTCAGGCGGCATCAGCGAGGCCGTCATGTCCGTGTATGTGCCCGCGGCGTTGATGAACGGGCGAACGCCGAGCTCGCGGAAGTAGTCGCGCCGAAGCGGCGCCGCGCCGGCCGATGCGGCGAAGCCCGTCGTGCCGCCGACCAGACCTCCCAGCAGCGGGACGGTCGACACGCTTTCGAGAAATCTTCTTCGACTCCACATGGTGCGGTCCTCCCTTGGCTGGCACGCTCATCGGCCCGGTCGCGCCGACGCTCGTCAATGATTGAAACGCCGCCGAGATCGAACCCTGTTCATGGCGGTGAAGCGTACACCGTTTCGCGTCGTATTCGACGGTGGAGATGACGATAATTGCGTCGTTCACCTCCCCGACAGGAGAAGGACGACGATGACACCCAAACACAACGCGAAGCCGTCTAGACGCGAACTGGTGACAATGGCCGGCGCGGGCGTTCTCGGTCTCGGAACGTTGCAGGGTGCGGGGACGCCACGCAAGCTCTTGTATGCGGATCCAACCGGCACGTCGCCGGCGCTGACAGTGATTCGCTCCGGTCATCTGTTGTTTGTCAGTGGCGTCGGCGGTTGGTATCAAAAACGTCGTCCCGCCGGGCCGGGCGATATCCGGCAGCAGACGGGCGACGCGCTCGATCTGATGAAAGCCTTGCTCGAGAAGGCGGGCTCCTCGATGGCGGACCTGCTTCAGGTGCAGGTGGCGCTCGTCGATTCGGAGCGCAACTGGGAGCCGATGAACGAGGAGTACGAGAAGCGTGTGCTGGACCCGCGACCCGTTCGATCCTATTTCGGCAGCACGGGATTTCGCGATCCTGGTCAACTGCTGCAGATCTCGGCGATTGCGTATGTGGAGTAAATGGAGCACGCGAACGCGTCACTGGTGGATCGCGCTCGTCCTCACTTCAGCGATCGTCACGGCCGCCGTTCTTCCTGGCTTGGGCGCTGACAAACAGGTGATTGCGCCTCCCGGCCCGAAGCCTGTCGGTCCCTACAGCCCCGGCATTCTCGCGGGTGACTTCTTGTATGTGTCGGGTCAAGGCGGACGCGATGCGACCGGCGCGCTGCCCTCCAACATCGACGGCGAAGTGCAGCAGACTCTTCGAAACGTGAAGAGCATCGTCGAAGCCGCCGGATTGACGATGGAGCACGTGGTCTACAGCCAGGTGTACTTGACGGACATCGCGCACTATGAGGCGCTCGACCGCGGGTGGAGAGATGCATTTCCGAAGTCGCCGCCAGCTCGCGCCGTCGTCGGCGTTTACAAGCTTCCCACTGACATCTCGGTCGAGATCAACGCGGTGGCGTTTCGCGACCTTGCACGGAAGAAGCTCATTGTCCCGGCTGCGTACCCGACGAACCTGTCATTCTCGCCGGGAGTGCTGGCTGGCAATCGGCTGTACCTGTCGGGTTCCTTCGGCGCCCACGTCTCCAGTGGCGCGATTCCGCAGGATCCCGAGGCGCAGGTGCAACTGGCGCTCGACAACATGAAAGCGACGTTGGCGGAAGCGGGGATGGACTTTCGTCACGTCGTGTTCGTGAATCCGTATCTCACGGGACAGGCCTCACGACAGATGAATGAGATCTACGCGAAGCATTTCGAATTCGGCAATACGCCGGCACGCGCGACCATCCGCGTCACCGGCCTGCCCGGCGGGAACACGATCGAATTCACCGGCGTCGCTGTCGCCGATCTGTCCAAGCGGCTTGCGGTGAGGCCAAAGAACATGAGACCAAGCGCAACGGCGAGTCCGTGCGTCTTCGCTGACGACACGTACTACTGTTCAGCCAAAGGACCCTTTACTCCCGGTCCGGGGAGCCTTCAAGGCACCTGGGTTTCGACGGTCGAAGCCCAGGTTCGGCAAACCATGCGCAATCTGCTCGATGGCCTCGAAGAAGCGGGCCTGGAGCTTTCCCACGTTGTTGCCACGAACGTGTACCTCGACGACATCGCAGACTTCGCTCGCCTGAATAGCGTCTACGCGAAGTATTTTCTGGAAGCGCCGCCAACCCGCACCACGGTGGCGCAGCTTGCGCCGATCGATCGCACCGCACGCGATGGCGACAGCTTTCCGAGCCTCGAGCAGATTTCGTTGATCGCTGTGAAGTAGGCGCGCGTCGAGGGTGCGCCGGCGACGTGACGCTGGCGGCGAGGGATCTCAGCGGGAGTTCCGACTCATGAGACACGACTGGGCGCGGAGAATTGCGGCGGGCGCGGCCATCCTGCTGCTGGCAACGCGACTTTCGAGCTCGGGCGCTGCCGAGCCGCAGAGGGTCGAGGACGCGCAGCTTCAAAACGAGGGCAAGCAGCTGTTCGACGCGCAATGCGCGACGTGTCACGGCGTCGACGGGCGTGGCGGCGAACGCGGCCCCGACATCGCCACGGCGCGGCGCGCGTCGCGCCCCGTCGAGGAGACGGCACGCATCATCACAGAAGGCATCCCCGCCGGCGGCATGCCGCCGAGCAACCTGGGTGTCGAGCAGGTCACGCTCGTGGCTCGCTACCTGCGCGCTCTGGCAGAGAGTGCGCGCGAGCCGCGCACGTTTCCGCGGGTGCGGCTGGCATTGCGAGATGGTCGCGCGGTCGAAGGTCTCGTTCAGAACGAGAGCAACTTCGATCTCCAGCTGCTCACGACGGATGGGAACCTGGCGTCGTTCACGCGCGACGAAATTGGCATGCGAAACGATCTCGGACGGGGCACGATGCCCAATCTCGAACCACGCGAAGTCGCGGACCACTGGAAGCCGGGCGATTGGCCGACATACAACGGCCATCCGAGTGGAAACCGACACAGCTTGCTCGCGCAGATCACACCGGCGAATGTTGCGCAGCTCGGCTTGAAGTGGGTGTTTCAGGCAGGCAACGCGCGGAACCTACGAACCACTCCCGTGGTCGTCGACGGCGTCATGTACGTGACGGCGCCGAACGAGGTGTGGGCGCTCGATGCGCGGAGCGGTCGCCAGATCTGGCACTACGGTCGTCCTCGCACCCCGGGAGTGATCGGCGACGCGGGGGCGGGCGTGAACCGCGGTGTGGCTGTCCGCGGCGATCGCCTCTACGTGGTGACAGACGATGCGCGTTTGCTCGCGCTGCACCGTGCCAACGGACAGCTCCTGTGGGATGTCGTAATGGCGGACTACAAACAGCATTACGGCGCCACGTCCGCCCCGCTTGTTGTCCACAATCTCGTAATCTCTGGCGTCTCCGGCGGCGACGAAGGCGTCCGTGGTTTCCTCGCTGCATTCGACGCGTCGACGGGAAAAGAGGTGTGGCGCTTCTGGACCGTGCCGGCGCCCGGTGAGCCGGGCTCGGAAACGTGGAAGGGCAGGGCAATCGAGCACCCATGCGCAGCCACCTGGCTGACTGGATCCTACGACGCCCAAACGAATCTCCTCTTTTGGACGACAGGCAATCCGTGTCCGGATTACAACGGCAGCGAGCGAGTGGGAGACAACTTATGGTCGAATTCGGTCCTCGCGCTCGAGCCAAAAACCGGCAAGTTGCGGTGGTCCTATCAGTTCACTCCACACGACTTGAACGACTGGGACTCGGTGCAGACTGTCGTGGTCGCGGATGTCGAATTCCGTGGCGCGACGCGCAGTCTACTCATGCAAGCCAATCGCAACGGTTTCTTTTACGTGTTGGACCGCGAGACGGGGAAGCTGCTGCTTGCGCAACCGTTCATCAAGAAGTTGACCTGGGCGTCAGGCATTGGCGACGACGGTCGTCCGCAGCGGATCGCCGGTGTCGCGCCGTCTGTACAAGGCACAGTAGTGTGCCCGTCTGTCGTCGGGGCGACCAACTGGATGTCGCCCGCGTTCGATCCCGACACTGGTCTGTACTACGTGATGGCGCTCGAGCGGTGCAACATCTTCCGGAGGTCCGCACTCTGGTTTCGACCGGGTGAGTCGTTCTACGGTGGTGGCACACAGAACGTGCCCGGCGAGACCGGGCAGAAGTATCTGCGCGCGATCGACGTTCAGACGGGGAAGATTCGCTGGGAGTATCCACAGACTGGGTCGGCGAACACATGGGGCGGCGTGCTGTCGACGGCGACGGGCGTAGTCTTCTTTGCCGAAGACAGTGGAGCGTTCGCCGCCGTTGATGCGCAGAGCGGCAAGCTCCTGTGGCACTTCCAGGTGAACGCGACGTGGCGCGGATCACCGATGACCTACATGGTTGGAAAGCAGCAGTTCGTGGCAGTGGCAGGCGGAGGAGATATTCTTGCGTTCGGGTTGTGATCCAGCCAGGAATCGATAGGGCGACGCCACAGATGCGAGCGCCGTAGAAGTTATCGGTGTTATAAACGTCGGCATCGAGGGGCGGCGAAATGGAATTCCAGCGACAGACGGCGATCGCGCTTTACTGAGTTGTGGCGCGGCGCAGCCAAACGCAGGAGATGTCGAGCATGGATCGTCGCGAGTTTCTTGCCGCAATGGCAGCCATGCCTGCCCTGAACGCACTGCAGGTTCGGTCCGTTCCCCGCTACCGCGTCGTCACGAAATACAAGCCGGGCCCTGCGCCCGGGATGCCAGGACGCTATCCGGGTCGCGTTGTCACAGTGCATTCGCCGCGCTGCATCGACGAGGTAACGGAAAAGGTCGATGTTCCCACCGTGCAGGCGATGATTGCCCAGGGCATGACGACGCTGACTGGCGACAAGGACGCACGCGACAGCTGGGCTCGTTTCTTCAACGCCGACGATTTCGTGGGCGTCAAGGTCAATGCGTCCGGCGCGCCCGGCGCCATGTCGATGCCCGAGGTCGTCGCGGAGATCGTGCGCAATCTGATGGTGGTCGGAGTCAAGCCGACCAACATCGTCATTCACGAGCGCGGCGGAGGACAGATCCTGCTGCCGCGGTACGACCAGTACGTCCCCGAAGACGTGCGGGTGGAATCGGCGAACACCTGGCTCGGCTACGACCCCGGGGTCTACGTCGAGGTCGATTTCTTTGGCGAAGACGATACGCGTTCCTACCTGCTCCGGATGATTACGGAGAAGTTCACGAAGATCATCAACGTGCCGAACATGAAGGATCACGGCGCGTCGGGCGTCACGGGCTGCCTCAAGAACATCGCCTACGGTGAGTTCGGCAACGTGGCGCGATCGCACTACAAGGCGCAGACCGAGACGCTCACGTTCATCGGCGCGCTGGCCGCCGTCGAGCCGCTTCGGTCGCGTACGGTCCTCAACATCATGGATGGCCTTCGCGGTGTGTGGCACGCGGGCCCCTTCTCGCGGGACAGACGGTACCGTTTCTATCCGAAGCAGATGAAGTTCGGCACCGATCCGGTGGCCATCGACCGCTTCCTGCTGGATATCATCGACAACAAGCGCAAACAGGAGGGGGCGATCTCCGTCTGGGAGCGCGACATGAAGTACTTCAGCACCGAGCTCGAGGACTGGGAGGCCAACCCCAACGTGAACCGGTTTATCAGGGAACCGGGACACATCCACTACGCGTCCACGCTTGGCCTGGGCGTTTACGACACGAACCATATCAAGCACGTCGAGCTCACGGTATGACGCGTCTACCCGTTCTGTCGGTTGCCAGCGCGCTCGCGCTCACCTGCATCGTGAGTACGCCGCGCGCTGGCGCCCAGGACGGGCGTGTCCGCTTCTACGTGACTGGCGTCGCGTCGAGCCTCGTGCAGCGAGGACTCGCGAGGCCGGTACCGAGCGACAGCGAAGCGGCGGCATTCGAGCAGGTGCCGCCGCCGCGAATCGAGTTGCGCCCCGACGTCTCTCAAGCGACCACTGCACCATGGATCGAGTCGAACGGGTCGCGTTTTCAGCGCGGGATCAAAAAAGCGAATTACGCGAAGCTGCCGGCCGGGTCGGCACCACTCGCCGCGGCCGAGGCGTTCACGTTTGATGTCGAGGCGATCCTGAATCCCGATCCAGCAGACGTGGAACCGCTCGGCAATATGCTGCAGTTCTTGAGGGCGCAGGAGCAGCCGGCGCTGCCCGTCATGGCGAACATCGGTGTTGTGGACGATCGCTCTCCAGAGATGGGTGAAATCCTGAACCTGCTCACGCGACGCAATCTGCTGTACCGCGTCGTTTCAGCGCCCGATCGCGCGCTGAGCCTGACGGTGCAACTCGGCGCGCCCGAGTTCCCCCGCGAGGCGGCGGCAGATCCCTACGAATTCGTGTCGCGCGTGCGCGCCAGAATCGGAGACGACAACCGGCTGGTCCGACTGTATGGAACGAGCACGGTGATCGCACATCTCACGGGCGACAGGACCCGT
>JBKPAJ010000206.1:0-19965 GCA_046726375.1 Acidobacteriota bacterium
CGCGACCACGTGTACGACGTCATCAGCATGAACCCCTGCGTGAAGCGCTTGTCCACGCGCACGATGGCGCCGTGATAGATGTTCGAGCCGCGTGACGTCTCCATGCAGAACGTGCCGTTGCCGGTACAGATCGCGCTCGCATCGAACTGCGGAAGCGGGTAGAGCAGGCGCCGCCGCGCAATCGTTGCGCCGTTGCTGCCGGGCGCTTCCGGCGTGAGCCCCTGAAACGGATTGGCGACCACCTGACTCAGGAACAGCTCCGCGTTCGCGTCCCGAATCGGACTTGCCGTCCGGAACTGGAGAGGAACGTAGTTGAGCGTTTCGAGAATCGGCACATTGTTGCCCTTCTGGCCGATGTACGAGAGCTCGACCAGGAAGCCCGCGGGAAACTGCTTCTCCACGCCGACGCTGTAGCGCCAGTACTCGCCGTTGATGCGATCGGCGGGGAAGACGTTGCCGGGCGCGTTGCCAAGGTTCGCGCGCATGCCCAGCGCGGAGCCGACCGGCTCCAGCAGCGTGCCGCTCGGAACCGGATTGGAGAGATTGGCGTTGAACGTGAGGCCGTTGTCGCTCGACACGGGAATCGGCGTGTTGCGCGAGTATCCGAGCTGGTTGATGGCCGTGTTGATGCCCGGCACGCCCTGCAGCTGGAACGGCGCAGTGAACAGTCCGGCTCCGCCGCGAAGAACCGTCGAATCGGTCAGCTTGAACGTGAAGCCGGCGCGCGGCTGGATGTTGTTGGTGTCCGCGTTCCAGACGCGGTGCTGCGAATCGGAGAGATAGGTGTAGCCGCCGAGTACTCGGAACTGCGACGCGCTGAGCGGCACGCCCGCCGGTGGATTGGCCGCGAACTGCGCTTGCGCCTGCGCCTCGATCGGATTTGGCGTCGTGGTGTCGAACGGACCGACGTTGCGGTTCTCGGCCTCGGTCATGCCTAGCTCGAGGTCGTAGCGCAGCCCCAGATTCAGGGTGAGGCGATCCGACACGCGCCAGTCGTCGTGCACGAACAGTCCGTGGCTGACCACTTCGGCGTCGTACGGCGCGCGGGTCTCGATGAACGAGTTGTTCGTCGGCAGGCCGAGCAGAAAGGCGGCAATGCCTTGACCGTACTGCCCGGTCGCCGTGTTCGACGCGCGCGTATATGTGGAGTCGAACTGATACGCGCCGCCCTGCCATCCGTTGTTCACTTCCTTCTGCCGCAGCGTGCGCCAGTCGTACCCCATCTTCATCGTGTGCGCGCCCATGGTTCTGGTGAGCGTGGCCCCAAATTGGACGTTGTAGAACGGCTGATTGCGTCCGCTGTTGAAGCCGCTCTGCTGTGCGCCGAGCGTGGCCACGCGACCCGCCGCCGTCGGCGAGCTCGACTCGATGCTGTAGCGCGGCAGCTGCCTGAACCCGCGGAAGAGCGACGCCGTCGACGACGAATAGCCGAGCGTCGCGGGATCGATCTCGTAGAGCGGAAACAGATCGTCGTTGAACCGCAGCCAGCTGCCCTTCAGATCGAGCACCGTCGACGGTGAAAGCACGGCGGTGTGGCCGATCGCGTAGTTGTAGTTGAAGCGATCAGTCGCACCGCGCGTGATCTCGACCCCGTTCTGCTCGCCCGCAAAGTTGTAGCGCTCTTCACGCCTGAAGTTGCGAATGAAGCGGCCATAGGTGCGCTGGTTCGACGCCCACTCGTGATCGATTCGCGTCATCTGCAGGTCGTAGCCGTAGGTCCAGGGCTGCTCGAAGAAATAGTTCTCTCCGAGATCGGCCGCACCGGCCTGATTGGGCGACGGAAAGTACTTCAGGATGTTGGCGGCGATCGGATTGATGCGGTTGGCCGGGATGATATTGCCGGCGAAAGGCTGGCGCACCACGACGCCGTTGACTAGTTGAGCCGTCGCCGGGTCGTAGATCTGGACGCCGACCCGCAGCAGCTCGGAGAAATCGCCCGAGCGCATCGCCATCGTCGGCACCGAATGCGTCACCGCCTCCACCGCATCGTCCTGGAGCCGCTCGTAGGAGAACATGAAGAACGTGCGGTTCTTGAAGATCGGCCCGGTCAGCGTGGCGCTGCCGCGGTTGTAGTTGCGCGGCTGCTTGCCCGTGCCGTTGCGGTTCGAGGCAAACAGGTTGGCCGAGCGCGAATCGTCACGGTTGTTGTAGGTGGCGGCGCCGTGCCACTGGTTCGTGCCGCTCTTGAGCGCGAGGTTGACGTTGCCCGCGCCGGTGTGGCCAATCTGCGCGTCGTAAACGACGGTTTCGACCTTGAACTCCTCGATCGCGTCCGCCGGTGGTTGAATGCCGACGCGTGCCTGCGACACGACGTTGCTCGATCCGTCGATGGTGAACTCGCTGTTGATGGTTCCGGTGACTGAGAGCCCGCGCAGATTGTCGTTGTCCATCGGCCGCTGCAGCGCGTACGAGCGTTCGAACGTAGCGCCAGGTACGAGCCGCGTCAACCCGTAGGCAGTGCCGTCGCCGAGCGGAATCTCGCTGATCAACTTGCTGTTGATCACCTGGCCCATCGAGGCCGTGCCGGTCTCGAGCTGCGGCGTCTGGGCGGTGACTTGAACGGCTTCGCTGACGCCGGCGGGCTCGAGCGTGAAATCGAGCTGCAGGCGATCGCCGACGCTCACCAGGACGCGTTCGTTGACCGCGCTACGGAAGCCGCTCAGTTCCACCGTGACGCGATAGGTGCCGGGGATCAGGAAGAGCGCGCTGTACTGGCCGGTTTCATTGGTGACCGCTGTCGTCGTGGAGTTGGTACCGGTATTGACGATAGTGAGCGTGACGCCTGGCAGCACGCCGCCTTGCGCGTCGGCGACGCGGCCACTAATGGCGCCGCGGGAATCCTGCGCGCGGGCGGCAGCGGGAGCGATCACCAGTGATGCGAGCACGAGGACAATGGGCACGATGCGCCGGGTCATGTGAATCCTCCGAAGGCGGACAAATTGGTCATACCACTTGCAGCGTTCGTATATCATATACGCCCGCGAAGCGGAAGAGTCGAGTTGCGAATGATGAATGGTTGCCTGCTCGTGCTGTCGCTCGTTGGTATTGCCACACAAGCGGGTGATGCGAACATCACGGTGAAGCCGGCGCTGTCGGATCAGCGCGGTCTGGTCGATTTCGATCTCGATGGCAACGGCGGGTGGACCGTGCGTGCGGGCACCCTCGTGCTCGACAAAGCCGGCGTGCCGGGCGGGCCGATTCGGCGTCCCGCGGCGCTTGCCATCCTCAAAAGCGAGCCGCTGAAGGATCTCACGCTCACTGCAGAAGTCCGGTCCACCGCGCCCGTCGACCTGGCGGTGCGCGACGTCCAGTTGATCGTTGGCTACCAGTCACCTGCGCAGTTCTACTACGTCCACCTCGGCGCCAAGACCGATCCGGTTCACAACGGGATTTTTCTGGTGAACAACGCCGATCGCCGTCGAATCGACGAACCCACGTCGCGCCCCCGCCTCGTGGACCAGGCGTGGCACCGCGTTCGTCTCGAGCGCAACGTGACGACCGGCGCCATTCTCGTTTTTGTGGACGACGACAAGGCGCCGGCGTTGTCGGCGACCGATAAGACCCTGACCTCGGGGCGAGTCGGCGTGGGATCGTTCGACGAGACCGGTGAGTTTCGCGCCATCCAGGTGACCGGACGAAAATAGTCCGGTGCACGTCGGCATCCTCGGCGGCGGAAACATCAGCACCACGCACGCGCGCGCCGCCGCAGCGGCGGGTTGCACGGTCGCCGCGGTGTGCGGCACTAATGCCGAAAAGACAGCGGCTATCGCGCGCGAGCACGGGGCGACGCCGTACGCCGATCTCGATCGCTTCCTCACGCATCGTCCGATGGATCTCGTCGCCATCGGCAGTCCGTCCGGTCTTCACGCCTTGCACATTGGTCTTGCTGCGCGCCATGGCCTGCACGTGCTGGTCGAGAAGCCGGTGGATATTTCCGTCGCGCGTGTCGACGAAGCGATTGCCGACGCCCACACCGCCGGTGTGCGGTTGGGTGTGTTCTTTCAGGATCGACTCAAGCCGGATCTGTTACGCGTCAAGCAACTGATTCGCGACCGGCGGATTGGTCGCCCCATTCTCGCCAGCGCGCGCGTGAAGTGGTATCGCGCGCCTGAGTATTACAGTGCGTCGAAATGGCGCGGCACGTGGGCGCTCGACGGCGGCGGTGCGCTGATGAATCAGGGCATCCACACGGTCGACACGCTGCTGTGGCTGCTTGGACCGATCGTGTCCGTCAGCGCGAGAACCGCAACCGAACTGCATACGATTGAGGTTGAGGACACCGTTGTTGCGACGCTGGAGTTTGCGGGCGGCGCCTTGGCGACGCTCGAAGCGACGACCGCCGCTTACCCCGGATATCCTCGGCGTCTCGAGATCACAGGAAGCGAAGGAACACTCATCGTGGACGGCGATCAGCTAGCGTCTGCCGATCTCCGCACGCCGCCTGGCGAGCTGCACCAGGCAACGGCGTCCGCTACCGTCAGTCAATCGTCGCCGGTGGTCAGCGACGTGACGCCGCATCGCCGCGTGTTCGAGGATTTCATCGAGGCGATTCGATCAAATCGCGAGCCCGCCTGCAGCGGGGAAGAAGGGCGGCGCAGCGTTGCGGTGGTCGAAGCGATCTACGAATCTGCCCGAAGCGGCAAGCCTTGCGTGCCCTCACGGTAGTGGCGATCCGGCAGGCTTCGCAAACGCTCGGCGGCGCCTTCCGCAGTAAGGTCGCGCTGGGGTGTTCCGAGCATCTCGTATCCCACCATGAACTTTCTGATCGTCGCGGACCGTAGGACGGGCGGATAAACGTGTGCGTGCAGCCGCCAGTGTCTCGCATCCGCTACCTGCGCCGGCTTGAGGTGAAACCCCATCGAGTACGCACACGACGATTCAAACAGGTTGTCGTACCGCGTCAACAGACGTTTCAATAGGTCGGCGAGGCCATCCTTTTCGGCGTCGGTCAGATCACAAAAATCAGCGACACGCGTGTTCGCGATCAGCATGGTCTCGAAAGGCCAGAGCGCCCAGAACGGCACCAGCGCTGTAAAGTGCGCGTTCTCGCACACGATGCGCTCGCCGCGCCGCTGCTCGATAGCGAGGTAGTCGCCAAGGAGATCCGAACCGTAGTCGTCGAAGTGGCGCCGAAGATGCGCGAGCTCCTTCGCGACTTCGTTGGGCAGATGGCCCGTTGCCCAAATCTGGCAGTGAGGATGCGGATTGCTCGCGCCCATCATGGCGCCGCGATTCTCAAACACCTGCACGTACTGGATACCGGGCGTTTCCGCGATCTCGGCGACCTGCTCGGTCCAGACGTCGATGACCTGCCGGATCTCGGCCGGCGACATTAGCGCGAGCGTCATGTCATGCCGGGGCGAAAAGCAAACCACTCGACAGATGCCCGGTTCGCCGGTCGCGACCAGGAGTTCGTGATCGGAAAAACTGTCGCGCGTCGTGTCCGGTCGGAGCGCGGGGAAGTCGTTGTCGAAGACGAAGATCGATCGATAGGCAGGATTCGGTTGGCCGTTTGCACGCGTATTGCCGGGACACATGTAGCACGCCGGGTCGAACGGGGGAATGAACTCGACAGGTGCGGTGTCGACTTGTCCCTGCCACGGCCGGGCGGTGCGGTGCGGCGACACGAGCACCCATTCACCCGTCAGCGGATTGAGACGCCGATGCACGTCGGCGCGCAAATCAAGAGAAGTCATACCGTGTACACGTCCGATCGGACGCTCGTCCGTTGCTGGTAGTTCGCCGCGATTCGGTCGGAGAACGCCTTCACGGCCTCGGTCGCGACGAGATTCACGGTACATCCGCCGAAGCCGCCGCCTGTCATGCGTGCGCCCTTCACGCCCGGGATGTCACCCGCCAGCTGGACGAGCACATCGAGTTCACTGCAGCTCACTTCGAAATCGGTGCGGAGTGACTCGTGCGATTCGTGCATCACCCGGCCGATCGTGCTGAAATCGCTGCGCGACAGCGCCGGTGCCATGGCAAGAACGCGCGCGTTTTCTGAAATGACGTGGCGCGCGCGTCGCAGTTGTGCTGGCGTGAGCACGTCGCGGTGGCGCTCGAGATCTGCGCCCGTCACATCACGCAACGCGCGCACCTGCGGCATCCTGTTCGCGATCGCACGCGCGGCTGCTTCGCAATCCGCGCGGCGGGCGTTGTATTCTCCCGCGGCAACCGCATGGCGCACCATGCTGTTGCAGACGACCACGCGCACGTCGGGCGGGATCGCGATGAGCGAGTAGTCGAGCGAGCGGCAATCGAGAAGAAGTCCGTGACCGGGCGCGCCGTGGAGCGCGACGAACTGGTCCATGATGCCGCAGCGCGCGCCGACGAATTCGTTCTCCGCACGCTGGCACAGCCGCGCCAGTTCGCCTGGTCCGAGATCGTGTCCGGAGATTCCGAGCAACGCCCGCGCAACGGCAACTTCGAGCGCCGCCGACGAGCTCAACCCGGCGCCTAACGGCACGTCGCTGTCGATCAACAAGTTGGCGCCTTTCACGGGCACGCCGTGCGAGAGCAGCATGGCCGCAACGCCGAACACGTAATCGCTCCAGCGTTTCTGCGGCACGAGCGCGTCGACCGACGCCTCGGCCGTCTTGTTAATCGTCGCCGAATGGACGACGAGCCGGCGATCGGGCCGGCAAGCGGCGGCGACATACGTCGAGCGACCGATCGCGACCGGCATCACGAAGCCGTCGTTGTAATCGGTATGTTCGCCAATCAGGTTCACCCGGCCGGGCGCTTGAAAGAGGGTAGCCTCGCCGCCGAAGCGCGCAGCGAAGCGATTGCGGAGATCGTCCACGTCGCGTCGATCATAGTCGGGCTGACGAGTGTTTGTGGGGGCTGCGAAAAGATCGGCACGAAGGCGCGAAGGAACACGAAGGTGTGGTCCGGCGCGCGGCGCAGCCGCGCCCGGCGAGTGAAACGCACGACGCGCGACGACACACGACCTGGAGATGTATGTCGCGTGTCTTCGCGCGTCGTGCGTTTCACTCGCCGACGCTGGCCGCTTCGCGGCCAGCGTGCCGGACCAGGTGCGCCACGAAGTCTGCTTGGAAGTACATCCATCGGCGAGCGACTTCGTGAAGATACGCCTTGCATCTTCGTGCTCTTCGTGTCTTCGTGGCGATCGTTTGCCCGACGGCGGCGCTATAGGCGTGGAACCGAAAAGCCACCATCCACGTTGATAACCGATCCAGTCGCGTACGGCAGATCGCCGCGCAGGAGTGCCGCGACCACTCGGCCCACGTCCTCGGGCTGGCCCCAACGTCCCTCGGGAACGAGACCGTCGGCGATGCGTTTGTCGTAGAGCTCCTTCACGCGCGCGGTCATGTCGGTGTCGACCATCCCGGGCCGCACCTCGTAGACCGGCACACCTTCACTCGCCAGCCGGGCCGCGAACAGACGCGCTGTCATCGACAGGCCCGCTTTGCTTACGCAGTAATCGCCGCGATTGACTGAGGCGAACTCGGCTGAAACCGAGGTGACGAACACGATCGCGCCCGCGAACTGCGGATCGCGCCGGCGCCGTTCGACCATATCGCGCGCGATCGCCTGCGTCAGAAAGTAGGGCCCCTGCAGGTTGGTGTGGATCAACTCCTCGAAGCTCTCCTCCGACGCATCGAGGAGGTCGGCGCGCACGCGCGGCGCACGACCGGCGTTGTTGACGAGCGCGTGCACGGCATCGAACGACGAGCGCACACTGGCGACAAGCGCCGCCCGCGCCGAAGCGCTCGCCACATCCGCCTGCGCGTACTCGACGCGGCTGCCATCGCTCCGGAGTTCGTCGAGCATGGCGCGTACCTCGTGCTCAGCCCTGATGCCGCACAGCGCCAGATCCCAGTGCTCGCGCGCAAGCGCGCGCGCAATGCCCAGTCCGATCCCGCGCGTTCCCCCGGTGACGAGCGCAGCGCGCCGCGCGACAGCCGTCATCGATCGGCAGGTCCGAAGAACGTCAGGTAAGGGCCGCTGGTCGCGAGACGCTGCACGTAGAGTGCAAGCTCGCGCAAATGGTAGTCGCCCCACATGCACGACTCGCCGCGCGGAAGTCGCGCGCCCGCCGGCACGTGATCCCAGCCGTTCGGACGATGGTAGACGGCGTGCAGTAACAGTCCCTGGTGCCCGGGGGCAGTGCTCAGATACGGTTCGCGGAGTAGCGTGTCCAGCACACGATAGCCGCCCTGTTCATAACGCGTGCTGTCCCGCCCGCGCACCTGGAGGATACGGGCGAGCCGCAACAGTCCCTGTGCGGCGATGGCGGCCGCGGAGCTGTCGACTGGTTCGTAATCGTTGAAAGGATCCGACGCATGCCTTTTCCAGTCGCCGAGCATGGCGAGACCCGGCGCGCCCGTGTCCCAGTAGGGCACGCCATCGGCTGCCGCCGCGTGATCGAGATAGAAATCGCACGTCGCCAGCGCGGCCTCCAACATCCAGCGATCGACCTCGGCGCGGGTGCCGTGCGGCGCGAACTGCTCATCAGGGATGGTGGCGAGAAACTCGATCAGCTCGGTGAACCCGAGCATGGCCCACGCCAGACCGCGCGTCCAGGTCGAGAACGGCGAGTAGCCTTGCTGCGTGCTCGGTCCGCGATAGGTGCCGCTCGCCACGTTGAACATGCTCTCGTGCGCCACGCGACCCCGAATGTCGTAGACATCATCTTCGCGCCCGTACCAGACGTTATGCTCCGCCGTTGCGTGCGCGTGATGCAGCAGGCGGTCGAGCAGGTTGATCGCCTTGTCCTGTTCGCCGAGGAGCTGCTGCCCGAGCCGATGTGCGAGGGCGAGCGCACGAAGCGAGCGAATCGTGTCAACGAACAGCGAATGCGCGCCGTTGAACGAATGAATGAAGCCTCCGGACGGAAGCGGTGTCCATCGGCTCGCCTGAACCGCGCCGCTTGCTTTGAGCGCGAGCTCATAGAAGCGCACTTCCCACGCCGATGCGTCGATCCGTCTCTCGCGCGCGAGACGCCAGAGCGTGCCATAGGTGCTGACGTTGTTGAACCCGTGGTCGTGCACGCCGGTGTGGGTGAGATGCGGCGACATCCGCTCGACGGTTCGTGACCGTCCGAGATCGAGGAACGACGCGTCGCCAGTCGCATCGAATTGCAGCAGCGCCGACCCGTACTGAAATCCTTCGGTCCACTGCGTCCACCCGCGCGTGCGATAGCGTCCCTCGACGGTGAACACAGGCGCCCCTTCGTGTGCATTCCAGGACTCTTCAAGCTGCAGGATCTTGCCGGCCGAGAGCGCAAACATGCGCTCGATTTGAGGAAGGAGCGACGCAGGGGAGTAACGGGAATGGAGGTCGGCGCCGGTCCGCGTCACGCAGGCATATCATATATGATCGTCTCCGCTCACTCAGCCGACGAGCGCATGGCGCCACCACTCTCCGTCATCAGCCGCCGCGACCTCGTGCGCCGGGACACGTACCAGTCGGCAAGCGACTACTGGCTGCGCGTCCATCGCCGCGCCATGGCGTGCCGGTTTGAAGTGACGCTCGCCGGTGAGGACGCGGGCGACGTGGCGGCCGCGCGCGCGGCGCTCGATGAGATCGACATCATCGAAGCGCATCTCAGCGTCTTCCGCGAATCGAGCACGCTGACGCAGGTCAACCGCACCGCCGCGCGTCATCCTGTCCCACTCGGCGATGACCTGTTCGATCTGTTGCAGCTTTGCCGCAGCCTGCACGACCTGACAGATGGCGCGTTCGACGTCACCGCGACACCGCTCAGCAGGTGCTGGGGCTTTCTTCGAAGAGAAGGCCGCGTGCCAACCGCCGGCGAAATCAGCGTGGCCCGTGATGTGGTGGGAATGCACCTCGTTGTGCTCGATCAAACGCGGCGCACGGTGCGCTTCGATCGAGCTGGCGTTGAACTGAACCTCGGCGCCATTGGCAAGGGATGGGCGCTCGACCGCGTCGCCAGCATGCTTCGGCGCGACGGCGCGTCCCGCGCGCTTCTGTCGGCCGGCCGCAGCAGCATTCGTGCGATCGGCAGCCCCGCGGGAGGCTGGCCGATCAGGCTTTCGTCGCCGCGCCTCGATCGACCCTTTGCGCACGTCACGCTGCACGACGGGGCGTTGGGCACCAGCGGCGCCGGCGAGCAGTATTTCGAGATCGGCGGCAAGCGCTACGGTCACGTCATCGATCCGCGAACCGGGTGGCCTGCGGAAGGCGCATTGAGCGTGAGCGTCGTCACCGCCGAAGCCGCCGTGGCCGACGCACTCTCGACAGCGTTTTTTGTTGGCGGCCTCGATCTCGCGCGACGCTATTGCGCCGCGGATCCATTTACGCTCGTCATCTTCGTCCCAGACGAAGCCGAGTGCCGGCCGGTCATGATTGGCCACTACCCAGGCGCAGACGTGGAGATCGCGTGAGCACCGTCGCATCGGTCGTCACAAGCCGGCAATACTTCGCGCTCCTCGTGTTGCGCACGCTCATCGGCTGGCATTTTCTTTACGAGGGTTACTTCAAATTGTTGCGCCCGGCATGGGGGCGCGATGGCGTGCCCCTCGAGCCGTGGACCGCTGCCGGCTACCTGCGCGGCGCCACGGGACCGCTCGCCGGCATCTTTCACGCCCTGGGCAACTCGCCTTGGATTGGCACGCTTGACGTGATCATCGCGGTCGCGCTCGTCGCGATTGGTTTGTCGCTGCTCCTCGGGATCTTCACGCGTGCGGGATGTATCGGCGCGCTTGCGCTGTTGACCCTGTTTTATCTCTCCGCCATTCCCATGTCGGGCATGCCCGAGCCACGAACCGAAGGCGCTTACCTTTTGGTCAACAAGAACTTGATTGAAGCCGCCGCGGTCGTCGTGCTGTTGCTCTTTCCTATTCGCGAGGTCGCGCGATGATGCTCACTCCGGAACAAGAAGCCGCCGGTCGCCGAAATTTTCTCAAGGTGCTCGCCGGAACGCCGGCGCTCGTGGCGCTTGGAGCTGCGGTTGCGGTCCGCGGGCCAATCCCCGGTGGTCCGGTACGGCTCGGGTTCGTTGGTGTGGGTGGACAAGGGCGGGTGTTGTTGACCGGAGCGGCCGTGGGCGCGGTTCCGAACGGCTACGCGGAAATCCGCGCGATCGCCGATATCAATCCCGATTCGCTGACGCGTGCCAACGACCTTCTCAAAAACAACAAGGTGGCACCCGCGCGCAGCTACGCCACCTGGCAGGAGATGCTCGAGAAGGAAGACATCGAAGCCGTGGTGATGGCGCCGCCGTTGTGGGCGCATGCCGACATCGCCGTTGGGTGTCTCGACGCCGGCAAACACGTCCTCTGCGAAAAGATGATGGCGTGGGATGTCCCGGGCTGCGAGCGTATGCAGCAGGCCGCGCTGAAGAATCGCCGCGTGCTCGAAATCGGTTATCAGCGCAACTACAACACGCTGTATGACGCGGCGTTCAAGGGCATCTTCGACAAGGGTGTGCTCGGCGACATCTATCTCACACGCCTGGCATGGCACCGGAACGGCAATTGGCGACGCCAGGGCAAGCCGCCGTCGCCTGATTACGATCCGTCGCAGTGGGGGTATCCCACGTTCGAGCACTTGCTCAACTGGCGCTTGTATTGGAAGTACTCCAAGGGGCTGTTCGCCGAGCTCGCCAGCCATCAGATCAACATCACCAATCAGGTTTACAAGGCGCAGCCCGAGGCAGTGTGCGCAAGCGGTGGCGTCTATCGATTCAAGGATGGGCGTGAAGCCTGGGATCACGTGTATGCGACGTTCGAGTACCCGGGTGGCCGCACCGCGGTGTTCTCGTCGATCGAGTCGAATGCCTTCGACGATTACTACGAAATGTACATGGGCACCAAGGGCACGTTGATACTGCGCCGCGAAGTTGAGGCGCTGCTGTTCGACGAAGGCAGCGGCGATCGCGCGACCGGTCTCGAGGTTGCCGCGCGCGGCACCGGCCCGGTGATTGACGCGTCCGAGACGCAGGCTGGCAACCGAGCGCCGGCGGTGAATTCCGAGGGTTCGAGCGGCCGCCAGATGGTCGATCGCAGCGAATCGACGCGGCGGCAGATTCGCGGGTTCTGTTCCGCCATTCGCGTGAGGACGCCGCTTTCGACGGGCACGGACAAGGCCTATCACTCGGCGCGCGCGTGCATTCGCGCTCACGAGGCGGTCGAGGCGAAGACGCGAGTTTCGATATGAGCCCAGCCAAGCTTGCGGCCCACGAACCGCGCCACCTCACCAAGCAGGCGTTTGTCTACGCGACTTTACGCGACGCTATTCTGACGTGCGAGCTGAAGCCCGGCGAGCGGCTCGTGATCGACGAGCTCGCACGCCGCTACGACATCAGCATCATTCCCGTGCGCGAGGCGCTGCGACTGCTACAGTCGGAGGGGCTGGTGGTGAGCGTGGCGCATGTCGGCGCCACCGTCGCGCCGATTTCGCGCGACTCGGTGTTCGAAGTGTTCATGCTCCTCGAAGGGCTCGAGCTCGTGGGCACGCGCGCCGCAGCCGAGCGCGCCACCGCCGAGGATCTCGACGCGATCGAGGCGCTCGTTCGAAACATGGACGAGGCCCTCGCTGCCGACAAGCCGCAGCGCTGGGCCGATTTGAACACCGAATTTCATCTCGCGATCAGCCGCGCCGCCCGGATGCCGATTCTGCAGCAGATGACCCAGCGCGCGCTCGATTTGTGGGATCGCGTGCGCCGCTATTACTTCAACGGCGTGCTCGTCCGTCGCGCCCGCACCGCGCAGGCCGAACATCGCCTCATGCTGCAGCAGATGCGAGCGCGCGATCTCGCCGCCCTCGAGCAGACCGTCCGTCGGCACAACGAAAACGCGCTCGCGGCGTACACCGCGTACCTCGACGATCCCGCAGCCGCTCGGGGGCGCAGCGCTCGATGAGCGAGGTTCCGCGCTATCCGCGTATTGCCACCTTCAAGAGCGCCGACGCCTTAGCGCAGCATCTTGCCGCGTCCGGTATCTCACTCGCCTTCGATCGCGAGCTGTCGCAGCCTTCTCCGCTCGCCGCGCCGTTCGCGACCAACGGCACGCGCGTCGGCAATCGGTTCTGCATTTTGCCGATGGAGGGGTGGGACGGAACGCCGGCCGGCGAACCGAGCGAGTTGACGCGCCGGCGCTGGCGCCATTTCGGCCAGAGCGGCGCCAAGTTGATCTGGGGCGGCGAAGCCGTCGCCGTTCGCCACGATGGCCGGGCCAATCCCAATCAGCTGGTGATCAACACGCGCACCGAGCGGGCGCTCGCTTCGCTGCGGGACGATCTCATCGCTTCACACCGCGACCGGTTTGGCGCGAACGCGGCCGACGATCTGCTGATCGGTCTGCAATTGACGCATTCGGGACGCTACTCTCGTCCCAATCAATCCGATCGCCCCGAGCCGCGGGTTGCCTACCATCATCCGGTTCTGGATCGCCGCTTTTCCGCGGCCGTGCAGGTGCTGAGCGACGACGACCTCGATCGGCTCGTCGACGATTACATCGCGGCGGCGCGGATCGCTTCGCGCATCGGCTTTGCGTTTGTCGACATCAAGCACTGCCACGGCTATCTCGGTCATGAGCTGCTCAGCGGACGCAGCCGCTCAGGCCGCTACGGCGGCTCGTTTTCCAACCGCACCCGTTTTCTCCAGAAGATTGTCGAAGGCATCCGCGCCAGCGCGCCGCGGTTGCACGCGGGCGTGCGCGTATCTGCCGTGGATTCGGTGCCATATCGCAAAGCAGCCGACGGCGTCGGCACCCCCGAGGTAGACGCCGGCACCTACGAGTGCGCGTTCGGCTTGATGACGGATGGCGAAGCTGACGAAGCCTCGCTCGAAGATGCGCGGCAGTTGTTGCGATTGTTGACCGACCTGGCAGTGCGCTGGGTGTGTATTACGGCAGGTAGTCCCTACTACAACCCGCACGTGCAGCGGCCGGCGCTGTTTCCTCCAAGTGATGGCTACGAGCCGCCGGAGGATCCGTTGCGTGGTGTCGCTCGCCACGTTGCGATCACGGCGCGCCTGAAGCGCGAGTTTCCGCATCTAGCGCTCGTCGGATCCGGCTACACCTATTTGCAGGAGTGGCTGCCGCACGTTGCGCAGCACAACGTGCGCGAAGGACTGACCGATTTCGTCGGCATCGGAAGAATGGTGCTTGCCTATCCGGACTTCCCGGCCGATGTGCTCGCCGGGCGGCCGCTCGCGCGCAAGTCGTTGTGCCGTACCTTCAGCGACTGCACGACCGGACCGCGGCTGGGGCTGGTATCGGGCTGTTATCCGCTCGATCCGTACTACACCAAACATCCGCATGGCGCACGGTTGCGCGAAGCGAAGACACCAACAAGCACATGATCGACGCCTCACCGGACCGTCGTCATCAACTGTTCGCCGTTGTCACGGCATTTCTTGCGCTGTTCGCCATCGTCGGCTTTGCGTTGTACGGACTGCCGCGCTTTTACCCGTTTTACGTGCAGGAGCTCGGCTGGACGCGCCAGCAGGTCACGTCCGGCAACGCGTACAGCAAGGTGGCTGTCGCGATTGCGTTTGGTTTCCTCGCGGGACGTCTCGTCGATCGCTTCGGGCCGCGGCGTTTGATGCTCGTCGGCATCGTGATGGCGGGGGGCGCGCTGGTCGGCCTTGCCTCGGTGACGACGATGGCGGCGTTTTATTTCTTTTATTGCTTCAATGCGCTGGGCTACGTGTTTGGCGGCCCGCTTCCGAATCAGGTGTTGTTGTCACGATGGTTCGATCGCGCGCGCGGGCGGGCGATGGGCATTGCGTATCTCGGCATCGGTCTGGGCGGCGCGATCGTGCCGCTGCTGGCCTACACGTTAACGCAGCGATACGGCTGGCGTGGTGCGCTGCAAATCCTCGGCTGGTCGATGATCGCCGTGGCGCTGCCGGCGGCGTATTTCGTCAAGGAGCCAAAACCCGCCACGTCTGCTCCGGGCGCGACGGTTGGCGGCACGGGCTCTGGATTCAGTCACATCCTGCGGCAGGCGCCGTTTTACTTTCTCGCCTTGGGCAGCATGGCGTCGATTGGCGCGGTGGGAGGCACGGTGCAAAACCTCGCGCTGTATCTGAGCCTCGATCGAAAGCTGGCGCAGCGCGAAGTGGATGGCATGCTGTCGCTCGTCCTGATTGGAAGTTTGATCGGCCGTCTGATGATGGGATGGCTGGCCGATCGCTGGCCGCGCAAGTGGGTGATGCTGTTGATCTACCTGATCGTGGCTGTCGCGATCCCGCCGCTCTTTTTCGCGCCGACCGCCGGCGCGTTGAGCCTCGCGGCGCTGCTCTTTGGCATCGGCCTGGGCGGCGACTACATGATTATTCCGCTCATGGCGGCCGACCTCTATGGCCTTGCGGTGATGGGCCGCGTGATGGGGGTGGTGCTCACGGCCGACAGCGTGGCGGAAGCGCTCGTGCCGATGCTGGTGGCGGGCATCCGGGACCGCACCGGCAGCTACGAAGGCGGCTTTCTGCTGCTGGTGGTGCTCGCGGCGATCGGCGCGGTGGCGGTGAGCTTTCTCCCGCGGCCGGGTGCGCAGCCGCGGGCGGCGGCCGCAGCGACGACGTCGTGAGGGCGTCACCGACATGTGCTCTTTTTCACAAGCCACACGAAATGCACTGATTTCTGCGAACTTTACCGGTAAAGCTTGACAGCGGGCCCGCGACCCTCGTATGACATGCGCCGGAGGAATAAAAGCTATGAGTGCCGCACCCGTGATACACGAAGCCGAAAAGCGGCAGGCGCTGGAGCAGGTGCTTCAGAGCGTGACCTTCCTGCGCGCCAACCAGGTGCGTAAGTTCCTGCGCTACATCTGCGAGATGGAGCTTGCCGGACGCGGCGCGACGCTGCACGAATACCTGATCGGCGTCGAGGCGCTCGGACGGCCCACCGCGTACTCGACCGACGAGGACTCGAGCGTCCGCCGGCGTGCCTATGCGCTGCGCCGCAAGCTCGATCAGGTGTATGCGAGCGAGCTGGCGCATGCGAAGATTCGCATCGACGTCCCCAAGGGCAGCTATGTTCCCATGTTTTCGCGCAACGCCGCGCGTGCCGCGCGACGCCTCGAGACGCCGGCGCCACCGGCGCCGGCCGGTGTTCAGGTGCAGCATGCGTAGCAGGCTGCTGAAAACGACAGCCTGAATCAACATGAAGAATTCGAAATTCAAAAGATCTCGCATTTTGAATTTCGCAGTCAGGTTGCGTGCTGGTATGCAGCAACCTGTTGGAGCGATCGCCGCGGCCCTCGTGGCCGCGTGCCTGCTGGTGGGCGCGCCGCTGCGCGCCAATCAAGCACCGCCTATCAAAGATCCGGCCAGCACCGAACGTCTCAAATGGTTTCACGAAGCAAAGTACGGCTTGTTCATCCACTTCGGCCTCTATGCGATTCCGGCCGGCGAGTGGAAAGGCCAGCGTATTCCCGGCATCGGCGAGTGGATCATGAATCGCGCGCAGATCCCCGTGCGCGAATACGAACGCCTCGCCGCCGGGTTCAATCCGTTTCATTTCGACGCCGATGAGTGGGTCCAGCTCGCGAGCGACGCGGGCATGAAGTACATCGTGATTACGGCGAAGCACCACGACGGGTTTGCTTTGTACGACTCCAAGGTCAGCGCCTACGACATCGTGGACGCCACGCCCTTCAAGCGCGACCTTCTCAAGGAGCTCGCTGAGGCATGCGCGAAGCGCGGCATGCGTCTTGGTTTTTACTACTCCCAATCGCAGGACTGGCACGACCCGAACGGCGCCGGCAACAACTGGGATTTCGGGCCGGACGAGAAAAAGGACTACGACAAGTACCTGCGCGAGAAGGCCGAACCGCAGGTGCGCGAGCTGCTGACAGGATACGGGCCGGTCGCGCTGGTCTGGTTCGATACCCCGCGCATGATGACGCCGGCGCGCGCGCAGCGCTTCGCGGACATCGTGCGCGCGCTGCAACCCATGACGCTGATCGATGGACGTCTCGGCATGGCGGGCGATTACGCGACCACCGGCGATAACGTCATTCCGCCCGCGGTGCAGTACGACGCGTGGGAAACGCCGGCGACGATCAACCACACGTGGGGTTACAAGCATTACGACCTGGATTGGAAATCGCCCGGGCAAATCGTGTTCAAGCTCGTGGACATCGTAAGCAAGGGCGGCAACTATCTGCTCAACATCGGGCCGCGCGCCGACGGCGTCATTCCGCCGGCGAGTCAGGAGACGCTGCGCGCCGCCGGAAAGTGGTTGAAGGTCAACGGCGAGGCGGTGTATGGCGCCTGGCCGACGCCGTTTGGGGAGGAGCTGGCCGAACCCTCGTCGCATGGCGCGAAGAACGTTCGCGGCGAGCCGCTGTTTCTGGTGCGCAGCGAGTGGCGGGTCACCGCGCAACCCGGAAAGCTGTTTGTCACGTTTTTCGAGGAGCCGCGCGCGCCGTTTGAGCTGCCCGCCATGAAGAATGCCGTCAAGCGCGCCTATCTGCTCGAGAACAAGGCGCCCGTGCCGATCACGACCGAGGGAGGAAAACGCTTCCTCAATCTCGAGCGGCCGATTCTGGATCCCATGGCGACCGTGGTCGTTGTCGAAATCGAGGGCGATCGCGTCGTCAAGCCATGAAGCTGTCGCGCCGCGAAGCGCTGCAGCTGGCCGCGGCGCTCCCGATCGGCGTCGTTGCGTTTCAGCGCGCGCCGCTGTCCGGTCCCTCGCGCGTCGTGCTTCACGACGGCTCGCTCGCCGATGCCACGCTGCAGCTGACGCGCGAGTGGAACGGCAACTTCTGCCGCTGCACGCTTCGTCATACCGGCCAGCGCGCGGTGCGCGTGCGCGAGGTCGTGCTGTTCGACTACCAGCACGGACTGCCTGGGAATACGCGGCTGTACGGCGAGGGTTTTCAGATGTTGTCGCAGACCGGCGGCACGCTCGCACAGCCGGTTGATCTCGGCAACTACACCGACGTCAAGCATTACAAACTGATCGAACCCGATGCCGCGCGCGCCGTCTACGGTGCCCTGACGCTCAGCCCTCCCTCTGCAGACACGCACCATCTCCTTGCGTTTACATCCGCACGCCGCTTCGTGGGCAAATTCAGGCTGCAACCGTCGTCCATCCAGATCGTCGTCGACACCGAGGGGCTCGAGTTCTCGCCAGGGGAGGAGTGGCTGCTCGAGGAGCTCACTTGGTCGAGCGGACGGAGCCGCGAAGAGTTGTTGCAGGCGCTCGCGACGCGGTTGACTCGCCATCATCCACGCCTCGCATTTCGCGATCCGCCGTCCGGGTGGTGCTCGTGGTACTGCTTCGGGCCCAACGTGACCGCCGAACAGGTGCTTGCGAATCTCGATGTCATCGCGCGCGAGGTGCCGGGTCTCAGATACATCCAGATAGACGACGGGTATCAGCCGGCAATGGGCGACTGGCTCGACACCGGCGCCGCGTTCGGCGGCAATGTGCAGACGGTGCTGAAGCAGATTCGCGCCAAAGGCTTCGAGCCCGCAATCTGGGTCGCGCCGTTCATCGCCGAAGCGGGCTCGCGCCTATTCAAGGCGCATCCCGATTGGTTCGTGAAGGACGACAGCGGCGAACCGCTGCGTGCCGATCGCGTGACGTTCGGTGGCTGGCGGCGGGGCCCGTGGTATGCGCTCGACGGCACGCATCCTGAGGCGCGGGCACATCTCACCGGGGTGTTTCGCACGATGCGGCAGGAGTGGGGCTGTACGTATTTCAAGCTCGACGCAAATTTCTGGGGCGCGATTCATGGCGGACGCTTTCACGATCCGCGTGCCACCCGAATCGAGGCCTACCGGCGTGGAATGGCCGCGGTGATCGATGGGGCAGGCGACGCGTTCATTCTCGGGTGCAACCATCCGATCTGGGCGTCGCTAGGACTCATTCACGGGTCGCGAAGTTCCAATGACATCAGGCGGACGTGGGATCGCATCGCAACCACTGCACGGCAAAACCTGATGCGCAATTGGCAGAACGGCACGTTGTGGTGGAACGATCCGGATGCGGTGGTGCTGACCGGCGATCTACCGGAAGAAGAATTTCGTTTTCACGTGAGCGCGATCTACGCGACGGGCGGAATGATCTTGTCGGGCGACGATCTCACGGCGATTAGTGCGTCGCGGCTCGCGATGCTGAAGAGGCTTCAACCTCCGACCGGCCGCGCCGCTCGATTCGACGACGACGAGTTGCAGGTTGGCATCGTGACGCGCGCCGGCGGCAGCGATGTGGTGCTGCTCAACTGGAGCGATCAACCTCGCGAGCTGACGTTCTCGCTGCGCGGCGCGCACGCGATCCGCGAATTGTGGACCGACGCGGATTTGGGACGGCGAGAGGGCCGTGTCGCAGTCACGGTGCCTGCGCACGGCGGCCGCGTGTTGGTTTGTTCGCAGTCGCGGGCCTGAAGACGTATGAGCACTCCGTTATTGCAGGCCTTGCTACTCCGTTACTGCAGATCTTGGATTGCAGATTGAGGACTAGATACTCCGTGATTGCAGATCTTGGATCGCAGATTGAGGACTAGATACTCCGTGATTGCAGATCTTGGATCGCAGATTGAGGATTGGATTGTCTGATCAATCCCGAAATCAATCTGCAATCTGCAATCTACGATCTGCAATCAAAACACAGTGTGCTTAGCTCCGCGACCACAACACCGGCTGCCGGATGAAATAATTCCGCACCACTTCTTCAACGGTCGGATCCGGATTCAGCTTCTTCCACAACTCGATGTAGGACGGCTCGTGCAATCCGATACCGCCAAACAACAGCGCCGGCTGCCTCACCGGCCATTCGTCGAAATACATGACGTCCGGCTTTCGCGTCCACTTTTTCTTGTCCGCGATAAACGGTACCAGGAACGCGAAGGCCTTGCGGATACCGCGTCCGTCGGGCGGCTCGAAGGTCCAGAGATTCTCCTGCGGCGTGCTCAAAATCTCGCAACACATCGCCATGCCATCGAGATTGAACAGTGAATAGCCGTACGGCTTGGTGCGGCGCAGTTCCTCGGGAAAGCTCCCGTCCGCGGCAATTTGAT
>JBKPAJ010000207.1:0-8313 GCA_046726375.1 Acidobacteriota bacterium
AGATGGCCCGGATATCCGTCAGAGTCTCGCAGACGTCGAGCATGTGATACGGCTTCAGTCTCGATCTGGGAATCGCAGGTCGCCCGAACCAGAGTCTGGGCGAGAGGGATAATGGAACCTCACGCCGCCCCGCTCCACAGCTGCAAGTACCGCTGGTGCAGCCGGCGCTATCTGCGGTCGTTGAGCGGGTCGCGCACCTGAGGAGCCGGAATGAACCTCATGAACCTGCTGAACCGGGTGAACTGGGACTGGTTGACCGCAGTCGTAGTCGTGGCGGTGGCGAGCTTGTCAGCCGCGCCGCCAACGGGTCGTGCTGATGACGATGGGATCGTGTCGCAGCTGGCTGAGATCGAACCGATCGACACGCACCTTCACGCCTACCAGGACGTGCCTGCGGTCGCGGCCCTGTTCTCGCGCTTCAACTTGCGCGGGCTGAACATCACCCTCATCGACGACCGCGATCCGTTTGCCAAGAGCATGGAGCCGCAATGGACCGATGCGCTTGCGGTCCGTCGTCTGACGAAGGGCCGCGCCTCCGTCTCCACCACCATCGATCCGTATGACTTCGAGACGCCGGGGTTTGTGGCTCGCGTGAACAAGCGGCTCAATGCCGATTTCGACGCCGGCGCGATCGCGGTGAAGCTGTACAAGGTGGTGGGGATGGAGCTCAAGAGAAAAGACGGGACTTACGTGCTCCCCGATGACCCCGTGTTCGGGCCCATCTTCGACAACATCGCCGCTCATCACAAGACGCTCGTGGCGCACGTCGCCGAACCAGACTCCTGCTGGAAGGCGCCCGACCCCAAGAGCCCGGATTACAGCTACTACAACCAGCATCCGGAGGAGTACGCCTACAAGCACCCTGAATGGCCGACCAAGGAGGCCATCCTCGCCGCTCGCGATCACCTGCTGCAGCTGCACCCGAACTTGAAGGTAGTGGGCGCGCACCTCGGCAGCATGGAAGTGGACGTCGATCAGATCGCCCAGCGGCTGGACAAGTACCCGAACTTCGCCGTCGATACCGCGGCGCGCGTTGACTATCTGATGATGCAGAGGCCCGAGAAAGTCCGCGCGTTCCTCATCAAGTACCAGGATCGCGTCGTCTACGGTACCGACAACGTACTGTACCCGTCAGACAACACGGAGAACGTGCTCACGGACTGGGCGGCCAGATACGAGCGCGACTGGCGATACTTCTCGGGCGACGCAGACGTGAAGTTCGACGAAGGGACCACGAAAGGCCTGCACCTGCCGAGGGACGTCCTGCGCAAGTTCTATCACGACAACGCCGTGAAGTGGATTCCGGGGATCGAGTGATCCCGCGATCACTCCAGGAATCGCACCCGTCCCGTCTGGATCTCGTAAATCGCACCCACCAGCTTGAGGATGCCTTCCTTCGTCCTGCCTTCCCTGGTCGCTCGTATTTGCTGCATCGACCAGCGAACGTTGGCCTCGATGGCAGCGCTCCTCTGCGCTTCCAGCGGCAGACGCGACACGCCGTCCAGGCCTGGCAGGATGTTCCCAATCAGGCGCGCGATGTGTCGCCCGTGCATCTTCCCGTGGTGCATCGTGGCGAGCGCGGCGTCCACTGCGCCGCAGCCTTCATGACCCAGCACGACGAAAAGCGGCGTGCGCAAATGCAGCGCCGCGTACTGCAACGTGCCGAGGACTTCACCGGCAATCACGTTTCCGGCGACGCGAATGATGAAGAGGTCGCCGAAGCCGGCATCGAATACGAGCTCCGGCGGAACGCGCGAGTCGCTGCAGCCCACAATCGTGGCGTACGGATGCTGCCGCCTGGCGAGGTTGGCCAGGATCTCTTTGCGCACGGTCGGGAATCGGGCCTTGCCGCGAACGAAGCGGCGGTTTCCGGCAATGAGGCGCGCCAGCGCGACATCGGCCAGGTAGCGACGGGGAATCTCGTCAGGGTTTGCCATCTGTGTCGTCTATCACTGCGTGGGCGCATGAAAGATAACCATGATCGAGGAAGGCACCACGCGGGTGATCCGACAAAACCGCGGGAGATCGGATACGTGGTGAATTGCTCCGCTCCGTTCAGGTGCGACCGAACGGCGGTGAGCGCATGATTACGACCCTACCCGATAGAGGTGCGTCCGCGATCGGAGGATGAACGCCTTGCCTGCGATGGCCGGCGAAGCCATGAAGCCGTCGCCCAGCTGGTTTTCGGCCAGCACCTTGAACGTGCGACCGGCCTCGACGACGATGGTCTGGCCTTCTTCGCTGAAGAAGTAGACGCGGCCATCGGCATAGACCGGCGAGGCCGAGTACGTGCCGCCGATTCGCCCGGTCCACACCACCTTGCCGGTCCGTGCCTCGACGGCGCTTGCCACGCCGGCGTCGGTCGTCATGTAGAGCAGGTCGTCGACCAGCAGTACTGAAGGCTTGTTGGGCACGCCGCGCGTGAGCCGCCATGCGACATGAGTCGCGGTGATGTCGCCGTGGCCGTCAGGACGCACCGCGAGCAGCTCGCCCTTCGGAAACCCTGTCGGGAGAAACACCAGGCCGAACCCGGCTACCGGACGCGTACTGGCAGAGTGGTTCGTGCGCTCCTCGACACGCCATCGCTCTTTCCCTGTCAGCGGATCGTACGCGTAGGTCGCCTTCGCGCCCATGCTGACGAGCAGCGGCGCGCCGTCGACCTCGATGACCTGCGGCGTCGAAAACGCCTTGCGCAGGTCCCCTTCGGCCTGCGGCTTGCCATCCGGCCCTAGGTCCTTGAAGTCGATCGACCGCTTGGTCTTCCAGACGGTCCTGCCTGTCCACTTATCGAGCGCGACGATGTACTGGACGTCGCTACCGTCATAGTGCAGCAGCAGCAGGTCGCGGAAGATGATCGGCGAGGAGCCCGCCCCCCGATAATGATTGCACTCCAGGTCGCGGCGCTCCCACAACACCTTGCCGCTCGCCGTGTCCAGGGCGGCGGTGCCGGGGGCCCCGAAGGTCACATAGACGCGCCCACGCTCGATGGCGGGCGTCGGCGATGCGTACGTGTTGAAGGGGTGCGCGTATTGCGGCGTCGCCACGTCGAACAACTTGAGGTCACGGAGAACCCTGCCGCTCTCCTGATCGAGCGCCACCGCAAACAGTTGCTTGCCATCCTCGGTCGCCGTCGTGACCCAGACCTGACCGTCGAGCACGACCGGCGAGGACCATGCCCGTCCGTGAACGGCCGTCTTCCAGCGGATGTTGGACGTCTCGCTCCAGGTGAGCGGCAGTCCCGAGGCCTGGGCCTTCCCGGTCCCGTTGGGACCTCGAAACTCCGGCCACTGCCAGCCGATCAGCAGGCCGGCGATGACACCCCACGCGATGGTCGGAACCATGTGGGGGATTTTAGTGCACCGTTGAAGAGATCGCCGACGCCATACACTGGCCGCTTCTGTAGCAGCCGGTGGCAGAACGGTTCCACGGGCTGAGACACAGAGGCGCGCGTCCCGTCGAGATCACGGAGAGTGCGGAAACGCGCCTGAAATCCCCGTGCTCTCCGACGGCGTAGGCGCGGTCTCTGTGACCTCGCAGGCCGTGTCGAGTTGCACCACGGCCTGCTGGCGTGACTGCGTGCGTGTCCCTCCGCGGCTGCAGGTTGTACCTCAGTTGTACCGCGTGAGCTTCACCACCCGGTTCCGGAACGTGCCAATGCCGTCGTTGGGGAAAAAAACCCGCGCCAATATGGAGAAAGTGTGGTTCTTGGGGGCTGCGGTGGCGTTGGACAGTCTCACTGCCCATATCATGCTATGCGTGCTGATGGTGTTGCTGGCGGGCGTGCAGAGAGTCCGTCTATCCCCACTGCCACCAGGCTCCAGCTCCTGGAGCCCCAACAAGCCGACACTGACGTACGCCTTGGCTTCGATCGCGACGACACCGGCACCACCCTGACGCGAGCATGTCGTATTGAACTCGATGACGAACAGGTCATCGTCGCCAGCTGCAAGGCTCACCGTGATGGCCGAATTGGGCACGACGATCCAGCCCGCGGCGTAGGAGAAGGGAACACTTGAATCGTCTGTCTTCACATGACCGAATTCGACGGCGCCATGCGTGAAGGTGAACACCTGCGCCATGACGGCAGGTGCATGCCAGTGGATCAAGGCGAGGACGGCGACAACGATCAACGTCTGAGGTCTCGTCTTCATCGAACACCTCCTCCCAGGTCGCGAGCACTGAAGCGGGGTCGTGTACTGTGGCGGGATGCGGAGACGTATACCACCCACTGATCTAGCGCGGCAAGCTGTGCAGGCGCGACGCGTTGTGCGAGAGCGTGGCCGACGGCAGTTGCGAATGGCGTACCGCTTTTTCGCGCTCGAGACGTTTCTGAGAATGAACGGCGGGCACGATCGCAGGCCCACCAGGTTGGCCCCCGACGGCGACCGCCTGAAAATCACGCTGAAAGGTCCTTGAACCGGTCGCGGCGCATAGCTTGTCGCGGAGCGCCGCGAGGACCATGTTCATTGCTTTTCGTACACTTCCGAGCCCTTGTAGATGCTCCCTTGTGTGTCCGTTTCAATGTAGGTGACCATGATCGCACGCCGGTCCGGCGAGACGATCGCCGTGAACTGGCTGATGATTCTTCCCGCTTTCTTGGTGGTCGCTTTCAGCGTGCGCGCATCGATTCGCTGAAGCGCGATCGAGTCCACGCACGACGATCGCGGCTCACAGGGTAGGTCCTTGCCATCGAAGTTTGCCTTGTATCTGCTCCTGGTTAACTGTCCGGTACGTGAATCGACCGCCTCACTGGTCAACTCGATGCCGTTGTCGTCGGGGCGCATTTGCTTTTCCTTCCGATGTTGAAGACTGTGCTTGCACAGGCGGCTTCGCGCCTGTTATTTCGGCGCGATCGAGAGGTTAGAATCGGACGGTCAGTGTCGTCCTTCGAGAACGATGGCGTATTTCTGAAACTTTTCTGAGGGGGGATCGTGGCGGACACTCGGGGCCGAGTCGCTTATCGCTTCGGGCCGTTTCAGCTCGACGTCCGGGAACGGCGTCTCTCGCGCGGCTCCGAGGTAATCCCCCTGCGGCTCAAGGTTTTCGACACGCTCCGCGTGCTCGTCGAGAACGCCGGGCGGCTCGTGACGAAGCAGGAGTTACTGGACACGGTCTGGCCGGAAACAACCGTCGAAGAAAACAATCTCAATCACAACGTGTCGGTGCTTCGGAAGGCGCTCGGAGAGAAAGCCACGGGTCAGCAGTACATCGAGACTGTCCCTCGGGTGGGTTATCGCTTCGCGGCGGCCGTGGAACCGACCGAGCCACGCGCCGAAGCTGCCGTGGCTTCTGCGGCACGAACGCGGCAGGAACTCCGCTATTGCACGACGACCGATGGTGTTCGACTTGCCTATGCCAGCATCGGAAGCGGGCCGCCACTCGTCAAGGCATCGAACTGGCTGACACATCTCGATTTCGAATGGGACAGCCCGATTTGGCGGCACTGGTGGTCGGCGCTCTCAGTCCATCACCGCGTCATCCGTTACGACGAGCGTGGCAACGGCATGTCGCAACGCGACGTATCCGAGGTGAGCTTCGAGACGTGGGTCCGCGATCTCGAAACCGTGGTCGACGCGGCGGGGCTCGATCGGTTTCCGCTGCTCGGGATTTCTCGCGGCGGCCCGATCGCAATCGCGTACGCCGTGCAGCACCCGGAACGCGTCACACACCTCGTTCTCTACGGCGCGTTCGCAGCAGGGCTCAATTACACCGGAACGCCGGAACAGATCGAGGCCCGGCGCGCCCTGGTCAGCCTGGTACGGCTGGGCTGGGGACTGAACAATCCGGCGTTCTGCAAGGTGTTCACTTGTCGCTACATTCCACAGGCCACGCCAGAGCAGGAGCAATGGTTCGATCAGCTCCAGCGCGTGTCCACGTCGCCCGAAAATGCGGCGCGGCTCATCGAGCGCGGCGACAGCGTCGATGTCCGGCCGCTCCTGCCTCGCGTGACGACGCCGACGCTCGTGATTCACTGCGACCGCGACCAGGCGATATCGGCAGAGAATGGCCGACAGATCGCCGCCGCCATCCCGAACGCACGATACGTGTCGCTGCCAGGCGCCAACCATCTGATGCTGGAGGAGGAGCCCGCCTGGGGAATGTTCCTCGAGGAGCTTGGTCTGTTCCTGCATTGGTAGTCTTCGAGTGCTCTGTCCCGGTCATCGCCAATACGCCGACGGGATTTCCTTGCGCCCGACGCCGGTTGGCGCTAGTCTCTCCACTCAGTAACTGACAGGACTGGATGAGCAAGCCGACAGATCTCGTGCAGGGCACGCTTGACCTGCTGCTTCTGCGTGTCCTCTCCCTGGAACCGATGCACGGCTGGGCGATCGCGCAGCGGATTCGGCGGATGTCGAACGAGCAATTGCGCGTGGGCCAAAGTGCGTTGTACCCCGCGCTGCACAAACTCGAACAGCAGGGGTGGATCGAGGCTGAATGGGCCCCCAGCGAGAACAATCGTCGCGCGAAGTACTACAAGCTCACCTCGGCTGGTCGCAAAGCGTTAAAGGCCGAAACCGCGGAGTGGGAGCGGCTGTCGTCCGCGATCTCGTTGATCGTCAAACCTGCTTGAGGAGCCGACGCTCATGCGGTGGACCAGAAAGCTTCGTCTGCGGCTTCGTTCGCTGTTTCGGAGTCGCAGCGTTGAACAGGAGCTCACCGAGGAACTGCAATACCACCTGGAGCGTCTGATTGACGACCATCTCGCCGCCGGGGCGTCTCCAGACGACGCCCGCTACGCCGCCCTTCGGGAGATGGGCGCGATGGAACAGCGGAAAGAGGAGTGCCGCGACGCACGCGGGCTTCATCTGATTGACGCGATACGCAGCGATCTTCGCTACTCGGTGCGACAGCTGCGCAAGTACCCGGTGTTCACCGCTGCGGCTGTGCTCACCATCGCAGTCGGCATCGGCCCGAACGCCACGATGGCGACAATCATCAGCAGCGTGTTCAGACCCTTGCCAGTGGGCGACGCGGACCGCTTGGCCGTTCTGGCAACGACAATATCCGGCAATCTCAGAATCTGGCAGCGCGTGGCATATCCGGATCTTCAAGATTACAGAGCCTCCGAGACGTCCTTCTCGGACATGGCGGCTTGGGACCTGAGCCCGGTGGGCCTGACAGTGGACGGCAGGACCGACCGGCTGATGGCGACGGCCGTTTCAGGAAACTACTTTTCCACGCTCCGACTCGATCCAGCGGCGGGACGGCTGATTCTTCCTACTGATGGCGAGCTGGGCGGCACGGAGCCCGTAGCCGTCCTGAGCCATTCGTACTGGACGCACCGCTTTGGCGCGAGCACATCCATCGTCGGCAGGAAGGTACGCATCGATGGGCGCCCCTTCACGCTCGTCGGTGTCGCTGCAGAAAACTTCCACGGTACCTTCGCGCTCCTGTCCTCCGAGCTGTATGTGCCGCTCGAGCTGTTTCAGTCTCGGGCGCGACTCTCTAACCGTGATGTGTTGGCGGTCCGCGTCATCGCTCGGCTGAAGCCTGGAGTCGCGCTCGACCAGGCGCGCGCTTCGGTCGATACGGTCGCAAGACGGCTGGAAGGAGATCATCCAGCGACGAATGCCGGCCGGCGCGTCCGGGTGTATTCGGAGCGAATGGCACGCCCCGAGCCTCAGAACGCGTCTCAAGCGCCGGTTCTCGCCGTCCTGTTCCTGATGCTTGTTGGCGCGATCCTTCTGATTGCCTGCGCCAATGTGCTGGGGCTTTTCCTCTCCAAAGGGCTCGGCCGCGGTCGGGAGATGGCAATCCGTCGGGCGCTTGGCGCCAGCCGATCAGATCTGGTTCGACTGTGCGTCGTCGAAGCGCTTGTCATCGCATTTCTCGGAGCATCTGGAGGTGCCATCGCCGGGGTCGCTCTGGCCCGTACCCTTGCCTCAGTGGTAGCCGCCCCTGGGTTTCCTTTGTTTCTCGACTTTCAACTCGACTGGACGATCCCGAGCTACCTCGGGATCCTGATGGTCGTTTCCACGCTGTTGATTGGACTCCTCCCGGCACTCCGGGCGTCCCGAGTCGACCCGCGCAGCGATCTTTCCGAAGGCAGGACTTCCACCGAAGGCCGGCGGCGACAACTGATCCGCAAGGGATTGGCCGCCGCGCAGATTGCGGGCTCCGTCGTGCTCCTCGTTGTGTGCGGGTTGTTCATACGGAGCGTCCAGAGCCTGCAATCAGTGAATCTCGGCTTCGATGCGAATCGTGTTTTGCTCGCATCGACGGATCCGGGCGCCGTAGGGTATAACCCCGATAAAGCGCGGGCGTTCTACGAGTCGCTCGACACGGCGGTCGAAGCGCTCCCGGAGGTGGAAT
>JBKPAJ010000208.1:0-11933 GCA_046726375.1 Acidobacteriota bacterium
GGGTGACCGCGACGTGCACGACACGCCGGCGCTCGTGCCCGAGGATGAGCAGGACGAACAAGAGGCGGTACGTGGCGGTCGGGACCACGAAGAAATCAGCCGCCGCGACTTGCTGGAGATGATTCGCGAGGAACGTCCGCCGATGTCTGGGACGGCCGCGTCGGGCGGCGAACCATGTACTTGGCAACCGTCGCCTGAGAGACGTCGAGGTCAAGTTTCAACAGTTCGCCGTGAATCCGCGGTGCGCCCCAGAGTGGATTGGTCTCCGACATCGTCCGAATGAGTGCGCGCACTTCAGCCGCAAGAGTCGGTCGGCCTATGCGTCGGCGACTGTTCCGTGCCCAGTACAGCCGAAAGCCTCGGCGATGCCAGTCGAGGACGGTCTCGGGTTTCACGATGACGAGCGCCATTTTCCAATCGGTCCACGAGCGCGACAGCCAGGCCCAGAGCCAACGGTCCGCCTGAACGAGCCGCATGCGTCGTGGCTTCGTCCGTTGCAGTACCTGCAGCTGATGGGCAGGGCCAGTACCTCTGAGGTGAAGCGCGATTCGGGACCTTTCCAGCCCTCGGAGCGTCAGGAGCAGCGAAATCAGAACGGATCTCATCGCGAAGAGAGCCTATCCGTCACTGCTGGCAAGTTCAACGGCGCCAACGAGTACGGACTTTCCAGCAGGCACAATCTTCACTATCGCCTCAACACCTCGTAGATCGCGCCGTTTGTGAGCGACATGACGAAGAGGTTGCCATTCGGTCCCGTCTGGATGTCGGTGCCGACCCCGAAGTTTCGCCCGAACAGGAGGCTCTCGCTTTCAGTAATGTCGAACTTGGCCGTATTGTCGGCGACGCGGTCTTCTAGCCGATGATCGTCGACGCCGATCTTGCTGCGGTTTCCGGTCAGGTTGAAGCGGAACAGGTGTCCGCCCTCGAGCCGCGGCGTTGCCCCGGCGGTGAACATGTTGCCTCGATACTGCGGTCCGAGCGCCAGGCCACTCATGAACCCCACGGCTGCAGGCGAAACCTCGAACTTCCAGCTAAACTCGGGATCGCTATAGTGCGACACCGGTTCTCCATCCACGACAATCTGACCGCGAATTTCTCCGCCGCCGAACGCCACCGTGTGGAGATTCGCGTAGGCACGTCCTTGACGCATGCGCTCGACGAGTGACGCGACCGTACCGTCGAATCCTGGCCGTTCGATGACAGCGGCATCATCGAGCGTGCCTCTCGCGATCTCGTCGCCCGGCTCGAAGTCGGTGCCCGCCGGGTTGAGGGGCAGCAGGAACGCGACGATCGGTCCGTTCTGACCGCGCGCTCCGAGGTGGATATGAGCCTGTTGGGCGTTCTCGATGTGCGCGGTGGCCTCCAGCCTGAAATCCAACGTGCCGTTGGCGTTCAGTCGGAATTCCGCGCGTGCGCCCGCGTCCGTCTGCACGACCGGCACCTCCTGGCGCCCTTCGAGCGTCGCTCTGAAATCGTCACCCCCCTCAAAGATCATGAACAGCCGCTCGAACGCCTGTTCGGGACTATTGGCGATGTTGGCCGGCGACCAGCGAACCTGCTGGAGTCCGCTGAACGCTGCGCTCGTTTCGATCTCCTTGAACTGAGCAACGCGCGCGAGCGGACCCATGACCTGCACCCAACCGAGGTTGGCGCCTAGTTCCACCCGATTGATCTCCGAGAAGCTGTCGTCGCCGTTCTGCGCCTCCCAGAGATTCCCGGAAAGCGGATCGAACGCCATGCCGAAACCGTTCCGGATGCCGTACGCGAACACCTTCTGCAGATTCGCGGCGACTTGAAGATTCGCGCCGGGTCGGCCACCCAGCAGTTCGCCCGCTTTGAAGAAGGGATTGTCGGGCGGCGTTGAGCCATCGTCGTTGAGCCGAAGGATGACGCCGGTCAGGTGCGCGTCGTCGGGCCGGGCCGCCGAATTGATCGTCGGCGAGATTGCCCTGTGGAATAGCGGGACATGGCAACGCGATGCAGCCCGGGCCGTCGGGCAGGTTCTGCAACTGGCCGCGGCGCCCCATGTCACCGATGAAGATGTACAGCTTTCCATCCGGCCCAAAGCGAATGACACCGCCATCATGATTGCCGCGTTGAACGCCGTTGGTGGCATCGTTCTGAAGGGCACGCAGCCGGATCAGGTTGCGATCCATGGTCAGCGTCGTTCCATCCCAGAGGAACCGATCGACACGATTCCCGAGCAGCGTGGTCTCGGCGAGCACGTTGCTATCGTCGCCCGTCTGCTCTCGGTCCAGTACAGGTAGACGAATGGCATCGATGGAAAGCGAGGATCGAGAGCCTTCCCGAGCGGGCCTCGTTCCGACGCCGAGTTCACGGCGAGATCCAGCACGGCGCCCTGCACCGAACCGTTGACCACGCGCAGGACTCTGCCGGTGGCTTTCTCGGTCACCAGCAGATCGTTGGCGCCGAGAAACGCCATCGCCGTGGGCAGTTGGAGATTCCCGACGACCGTCCGGACGCCGAGATTGGGATCGACGACCATCGGGGCTTGCGCGGCGAGATGGCCGCCACTCCTCCCGAGCAGCGTCGCGGCCGCGGCAGCGACGGCAAACGTCTGAAGCAGGACGCGATTCGACGACCGTTTCCCTCGCGCGTGTTCGGTCGAGGTTTCTCTGGATTGCTGCAGCATGTGCGCGCTCCCTTCACGTTGGCCGGCTGGAGGGCTGAAGACCCAATTCGCAGCTGTCCGGGCCGCGCGCGCCGACACCGAGAGCTGTGCCACGCGCTCAGCGTGCGCCTGCTTGTCAATTTAACGCGGGGCTGCCAAAGTCGGTTACGGGGCGCGTAAACCAGATTCGACACCCGTAAGCGCGCCGGCATCATTCATGACGTCGAGCGGCCGCGCCCGTCGACTCAGGTATTTCCTGACTTCATCTGCTGCGTTCTACGTTACGAATCCTCGCAGACTCTAGCTGGTGACAGAAAACGGCGGCGAGTTGTAGGTCACATTTCGACGGCGTTCAGCTGCGAATTTGGTTGTGACGTATATTTAACCTACAGATCCGAAAAGTGGTCGGGGCGGCCAGATTCGAGCCGGCGACCCCCTGCGCCCAAGTCCGGTGGGTCGCAGCGGCCTGAGCAGGCGCGGCCATATGGATTCAGCTCACCGGCGCTCGCCCGCGCATTGCCTCACCCATTACGGAGATTCCAGCGTCGCCGTCAGCGCGCGCTCCATGTCGTCAGGCTTGAACCCGAATGGACCCGGCTTGCTCTTGTAGGCCACACGGCCATCCCGGTCGATGACGTAAAGCCGATCGGGCCATCCGTTGTACTCGGTGTCGGTCGAATCGTCGAAGTCGTCGACCAGCGCGGGTATCTCGATCCCGAGCTTGACGACGCAGACCTGGGCGAGGTCCTCACGTTCGTTGGCGCTCGCCGGACTGGCGTAGACGACTTTGTCCTTGACGTTAACGGGCAGTTGCCACGCGTCGCTCGGATGCGCTTCGCGGATATAGACCACGAAGAACTCGGCGCGGTCGCGGTGCTTGCGGTAGATCTCGTTGAGGGCGGGAACCTCCTGCCGGAACGGCGGTCAGGTGTAGCTGCCGAAGACCAGCACCACTGGTTTCTGGCCGCGGAACGACGAGAGGCTGACCCGTCCGCGCTTGTCGGCAGTTCGCAAATTGAAGTCCGGCGCGGGATCGCCGACGTCGATCTGACCGCCGCGGGCCACGCTCCACATCGGCTCGAACGGCACGATCATCATCGCCGGCATCGGAAACCGCTTCATGATTTGACCGAACCGATCCGGCGGCTGGCGCATGACGTAGAACATTCCCGCCAGGACTACGGCGTAGATGACCACGACTGCAATCAGTCCATTGCGTGCGTACCGCAGTAACAATCGAACGCTCATGTCGCTCCTAATCGCTCGGAACGTCGAACGAGATGGTGCGATCGCGGAACCCGCGGGTTTTGATCGCGCCGTAAAGTACCCCAGCAGCCAACCAGACCCCGCCGGCAATCTTGGCCGGCGAGCGCAGGCTCAGCCACAAGTACAGGCACACCAGAAACCCGAGAATCGGCAGAAGGAAATTCGTGATGCGGCGGTCATCGCTCCGCACCCAGTAGCGCATAAAGGCGGCGAGGTTGACGCCCATGAACGCGATGAACGCCCCGAAGTTGAGCATCTCGGCGCCGAGCTGATACGTCAACAGCAGTCCTCCTGCGAACGCGAGCACGCCGACGAGGAGCACGTTGTTGCGCGGGATGTTGTGCCGCGCATCGACTGCGCCGAAAAACTGGCGCGGCAGCGCGTCGCTCCGGCCCATGCCGTACAGCAGCCTGGCGGCGCCGAGGTGAGCTCCCGTACCTGAGCCGAGGTTCGCCACGAGCAGCGTCAGGTTCACGAGAGCGAAGAGCCAGGCGCCACCCGCTTTGCCCGATACGTGCACGAACGCCGTGTCGACGTCCGGAAACCCTGTCCAGCTTCCCCACAGCAGTTGCGCCAGATAGACGAGCACCGAGGCTAGGATTCCGGTGATCACGCAGGTGAGAACCGTCGCTAGCAGAACGTTCCGCCGCGGATTCTCGACTTCTTCCGAAAGCGTCGAGATCCCGTCGAACCCGATGTAGGTCAGGCACGCGATCGATGCTCCGGTCAACACGGCGGGCAGCGAGAAGGTCGCCGGATCGTAGAACGGCCTGGTCAGGTCCGAGGCTCCGAGCGAGACGCCCGTGAGATAACGGATCGCCGCTACTACGAAGAGGATGACAACAATGAACATGCCGACCGCGAGCACGTCGTTGGTGCGGGCGCTGGCCTTGACGCCGCGGAGGTTGAGCATTGTGAACGCGGTGGCGAAGACAGCGACCCACACCGGATATGGGATTCCGGGCAGGAAGTTCATCGCCACCTTGCTGCAGTAAATCGTGCAGATCATCGGGTTGAGCACGTAGTCCATCACCATGCTCCAACCGGTGACGTAGCCGAGCGAGGAATGGAGCTCCTGTCCGACGTAGGTGAAGGCCGAACCGGCGCTCGGATATGCCCGCGCCATACGTCCGTAACTCAATGCTGTCAGCAGCATCGCGAACATGCCAATCAGAACGGTCGTGATGACATGACCGCGGGCTTCCTGACTCACGACGCCGAAGATGCCCATCGGTGCCACCGGCTGTACGAGCACGATGCCGTAGAAGACGAGATCCCACAGCGTCAGCGAGCGCCGAAGGTGCGGCGTGGCGACGCCGGTGACGGTTGCGCCGGCCGCCGCGCGATCCGTCATCGTGTCCATCCGCTCACTTGTACACAGCTCGCGCGACGTTCCACGCGTTCGCTTCGATGGCGAGCGGCCGCGACGCGTACTGACGTGGATACGCAACCAGGACGTCGCGTTTCTCCCCGGGCATCAGTTCGAAGTAGTTGTCATCCCAGAACACCGGTAGGGGCTCCTCTCCACTGGCTGGATCGATCAGCTTCAAGTGGATCTGAAAGGCCAGCGAACGGCCCGTGTTCTCGACCGTCACGATCGAGGCGGCCTCCTCCGCCGAATCAGCCGCTCGACGGGTGACGGCGAGCGCGGTCGCGGGAAGCTTCGAGAGCTCCGTCATGTCCGCATGACGAACGGTTGGCGTGTAGTACCACTTCGTGCCGGATTCATCGAGGACATCGGGTTTCGTCGAGAGCCAATAGAAGTTGGTCGACAGAAACTTCGAAGAGGAATCCGCGAGCGAAAGGCGGAGGAAGTAAGTCGTCGACGATCCTTCAGGCACTGGGACAGTGAAGGTGCGCGCGACCGCATCCGCGGCGACATCGACCCTATCGTCGCGCGAGAACTTCTGCTGCAGCTGCAGGTCGAAGACCTGCGCTGATACCTTCAACCCTTTGAATCCTTCCTGCCGATCGTTCACCACCGACACGCTTCCATCGTCGTACGAATACTGCACGTGCAACGCTTCGCACGCCTTCTTCGTGCCGTAGTAGCCGCCGCCGGGTCTCAAGAAGTAGTCGTAAAGATGCCAGATCATCGACGGCCATGCGTTGTTCAACATCCACTGGATCACGCCCGTCGACGTGTACTTGTTGCGTCCGTAGGCCTCGAACATTGCCCGTTGCCCTTCGTAGGCGAGCGCCTGCGCTTTGCGGGCGTAGTCCTCGACACTCGCTGCCGATCCATATCGCGCCTGCAGTGCGTCGGTGAAAAGCTTGAGGTCCTTGAACTCGTCGCCGCCTGCATGGAACGTCCAGAACTCGTTTATCGGCCAGAGCCGGTCGCGCGGCATCATCGCCTGCAGGCTTTCGATGGGCGGCACCGCCGCCCCTGGTCCGACTTCGGTCGCGAACCCGAACGCGCCGCCGTTCTTCTTGTCGGTAAGCCAGTACGACGGCGGAACGTAGTCGTAGGGCCCGCGCATCTTCACGCCGCTCGGCCCGGTCGTCGGGCCCGGCTGCTCAGTGGCGCTGGAGAGGATCGGCTTTGGCCATCCGAGGTCCTTCAGAACGTTCAGATAGTCCTGTTCGACTTTCGCAACGGGAGGAAAGTCGCTGCCGTTCAGCCACACGAGCACGCTCGGATGATTCCGCAACCGCAGAAGCTGATCGCGAAGCGACGCCGGACCGACCCGATAGTCCTCTTCATCCCATTCCTTCCACTTCTCCCACTGGTCGCAGCAGCACCAACCGGCCATGATGAGGATGCCGTAGCGATCGGCGAGATCGTAGAATTCGTCGGTTTCGAGCTTTCCCTCGAGACGGATCGTGTTCAGCCCCATCTCGCGCGTGTAGCGGAGCTCCGCTTCGAGGCGCTCAGTCGTCTTCGGCCGCAGCAACATGTCGGACGCCCATCCGCCGCCCCGAATCAGAATCGGCTTGCCATTGACTTTGAAGAGCCGGTGCCCTTCGGGTGTGAGCTCGGAGGTCATCTGCTGAATGCCGAACGTGACCTGCTCACGATCTGACGGCCCCTGCGGCGTTTCCGCGGTCAACGTCATCGTGTAGAGATTCTGGGGTCCCATGCGGTACGGCCACCACACGCGCGGGTTGTCGATGGTCAGCGCTTTGACGCGATCGGGTGTGAACGTGACGATGCGGTGCTCGCGTGCGGCGAGCGTCACCGTCTGGTCGAACGTGACCGATCCGATTGCGCCGCGGAGCGTGCCAGTGACGGGTGAGTCCGTCGTGTTCCTCACGCCAGCCATCACCGTCAGCGCCGCGCGCTTCAGCAATGGCAGGTCGAGACGGGGCGACACGAACGGATGCTCGATCGCAATTGGCCCGCTGTCGGTCAGGAACACGTCTCCCCACAGCCCCATGTTCTTGTCGGCGGGTGTGGGGTTCCAATCGACCCACATGATCGCGAGATCGTGCGGCTCCGGCCCGATCACCTCCACCGCGACGGCGTTCGGGCCTGTCGCGCGAATCAGCCGTGTGATGTCGAACCGGTAGCGACGAAAGGCGCCGACGACATCGGTCGCCGCCGCAATCCGCTCGCCGTTTATCCAGATGTTCGCCCGGTAATTGATGCCGTTGAAGTTTATGCAGATCGTGCGCTTCGCCCGGTCCGGGGGCAGCGTGAACTCGGTCCGGTACCACCATGGCTGTTTGAAGGGACTGTCCGCAGGCGTGGGCAACAACGTGAACCGCTCGCCAATGGGGTAGGTCGTGCCGGGAATCTGCCGCAGGTTCATCCCGAAGTACGGGTCGGGATACTGGCCGTTTTGCACGAGCGCACCGACGACCGTGTTCGGGATGGCAACCTTGTGCCAGCGACTGATGTCGAAGCCGGGCTGCGAAATCGCCGCTCCGCCGCCAGAAATGTGCGCCGCGGATTGAATGGCCCATCCATCCTTCAACGGAATTCGCGCGGCTTGATCCGCGCCCGCGAGACCCGGTTCGCAAACGAGCATCACGACCAACACACCCAAGACTCGCATCCAGCCGTTCCTCCAATCGCGAGCAGGTTAGCCGCATGTTCTCGGAATGGCAAGCTTAATTAAGGCATTTAAAAATCATTGCGAGGGCAATCGCATCTCTCATACACTCGCAATGGTCTAGCCATGCCAGTGGGGAGTTCCAGCTCAGTGCGCCAGCCGCTGGTCGCGAAAGAAGCCGCGAGGGACGCTGCGCATCTGCGCCGTTTGAACCTCGAACGCGTGCTCGCCGCTTCGATGGCACGCGAAGGTCCATTCACACGCGCCGAGTTGATCGAGGAGACCGGTTTGTCGGCGCCGACCGTCGGAAGCCTGGCGTCTCAGCTGATTCGGATGGGACTCCTCACCGATCTCGGCGCCGGTCCGTCGCGCGGCGGACGGCGTCCTGCGCGGATGGAATTCAACGCACGTCATGGATTTCTCGCCGGCATCGATCTCGGACCGACGCGCACGCGCCTGGGTCTGGCCGACGTGCGTGGCGAGCTGCTGGCCAGGCGAATCGTGCCAACGCCTCAGGATATGGAACCGGCCGAGCTCCTGGCATCGCTGGCGCACGACGTCCGCGCGATGATGCGCGAAACGGATGTGCCCGCGTCGAAGCTGCTGGTGGTCGGAGCGGGGGCGCCTGGCGCAGTCGATCCCTCACGCGGCATGGTGGTCGCGCTTGCGCCGAACCTGAAAGGCTGGTCGAAGGTGCCGATGGCCTCGATCCTCCGCCGCGCGCTCGGCGCCACCGTCGTGGTCGACAACGACGTCAACCTGGCGATTCTCGGCGAGCACTGGAAGGGGGTGGCGCGCGGTCACAACGCTTGCGCGTTTCTTTCATTTGGAACGGGCGTCGGCGCGGGGATCATGATCAAGGGGCAGGTCTACCACGGTCATCAGTTCCTCGCCGGGGAGATCAGCCTCATGTGCATGGGGCCACGATACGTCGACAAAGAGTTCGGATCACACGGCTGCCTCGAAACGCTCGCCGGTCTTGGCGCGCTGAAGCAGCGTTGGCGGCCCGAGCGAAGCGACCGTGAGGAGTGGCTGGCGGACCTGTTCCGCGCGGCGGAGTCCGGCGACAGCGTCGCGCAGAGTGCCGTCGACGAAGTGGGCACGTTCATCGGGATAGCGGCCGCCAACGTCTGCTCGGTGCTCGACCCGTCAATCGTCGTACTCGGCGGGTCGCTCATCGCTCAAGGTGAGCCGCTCGTCGAGCGCGCCCGGCGCGTCGTCGCGCGCGTGGTGCCAACGCCGCCGCCGATTGTGGCGTCGAGTCTGGACAAGGACGCGCCGCTCTGGGGCAGCCTGCTCCTGGCCGCGACTGAAGCGCGCCAGCGGCTGCGTCAACTGCTCGTGCACGCGCGCTAAATCGCCGTGATCCGCGAGCCCGAACACGGAGAACACACATGACCGCACCGGTGTCCGGTTGGCTCGCTGTCGCGATGGCGGCAGGACTGCTCACCACGTTCGTCGAGTCCGGACACAGCGTCCAGGCCGGCTACAAAGACAAGTCGCTCCCGGTCGACAAGCGAGTCGACGACCTGCTCTCGCGAATGACGCTCGACGAGAAAATCGGTCAGATGACGCAGGCCGATCACTCTTTCCTGAAATCCCCGGATGACGTTGCCATACTATTCCTCGGATCCGTACTGAGTGGCGGCGACTCGGAGCTGCCTGACGTATCGCCGCGCGGTTGGGCGGCATTTACCGAATCGCTTCAGAAACGCGCGCTCGCCACGCGCCTCGGGATTCCGATCATCTACGGCATCGACGCCGTGCACGGCCACAGCAACGTGAAGGGGGCCGTGGTGTTTCCGCACAACATCGGCATGGGCTGTACGCGCGACCCGAAGATCGTCGAAGAGGCCGCGCGCGTCACCGCGGCGGAGATCTCGGGGACCGGAATGCACTGGGACTTCGCGCCATGCATCGCCGTGCCCCAGGACGAGAGATGGGGACGGACCTACGAAGGATTTGGCGAGACGGCGGAGCTCGCCGAATCCTTGGGCAGCGCCGCCGTGCGTGGTCTTCAAGGCTCGGACATGTCGACGCCGGGGCGCGTGCTGGCGACCGCGAAGCACTTCGTCGGCGACGGCGGCACCCGTGACGGCGTCGACCGCGGAGATACAGTCGTCGACGAAGCGACGCTCAGAAAGCTGCACATGGCGGGATACGTCGCCGCGATCAAGGCGGGCGTGGGCTCGGTCATGGTTTCCTACAACAGCTGGAACGGCGAGAAGATGCACGGCAATCGTCGTCTCATCACCGACTTTCTGAAAGGGGAGCTCGGGTTCCGCGGAATTGTGGTCTCCGACTGGAACGGGATCGACGAGCTCCCCGGTGATCCGCTGCAGCACATCGAGCGCGCGGTCAACGCGGGCATCGACATGATGATGGTGCCCGATAAGTACCGCGAGTTCATCGACGGCCTGAAGAAGAACGTCAACGACGGAAAGGTGCCGCTCGCACGCATCGACGATGCCGTCCGGCGGATTCTGACGATCAAGTTCAGGCTGGGGCTGTTCGAACGACCGAACGGCGACCCATCGCAGCTCGCGAAGATCGGATCGGCCGAGCATCGTGCCGTCGCAAGGCAGGCCGTCCGCCAGTCGCAGGTGCTGCTGGTGAACAAGAGCCACGCGCTGCCGCTCAAGCCTGCGTTGCAAAAGATCTTCGTTGGCGGGAAAGCAGCCGACGATCTCGGCCTGCAGTGCGGTGGTTGGACCATCTCCTGGCAGGGGGCGAGCGGGCGTCCGACCGACGGGACCACCGCCCTCGAAGCCATAAAGAAGACGGTGCCGAACGCGGAAGTCACCTACGACCCCTCGGGCAAACCGTCCGCCGGTGCACAGGTTGCGGTCATCGTCATCGGCGAGAAGCCCTACGCCGAGATGAAGGGCGATCGAAAAGATCTGAGCCTCGACCCCGCCGACATCGAGGCCGTCAAGACGGCAAAGCGCGCGGGCATCCCGGTCGTTGTCGTGCTCTTCTCGGGCCGGCCGCTGATTCTGGAGCCGATCCTGGGCGACCTCGACGCGCTCATCGCGGCGTGGCTGCCCGGAACGGAAGGAGAGGGGATCACCGACGTGTTGTTCGGCAAGTTCAACCCCACCGGCCGTCTCAGCGTCACGTGGCCGAAGACGATGGCGCAGGTGCCAATCAATGTGGGCGTCAGCGGTGAGAAGCCGCAAGGCGCACAGTTCGATTACGGGTTCGGATTGAGCTACGGGAAGTGAATCGAGTCGCGGTCCGCTCGGGCCTGTCCCCTTGGGGGATCCGTCGCGGCGGTTGTGGTGATGCGAAGCCGATTCACGAAGTTGGGGTGGGGAATCGCACGTCGCCGGCTTGGCTGGTCAAACGCCCCAGCGGCCAGCGGTCAGCGGAAAGCGACAGTTAGAAAGGACCACATGATTCGCCTCGGAACAATCGTCATCGCCGCGGCCCTCGTCACAACCGCGACGGCGCAGCAGAAGCCGCCGTTGCAAGCGCGGCTCGGCTACGCGCCCGACGCGCGCCTGCTTGTGATTCACGCCGACGATCTCGGCATGTCGCACGCGGTCAACCGCGCGACGCTCGAAGCACTGGAACGCAAATGGATCACGTCCTCGAGCATCCTCGTGCCCTGTCCGTGGTTTCCCGAGGTTGCTCGATGGGCTCGCGAACACCCGGACGCGGATCTCGGCATCCATCTCGCGGTGAATAGCGAATGGACGGGATTTCGCTGGGGTCCGCTGAGTCCACGCAACGCCGTGTCGTCGCTGCTCGACAAGGACGGATATCTACCACTTCTCGAAGACGAGGTGGTCGCGCAGGCCAAGGCGGCCGAGATCGAGCAGGAGCTCCACGCGCAGGTCGACAAGGCGATGGCGGCGGGTGTGAAGCTGACGCACCTCGATTCGCATATGGCTACGCTGTTCCGAAAACCGGAGTTTCTCCAGGTCTATCGCCGTATCGGTCAGCACTACAAGCTGCCGGTGCTGCTCGAACGTCTTGGCGATCGCGGCGGCGAGCAGTCGCCGTGGGCCAGCGGTGGGGAGGATGCGCTCGTC
>JBKPAJ010000209.1:0-35450 GCA_046726375.1 Acidobacteriota bacterium
GGGCCACGCCGACTCTTGAGGCGTGCGAATTGCGCGTGAAAATAGGTGTCTTTCGCGCGTGCGGCGGCCCAGGCCGCTTGCACCATCGTGGTCTTCAGCCACGGTGCACTCGGCCGCGTCCGCGTCGACCGCCGTTTGCCCGCGCTCTCGTCCAGTCGGGGCGCGAAGCCGGCCCACGAGACCAGATGCCCGGCGGTGGGAAAGGGGCTGACGTCGTCACTGATCTCGGCGAGGATGACCGCCGCCACCGTGTCACTGATCCCCGGGATGGTCCTCAGGAGCGTGCGGGCGGCGCGAAAGGGGGCCAGCGCCTCCTCCACGCGCTGGTCGAGCGTGTCGAGTCCATCCTGGATCGCGTCGATCTGCGCGAGATGCAGCTGCAACATGAAGCGATGATGCGCCGTGACGCGCCCGTGCAGGGCCTCGACCAGTTGGCCGTGCGACGCCTTGAGCCGTCCCCGCGCCAGGGCCGCCAGCCGCTCGGCATCCGTCTCGCCGTCGATGAGCGCCTGCAGCATCGCGCGCCCGCTCAGGCCGCGGAGGTCACTGATCGTTTCGGTCAGCTTGATGTTGGCATCCTGCAGGATTTTCTGCAGCCGTTGGGTGTGCCGCCCCCGCTCCCGCACGAGCTGTTTCCGCGTGCGGGTCAGGTCGCGCAGCGCCTGCACGGGGGCGGGCGGGACAAAGCTGCCGCGGATCAAGCCGACGGCCAGCAGATCGGCGAGCCACTGCGCGTCACTCATGTCACTCTTGCGACCGGGCACGTGCTTGACGTGGTGGGCATTGGCCAACGTCACCGCGAACTGGTCTTCGAGCACATGCCAGACGGGCTTCCAGTACACGCCCGTGGCTTCCATCACGACGTGCGTCACCGCGAGCGCCGCCAACCAGTCCGCCAAGTCGAGCAACCCGCGGGTGGTCGTCGGCACGGTCAGTCGTTGATACGTCACCGTGTGGTTCACCACGATCCGCGCGCAGGCCACCGCCTGCCGCGCATGAACATCCAAACCGCCACATCGCGCATAGAGCAGCTGCATCAGCGTTCCTCCCGGTGGCGCGCCGGCGCAGCGTCCCCGGTTGCGAAATCTCCAAGTCGCGCTCACCGATCAGGGCCGGGGCTGCACTACGGGGTGCTCGCGGGACTCCAGGTCACACTCAAGTACGGGCTCAACGGCACCAAGTTGGAGCCGACCTCGCTGCCAGCACGCTGCGTCGACTGTACCCCGTTTCATCCCACAGGGTGCGTCGTGGCGCATGGGACACTCAAGTGAATTGAGGGGGTAGACCCATCATCACATCGTCACGTCGTCACATCATTTCGCCAGGTCGTCAGATCGAACATCCTCAGCCTCGATCACCGAAGCGCGATGATGCCGAGCCCGAGCAAGCCGACGAGAATCAGGTAAATCGCGACAAGGTAATTCAAGAGCCTCGGAAAGATGAGGATGAGCACGCCAAAAAGCAGCGCGATCGCCGGACTCAACGACTCGACGCCAATGACCATCACAAGACCCTCCCGCAAAAGCGTAACGCAACTTGGCGGCCGCGCCGCGAGCAGCAGACGTTCGCGCAAACGCAGAGTCAGTGCACATGTGGCGAGCGCAGCAACGCTGACCGGACCAACTTCATCAGCGAGACTTGAATCGATCAGGCAAGCGCGCAAGAGCGTCGGCGGTCATTCACCCTTTGCTCGAACTTCAATCCGACCGACGTGCTCGCCTCGGGTGTTCAAGACCGGCGGCGCGGCGAAACATGCGAGAACGGAACTCTCAGCGCCGCGGACGAGATTGAGATCGAGCAGCACCCGCACGAGCACAACGTCAGCCGCACGTTTCGCGCCGTCCTCGACCTTGACCGCAATGCCAAGCCGCGCGTCGGGTGCGCCGGCGCAGTAATACCCTTCGGCGCCAACCTTTACGAAGACGCGTCCTCCAGTGACGCGCATCACCTCGGTGCACAAGCGATCCGAGCCGGCGACGTCAGGATGCCTCGCCATCGCCGCAAATACTCGTCCGGCGGCAGAAGCGCGGTCGCAGGCGGCCGCCGCGAAGCGAGCGCAGGCGGTTGCAACGCAGTCGAGCGGCAGCGCAAACGTCGGCAAGCCGCAGCCGTCGACCGCGAGTTTCATGTCGTAGGACGGCACGGCCCGTCCAGCTCGCGATCGTCTGAAGAACGCGCTGCTGCATCGGATGCGACAACTCGTGATAACGGTCGAGGCGCCAAGCGTGAAGTTGTGAGAGCGCCAGCATGCCGGCGTGCTTGCCCGAGCAGTTGTTGTGGATGCGAGCGGGCGCAATGCCCGCTTCGACGAGCGTGTTGGCCGATGGCTGATGCATGGGCGGGTGTGCGCCACACGCCAGCGCTCGCTCGGGAACACCGGCCTTGTGCAGGATCGAACGAACCGCAGCCACATGAACCGGCTCGCCGCTGTGCGAGGCGATGGTCACCGCGAGTTCCTGGGACGTCAGATTGAAGCGCTCGACCCCACCGTCTTCGACCAGTGGAAGCGCCTGGAACATCTTGATCGCGGAGCGGACGAAGCTCACGCAATGGACATCGCCGTCGTGTCTTACGATGTGTGTCGCACCCGCCTTCAGTTCACACGTGACGACGTGCACCGAGTGGCGGGATTCCACATGCTCGCCGCGCCAGACTTCAACGACGAGCGGTTTCACCCGCGCGGGCTCCAGAGGAGCGCCACGAGTTGCACGGCAACTGACCCGCGTTTCGGTTTGAGCAGCACCCGCTCGAGAGGTTCGTTTGATGTGTCAAACGAAGCAGCCACCTGCTGCATCTCGCGCTCGAGATTCGACGCCAGCGCGTCACGAGCCCCGCGCAACGCTGTGACGTTGGCTTCTGCGCGCGCGACGTCTTCTGCTTCTCGTCCGATGCGGCCCATGCCGCGCGCGGCGGTGGTCGCCCGGCCCAGGGTGCCCGCGCTCACAGCTTTTCTTCCCAGCAGCGCGCCGGCAATCGTCGCCGCAATCGAGACGCCGGCCTGGAGTTTGGATTCCGTTGCCTGCTGGTGCTCGCGCTGCACCGCCGCTTCGGCTCGCCGCAACTTGTCTTCGGCGGTGGCGAGTTTCGAGGCGTACTTCTGGCGCGTCTTCCCGACCGCTTCATCTCGCGCTTCGCGCAGCGCGGACTGGACGCGGATGCGAAAGGAGCGCTCGTCTTCATCCGGCCGCGAGGTGAGCTTCGCCCGCCCGCTGCGCAGCAGTTCCACGGTCTGCGACTGCGACGCCCAGCGCGCGAGATCTTTTTCCCACTGCGCATAGCGCTTTTTCTCGGTTGCAGCGCTTGGCAGATGTGCGAATGGCAACGCGCGATCGGGCTGCGAGTTAAGGTCCTGCAAGGAGATAGGTGCCGGTTCGGCATGCTCCCAATCCACGGGCACCGGTCCGTCGCCAATCGGCGTGGTCAAAACGACGTCGCGCACTTCGTCGATTTCGAGTCGCGAGTCGGTGTATGCCACCCGCACGGCGCCGAGGAGCGAAGGCTGGTAGACAGTCCCTTCGCCGGGCGCGAAGAATTGCTTGATCGCGGGGTCGAGTACAGGTGCGGTGGGTGCGGAAGGTGCGGCGGGTGGGCCCTGCCCCGAGCGAGCGTCAGCGAGTCGAGGAGTACGGTACGCCGGTGTCGCAGCCGCCTTCGTTGCTTCAGTGAGCCGCGCGATTTCTTCACGCCCCAGCGGTCCGCGCAAATACGCCATCGTCCAGCGTGTCTGAAACAGCGTCGGGGCTTCATCGTGCACGTTGTGCAGCAGGAATACGCGCTTCTCGAGACTCGACAGCAGGCCGTCCACCGTTGCGCGATCCAGTGCCGTGGCCGTGACCCCTTCGAGCCCGTCGAGCAGCCGATCCTTGTCGCGTTCGGTCTGCAGTCGGCCAAGGAACCACGTGCCGGTGTTCGCCAACGCTTTGTAATCGAGATCCACGGGGTTCTGCGTCGCCACCACCAGTCCAACACCGAAGGCGCGTGCCTGCTTGAGCAGCGTGAGGAGCGGCGGCTTCGACGGCGGATTCGCCACAGGCGGCAGGAACCCGAAGATCTCGTCGAAGTAGATGATCGCGCGCAGGCTCGACGTGCCGCGCTGCACCCGCATCCATCCCACCAGCTCGTTCAGCAGCAGCGACACGAAGAACATGCGCTCGCGGTCGTCGAGGTGCGCGATCGAGACGACGGCCACGCGCGGTTTGCCGTTCGCCGAGTAGAGCAGCGCGCCGATATCGAGCGCGTCGCCTTGAAGCCAGCCGGAAAACTCCGGTGCCGCGACGAGATGATTGAGCCGCATCGCCAACTCGAACCGATCCACGCCGGGAAAGAACGACTCGAGGTCCATGACGCCGATTTTCGAGAGCGGCGGCTTCTGCACGGCCGCGATCAACGCGGGGAGATCGAGCGTGCGACCTTGCCGCCACGCGTCCTGCAACAGCGCCGACACGAGCACGTGCTCGCGGCTGCGCATCGGATCGGCGTCGACGCCCGCCAGCGTGAGAAGGCTTGTCGTGGCTGTGCTCACGCGCTCGCCGAATAGCTCGCTGTTTTCGAGCACGCCGGGGGGCGGCGGGGCGAACGATTTGAGGATCGAGATCGGCACGCCGGCGGTGCTGCCAGGCGTGTAGATGGCAAAGTCCGCGGCTGCACGCAGCCGCGCGATCCGTTCTTCCGACTGCCCCCACTCCGCGAGTCCTTGCTTCCATCGCGCGGCTTCTCGAGCGGCCCAATCCGATTCGGCCATGCCCTTGGCGCGCGCGTCCTCAGGGCTCACCCATGGTCCCAGCGCAGAAGCGGAGAGCTCGGGAAACGTGAGCAGCAGGTTGCCGAGATCACCTTTCGGATCGATCGCAAGTACGGGCACGGCGTCGAGTGCCGCCTCTTCGAGGAGCGCAACGCCCAATCCGGTTTTGCCGCTTCCGGTCATGCCGATGATGGCGGCGTGCGTGACGAGATCGTTGGCTTCGTACAACAGCGGCGCATCGGTCACGCGCCGCGACTCCGGATCCACGCGACGACCGAGATAGAACAAGCCAAGCTTTTCAAATTGTTCAGACATCGAGACCCACCGATCGCATCAGGGGAATCGCATTGCCCGTCCGGACGACACCAGGCCGCAGCTTGTAATCGAACGTCAACACGTCGTCTTCGAAGCGGTCCTCGAAATGGACGTTCGTCGCCATTGCGCCGAGTTCGTCGACGATTGCCGTCAGCGCCAGGTCATGAGTGGTCACAACCCCGATGGCATCCAGATTGAGCAGCCCTTTCAGAATGCCGGTCGCGCCGTGCAGACGATCGCGCGAATTCGTGCCCGACAGCAGCTCGTCGCACAAGAACAACACGCGGCGGGTCTCCCTCGCGCGCCGAACGATGGCGGCCAGCCGCGTGATCTCGGCATAGAACCGCGATCGGCCTTCTTGCAGTGAGTCGTTCAGCCGCAGCGTGGCGCCAATCGCGAGCGGCGTCATCCGCAAGCGCTTGGCGCGAACCGGCGCACCGGCCTGAGCGAGCACCGCGTTGACGCCAATCGTGCGCAGCAACGTGCTCTTGCCCGACATATTAGAACCGCTCACCACGATCAGGTGAGGAAATGAGCCGCCGAGGCTGATGTCGTTGGGAACGGCGATTTGCTCATCGAGGAGCGGATGTGCGAGGGCCTCGCCTTCGTAGAACGGCGCGCCGTCCTCGATCTCCGGAAACGAGTCGCTCGGGTGCTCCGCGCGATATGTCCCCAGCGCGCTGAACACCTCGTATTCGGCGACAGCGGCGATCCAGCGCGGCACGGCCGGGCCGCAACGCTGACGCCAGCGTTCGACGGCAAACGCGAGCTGCGTGGTCAGCAGGAGGAGCGCTGCAATCGGCCCGAACATCTGGTTGTGCCCCGAGCTCAGGAAATCGACCAGCCTGGCGAGGCTGCGCACCTCGGCAGCAGGCGCGCGTCCGGTCGCGTGGAGCTCGCCACGCAATCGGACGAGCGGCGGCGTGGCTACTGATTCGCGATCGATACGGCGCATGAGTGCCGCGAGCACCTCGAGCTCGTGCTCGCGGCGCTCGACGGCGTGCACGATTTCGTGCACGCGTGCGCGGAACTGCCAAGCGAAGAGAAGCTGCACGACGAGTGCAAGCGGCAGAACCGGCGGTGGCTCCCCGCTCCAGATCCACACGATGAGCGACGCCGTTGTCGTTGTCGCGAGGAGCGGCGCGACGATGCGCGGCCACTTGGCTGTCAACTGCGCCGGCGCCGTCGCCCAGGCGGCGAGCTCCTCTGTGCGTACGGCGGCTTGCACGTCGGGACCAAGCACCGCAAGGTCTTCGCGCAAATCGAGCCGAGGCGCGAGCTCCTCGAGTGCCTGCTGCCGCTCGCGAATGACGTTTACCGGTGCGGCCGTGAGCAGCCAGCTGGCGAGCACGCGTTCAGCACCGTTCGTGCGTGTCGTGGCGAGCAGCTCGAACAGGCTGCCTCGCCCGAACAGATCCAGATCCTCGGCGTACAAATGCGAGGGATCGGCGAATCGATCGCCATGGTGGCCAGTTCCTTGCCAACGGCTTTCGAGGCGCGCCAGGCCGCGCTCGTAAAACGTCGCTGCCCGCGTTGCGCGATCGCGGCGATTGAGCACCCGGCCGTGGTAGAAGGCGAGCGGAATGAAGATCAGTATGGGGATGACCAGCCACGGTGCGCTGGCCGTGCGAAGAGCCGCGACGAGGGTGATGCCCGTAAAAAGCAATCCAAGGCGCGCCCATGAAATGCGGCCGTGAAAGACCTCGGCGCGCGCGACGGCAGCCCGACGGGCCTCGAGCCGCTCACGATAGAGCGCGCTTACGGCCTGACCTTGCCGTCGGCCTTCCACAGATACAGCGTACGGCGGCTGCTGGCCGTGTCGGTGAATGTGTCCACTTTATCCGGCTGCCAATCGCCCATGCTGTAGTTGTGCGCGACAATCCGCGCGCCCGGCTTGAGCTGCCGCGTCAAGATTGGCCGCAGTTTGAGATTGGAAGAAGACAGCAAATACAACATGACGACCGTCGCCGGCGACACGTCGGTCTTCATCGCATCCTGAAGCGTGAACGTGACCAGATGCGAAACGCCGGCGGCTTTGGCGTTGGCAACCGATTCGGCAATGCGCTGAGGGTCGATATCGACACCCACTCCGCGCGCGCCGTACCTTTTGGCGGCCGTGATCGGAATCCTGCCGTCGCCGCATCCCAGGTCGTAGACCACGTCGGCTTTCGTCACCTGCGCCAGCTCGAGCATACGGTCCACCACTTCCTGCGGAGTCGGGACGTAGGGTCCGAGCTGTTGAGCGTCGAGCCTTTTCGCTGACGGTGCCTGACCGGCGCTTGGAGCTGGCAGTAGCGTCGTCGCCAACGCGAGAGCGGCCACGAAACGAAACACCAGAGTCATCATGGGCAGCATACCTGAACCGGGATCTGAGTCCCGGAGGCGCAACTGTGTAATAAGTTGTCACCGTGCGCGCATGCGGTGTGCGAGCCGCGTGGCATTAACCGCGTGAGAGAACGGGGGTTAGCGGCTAGTCGCCGGGCCGTTTTCGAGGGCAGCGCGCCATCGGTCCAATCGGTAAAAACACGCGATTTTTCGGGCTTTTCCGTTGATTTGGGGTGCTCGCCTGCGCTATACTTGTTTCCTCGGCAGCACGCTCCAGTTCCTACCGATTCACCATCCCGAAGCGAGGCGCACGTGGCATTTCAGGTTGGCGACAAGGTCATTTACCCAAACCATGGTCTCGGCGTCGTAGAAAAGATCGAGGAGAAAACGATCCTCGGCACGACTTGCGGCTTTTTCCATCTTCGCATCCTTTCCAACGAAACAACCGTGCTCGTGCCGGTGGCGAACGTCGACAACGTTGGCCTGCGGCGCGCAATCACGGATGAAGAAGTGGAACGGTTGTTTCATTTGATCGGCGACGGCAAGATCGACAACCACGCCAATTGGAAAGGACGCTTCAAGGACAATTCGGACAAGATGCGCACTGGATCGATCTACGACATGGCGGATGTACTCAAGAGCCTCACGTTCCTGTCGAAGTCTAAGAGCCTGTCGTTCCGTGAAAAGCGCATGCTCGATCGCGCGAAATCGCTCATCGTCTCGGAGGTCTCGGAAGTCATGCGCGTCACGACCGCCACGGTTGAGGATCGCGTCGAGAAGGCGCTCGAGCGCTGCTTCATGATGAAGGCACGCGCACAGCAGCGTGCATCGACGCGTCCGGCGGCAAAGGCGATGCCGGCGAAGGCGACGGCCACGAGCACACGCGCGGCGGTGGCGCGCCGGCAGGCGCGCGCGAGTTAGTGACAAGTTCAAAGTTCAAAGTTCAAGTTGACGGCCACCTTGCGGTGGCCGTTGTTTTGTACACATGGTTGCCGTTCGGTCGATCGTCACTTACATCTTGGTCTCGCTCTACGTCCTGATCGTGGGGCCGATCGGCATCGCCGTCGTTCTTCTTTTTCGGGCCAAAGGGCTGCTGTACGAATTCGGTCACGCTGGAGTCGCGCTGGCACTGGGATCCGCCGGCATTCGCTATCGCGTGATTGGACGCGAGCAGATTCCGCGCGATCGTCCAGTGGTGTTCTGCTCCAATCACGAAAGCAACGTCGATCCGCTGGTGCTGTTTCAGGCCCTTCATCGGCGTCTGCACATCCTGTATAAAGCGGAATTGAGCAAGCTGCCGATTCTCGGCCCGCTGCTGCAGCTTGGAGGATTCGTTCCGGTGCCGCGCGAAAATCGCGACGAGGCCTTCAAGGCCATCGAGCGCGCAGCGGCGTCGATTCGCGGGGGCAATTCGTTTTTGATTTTTCCTGAAGGCACGCGCAGCCGGACAGACCAGCTGCTCCCGTTCAAAAAGGGCGGGTTCATCATGGCGCTTCACGCCAAGGCGCCGATTGTGCCGGTGGCAGTGCACGGTGGCCGCGCGGCGATGCAAAAAGGCAGCTGGATCGTGCGCCCGGTGAACGTGAGCGTGCGCATCGGCGAGCCGGTTGAAACGGCTGACCTCACCGACGATGACCGCGATCGCCTTATCGCGATCGTGCGTGAGCAGATCGAAGCGATGTTGCGCGGCGCTGGTTCACCGAATCAGTCGGTGGCAAGATCGGGATAGATCGTTCGCAAGGTCGACACGACGGCGGCGTATTCGTCCTCGAGCTGGCGGGTTGCGAGGTGGGCATCCTTCACCGTGCCGCTGACGACGCGAAATTCGAGATTGGCTGCGAGGTCGCGCAGATGTTCGGCGCCGATGAGAGCGGCGCTGCCCTTGAGCGCGTGCACCGCGCCTCTCAACTCGATACTGTTTCCTGTTTCGGCCGCCCCAAGCGCCATCGAAATGCGACGGCGGTTGTCCTGAATGAAGAGTCCGAGCATCTCCTTCATCAGGGTGTGATTGATCTGTTCGCCGGAGCGGCACACACGCAGCAGATCATCGAGCCGAACCTGGCCGGGGCTGGGGCGCATCTGATCGTCGAGCGGTGCAAGCCGCATGCCCGCCAATCAGGCCGCTCGTCCCACGATTTTGTTCGAAAAATCGCCGAATTCGAAGCCACTTCGCAACCAGGCTGCCCCGGTCGGCCATTTTGCCGCTATTGTGAGGACAGGAAGATCGGGAGTTCAGCGAGACCAGAAATCTGTCCCCTGATCGCCCTGACCTCCTCGTTGTAAACAACTATGGACCTCCTGATTTCCCTTGGCCGGACACTCGGATTCTCACTCACCTCCGGTGTGAACCTGTACGCCACCGTCGCGGTGTTGGGCCTGGCCGCCCGCTTTCAGTGGGTCACACTCCCGCCGCAATACCAGGTGTTCAACAACGAGTGGGTGATTGGCGCCGCGCTCGTGCTCTACGCGGTGGAGTTCATCGCGGACAAAATTCCGTGGATCGATTCGATCTGGGACACGATCCACACCGTGATTCGGCCGATCGGCGGCGCCGCGATCGCGATCGCGACACTCGGGGAGTCGTCGCCGGGCTTTCAAACGATCATCGGTTTGATCGGTGGCACCATCGCCGCCGGGAGCCACCTCACAAAGGCGAGCACGCGCGTCGCGGTCAACGCGAGCCCTGAGCCGTTTACCAACTGGATCGTCAGCTTCGTGGAAGATGTATTTGTCATCGGACTCGGCCTGCTGGCGTTGAAATACCCGATTGCGGCGCTCGTGATCACGCTCCTTATCCTGGTCGCCATGGTCGTTGCGATGCGCTGGACGATCAGGAAGCTTCGCGGAATAATGACGAGGCCGAAGCCTGCCATGGATGTGCCATGAAGCCGCACCTTCGCGGTGTCGCTCTTCTGCTCGTTGCGTTGGTCGTCGCGGCGGGGGCTCCCTCCCGCGCGGCGCAGGACGGGCGCGCCCAACAGGAGCAGCCGCGGTTCCGGTCGGGCGCTAACCTCGTCCGTATCGACGCGTACGTCTCGCAAAATGGTGCGGCAGTCAGCGACCTCACGCTGGATGACTTCGAGGTGCTCGAAGACGGTGTGCGCCAGCGGCTCGAAAGCTTTCAGGTGATTCGCCCGCGCGGGCCGGCTCCTGAAGCCACGCGTATCGAACCCAACACTGTGGCAGAGTCGCGTGCGATTGCCGCGAGCGCCGACGCGCGCGTGTTCGTGCTCTTTCTCGACGTCTGGCACGTGCATCTCGAAGGGTCGTATCGCGCACAGGGCCCGGTCGCCAATCTTCTCGACGGCGTGATCGGACGCGACGACCTCATCGGCGTCATGCATCCCGAAATGTCGGCGGCGAATCTCACACTTGTCCGGCGCACGAGCTCGATCGACGCGATGATGCGTGACAACTGGTTCTGGGGCGAGCGGCAGCGCGTCGTGACATCTGATCCGCGCGAACTCGAGATCCAGATGTGTTATCCCGACATACCGAAGTCAAAGACCGAAGGCATCGCGCAGGAGATGATCGATCGCCGGCGCGAGCGGAAAACACTCGATGCGATAGCCGATCTCATCATCCATCTCGAAGGTATTCGCGAAGAGCGCAAGTTCGTGATTTTGCTTTCTGAAGGATGGCGCCTGCCACGCCGCGATCAACGGCTCGCACGTACGATCGAGGATTACGTGCCGCGGACCGATCCCATCAGCATTGGCTCTGACGGCAGGTTGACGACCGGGGCCCGTACGGGCGAGCAGGGTTACGATGGCTGCGAACGCGAGCGGCAGCAGCTAGCCAATGAGGACATGGAGCTCGACTTTCGCCTGCTACTCCAGCGCGCCAACCGTGCCAACGTGAGCTTCTACACCGTCGATCCGCGCGGCTTAGCTGTGTTCGACGAAGACCTCAGTCTTCGCCGCGCGACCAACATCACCGCCGATCACGCCATGCTCACGGCTCGTCAGGATTCGCTGCGTGAGCTGGCCGTCGCCACCGACGGCCTGGCAGTTGTGAATACGTCCGACGTCAGCGGCGCAATGCGGCGAATGCTTGCCGATGTCGGCATGTACTACCTGCTGGGGTATTACTCGACGAATACGAAGCTTGATGGCAAGTTTCGCAAGCTGAGTGTCCGTGTGAAACGGCCAGGCCTTGACGTGCGTGCGCGTCCTGGCTATCTCGCCCCTACCGAGGCGGAGTTGGCGGCCGCCACGACCGCAACGGCGAGCGCCGCTCGCAGCAGCGAGATGGCCCCCGCTCTGCGGCGTGCGCTCGACAGCCTGACGACGCTGCGTGGCGCCGCGCCGGTGCGTGTCCAAAGCTCGGCAACGACCGGACATATGTGGGTTACGACCGAGCTCGACGCGGCGACAGTAAAGAATCCCGAGTGGCAGCAGGGCGGTCGTGGCCGCGTCGTGATCGAGCGTGACAAGGGGGGAGGCGCGCCGATTGAACGTGAGATCAAGATCGAACCGGGTCGGCGCAGCGTGCAGATCGTCGAGACTGCCACACCCTCGTTCGCGGCAGGCCGCTACGTCGTCCGCTTGTCGCTCACGCCTGCGGGCGGATCGCTGCCGCTGCAGGCGACAACCGACGTCATTGTTCCGGAAGCTGGAACGCTGCTTGCTCCGGCCGGTATCGCGCTGCGGCGGGGTCCCGCGACCGGGCTCCAGTACTTCGTGACCGCGGACGCGCGCTTCCAACGAACGGAACGGCTGCGATTCGAGGTGCCCCTCTCTGTTCCAGGTGCAACGCTGGCCGCGCGCGTCTTGAACCGCAGCACTCAGGCGCTCGCCGTGCCTGTCACTGTCACCGAGCGCAGCGACGACGCGTTGCAGGTCCGCCTCGTCCAGGCCGAAGTGATGCTGGCGCCGCTCGCTCAGGGCGAATACGTACTGGAAGTTACCGCCGAAAACGACGGAAAGAAAGAAACGGCGGCTTTCGGATTTCGGGTCGTCTCTTGAGAGGCTTCGCGGCCATCGCGGGAGTGGTGACGCTGGCGATCGTGTCGCTGCCGGCCGCGCAGGATCCCAAGCAGCAAGAGACGCCGCGATTTCGCGGCGGCGCCAATCTCGTGCGCGTGGACGCGTATGTCTCGGTCGATGGGCAGGCGGTTCCCGATTTGACCGCCGCGGACTTCGAAGTACTCGAGGACGGCGCTCCGCAGCGTGTCGAGACGTTCGAAGTCGTTCGTCCGCGCCCCACCGGGCCCGAGAGCACACGACGCGAGCCGACCACGGTCGCGGAGGTCCGCGAAATGGCGGCGGATCCGTCTGCGCGCCTGTTCGTGCTCTTCATGGACATCTGGCACGTGTCGTTGCACGGCTCGTATCGCGCGCAGAGTCCGATCACCAATGTGCTCGATCGCGTGATCGGTCAGGACGATCTCATCGGCATCATGAACCCGGAGATGTCGGCGCGCAACCTGACGCTCACGCGTCGCACATCGAGCATTGCGGCGATGTTGCGCGAGCACTGGACGTGGGGACAGCGCGATCAGCAGATCACGATCGATCCGCGCGAACAGCAGCTGAGAACGTGTTATCCGGATGCGGACGATACCGCCGGGATCGCCGAAGAGATCATCGCCAGGCGTCGCGAAACGAAGACGCTCGACGCGATCGAGGATCTCATCGTCCATCTCGAAGGGCTGCGCGAGGAGCGGAAGTTCGTGATGCTCCTGACCGAAGGCTGGATCTTGTATTCCGAGAACCAGCAGCTTGCGCGTTCACTTGGGCGAACGAGTAGCGGCGCCGGACGTGTACCGGGCGGACCAGGCGGAATCGACGTTGGTCCCGACGGACGCCTCCGTACGGATCGCGGCGACGACGGCGGTATGGCGTCGTGTGAGCGCGAGCGATCGCTGGCCGCATTCACGGACAACGAACGGCGTTTTCCGCAACTGTTGAACCGCGCGAATCGCGCCAACGTGAGCATTTACCCGATTGACGTCCGCGGCCTTCAGGTGTTCGATTCGCCGATCAACGCGCCGCTGCCGCTGCAGGTCGACTCGGCGCGGCTGCAACGCCGCCTCGAGAGCGTCCGCACGCTTGCGCTCAACACCGATGGCTTTGCGATTGTGGATACCAACGCCATCGACAACGCGCTCGAGCGCATGATGTCGGACATCGGCGTTTACTACCTGCTCGGGTATTACTCGACCAATACAAAACTGGACGGCAAGTTCCGTCGTCTCACGGTGCGCGTCAAGCGCCCTGGCGCGCAGGTGCGCGCGCGCCCCGGCTATCTCGCACCGACAGAGGCGGAGGCCGCATCGGCTCGCGTCGATCGCCTTATGAACGGCGCCGCGCCGGGTTACTCCGACACGCCGCCGGAACTGCGTCGCGCGCTCGAGGGCGTCGGTGTTCCGTCGCGCGGCTCGGTGCCGCTCCGGCTTCAGGCATCGGCCACAACCGAACAAATCACGATCACGAGCGAGCTGGATGCCGCAACGGTCAGGAGCGCCGAGTGGGAGAAGGGTGGCCGGCTGCTGGCGATCCTCGAACACGAGACCGGCGCCGCCGCACCGGTGCACAAGGAAGTGGCGCTCGAACCGGGACAGCGCGTGGTAACTGTTGTCGAGCGCGGCTCGCCGGCACTTGCGCCGGGCCGCTATGTGGTGCGCCTCTCACTGACGCCCATGGGCGGCACGCTGCCGCTTCAGACCACGGCCGATGTGGTGGTGCCGCGCCCCGACGCGCTCATCGCCCAAAGCGGCATCGCGTTGCGGCGTGGTCCGACCACCGGCCTGCAGTATCAGGCGACGGCCGACGCGCGCTACCAACGCACCGAGCGCATTCGATTCGAAGTGCCGCGGTTCGCGCCGGATGCGACGGTGTCGGCGCGACTATTGAATCGAAGCGGTCAGCTGCTTCCGCTCACTGTGACTTTCAGCGAGCGACGGGATGAGGTGCCGCAGGCGTCGCTGATTGTCGTGGACCTGACGCTGGCGCCGCTGGCGCAAGGCGAATATGCGCTGGAGGTCAGCGCCGCGAAGGATGGGAAGACTGAACGGGCGATTTACGCGTTTCGAGTCGTGCCCTAAACACTTTCTAAGGGTGACATCTTACGGGTTGAAGCAAGTTTTTCACGCGGCAAGAGCGGCCTCCTCGTGGAGTTTTTGAATTTCGGTATCGAGCTGTTCGAGAGCGAGGCGAAGAGAGCGCGGGAAGGCGTCGTTGTCGGGAAGCAGCGCTGCCCAGTTCGGTCGGAGGATCCGAAGATAGAGCTTGGCATAGAAGAACGCGACTTTGAGGCCGTAGCTGGTCGCGGTGTAGCGATGTGTCTTCGGGATGCGGTGAATGAGGCCCTTGAGGCGCAGCCGTCGAAGGTCATAGGTCATCTGGGCGGTGGTGTAGGGGCGCCCGAGCAGCGCTGCAACAGAGGGACGCAGGTCGTGGTTCCGAAAACCGCGCGGCAGATGGGTGAACGCGCAGAGAGCCTGGAAGAGCGCCATCACCCGCGGGTCGCCGAAGCGCATCGCTGAGACACGTTGGCCGTTCTCAATGGTTGGATGCTGGAGACGGTCCAAGGCGTCTTGAGTCAGCACGCAGTGATGACTGACGCGTTCCACTTCGAGCAGTTTCCGATTGATCTGATGTCCGAGTTCGCGCAGGTATGGGAGCTGGTCGACGGCCTTGGCGACGTAGAAGTCCTTGGGATTGTTGATGGTGGTTTCGGTCCGGAGGGCGTGCTGTTCTTTGAAGTACTGCTTGACGTGCGAGGATTTGTATTCCACATGGAGGCTCGGCTGGACGCCATCGGTAATCACGCGCGTCCGATAGCCAAATGGGGGCGGTGGCGTCGCACGGGTGAGCCGCAACGGAAACAGCAGGCGCACGCGGTCGGGACGTCCCAGGTCGAGATTCTCGCGAATCACGGCCTCGAAGAAATGACGACCCTGCACCGGGCGATCGAAGACCTGGGTCAGACTGACTTCGAGCTGACAGATCGCGAGGCGGTGATCGTACCCGGCGGCGCGTTCGGCTGCCGTCATCGGCCACGGCAGCCGGTGGGACCAGCGGTCAAAGAAGGCCTGCACGTCGGCTGCACCAAGCGCATCACAGGTCGCTTGGAGGGCGGCGGCGTCGGGACAGGATAAGAAGCCGTTGTCGAGGCTTTCGAAACGGATGCGATCGCGGCGGAGATGCTGCTTGACCCACTCGTGGCCGTTGAGACAGAGCTTCACGGGATACGGGAGATAGGTACCGATCTTGAGGAACGCCGGTCCCCACTCGCGATCGTGGACATAGAAGTAGTAGTGATTCACCGCGACGGACTGGCGTGAGAAGTCGAAGACCGGCGTGTGGTGGTTGCGCCCCATTCGTTTATGAGCTTTGAACGAGCGCATTTTTTCCTGCGCCACGCCGATCAGCACGACGCCTTCACGAGCGGTGAATCGCGCGCGGTAGGGTGCGACGAACGCGTCCTTGCTGTTGCCGTGCTCGAACGAGACGAACGGAATGCGACGGTCGCGCGCAAATGTCGTGACGCTCGCAACGAAGCGGTCATGGCGCGGCTTGAGTAACGCCGGGGACGGCACCGGATGATCGAGGTAGTCGTGAAGGAAGTAGCACAGGCCGCCGGACGTCTGCAGCTTGGGCATGTACGCATGCAGATACACGCGATCGATACAGCGGACTTCGAGCGACACGTGCTGGCGGATAATGGCGTGGATGTTGGGCGTCATCGAGACCTCCTTGGCCGGAAGTCCGATGAAGGTACTCCACATGGAGCACGCCGGGCATGGCCCGGGCCCAACATCGTAGTTCTCCTAAACGGCCGCACAGCGGCCGCGATTCGAAGCTTCGCCGGAGGGTCGAGCGCGAGCAAGCATTGCGAGCTTCGTCACTGGTCAGTCGTGGCAGATCTTTCTTGGCGGTTTGAGGCGAAGCTTCGCTGTCAGCCCGTGGTGAAAGTGGCGGCGAGCACCGAGACACGCGAGGCGCCCCAAGGGCACGGCGCGACGACCGAGAATATCGGGTCATATTTGAGGAAGGAGCAACGCAGCCATCGGGGATGCATCGCGGGTCGAATGCCGTCGCCACTTTTACCACGGGCTGCTAAGGCGGGCCATCTGTCGATGTCGCGTTTTGGCGATGTGGCGATGGGATGTGGCGATGTTGAGATGTGACGACGTGTCTAGCGATGTGGTGATGTGAAGCGTACACATCCCAACATCCGAACATCGCCGCATCGCCCGATCACATCGCCACATCGCCAGACACCTCGTGACATCGCCCCATCGATACATCACATCGCGACCTCACCAAATCGCCAGATCGCGACGTCACGGCCAAACCCGATCCTTGAGGCGCGCTGGACAGCACCGTGACAGAATCGCGCGCATGAAACGCGCTATGTTTGTCACTGCGGTGCTGCTCGCAACCGGCGTCAGCGCGCAATCACCATCGACGCCAGCGGCCGACCCGCTTGCGGACGATATTGTCGCCGAGTTGAAGGCCGCAGGGGTGCCAGGTGCGGGTATTGCGATCGTGTCCGGCGAAGAGGTGGTGGCGCGCGGATATGGTGTCGCAAACACCGAAACGGGCGCGGCGTTTCAGCCGCACACCGCCGTTCATCTCGGATCGCTCACCAAGTTGTTCACGGCGCTGGCAGTGACGAGCGCACTCGATGCGCTGAAGCTCCCGCCCGAGACGACTGTCGGCCCGTACGTGCAAGGCCTGTCGCCACCCGCGACCACTGCGACGTTCCATCATCTGTTGTCGCAGACCTCCGGTTTGCGCGACCGCGCCGGAGACTACGGCAGCGATGTCGAATCTGCGCTCGGCGACAGTGCCCGTGAGCTAACCGGCGACGACTTCCTGCTGCCGCCCGGCACCGTGTTCTCGTATACGAACCTCGGTTACGCACTGGCCGGCGCTGCGCTCGAAGGTTTACGCAAGCGCCCATACGCGGACGTGATGCGAACGGAGATCTTCGCACCCCTTGGCATGACGCGATCGACGTTGCGCCTGCGCGTGGCCACCGCCGGCGGTCACGCCGTTGGTCATCGGCGCGAGAAGGACGTGCTCACGGTCGTGAAGCCGATGGCCAACGACACACGGATCTGGCCGGCAGGATACATGTGGTCGACGGCCACCGACATGTCGCGCGCGTTGTATGCCTTGATGCATACGGGACGCGTGAACGGCAAGCAAGCCTTACCCGCAACGGTGATCGAGCGCGTGATGACGCCGCACACGTCAATGCCCAACGTGTTTGTCGGCGGACACTACGGCCACGGATTGATGATCGCCCGCGATCGCGGCGTGCTCATGTACGAACACGGCGGCACGCTGCCGGGATTCTCGTGCATCTTGCGCTTCGCGCCAGAGCGTGGTGTCGGCATTGCGATTCTCAGCAATCTTGATAACGCGCCGCTACGTCGCATCGCGCAAAACGTTGTCAGTAAGGCGCTCGCGCTTCCGGACGCACCTGCGCCTGCTCGGACAGAGAGTGCAGTAACGCCGGTGGAGATGAAGGCGTTCCTCGGCAGCTATCGCAATCGTGGAACTGCGCAGCTACGCGAGCAGAATGGGAAGGTTGTGTTGATCCTCGACGATGGCCCGCCGATGACGGTTAGCCGCTTAGATACGAACCGTTACCTGGCGCGGCCGACATCGACCGCAGCGGGTCCTGAGTTTGTGTTGCAGCCGGCGAGGGGAAGCATGCCGGCATATCTCCACTTGGCGTTCTGGGCCTACGCGAAGGAGGACTCTTCGTGAATGGACGAAGGCGACGCGAAGTGACTGAACATTTACGGTCCGATGATGACAGTAACGGGATTGGACGCGACGCTAATACCGTCCAGATTCACCGCCCGTATTCGCCCCACGTATTCTCCCGGTGGCGCGTCACGATAGATGAACGCGGTTGACAAGCTGCCGGTGTCAAACGACACAAGCAACTGTCCTTGGGTGCTAAACACGTCAATGACGTACCGCGCTATGGCGTGGCCTGGCGGTGCTGACCAAATAAGCGCAACGTCGCGTCTTGACACGCGCGACGTGAGGCCAATAGGCGTGCCGGTCGCGAGCGACGCGAACTCACCCGTTGCGAGCACGAGTTCCGGCGAGGGTCTGCCTGCGCCGCAGGCGTTGACAGCGGCAATTCTCAGAAAATAGATCCCACCTGGCGCTTCCGCGGTGACGCTGGTCGTTGCCGCAGGGAGTCGCGCGCTCGCGATGTTGGCTTCTCCTGGTGCAGATCCGGCATCGAGTACGAATCCCGTCGGTGGGTCCCCGGCACCGGGTGACCACGAGAGGCGTATGGACGACCCGAGGATGTCTGCCTTGAGCTGAGGCGTTCCGGGCGGTTGGTGACACCCCGCCAGCGCTCCCGCCGTTCCGCTGACTTCCTCCGACAGCGGACTCCGTTTACCGCTTGCAGTGTAAGCCTGGACAGCAAAGTACAAGGTCGCGCCTTCGGGCAAGCCGACAATTTGAAATCGCGTAACGGCGCCAACGTCAATCGAGTGGGTGTAGTTGGCGGACGTCAAACCACCCCACAGAACATAGCCCACCGTCATGCCGTCTGTCGGTGGATCCCATTCGACGGTCAAGCTCGCGGCACTGACTGGCGCGCCGGAGGCCACCGTGAGCCAAACGATAAACGTCGCCGCAGCTGTGCCGTGTTTCACGGGCCCGCTTGGCGGCAATGACGATGCCGTTCGGTTGGGGCGACTGCCTTAATGCGGACCGCTCAAAATGCGCCTGTTTTTACGACATTTCCAGTTCACGATCTGCCAAAGTCTGCCCAGGTACGTACTTCTTACCGTGTAGAAACTGCTCGGGTACGCGATGACCAGCCCGTGCCCGCGCTCGGCAAATCTCAGTTGTTACGGTGTCACGGTGATGGTCACGGCATTCGACGCCTCGCCTACACCTGCAGCGTTGCCGGCCTTCACTCGGACAACGTAGCGGCCCGGTGGCACGTCGCCGTGCACGAAAGATGTGGCGAGATTGCCGGTATCGAGAGTCACGAGAACACGCCCATGCACGTCGCTCGCCTCGATGATGTATCGCGCCGGATCGCCGCCGGTCGCCGCAGGTGACCATGTCAACGTCACGCTCCGCCCGACGACCATCTCGGTGAGAGCAGTGGGTGCGCCGGGCAGAGCAGGCGGCGGTCCTCCAACAGTGACCGTTGATTCGGGTGCCCAGTGGCTTGCGCCACGCGCGTTCACCGCACTCAAGCGGAGAGAATATGTGCCGTTTGGCGCCGGTGTACTGAACGACATGGTGTCAGAACTAAACTGCACCGTTGCGATATCCCGCAAGCCGGGCATCGATCCGACATCCAGGACATAGCCGCTGGGTGCCTCGCCCGCGCGCTGCGACCACGCGAGTTGCACTAACGTGCCGACGGCGCTCGCGACAAAGTTCGGCGCGCCGGGCGCTTGTCGACAGTCGGCGTTGGTTCCAACCTCAAAGACTGTCTCATTCGATGCCGATCCCGGACCCGCAGCTTTCACGGCGCGCACCCGAACGAAATACCGTCCCGTTCGGAAGTGCCGGGCTCGTAAATCTCCCGCGACGTTGTATGCAGCGACCGCGAAATAATATGTGGTTCCGTCGGCCAACGCTGACACCACGTAGGACGTGACCAATCCGACGTTGATCTATTGAAGGTGAGTGCCTGACGAAGTGCCGTAGGAAACGATGTAACCGGTCGTGACGCCATCACTCGGAGGATCCCACGCGAGCGTCAGTGTGGATGCGGCAGGTCGAACGCGCAGCGAGGAGCGAAAGGCAGGCAACGAAGGTTGCCGCGAGTCGTTGGTAAACTCACGGCCGGCTAGAGGGCAACCCCGATGCCGAGCCGGCCTTTCGCTCTCGAAGTTTAAATTAGGGCCTGAAAATGTGTGATTTCGCTTCCCGCAGGGCCAGGATTTCTCAGTGGCCGATCACAATTCTGCGAAGTCAGCTGCGGTTTTGCCGGTTCGCAACCAGCCCCTGCCGCGCGACGAACGTCAACAACGTCGCACGGTCGCGGCGGCGGTCCGCGGTCCGGCGATCGTTTCCCTTCTCGACCAAGGGGAAACGTCGGTCGCTTGTCCGTCTCTCAAAGGGCGGTCGAATCGGATCGGCGACAGGATTGCGCGAGGTCGCGCGCAACAGCGTGCGAAACGCCGCGCCGATTAATTCTCTCGAATCGACAGGTCTCACCACGAACGTCGCGCCCATTGTTTCGGCTTCACGCTGAAGAACGGGGTCGGGGACGCTCGACAATGCGATCGCCCCCATGCTCGGACGGCGCACCTTGCCCCTGAGGACCAGCTGAAGACCGTTGTATTCCCGCAACCTGAGTTCAACGACGAGAAGCATCGGAGGCGACTCGAGGATCCGCACCTTCCCTTGCGCAAACGTTTCCGCGCTCGTCACGCTGAACCCGCATTCGGTGAGCGTCTGGACAATAGGCCACGCGCTGGCGGGTGAGCAGTCCACGACGAGCGCCGGAACCGGCGGACGAAGACCCGCCTCTCTGTCTTCAGCGGCGACGAGACGCGGCGCGGAACGCGATGACGAACGATGAACGTTCTCGGACGGTGGCGGCATGCGGCGCGCGTTCACCGCTAGTTTTCCTAACCGTCGACTTTTTTCTGCCTGCTCGTGACCTACACAATTGAACGCACTCCGCACATGGCACCTCGCGCGGTGTGTCACAGACCTGTAACTTGTTGCGACTACAGACGCTACTAGCCCCTACCCATCGGGAGCTCTCTTGCCCGCGATTTCCCATGCTGCAAGAGGTTGGCCGAATCTACACCGGCCCGCCGATGTCTGCCCGCTCAGCTCCGGAATAAGTTGTGCAAACCGACGCTCGGTCCCTACGCCACGTGAGGCGTTCGCGTCGCGGACAGGTGAGGAAACCAGTGATTTGGGCCGCAGTCTGAGGTTGGCGTCGTTTTCTCGCTGTGACGTCGACCTAATCTCGCCGGAATTTTGAGGACTTTAGTCCGCGTTTTTGGTGACTTTCTCGCTCCTGTGGTGCGGTCGTGCGCTCGCGGGAACAAGGTAGGCCACCTGGTAAAGGAATCGCATCCGATGAGCGTGACAAGCATCGTGCAGGTGAATCGCGATCTAATTGGCACCAGCCCCGCCATGGTCGAACTGGTGGAGGAAATCGCGCGAGTGGCGAGATCCGACGCCAAGGTCCTGATTACAGGTGAAAGCGGCGTGGGCAAAGAACTGGTGGCCAACCGCATTCATGCACGGAGCGCGCGTGCCCATCGGCCGATGGGTGCTGTCAACTGCGCTGGCTTGTCCGAGACATTGCTCGAATCAGAACTGTTTGGACACGTCAAAGGCGCGTTCACGGGCGCGTACCGCGACAAACAGGGCAAACTCGAACTGGCCGATGGCGGCACGATCTTCCTCGACGAAATCGGCGAGATGACGCTGCGGATGCAGAGCCTGCTGCTGCGGTTCATGGAAACCGGCGAACTGCAAAAAGTCGGCACCGACCGGGTCACCATGCGCGTGAACGTTCGCGTCATCGCAGCGACCAACCGGAACCTCCGCGAGATGATCGCGCAGGGACAGTTCCGCGAAGATCTTTACTACCGCTTGAACGTCATTCACCTGCTGGTGCCCGCACTTCGCGAGCGCCGGCAGGACATTCCGGCCTTGATCGATTACTTCCTAGGTCAGTTCTCGAGGGATAACGGCCGAACCCACAAGGTGCTCTCGCCAGAGGCGGCGGAGAGGCTGACGACGTACTCGTGGCCCGGAAACGTGCGCGAGCTGAGAAACGTGATTGAGCGGCTCGTCGTGACGGTGCAGGGCGACGTGATCAAGGCGGAACATTTGCCGCTCGACATCCAGATGTATCGTACGGTGGCGGGGCAACCGCGGCGGGAACGGCGCCGCACCGTGGCCGACGACCTCATGAAGCGCATCGTCGAGGAACGCGAATCGTTCTGGACGGCGGTGTATCCGCTTTACATGCGGCGCGACATCACACGCGCCGACATCCGCAATCTCGTGCGGAAGGGACTCGAAGAAGCACGTGGCAACTACAAGATCGTCGCACGGCTATTCAACATGGACGATTCAGAATACAAGCGCTTTTTGAACTTCCTCCGAAAGCACGAGTGCCAGGTCTCGTTCAAGGAGTACCGCAAGTACCGCGACGATCGACGGCCGGACACACAGCAGTCCGAACCGTTCCAGTGGCGTTAGCCCGGCGCACAGTTCATCTCGCCTAACCAGCAGCCTCAACGACCGGCACCACCAACAGTACGTCCTCGTAGAGGCGAGATCCTCGAAATTGGTACTCGATCATCGGGATTCGCCAGCGCGAGATCCTGGGCGACGTCGACCAGCTTGACCCGCCCGGTCCTCGATGGGCAGCTGCCTGGTGGGTTCGAGTGGTCCTCCCTGAAAAATCTCCGCGGCCAGTCAATTACAAGAATGAGAGGTCGAACCTGACAAAACCGTATATGGCGGCGGCAGCGAATGCTTGCCGGTATCGTATGGCGCCAGCGTGGCGTACCTTTTCGCACCGATGCGATCCAACTCGCCCCAGAGAACTCCGCGCAGCAGGTGACAAAATTGTCACACCAGGAAAAAAATCGTCGCGTGGATCGAAAAAAAGGACCTTAGCTGATTGACTTCCGACCTCGAATCTCTGACAATGCTTCTGCTGCCGATGAGTCCACTAAGTCACATTAAGACATTCCGATTGCGTCGTTCGAACTTTATCCGTGCTATTTGTGTCGTCTAAAAGGTTCCGATCCATGAGTACCTCCATCACGATGGTTGGCGTCAGTGCCGGGATTCGCGCGGTAGAGGATGAGATAGATTACGCGGCACGTTCCGGCGCGAAAGTTCTGATCTCTGGCGAGAGCGGGACCGGTAAGGAAGTAGTCGCGCGTTTGATCCATGCACGTAGCGCGCGTCGCAACGCTCCGCTCCTTGCACTGAATTGTGCGGGTTTGCCCGACACGCTGCTCGAGTCCGAACTCTTCGGACACGTGCGCGGCAGCTTCACCGACGCGCATCGCGATAAGCTCGGCTGGCTCGAGCGTGCGCACGGCGGCACGATCTTCATGGACGAAGTCGCCGAAATGAGCCTGCGCATGCAGGCGCTGCTGCTTCGCTTTCTCGAGACCGGCGAAATTCAGCGCGTCGGTTCGGAGCAGCGACATTCGGCAGTGGATGTGCGCGTCATTGCTGCGACACACCGTCGTCTGATCGATCACGTCGCCGATAAGTCGTTCCGCGAGGATCTGTTCTATCGCCTCAACGTTATTCATATTGAGGTGCCGCCGCTGCGCGAACGCCGCGAAGATATCTACATCCTCTTGCAGCATTTCTTCCGGCACTTTTCGGTGTCGCACCACCTGCCGGTACCGGAAATCAGCACCGAGGCGCTTGCATACCTCACCGAGTATTCCTGGCCCGGCAACGTGCGTGAGCTTCGAAATCTCGCCGAGCGCCTGATTCTGCGCTGTGCGGAAGGCGGCGTGCAGACGCAGTCGCTTCCGGCGGAGATTCTGCGCGATACGCGCCGCGCCACAACTGCCGTTAGTGCGCAGGGCGCCACGTCGACGACCAGCGCTCAGACGATGTTCGAGCGCATCGTCAAAGGCGGAGCATCCTTCTGGTCGGAAGCCTACGAACCGTTCATGGCGCGCGATCTGACGCGCCGCGATCTACGCGAGCTGGTGCGATTGGGGCTGGAGCACACTTACGGCAATTACAAACTGCTGGTGACGTCGTTCAATATGCCGCCGGAGGACTACAAGAAATTTTTGAACTTCCTGCGGAAATATCAGTGCCACGTGCCGTTCCAGGGATTCAGGATGGCGCCGGCGAAAATCCACAGCCGGCCGGATTACGTGGCGAGTGCGTGAAGTTGGATCAGTGAAGTCGCGCAGTCGTCACGTCCAGTGATCCAACTGCGGTGATCGCGGGCATCGCCAGCCGGCCATATCCCGCCGGGTGCGACGGTCCAACCAGCCGATTCATCGTGGCAGACAGACGTTCGCCCGAGGCTTCTTTGGGCGAGAGCCACATCGCGCCCAACTGTTCGGCCTCGCCGGCAAACGCAGCATCGCCGACGACGATTGCGGGAATGCCCACCGCCGCACCGCGCACCGCGAGATGAAGGCCGTTGTACTCTCCGAGCTTGATTTCGCTAATCAGCAGATCGGGGTGCTCTCCGTCGAGGTGACGCTTCGCCGTGGCGAACGTGGTGACAAACGTCGGTTGCCACGTGCCGCTACACAAGGTGCGCTCCAGGCGCCGCGTTAGTTCTGGGGTTGCGGCGACAACAAGAACTGTACGAACATCCGGCATTCGGAGAACCTCAAAGCGGGCTCAGCAATTCGAGTACCAGCAGAGTTAGCCCTTTTTGTCGGCGCTTTTTGTGACCTGTGTTGCACGCGAATAACAAAAGTGCAATTGGAATGTCAAAATTCCACTGTCGCCAGAACAAATTACTCAATTCTGCGTTGCCCGGCACGATAAAGAATGCCGCCTAACGCGAGGAATAGCAAGGCGCCGGCGATGTGCGCCACGGCGCTCTGGTCGTGGAGAAACGGCAACGCGTTTCCAATCGCCTGGAACGGACCAATGTAACCCGTTCCCACGAGCACCGCAAACAGAATGCCCGCGAGCGATCCGCCCGCGATCAGACCGGAGCTGAAAAGCGTTCCCGCGCTCAATTCGGATTCCGACGTCACTCCCGTCCGCCGCTCCACGAGCCATCGTAGGAGACCACCGGCGAAGATTGGCGCGGTCGTGGCGATCGGCAGATACGAACCAACGGCGAACGACAGCGAGTGAATACCGCACAGTTCGAGCGTCACTGAGATGAAAACCCCGACGAGCACGAGACCCCACGGCAGCTCCTGACTGAGAAGGCCTTTGATGATCGTCGCCATCAGCGTGGCCTGCGGCGCGGGGACGTCCTGCGATCCGATGCCGAACACGCGATGCATGTAGAGCGTCGTCATCCCAATGACGAACGCGGATGCGATCACCCCGATGAGCAGGCCGAGCTGCTGATACAGCGGCGTGGCGCCGACGATGTAGCCGGTTTTCAAGTCCTGGGAGGTGTTGCCCGCGTTTGCCGCGGCGATGCAGATGATCGCACCGACGCTGATCGCCACCGGTGAATAGATGTCACCAGTCCAACCGAGTGCGACGAAGATCAAGCAGGTGATGATGAGCGTGGCGATGGTCATGCCGGAGATCGGGTTTGACGACGATCCGATCAATCCCGTGATGCGTGATGAGACGGTGGCGAAGAAGAAACCGAAAATCACGACCAGCACTGACACGAGGACGTTGCCCTGCGTCGGCAGCCCAGGCATCACGGCGAGGAAAATGGCGAGCAGGAGCGATCCGCCAAGAACGATCGCCATCGGAATGTCGCGCTCGGTGCGCGTGCTGGCTGCGCCGCCCGCAGCGCCAATACCTTTCAGACCTTCGCGCGCCGAGGAGACGATCGTCGGGATGGTGCGTGCCAGCGTAATCAATCCTGCCGCCAGCACCGCGCCCGCGCCGATGTAGCGGATATACGCGCTCCAGATTTGTCCGGGCGCCATCTCGGAGAGCAGGAATGGGCGTCCTGTTGCGGGATTGACGGCGAAGTTTGGGTGAATCGGCGGTAAGGGCGTGGTAATCGCCGCCCCGAGAATCGACAGCAGCGGTAGCAGCACCAGCCACGACAACACGCCGCCAGCGAACATCGTCCCGGCGATGCGCGGGCCGATGACGTAGCCGACGCCCATGTACTCGGGCGAGATATCAACGTTTAGCGTGGCGTTGGGAAACTGACTGGCGCGCGGGAAGGAATACCCGACGTCCTGCCGGAAAACGTTGAACGTCCACGACAGCGATTTCCAGAGTGCGCCGATACCGAGGCCACTGAACACGAGGCCGGCAAGGCGCCCGCCCCGTTCGCCTGCGACCAGCACTTCGGCGCACGCAGTACCCTCGGGATACGGCAACACACCATGCTCTTTGACGATGAGCGCGCGGCGCAGCGGCACCATCATGAGCACGCCGAGAATGCCGCCGGCAAACGTCAGCAGCGTGATTTGGTAGTAGTTGAAAAAGCCCGGGCCGAACGGTGTCAGGAAAATGAGCGCCGGAATCGTGAACACGACGCCGCCCGCGACCGACTCACCGGCGGATCCGATCGTCTGCACGATGTTGTTCTCGAGGATCGTGGACCCTCCGAACTTCTTGAGCACCGAGATCGCGAGCACGGCGATCGGGATCGACGCGCTCACCGTGAGTCCCGCGCGGAGGCCAAGATAGACCGTCGACGCGCCAAAGATCAGGCCGAAGATGGCGCCGAGAAGAACCGCCTTGGCGGTGAATTCCGGAATCGACTGCGTTGCCCGGACGTACGGCTGAAAGGCTTTAGGAGCCGGTGCGGCGGTGCGCTTCTCAGCGGTCGTTGGGTGTGCCATGCGGCGGATGGTAGCAGAACTGCCGCGCGTCTGGGCGCGGCCGACTACTCAGCGGTAATGCACGCGGCCGTTCTCGTCGATGAACGCAACGTGAGACGCGTCGGCGTCGAGTGCGCCTCCGACGAGCGAGAAAAGCCATAGCGGGTCGGTGCCCGCGGGCACCTGGAATAGCAATCGTACGTCGCGAATTCGCCGTGACTCACGCACGATGGTTTTGCACCCAGCCACGATTGCGCCGTAACCCGGCATCCGGTGAAAGCTCCACGCCATTCGTGCGCGTCCGGGCTGTGCTGCCAGAACGAGCAACAGCAATGCCGACGTCAGCGCGATCCGAGCCCTGTGAGGGATGCGGTGGACCCACGCGAACAACATGATCGTCGCGGGCGGAAGAAGAACCAGGAACCAATAGGCTTGGTCGAGGCGTCCTTGCCACAGCGAAAAGACCAGTACTGCGACGAGCAGAGGAGTGGCGGAAGTAACGAGAAGCCCGCTGTCTCGCACCAATGCGACGGTGAGGGTGAAGCACAGGCCGAGGATAGCGGTGAAATACGGGAGTTGGTGCGGCGCACTTATGAGGAACTGCAGGCTGCTCGCGATCAAACTCGCACTCTCGCGGAGGTGAATCGCTTGATCGGGAGCCGTCAAAACTGATTGAAGACTTCTCGTAATCCGGCTTTCTTCCGGTGTCGGCAAGCGCAGCCGATCAATCAGCCAGGGTGTTTGCAGGATCACGATGACGCTCGCGACGATCGCCGCCATCTGTCCGGCCCGTTTCCAGTCGCGGTGTATCAGCGCCACGGCAATCGTCAACACAATCAGCGGCGCGGCAACCACAACTGCGGACGTGTGGCACTGGATGGCGCACCAGCTCATGGTCACGATCGCCGTGGCCCGCGACAGCGTGATCTCGCGTTTCCACAAAACCGCGGCGAGCGCGAGCTTCACAAACGCCTCTGCCATCGGCGGATTCCAGATGGTGGAGCTGAGTGTGGCGTCGTATCCCGACGTCGCGGCCGCAAGCACAATCGTCAACGCGAGAACGATTGCACGAAGGCGTCGAGCCAACGCCACGAACAGCACCGCATCGGCAATCGATTGCACCGCGGCGATGCCGATCCCCCCGGCATGCGGCAGATTTGTCCACAGACCGGCGAACCGCGCGATCGCCCACAGCAGCCAGTAGTAAATCGGACCGATTGTCGTACCGCCCGCAGTGCTCGGTACACCCGAGAGGGGCAGATCGCCGAGACGCCGCAGCGCGAGGCTCCAATCCCTGATCTGGTCGCCGCGCAGGAAGAAACTATCGCTGACGCCGTGCGTGCGAAACCACAGCACGTAAACGAGGAGAGCCGCGGCCAGGGGAAGAATCAGTTGATCCGGTTGCCAACGGCGACGCCGCGATTCGCCGTTCGAGCTGGTCGCCGGGACCTTTTCGACCATCGGACGCTTAGGGTATTCTGGGTTCGCTTGTGAATTCACAGAACAAGCGGAAAGCCGCCAACGAACAGGTTTCCGAGCTCACCACCAACCGTTTGTCCGTGTATCTGCGCTGCTTGACGCAGCTTGAAAACGCGGGGGTCGAAACGATTTCGTCGCAGGCGCTGGCGGAGCAGTTTCACCTCAATGCCGCGCAGATTCGCAAGGATCTGGCGTATTTCGGCGAGTTTGGCGTGCGCGGTGTCGGCTACTACGTGAAGGATCTGCGGCGCCACCTTCGGCAGATTCTGGGTCTTGACCGAAAGCTGCGCGTCGCGGTGATGGGCGCCGGCAATCTCGGGCTCGCGCTGGCCGACTACCCGGGGTTTCGCCGCGAAGGGTTCGAGATTGTCGCGCTCTTTGACGTCGCCGACAGCAAAATCGGCGACGAATCTCGCAGCGGCGTCCCGATCCACGATATCCGCGAGCTGAGGAAGATCGTTCGCAAGGACCGGATCGACATTGCCGTGATCGCGGTTCCTGCCGAATCGGCTCAACCGGTTCTCGATCAAGTTGTCGCCGCCGGGGTGAAAGCGGTCCTGAACTTTTCACCTGGGGCGTTGAAAGTTGGTCCCGGAGTCAAGTTGAAAAGCGTCGATCTCACCGTGTCGCTCGAGAGCCTGTCGTTTTATCTTGCGCAGGGGATCGACGATGGCAACTAAGGAGCGGCTCACGCATGTCGATGAGCGCGGCCGCATCCGCATGGTCGATGTCGGCGACAAGCCGGTCACCGCGCGCGAGGCGGTGGCGCGAGGTAGCGTGACAATGTCGCCGACAGCGCGCCGTCTGATTCGCACAGGCGCCATAAAGAAAGGCGATCCGCTGCAAGCGTCGCGGCTCGCCGGCATCATGGCGGCAAAGCGCACCTCCGAGCTGATTCCGTTGTGCCACCCGTTGCCGCTGACGCATGTTGGCGTTGACATCGCACCGACGCGCGGCGGCTACGCGATCGAAGCGCGCGTGCGGACTTCCGCGCAGACCGGCGTCGAAATGGAGGCATTGACCGCCGTGGCGGTCGCGGCGCTCACGCTCTACGACATGGTGAAAGCCGTCGACAAATCGATGGTGATCGGCGAGATCTGCCTGCTTGAAAAACGTGGAGGCAAGTCGGGCACTTATCGCCGCAGTTCAAAGTTCCAAAATTCAACGTCCAAAGTAAAGAAAGAACGTTCAAAGTTCAAAGAGAACAAACACGTGTGACGGTTCTCATTTCCATTCAGCAACCGGTGCGCGCCTGGCAGATTCCAGAAGCTGCGGTAGTGACGTTGCGCAGCCGGTTCCCGCATCTCACCTTCGTTCATGCCACGAGCGAAGGCGAGCGTGCGCGCGGCCTCGAGGACTGCGACGTCGCCTTCACCTGGATCCTCAACGCAATGGAGTTGGCGAGCGCGAAAAAGCTGCGGTGGGTGCACTCGTCAGCCGTGGCGGTGGAAACGTTCTGCCTTGCGGAAATGTTCGCGCGCGGCATTCTCGTCAGCAACTCGCGCGGGATTCAGGCGGCGCCGATTGCCGAGCATGTGATGACAGTGCTTCTGGCACTCGCCAAGCAGCTTTCATTCGTTCTCGACCGACAGCGCGAGCGTCAGTGGGCGCAGAACGAGTTGGTCGGCGACCGTCTGCCGTGGCTGCTCAAAGGAAGGACGCTGGGCCTGATCGGCGTCGGCACAATCGGCTCCGAAATCGCGCAACGCGCGTCGGCGTTTGGGATGAGGGTCATCGCAATCCGCCGCCGCGCCGATCGCGGCGGCGTGCTCGGCGTGACGGAAATGCTGGGATCATCCGAGCTCGACGGTCTACTTGCTCAATCCGATGCGGTGGTCATTGCGGCGCCGCTGACGGCTGAAACCCAGAACCTGATTGGCACACACGAGCTCGCGCAGATGAAGAAAGGCGCCGTGCTCATCAACGTCGGACGCGCGCGCATCCTCGATCACGCCGCGCTCGTCGGCGCCCTGCGATCCGGTCACCTTGGTGGCGCGTCGCTCGATGTTTTTCCGCAGGAGCCTCTTGCCTCGAACGATCCGCTGTGGACCGCGCCGAACGTGATCCTGACCCCGCATACGTCCGGGTTCCGTCAGGGACATTGGGACGATGTGATCGACCTGTTTTCCGAGAATCTGAAGCGATATGAGGCAGGGGAGCCGGTGAAGTTTCGAGTGGAAGCGGTTCTGGGATACTGACTTCCGAATCTGGAGATTTCGCGATTTTGAGATTTGGAGCAGATCTGGAGATTTGTACATCTTGGATTTGGGGATTTGGGATTTGGGGATTTGGGGATTTGGAGATTTGGAGATTTGGAGATTTCGAGATTTCGAGATTTGAAGATTTGGGATTTGGCGGTTGGGACTTAGTCATCGTCGGGACCTTCCCAGTTTCGCTTTGCCGTCGCCCGTGAGCTCGAGATGATTGCTCTCAGCTCGATGGCTTCCTGCAGCAGTCGATCCAGTTCCGGACCTTGGACCATGCCGCTGTCTCGGAGCGTGGTGAGCCACAGCACGGTTTCGTCGCTTTCCTCGTTGGCGACGCCGAGCTTCGCAATGAATTCGGGCCGGCTGCGGCCGCGACAGGCGGCGTGATAGTTCGCAGCCACAGACGTTGCCGCGTCTTAAAGCTGACTGGCCAACTTTCGACACTCGTCGTGGCGGAAGAGCGGCCGGCAAAACTTGACGATGTCCACACCAAACTTCAACGTTCGAGCACGCAGAGTCTCCTTGTCCATGCCAGAAGGAGTGCAGAGCCCTTGCCACCACGACCGAGGTCCTCGATATGGACGGAACTCACATTCTGCGTTGCATTTGTCCGTTTCGTGCGTTTGGCACAAAAGGTTGAAGGTGGAAGCTGCTGCGATCAGTAATGCGACAGGACAGCGCAGAACCTGCGAGGCAAAATCCCTAAATCCCTAAATCCCTAAATCCGAAAATCTCCAAATCGTCTCCAAATCTCCACATCGCCAAATCTCCAGATTTGGAGATCACCCCCGCGGTGGCGGCTCTATATGAATCACCGCATCCTTGATCTGCGGATACTTCGCCATGATTCGATCCTTGACGACGTGCGAAATCCGGTGCGCGTCCTCCAGCCGCATGTTGGGATCCATCCAGACGTGCAGATCGACAAACACATGATCGGCCGACCCGCGGGAACGAAGCTGATGGCAGCCGATCACTTCCGGAACGGCCAGGACCACCGCGCGTAAATCGTCGGCGGCGATCACGATCTGATCGGCCAGGATTCGCGACGTGTCCTGGAAAATGACCCAACATGCCTTGCCGATGAAGACGGCGATGACGATCGCCGCGACCGGATCGAGCATCGGGAAGCCAAGCCGGACACCGACCAACGCCGCGATCACGGCGCCCGACGTCAGCAGATCGCTTTGCGTGTGGTGCGCGTCGGCAATCAGCACCTCGCTCGCCAGACGAAAGCCTTCGCGTCGTTCGTAGACGACGACGGCGAGGTTGATCAGAAACGTCGATCCCATCACGGCAAAGCTCAGCGCCGTGACGGTTGGTGCGTCCCCGGTTATGAGACGCTCGGCGGCGGCCCATAGCACCTGGACGAGTACGATTAACAAAAACAGGAGAATGGCAAGCGACGCCATCGTCTCGAACTTGCGATGACCGTAGGGGTGCTCGGTGTCAGGTGGCTGCTGCGAGATCCTCACGCCGACCAGCGCGACGATGTTCGAGGCAGCGTCGGTGAGCGAGTGGAAGCCGTCGGAGAGCACACTGATCGCGCCAGTCAGATAGCCGAGTGCAATCTTGGCAAGCGCGACGGTCAGGTTGAGGAAGAGGACGCGGAAGAGAACGCGGGAAACCGACGAGTACCGATCCACTTCAGTTCAAAGTTCAAAGTTCAAAGTTCAAAGTTAGTTCGACAATGGACAGTTCAAGGTTGCACGTGGCAACTTGCCCACTCGGCAACTAACTTTGAACTTTGAACTTTGAACGTGTAACTTTCAGAACACGCGCCCGTTCGGTACCGGCCACCACCGCAGTTGCACCTTGCCGATGATGTACTTCTTCGGCACGAAGCCCCAGTGACGGCTGTCGGAGCTGTTGTTGCGGTGATCCCCCATCACAAAGTAGTAGCCCTCCGGAATCACCTGCGGGCCCCAGTCATCGTGGCTGCGGTACTCGGGTGGGACGTATTCATCGCGCATCGGCACGTCATTGACATAGACGCGCCCGTCGACGATGCGGACGGTGTCGTTTTCTTCGGCAATCACCCGCTTGACGAACGACTTGTCGGGGTTGAGCGGGTAATACAGCATGACGATGTCGCCGCGCTGCGGCGCCGCGAGCCGGTACGCGAGTTTGTTGACGATCAGGCGATCCTGATCGGCAAGCGTCGGCGCCATGCTCTGGCCTTCGACGCGCGCCACCTGGAAGCCGAAGGTCACGATCAGCGTGGCGTAGACGGCGGCCGAGGCCAGCGTTTTGACCCAAGCCACGAACTCGTCGCGCCAGATTTCGAGCCGGCGCATCATGCTGGTTGACGAGTCGTCGATTTCGATACGAATCGTGCCGGTGGCAGGGGAGGCTGGAACGGCTTCGAGCACCGGGTCGATGGTGCTGAACCTGGTCTCGAAACCAGCCAGCGGAGGCTGGATCTCGGTCCCTAGAGCTTCAGGTACTCCCGAAGGCGGCGTGTTTGCGACCGGCTCACCGGAATTTCCGTCGCCTTCGAATCCTTCATCCTGAGAATGTAGTTCCTGCTGAACCAAGGGACGATCTCCTTGATCTTGTTGATGTTGACCAGATGCGAGCGGTGGACCCGCCAAAACACATCGGGATCCAGCCTGGCCTGCAACTCGTCCAGGGTCCGGTAATTAGACGCGCCGGAGACCTGCCCGGTAACAATATTAATCGAATCCGGCGTAACCGAGGCATAGACCACGTCGTCGGCCTGAACCAGGACGATTCGTTCGTCGACTTTGACGGCTATCTGATTGCGCCGGTCTTTCTGGCTCGCCATCATCCGGACCAGCCGCTCCAACTGGTCCCCGAGCGGCTGTTCGCCGCGGCGTTTTCGCGCCCGCTGGAGGGCTTGTTCCAGGCGAGCCGCCTCAACAGGCTTCAGCACGTAGTCCACCGCGTTGACTTCGAACGCCTCGATAGCCCGATGGTCGAACGCCGTGACGAAAATCACGGCCAGGTCGGTTCCGCTCTCGAGCAGCCGGCGCGCCACCTCAAAGCCGGTCAGCCCGGGCATCTGGACGTCGAGAAATGCGACGTCGGGCGTGAGCCGCGCGATGTCATCGAGGGCCTGCACGCCGTCGGCGGCCTGGGCGACCACGTCGACGCCCTCCAGGCGGCTCAACAGGAAACAGAGCTCCTCGCGAGCATGCTGCTCGTCGTCGGCAACAACGGCGGTGAGAGCAGGGGACGACATCAGGCGGTGACTTGCTCTTCGGCGACGAGCACAGGGATTTCGAGATGCGCGCACGCGCCCTTGCCGGGCGAGCCTTTGAGCTCGACGCGGCCGGTTGCGCCGTAAATCACACGCAAGCGCTCGTGCACGTTGCTCAAGCCGATTCCGCTCGACATTGCCGTTTGCCGTCGCTCGTCGGAAATGCCAAGGCCGTCGTCCTCGACGTCGAGCACCAGCGTGTCGCCCTTGCGCTGGCTTCGCAGAGTAATGCACCCGAGGCCGACCTTGCGCGTCAGTCCGTGCTTGATCGAGTTTTCGACGAGCGGTTGCAGAATCATGCTCGGCACGATGACGTCGAGCGTGTCGGGGGCGATCTCTTTCTGCACGCGCAGGCGCGGACCGAATCGAATCACCTCAATCGCGAGGTACTCGTCGATTGACTCGAGCTCTTCGCGCAGCGTGACGAACTGTTCGTGGCTGCGCATCAGTTTGCGCAGCAACCCGGAGAGCTTTTGGATGACCGTACGCGCGGTTTCCGGCTCGGAGCGAATCAGCGACGACACGGACGTGAGTGTATTGAAGAGAAAGTGCGGATTGATCTGGCTCTTGAGCGCTTCGACCTTGGCTGCGAGCAGCAGCTTTTCCTGCTCCTGCACGCGATGCTCGATGCGCGCGTTGTTCCAGATCTTGATCGGAATCGCCACCGTCAGCACGGTGGCCACATACGTCGCAACGGTGAGCCACCATGACGGCGTTTCGAAATAAAAGATGCGATACACGCCGAAGCGCGTGCCAACGGCACGTCGAATGAACTCGAGCCCGATTGGCGCAAACAGCATCACGAGGTGACGGTTGACGCGCAGGTCGCGAATCGAACGCCACACCACCGTCGGCAGGCTCAACACGATGAACGGCGAGTAGGTCCAGATCTCCTCTTTGGGCGAGGCCTCGCGAATGCCGCCGCCCGCAAACCCGCAGCCTACGGCAAAGGGCACTGCGCCCCACTCGCCGGCAATGACAGCCGGCACCGCGATGATGCCGCCGACGAGACCTCCGGTGTAAGGTCCCGCGATCAAGCCCGCGAGAAAGGCGCCTTCGAGCGTGAGATCCGCGGCGTCGTAATTCAGCAGGAGCCGCGAGACGACACCCATCGTGAGCGGGACGATGAGGCCGAGGGCAAAGGCGAGACGGTCGGGCCAGTCGCGGCGCTCGAAGATGAGGATGTGCCTGAAGCGCCGATACCTCACGAGCATCGTGGCGAGCGCGGCCATGATGGCGAGCTTGCCTACGAGCGTGGCCAGCAGAAACTGCTCGGCCGACAGGAACTTCGGCTGCATCGGTTACAATTTAACGCATGATTCGCCCGTTGATTGAAGGCTTCGCGCTCACCTTCCGGCATTTGTTCCGCGCCCCCGTCACCATCAATTATCCGGACCAGAAAATGCCGATGTTCCCGAAATACCGCGGGAAACAAGTGCTGATGCGCGACGAAAACGGGCTTGAAAAGTGCGTGGCGTGCGGATTGTGTGCAGTTGCGTGCCCTGCCGACGCCATTTATCTCGAGGCGGAGGAGAATGACGGCAGCGTGATGGCCGGGCCGCGTTACGCCTCCGTGTACCAGATTCACAAGACGCGCTGCATCTTCTGCGGCTACTGCGAAGAGGCCTGCCCCGTCTCGGCGATCTTCATGGGCAAGGACTACGAGCTGTCGGTGTACAGCAAGGACGATTTCGTCTGGGACAAAGAGGAGCTGCTGGTCCCCGCGCCCACGAAGTAGCCGCCCAG
>JBKPAJ010000210.1:0-27612 GCA_046726375.1 Acidobacteriota bacterium
CGATGATGATGCCGACGACGATCGCGCTCGCATGAGGAAGGCCGATAGCGCGGGTCAGCGCAACATCTTTCGATGTCGCGACTTGTCGATGTGGCGATGTCATCTCACGATGTGAGGATCTGACGATGTGTCTAACGATCTTGCGATGTAACGTGGCGATGTTCGGAGCGCCACATCGTCACATCACATCGCCACGTCGCCAGACACATGATTACATCGTTACCGCACCGGATAACATCGCCACATCATCAAATCACGACATCGCCCAGACGTCTGATGTACATGAAAAATCCGGGACCGATGTTTCCTCCCGGTCCCGGATGTGAGCTAACACCGACCGGCGTTACGCCGCAGCCTGAGCCGGCTGCGCCAACGCCTTCTCGAATACCTTGACGGCCTTCTGCATCTCTTCCATCGTGCCCACCGAGATGCGGCAGTGCGACTTCTCGTACGGCGGGAAGTCGCGGCCGACCAGGATGCCTTCCTTCGCGCAGGCGTCGCGGAACCCCTTCGCCGGCTGCTTGATGTCCACGAACATGAAGTTGGTCTGCGAATCGGTTGGCACGTAGCCGTGATCGCGGAACCACTTCTGCGTGAACTCACGCGCGGCGTTGTTGCGCGCCTTCTCGTTGGCGAGGAACGACTTGTCGAGATGGAGCGCGGCCCGCGCGGCACTGAGACCGAGGACGTTGACCGAGCCCATGCCGTCCCAGTCGCCCAGCTTCTTAATCGTGTCCTTGTGACCGATCGCGTACCCCATGCGCAGGCCCGCCATGCCAAAGCACTTCGAGAACGTGCGCGCCACTACGACCTTCGGGTTCTCGATCGCGAGCGGGATCATGGTCTCGTAACCCGGCATCGTCGCGTATTCGAAATACGCTTCGTCCATCAACACGTGGGTTTCAGGCGATGTGCGGTTGAGATCGGCGACGAACTGACGTGAGGTCTTGCCGTCCACGGCCGTGGCGACAGGGTTGTTGGGATTGCAGAAGAACACCATGCCGCCGCCCTTGGCGGCGGTGAGCATGGCGCCCACGTCCATCTTGAGCTCGGGCGGTTTTGTGAGGCTGACCGTGCGCACGGGATAGCCCATGAGCGCCGCGTAGCCTGCGCACTCTTCGTAGGCCGGAATCGGCGCCACGAGCGGAGCGCTCTTCGAGCAGAAGACGTGCGTGGTGCTGCGCAGGATTTGGGTGGAACCCGACCCAAGCAGCACGTTCTCGGGCTTGACGCCCTTGTCTTTCGCGATCATGTCCACGATTTCCGCGGTGGTCGCGAACTGATAGCGGCCGATCTCGCCGAATCCCGCGCGCACTGCATCGAGGACCGCCTTGGGCGTACCCATCGGGTTCTCGTTGCTCGCCAGAATGATGGGCGAGGTGTCGGCAGCGAAAGCGCGCTCGGACAGATCGAAGAGACCGGCTTCGCGTCCTCGGCCTGCGACCCACAGACCGGCGGCGCCCGCGCCTACTGTTTGAACGAATCGACGTCGCGACAGCGACATGGTTGACTCCTCCTTCACCTTCTCAATCCCTGTTTACCGCTTTGCCTGGTTCGACGTGGATGTCGCCGAGCCAAGCACCTTCTTGAAGACGTCCACGGCCTTCTGCATCTCGGCCATCGTGCCGATCGAGATGCGGCAGTGCGTCTTCTCGTAGGGCGGGAAGTCGCGTCCGACCATGACACCCTGCTGCGCGCAGGCGTCGCGGAACGGCTTCGCGGGACGGTTTAGATTGACGAAGATGAAGTTGGCCTGCGAATCGGTGGCCTTGAACCCCATCTGCTCAAACGCCTTGACAGTGAACGCCTTGACCTCGGTGTTGCGCTGACGCTCGCGATCGATGTGCGGCTGGTTGCCGAGCGCAATCGTTGCCGCGGCAATGCCGGGCAGGTTGATCGCATACGGCATGCGGAAGCGATTCAACGTGTTGATCACTTCCTTGTCGCCCACCGCGTAACCCACACGCATGCCGGCCATGCCATAGGCCTTCGACATGGTGCGCGCGACGAAGACCTTCGGCGTCGACTTGGCAACGTCCATCGCTGTTTTGTAGACCGTATCGGTGACGTAGTCGTGATACGCCTCGTCGATCAGGATCACCGTGTCGGGCGACGCGGCACGCACGCGCTTGACGAAATCAGCGACCGCCGGTGCACCATGCACAGTGGCCGTGGGGTTGTTCGGGTTGCAGAAGAACACGAGGCCCGCACCCTTTGACGCTTCGACCAGCTTGTCGATGTCAACCTTGAGATCCTTGTCGAGCGCAATTGCGCGCACCGGGGTGCCGATCTTTTCCGCGGTGTTGCGCGGATTTTCGAAGGTCGGCCACGGCGTAGCGAGCGGCTTGGACGGCGAGGTAAACGCGCGAACCGCATTGACGAGGATCTCTCCCGATCCTGCGCCAAGCGTGACCTGGTCCGCGGCGACCCCGAACTTTTTCGCAAGAGCGTCCACGAGGACCGGCTCTCGCTGCTGCGCGTTAAACGGGTAGCGGTGCGCCTCCGGGAACTTGCCAACGATGGCGTCGAGCACGTGCTGCCCGGGACCGAGGGGGTTCTCGTTGCTGGCAATGCGAATCACATTCGAGTTCGAACCGGATGATGCGGCCCTCTGGCCGAACTCCAGCGAACCTTCGGCTACGGCTGCTTCACGGCCGCGTGCAGCGATCCACTCGCTGGTATGCGAGTTGTCGCGGACGGCGATCTGAAACAGTCGCCGACGGGTCAGCGACATGGGCTCCTCCTTACTGGACAGTCGACGGAAGACGGATGGGCAAATTCTACATGGTCAAACGGCGAAAGCGGAACAAAATCTGCAGAGGTGCTTGTCTTCGTTTGTCTACACGGCCCATTCGCTGCCGGTTTCGATGTCGCGCAGCGAGATCAGCGGTTCGATCGCTGCGCACGCGAGGCGTTCGAGCACGATCGGCGTCAACCCCTGACGGGCCAGCGGACTTTCCACATACAGCGACGCAAGACCATGTGGCACGGCCCAAATCAACGCCGCCATGACCGCGGGATCGAGGTCGTCGTGGCCGGCCTGAGTTCGCGCGCTCCGCGCGGCATCGGTCAAACGCGAGACGACGCGCGCAGCCGTTGGGCCGGGTGTCGCCGCGTCGCGGAACATCACCTTGAAATAATGCGGCTGCTCAATCGCGAAACGCACATACGCGCTCACTAACGCGTCCACTCGCGCAAGCGGTTCCGGCGCGCAGCGTGCGAGCGCGGAAACCTGGAGATCGTCCAACACGTCGAAGCCGTCTTCCGCTACGGCGGCAATGAGCGCTGACTTGCTTGCAAAGTAGTGATAGGGGGCAGCCTGCGTGACACCTGCGCGGCGCGCCGCTTCGCGCAGCGTGACGCCAGAGGGTCCCTGCCGCGCGGCGAGATGGGCAGCGGCGTCGATCAGCGCCGCGCGAAGGGATCCGTGGTGATACTTCGCTTTCATCTTGACAGCGTTCAGATTCTGCCTCGCGGATCTTAACAATGTCAAGTTAAGGAAACCGTAAAAAGGGACAGGCCCCTTTTCAGTTTCTGCCAGCCCCCCTTTTCAGTTTCTGCCAGCGCGCGCACCGCGAAACGGCCGGCCAACGAAAAGGGGCCTGTCCCCTTTTTCCTCGCGTGCCAAGTTGCCGCGCGCGACTATATATCTCTATGCGCGATGTCTCTATGCGCGCCGCGATCGTTCTCGCGCTTGCTCTGACGCTTCCGGCCCCCGCCATGGCCCAATTCCGAAGCGAAACCGTTGCGACCGGTTTCAACTTTCCCCTCGGCGTCGCCCTCGATCCCACCGACGCGAACACCCTCTTTGTCGTTGAACAAGCCGGACGCATCCGCGTGGTTCGGGAAGGCCGCGTGCTGCCCACGCCGTTTTTCGATCTCCGCGACGAGATCAGCAGCGGCGGCGAGCGCGGACTCCTGGGCCTTGCCTTCTCGCCCAACGTGGAGTCGCGCCGCTTCTTCGTCAACTTCACCAACCGCAATGGCGACACCGTTGTCGCGCGGTTTCGCCGCAACCCGGACAACCCGCTCGTCGCCGATCTCGATTCGCGCTTTGACCTCGTGTGGCCCGAGGGACGCCGCACGATCGATCAACCGTTTTCCAATCACAACGGCGGTCATCTGGCGTTTGGCCCCGACGGTTATCTCTACATCGGCATGGGCGACGGCGGCAGCGGCGGCGATCCGATGAACCATGCGCAGGATCCGCGCTCGCTGCTCGGCAAGATGCTGCGCATCGACGTCGACGTGGATGACGAAGATCCTCGCGGCTACCGCGTGCCCGACGACAACCCGTTTGTCGATGGCGAACCGATCAGCGCGCTCGGCGAGATCTGGGCATTCGGACTGCGCAATCCGTGGCAATTCAGCTTCGATGACCCGGGACGCGGCGGCGGCGGCGCGCTCGTGATCGCCGATGTCGGTCAGAACGCGCGCGAAGAGATCAACTTCGAGCCGCGCGGCGCCGGCGGCAGAAATTACGGCTGGCGCCTTCGCGAAGGACGTTCGGAGTACGACGATCGCAGGCCTCCCGCGTACACGCCGCTCACCGCGCCAATCCACGAATACGATCACAACGTCGGACAATCGATCACCGGCGGCTTTATCTACCGCGGCAGCGCGCTCGGCGAGGCGTACACCGGTCGCTACTTCTACGCCGACTTCTCCGAGGGACGCGTCTTCTCGATCGGCCTTCATCTGGATGACGCCGGTGAAGCGGCCGCTGATGACCAACGGGAGCACACCGAGCAGCTCGGGGGACGTGACACGCTCGGCCTGATCAGCGCGTTTGCTGTAGACGCGAACGGCGAACTGCTGCTGCTCAATTACAGTGCGGGGCGATTACTGCGGATCACCGCCGACCCGCCGCCGGTACGGGAACCGCCTGTGGGTCCCGTTGGACGCCCCGCGCGCTACTGAACTACCCAGTCTACTCCCTGAGCTTTCAGTTTGAAGAGGCTCGTAACTCATTGTCTCGCGCGCACTTGCGTCAATAGCTGGCGCTTGCTTTGCACGACTGGACATCTGGAGAAGAATTACCGCCTCGCTTTGCTATGCTGAAGGCGGCCTCGCGCATGCCTGCCCCTCGGTCCCGCCGCAATGGTTTGGCTCCCGTCGCAGAAGTTCACGCCGCCGCTCCTGTTGTCGTGCGTCGCGCGCGCCCGCGCCGCGCGCGGGCTGCGGAACCGGTCGTTCGTCCTCCCGAGCCCGAACCGTTCGACTGGACGTCGCTCGATCCCTCGGATCTGTCGTCGCCCTCTCTCTTTATCAATCGCGAACTGAGCTGGCTCGAGTTCAATCAGCGCGTCCTGGCGCAGGCACAGGACCAGTTCCACCCGCTGCTCGAACGCGTGAAGTTCCTCGCGATTGCTGGATCGAACCTCGATGAGTTCTTCATGGTCCGCGTCGCGACCATCCTCAAGAAGTTTCGCGCCGACATCGACGATGTGTCGCTCGACGGGTTGAATACCGAGCAGGAGCTCGCCGCGATCCGCCAGCGCGCGCTCGAGCAGCTCGATCAGATGTCGGGCTGCTGGGCGCAGCAGCTGCGTCCACTGCTCGCCGCCGAAGGCATTCATTTCCTCGAGCCGACGGAGTACACGCCGGCGATCGACCAGTGGCTGACGCAGTACTTCGACGCCAACATCTTCCCGGTGCTCACTCCGCTCGCATTCGATCCCGGACATCCGTTTCCATACATCTCGAACTTGAGCATGAACCTCGCCGTGCGCGTCAAGCACGGCGGCCGCCCGAAGTTTGCCCGTGTCAAGGTTCCGGGGATGTTGTCTCGGTTTATCCAGTTGCCGGACCATCTCGCCGGACCGAGCGTGACCTATGTCTTTCTGGAAGATGTGATTCGTCGCAACATCCAGGAGCTGTTCCCCAGCACGCACGTCGAAGGCGCGCATCTCTTCCGGATCATCCGCGACACCGACATGGTCATTCAGGAGGATGAGGCCGACGATCTTCTCGAGACGGTCGACCGCGGCCTGAAGCAGCTGCGCTACGGCGCGCTCTCCCTGCTGCAGGTCGAAGCCGACATGCCGCGGCGTGTGCTCAACATCCTCGTGGAAAACTTCGAAGTCGAAGAGGACATCGTCGTCCGGACGTCGGAGCGGATGGGGTTTGCGGATTGGCCGTCGCTCACCAAGATGCACCGCCCCGCGCTCAAGGACCCTGTGTTTCATCCCCGGCTGCTGTGGCCGCCCGACCAGGCGGACAACGTGTTCGAGCAGGTCGCCGATCAGGACTTCCTCGTTCATCACCCGTTCGACTCGTTTACGAGCGTCGAGACGTTCCTGCGCGCCGCAGTCAACGACCCGCAGGTCGTGGCGATCAAGATGACGCTCTACCGCATCGGGCCAAATTCACCGCTGGTCGATCTGTTGATCGAAGCCGCTGAACAGGGCAAACAGGTAGCGGTGATGGTGGAGCTGAAGGCGCGCTTCGACGAGCGCAACAACATCGCCTGGGCGACACGGCTGGAATCGGCGGGCATTCACGTCGTCTATGGTCTGGTCAATCTCAAGGTGCACTGCAAGCTGACGCTGGTGGTACGGCACGAAGCCGACGGCATCAAGCGCTACGCGCACGTGGCAACCGGCAACTACAATCGCGTGACGTCGCAGGTGTACACGGACATCGGCCTGTTCACGGCGGACGAGGCGATCGTTGACGACGTGACCGAAGTGTTCAACTTTCTGACCGGCTATTCGAACAAGCGCTCGTACCATTCGCTGCTCGTGGCCCCCGTCGGACTGCGGCAGGGAATCAAGGCGCTCATCGACCGCGAGATCGAGCATGCGCAGCGTGGCCGGCCGGCGCGCATCATCATCAAGAACAACGCCGTGGCCGATCAGGCGATGATCAAAACCCTGTATCGCGCGTCACAGGCGAACGTGAAGGTCGACATGATCACGCGCGGCCTGTGCTGCCTGCGTCCCAGTATCGCGGGCATCAGCAGCAACATCTCGGTCCGGTCGATTGTCGGGCGCTTCCTCGAGCACTCACGCATCTACTACTTCCTCAACGACGGCAACGAAGAGGTCTATATCGGCAGCGCTGATCTCATGGAGCGCAACCTCGATCGGCGCGTCGAAGTGCTCTGCCCGATCAAGGATGCGGCATTGAAACGCCACCTGCGTGACACCGTTCTTGAAACATTGCTGATGGACACGCATCGCGCCTGGGAACTTCGCCCCAACGGGACGTACGTTCGCGTGCGCCCGCCCGAAGGCGCCGAGGCGCTGAACGCGCAGCAGGTGCTGCTGGACTGGTATCAGAAGAACACGATTCTGCAGGATTAACCCCTCAATTCACTTGTGTTCGCAATCGTGGCATCGAGCCGATTCCACCGCTCGGGCGAAAGCGGCATTGTTCGAGCGTCTCGCGCCGTTGGCGTTCCGAATTGAGGTGAGCTTTGGGGTTAGGACCGCGCCGCGCGCCGTCGGCCCGTGCCCGCTCACTGCCTTCGCGGAGGGATCCCTGCGGCCGGGATGTCGCACCTTTGATTCCATGTCGCGCTCGCGTCCTATTGCTCTCGAAGCGCAGTAACAGGATCCAACCGCGCGGCTCGCAGCGATGGCCCGAATGTCGCGAGGAGTCCCACCGCCGCAAGCGTTGCGACCGTGCCAGCGAGCGTCAACGGATCGGTCGCCGACACCTGGAAGAGAATGCCGCGCATCAGACGCGCAACCGCCAGCCCCGCGGCGAGACCAGCGAGCAGACCGACAGCCATCGGCGCGAGTCCCTGGCGGGCCAGGAGTGCCACGACCTGAGGCGATGTCGCGCCGAGCGCGATGCGAACGCCGATCTCGCGCGTGCGCTGTCCCACCGACTGCGCGGCCACACCCCACACGCCAAGGCCCGCGAGACCCAACGCGATCGCGGCGAAAGCGGCAAACACCTGAATCAACACGCGAGAACCGCCAAGGTCCGCGTCGAGTACCTGTTCCATCGTGCGCACGTCGTAGAGCGGCTGATCCGCATCGAGCTCCACAACGGCGCGGCGAAGCGCAGCGGCCATTCCCGCCGGGTCAGCCGCGGTTCGTACGACAATCGTCATTGTGCGCGCCGGTCGCTGAGCAAGCGGAACGTACAAATACGGAATTGGCGGCTGATCCGCATCGTCATTGCGAATGTCACCGACCACCCCCACGACGGTCCGCCACTCGCCCTCCGCCTCATCACCTTGACGCAGCCGCGCGCCAACCGGGGAGCGATTCGACCAGAAGCGTCGCGCCATCGCCGCGCTGACGATGGCGACTTTGGGGGCCGACGCGCCGTCACCATCATTGAATGTTCGACCTTCAACGAGCGGCACGCGCAGCGTTTCGAAGAACTGCGGTGTGACCGTGTAGTCCACGGCCCATGTACCCTCGCCGCTGCCCGTCAACGCACGACCCTCGATTTCGAGCCCCCGGTTTGGATTGAATCGACTGCCCGCGAAAGGAACGCGGCTCGTCGCCGCCGCGGTTGTTATCCCTGGCAGCACGCGTATCCGCGACAGTGCTTGTTCGAAGAATTGCGCCGACGCGCCGGCAGTGGATGATTGCGGCCGCGTGATCGACGCGGTCAACACGTTGGCCACGTCGAAACCAGGATCGAGTCGCTCGATTGCAGCAAGCGTCCGCATCAGCAGGCCCGAAACGATGAGCAAGACAACCGCAAGGCCAATTTCCGCGGCAACGAGGCCGCTCGTGAGCCGCCGACTCGCGCGCACACCCGATCGTCCGATGGTTTGCAGCCCCGCGACGAGATCGGTTCGGCGCGCGGCCACGATCGGCGCAACGCCAGACATGAGGGTGGCGAGCACCGCCCCTGCCGCCGTGAAGCCAAGCGCACGCAGGTTCAGGCCGCCGGCATCCACCCAGGGCGAGTCGATTGGGAACGAGCTCACGAACACTTGCAGCGTCCAGCGCGACACCAGCACGCTCAGCATGGCCCCCGCAAGCGCGATGGCGCCGCATTCCACGAGCAACTGGCGCGCGACACGCCAGCCGCCGGCGCCGATCGCAAGGCGCACCGCGAGCTCGCCGCGCCGCGATAGACCGCGGGCGAGGAGAAGGTTCGCGATGTTGACGCAGCCGATTAACAGCACCGACAGCACCGTGCCCGCGAGGATGGCGAATGCCAGGCGCGCCTGCTTGCCGATGAATTCGTCCTGTAGTGGCTGCGTATTCACCGTCCATCCCTGATTGCTGCGGGGAAATTCGCGTTCCAGCTGCTCGCCGAGCGACGACATTTCGGCTCTCACCTGCTCGATCGACACGCCGTCGCGCATGCGGCCGAACACGAACAGATTGCGTGTGATGTGGTCGGCGGCGGCAGTGGCCAGGTCGATTGGCACATAAATGCCCTCGACCGCCGGAAGCCGTGGCAGAACGCCGATGACCGCTACCGGCTCACCATCGATCCGGAGCGTCGCGCCCACGACATCGGCGCGCGCTGCCAATGTGTTTCGCCAAAAATCGAACGAGACCACGACGACAGGCGGTGCGCCCGGCTCGCCATCCGCGACGGTAAACGTGCGTCCCATCGCAGCGCGCCAGCGGAAGAACTCGAAGTAGTTCGTCGTCACTTCGCTGACGCTCGCGCGCACTGGCCTGTCGATGCCACCGATGTTCGCCGCGCGCCGGCGCGTGGCGATGACGCTGTCGAGGAGTGTCGCGTTGCGGCGCCACTCGAGAAAGTCGCCGGCCGAAACCGAATTCTTTGTTTCCGCCTCGGTGCGGTTGTGCGACCACAACCCGACCCGGCGATCCATGTCGTCCACAGGCGAGGCGCTCGACATCACCGCCGCTAGAAAGGAGAACACGGCAGTCGTGGTGCCGATCCCGACGGCAAGGGTCGCGATGGCGGCAGCGCTTGTTCCTGGCGCCCGCCGTAACTGCCGCAGCGCGCTTTTCACGTCGAGCCAGAGTCCCTGCATGATACGCCTCCCTACTTACGCTAAAAATTTAGCACATGTTGCTGGTTTTTTAGCATAGGCGGGCGTCGGCAGCACTAAAGCTCGGCGCTTGGTGGGAGCACTCGCACGAATCGCGGACCTTAGGGCCGCGATTACTGCCAACGGAACAACTTGAGCGCAGCAGCGAAGCAGCTCGTGCCCCATGCGACCAGGATCGCCAACTCGTGCCACTGCGACGCGAGCGGTGCGCCTTCGTTGATGATTGCGCGGAGGGCGTCGTTGAGCGCGGTGAGCGGCAGCACCTGGATCAATGGCTGCATCGCATCCGGAAAGTTGCTCGCGGCGAAGAAGACGCCGGAGAGCACCCACATCGGCACCATGACGACGTTGAGCAGGCCCGAGACCGCTTCGATGGTGCGCACGCGCGAGCTGACGAGGAGCGCGATGCCGCCAAACGACACGGCGCCGGCGAGCGCCACCGCCGCAACGGCCAGCAGTGAGCCGTGGACGGCGACGCCGAACACCAGCCAGGCGAACGCGATGAGAATTGCCGATTCGAGCGTCAGGAAGACGAGGCGATTGATGACATGCGACGCCAGGTAGTGAGTGCGCGACATCGGCGTGGCTACCAGCCGCTTGAGCAGCTTGCGCATGCGCGACGTCACGATCGAGAAGCTGACGCTCCACATGCCGGTGCCCATGATGTTCATGCCGAGCAAGCCGGGCACGAGCCAATCGATATAGCGCGATCCGGCCGAGACCACCGGCTGCGCGAGGGGAGTGAACGCATCGCGACGGCCCGCGGCGCGCTGCAGCGCGGCGTCCACCGCCAGTCGCGCCACCTGGCTCTCGGCGCGCGCCTCGTCGTAGCGATACGTCGGAGGCGAACCAGGGACGACGACAACCGCCGCGCGTCCGTCGCGCACAACCCGCTCGATGTCATCCGCCGGCACTCGCCGCACCACAAAGCCACCGGCACGTTCGAGCGCGGCCGCGGTTTCGCCATCGCCCTGGACGTCGACCACGCCGACGATGACCGGCTCGGCGCCGCGCGATCGAAAGGCGACGCCGAGCGCGCAGGTCATCAGAATCGGGAAGGCGAAGACCCAGAAAATCGCCTCCGGCTCCCGAAAGAACTCCTTGAAGCGCGTTGCGATGAGTTCGACGAGCGGATGCGAAGCCGTTCGTGTCCTACTCATCGCGCAAGTGCCTTCCGGTGAGTGCGACGAAGACGTCTTCGAGTGTCGCGCTGTGTGTCGTCAGAAGGCTCAACGCGGCATTGCGCGCACGCAGCGTATCGAGCAGCGCCGGAATGGTGCGATGCAGCTCCGAGGTGGCGAGCGAGATCGAGGCTTGCGCATGCCGAACGTCGGTGACGCCGGCCAGCGCCCGCAGCTCGCCGTCATCGGGCGGCTGCCCGCCGTCGGCCAGCGCGAACTCGATGACATGCTCCGCGCCCAGCGCTGCCACCAGCTCGTTCGGCGTGCCGAGGGCGATGAGGCGGCCTTTGTCCATGATGCCGACGCGGTCGCAGAGCGCATGCGCCTCGTCCATGTAATGCGTGGTGATCAGAATCGTGCCGCCGCGTGCGCGAAATCGCTCGAGCACGTCCCAGAGTTGCCGGCGCGACTGCGGATCGAGCCCGGTTGTCGGCTCGTCGAGAAACAGCAGCTCCGGCTGTCCGACGAGCGCGCAGGCGACCGAGAGGCGCTGCTTCTGGCCGCCGGACAATTTGACCACCCACGAATCGCGCTTCGCTTCGAGCTCCACCATCGCGAGCACTTCGTCCACATCGGGACCCTGTGGATAAAAGGAGCGAAAGAGGCGCACGGTTTCGGCCACCGTGAGCTTGTCGGCAAGCTGCGTTTCCTGCAGTTGAATACCGAGGCGCGTACGCAGCCAGCGAGCATCGCGATTCCATCGCCTGCCCAGCACCTCGACCTCGCCCGCATCTGCCGTCAGCAAACCTTCGAGAATCTCGATCGACGTCGTCTTACCGGCGCCGTTCGGTCCAAGCAGGCCAAAACATTCGCCGACCTGCACCTCGAGATCGAGTCCGTCGACCGCAGTCAGGTTTTCATATCGCTTCACAAGTCCGCGGCAGCGTAATGCGGCAATGTGTGGCACTGCGAAATTTTATGTCGACGCAACAAGTTTCAAGAGTGTAACGGTGTGACAGTGTCGTGACGGTGATTGCGTCGAGCACCTCCGCCCATTACACTGAGGCACCCGTGTCGACGAGGGGTTGTGCTCATTGGCCCATCAAACGCGCTCCCTGCTCTGCGGGAGCGCGTGGATTCGGAGGCCGAGCTTCACACTTTTTCGGAGACACAGGCGCTCGAAGCGCTCGATCACATCATTCGCAACAAACCGCGCATCGTGGCAATCGACCAGCTGTTCTCCTCTTCCTCCCGTGGCACCGCGTTCATGAATCGCATCAAGGACGATCCGTCACGGACCGAGTGTGGGGTGCGCGCGATCGCGCACGACCCCGCGCTCAACCGCTTGTCGGCGGTGCACCGCGCAGCAAACGGAAACGGCACGGCGGTGGCGGTCGACGAACCCAAAAGCGGACTCGATCAGTGCCGCACGCGGCGTGCGCAGCGCATCCGCATTCGCGATGGCGCGGAGGTACTGGTCGACGGCAACGCCGCCACGCTCGTCGATGTATCCACCGCCGGCGCGCAAGTACTGTGCTCCAGCGTTCTGCGTCCGAATCAGCGCGTGCGGCTGACGTTCAGCGATCACAACCGCATCATCCGGTGTCATGGCTCGATCGCGTGGGCGTCATTGGAGCGGCCAAAGGGTTTGCCGCCGCGCTACCGCGCCGGGATCGACATGAGCGGTGTCGATCCGGACGCATGAAGGGTTTCCTGGAAAGGCACAAAAGGTGACCCGTGCCATGTGGCGATTTGATGATGTGGCGAGGTGGCGATGTCATGTCGCGATCGAGCCTCGCCACATCACATCGCCACATCGACAGACACATCACAACATTCCTACATCTCCACATCACATCGCCACATCAATCGCCACATCGCGACATGGAGCTAGTCTGCAATGTCCGCTTTCGGCCCGCCGATCCAGGTTTCCGCCACGCTTCCGGTTCGAATAATCGTCTCGTCCCGGTCCGACCCGGTTGACACAATCGCAATCGGCACGCCGCTCACGTCTTCAAGCCGCGCGACGTAATGCCGCGCCTCGCGCGGCAATTCGTCGAAGCTGCGCGCGCCGTGCGTCGGCTCTTTCCATCCGGGCATGGTCTCGTATACCGCCTCGCACGGGCCCGCCGTGGCAAGGTCCGCGGGAAACTCGGTGACGGTTCGATTGCCCACGCGATAGGCGGTGCAGATCTGCACTTCGTCCAATCCGTCGAGCACATCCAGCTTGGTCAGCGCGAGCGCGTCGAGGCCGTTGATTCGCGTCGAGTAGCGCACCACCACGGCGTCGTACCAGCCGCATCTCCGCGGCCGCCCGGTGGACGCGCCGTATTCCTGCCCGCTCTCGCGCAACCGCTCGGCCATCTCGCCAAACAACTCGGTCGGGAGCGGCCCTTCGCCGACGCGCGTCGTGTACGCCTTCGCGACACCCAGGACGCCGTCGATCGCCCTCGGTGGAATACCGAGCCCGGTGCAAACGCCGCCAATCGACGCGTTCGAGGAAGTGACGAAAGGGTACGTGCCGTGATCGATATCCAGCATCGTCGCCTGGGCACCTTCGAACAGCACACGGCGCTGCTGTTTGATCGCGTTGGCCAGGAACAGCGACGCATCTGCGGTCCAGCGCCGCATGCGCGCGCCGTAGGCGAGCAAGTCGTTGTAGACCTGTTTGCAGTCGAGCGTGGACTCTTTGATGATCTGGTTGCGCGCGTCGACATTGGCGCGCACTTCGTCGGCGAGCGCCTTGGTGTCGACCAGATCACACACGCGAATGCCGCGGCGTCCGATTTTGTCCTCGTACGCCGGGCCAATGCCGCGCGAGGTCGTCCCGATTTTGCGCTCGGCGCGCCTCGCCTCGCTCAAGATGTCCAGCTCGCGGTGATACGGCAGGATCAAATGCGCTTTTTCGCTGATCAACAGGCGATCGCCGACGTCGATCCCGAGCGTCGCGAGCTCCTCAATCTCTTTAAAGAGCGCCTGCGGGTCCACCACCACGCCATTGCCGATGATGCACGTGACGCCGGGATGCAGGATGCCTGATGGAATCAAGTGCAGCACGAATTTTCTGCCGCTCACATAGACGGTGTGACCGGCGTTGTGGCCTCCTTGATACCGCGCGACGATGGAAAAATGCGGCGTGAGTAAATCGACGATCTTGCCTTTGCCTTCGTCGCCCCACTGCGCGCCCAGAACCGCGATGTTCACGCAACACAGAATATCAGGGAGATCCGGGAGAGGAAACAAACAGGGAGAGCAGGGAGACCAGGGAGGACGAAAAGCATTCTCCCCGATCTCCCTAATCTCTCTGTTAGCTCCTCTCCCCGATCTCCCTAATCTCTCTGTTAGCTCCTCTCCCCGATCTCCCTAATCTCCCTGTTATCTCTTCTCCCCGATCTCCCTAATCTCCCTGTTATCTCTTCTCCCCGATCTCCCTAATCTCCCTGTTATCTCTTCTCCCCGATCTCCCTAATCTCCCTGTTATCTCCTTCTCCCAGATCTCCCGACCCGATATGCTTTCGTGATGGTCCTGCTCGACGGCGAGCACCTCACACTCGACAATCTTCTGGCGATTGCAGACCACAACGCGGAGGTTGCTGTCGCCCCCGCGGCGCGCGTGCGCGTCACGGCCGCGCGCGCCGTCGTCGATCGTCGAGCCGATGGCGACGCCCCCGTGTACGGCATCAACACCGGATTTGGATCGTTCGCGGAAACACGCATCGGACGAGACGATCTCGCACAGTTGCAAGTGAATCTGCTTCGCAGCCACGCCGCCGGCGTCGGCGAGCCGCTGCCGGTGCGCGCGGTCCGCGCCAGCATGGCGCTGCGCGCCAATGTGCTCGCGAAAGGGTTTTCAGGAATTCACGCGCGCACACTCGACACGTTGATTGAAATGCTCAACCAGCGCGTTCATCCGCGTGTGCCGAGTCGAGGTTCGGTCGGCGCCAGCGGCGATCTCGCGCCGCTCGCACATATCGGGCTCGTGCTCATCGGCGAAGGTGAGGTCTGGGACGGCCGCGCGAGCTCGCCGGCACGCGAGGCGCTCGCGGCGGCGGCGATTGCGCCGGTGACGCTCGGCCCCAAGGAAGGTCTCGCGCTGATTAACGGCACGCAGCCGTCCACGGCGGTCGCCGCACTCGCCTTGGCGGGAGCCGAGCGTGTCGCGAAAGCGGCTGATCTCGCGGCGGCGCTCTCGATCGACGGCCTGCAGGGATCGATCAAGCCGTTCGACGCGCGCATTCACGCGGCGCGTCCTTATTCAGGACAGTCGATCGTCGCCAGGAACCTCATGACGCTGCTCGAAGGCAGCGCGATCAACGCGGCTCATGCCAATTGCGGCCGCGTGCAGGACGCCTACTCCATGCGGTGTGTGCCGCAGGTGCACGGGGCGGCCCGCGAGGCGCTCCACTGGGTGCGCCACATCGTGGAGGTCGAGATGAACGCCGCGACCGACAACCCGATGGTGTTCGCCGATACCGCTGAGATCGTCTCGGGCGGCAATTTTCACGGTGCGCCCGTCGCCATGGCCGCCGATCTCCTGGTTGTGGCGCTCGCTCAGCTCGCGACGATCAGCGAGCGGCGCTCCGAACGCCTGGTCAATCCCGCGCTGAGCGGGTTACCCGCGTTTCTGACGCGGAATGGCGGCCTTGAATCGGGCTATATGCTTGCGCAGGTGACCGCCGCGGCGCTCACGTCCGAGATTAAGACACTGTCTCATCCTGCAAGTGTCGACACCATTCCTACGTCAGGGAACAAGGAAGATCACGTGAGCATGAGCATGTCGGCCGCGCTCAAAGCGGAACGGGCTTTGCAGCTGCTCACCAATGTGATCGCCGTCGAAATTCTGTGCGCTTGCCAGGCAATCGACTTGCTCGCGCCGCTCACCAGCACCGATCGCGTCATGCGCGTCCATCGCGCGGTGCGCGAGCGTGTGCCGCCGCTGATGAGTGACCGTCCGCCGGCGCCGGATATCGATGCGATCGCCGCACTGATCCGCGACGGCGCGCTTGAGTACGCGTCAGGTTCAGTTGTCAACTGATTTCAGAATTTTCTCGATCGCATTTTCAATTTGACAACGTGAGTCACGCTGCTTAGTTTCTATCTTCACGTTCGACCCTCCGTGCGCCTCCTCATGACTACGGCCGCTCGTCTCGTTCGCGCTCCTCGCGGCACGTCGCTGACGTGCAAAGGATGGCTCCAGGAAGCCGCGCTGCGGATGTTGATGAACAACCTCGATCCCGACGTCGCCGAACGTCCGGACGATCTCGTGGTCTACGGTGGGACGGGGCGCGCGGCCCGCAGTTGGGAAGCCTTCGACGCGATCGTGCGCGAGCTGCGCCGGTTGGCCGACGACGAAACGCTCGTGGTGCAGTCGGGTAAGCCGGTCGCGGTCTTCCGCACGCACGCCGACGCGCCGCGCGTGCTCATCGCCAACGCGAATCTCGTGCCCAAGTGGGCGACGTGGGACACCTTCCGCGATTTGGAAGATCGCGGCCTGACGATGTATGGCCAGATGACTGCCGGCAGCTGGATTTATATCGGCACGCAGGGCATCCTGCAGGGCACATACGAAACGCTGGCGGCGCTTGCGCGCCGACATTTCGGCGGTTCGCTCGCCGGCCGCCTCACCGTGACCGCCGGCCTGGGCGGCATGGGGGGCGCCCAGCCGCTCGCCGTGACGATGAACGAAGGAGTGGCGCTGGTCGTCGAAGTCGATCCGCATCGCATCGAACGCCGGCTGGCCACCGGTTACCTGGATGAAGCGACAGACGACCTGGATGTCGCGCTCGCGAAGGTTCGGCAGTGGACGCGCGAACGGGCGGCGCGGTCGATCGGGGTGCTCGGCAACGCCGCCGAGATTCTGCCCGCGCTCGTTCGCCAGCACGTGACGCCGGATGTCGTCACCGATCAAACCGCCGCGCACGATGCGCTCACGGGCTACGTGCCCGACGGCTTGTCGCTGGCCGCCGCCGAGACGCTGCGCACATCCGACCCGGCGGAGTACGAACGGCGCGCCATCGACGCCATGGGCCGCCACGTGGCGGCGATGCTGACCATGCAAGCGCGCGGTGCGGTTGTCTTTGATTACGGAAACAACATCCGCGCGCAGGCGCTCAAGGCCGGCGTCGAGCGCGCCTTCGCTATTCCAGGGTTCGTGCCGGAATACGTGCGGCCGCTCTTTTGCGAAGGCAAAGGGCCGTTCCGCTGGGCCGCGCTGTCGGGCGATCCGGAAGACATCCGCGTCACCGATCGCGCCGCGCTCGAGATGTTCTCGCACGACGCAACGTTGTGCCGTTGGATTCGGCTCGCGGGCGAACGCGTGAAGTTTCAAGGGTTGCCGGCGCGTATCTTCTGGCTTGGTCTGGGCGATCGCGCGCGATTCGGGCTGCGAATCAACGAGTTGGTGCGGAGCGGCGCGATCACGGCGCCGATCGTGATCGGACGCGATCACCTCGACACCGGATCGGTCGCGTCGCCGAATCGCGAAACCGAAGGCATGCGCGACGGCAGCGACGCGATTGCCGACTGGCCTCTGCTCAACGCCCTGCTCAACGCATCGGCAGGCGCCACGTGGGTGTCGGTGCATCATGGCGGCGGCGTGGGCATAGGCTATTCAATTCATGCAGGGATGGTGATCGTGGCGGACGGTACTCGCGGCGCGGACGAGCGGTTGCAGCGCGTCCTCACTTGCGATCCAGGCAGCGGCGTCGCGCGGCATGCGGACGCCGGGTATCCCGAGGCGATCGAGACGGCGCGCCGACGGGGCATGCGGATCCCAATGCTGGAGACAGATCGATGACGCCACACGCGGGTCTGGAACGACGGGTGCTGGCGGCGATCGAGGCAACACCAGCGCGTATACCGGTGCTCCTCGGCGGCTGCGGCAGTGGACGAACGACGGCGCTGCACGGCCTGGTCGATCGGCTCGGCCGCGACCAGTGCCAGTACATCGATGTCGAACGTTCGGCCAGCACACCCGAGCGCTTCATGCACGCCGTCACGTCGAGCACGCCGTTTCAACCGGTCGTGTCGAACGACCCGGCCAAGTCCGCGCGCGACGCATTCGATCAGGTGCTCGCGTATTTCGCGCGCGTGCGGGCGCATGATCGGCCGGCAACCGTCCTGCTCGACGAAGTGCTGGAGCTACGCACGTTCGAGAGCTTTCCGGGACTGCGTCATGTGCTGCGCGAGCTGCTGCAGGCGCTCTGCGACAGCGACAACCGTTTTGTGCTGACCTCGCGCTATGTCGCGCGCGCGCATCGCCTGCTGCGCGATGGCTCGGCGCGCTTCGAAGTGATCCATCTGCCGCCCCTGTCACCGGCTGAAGTCACCGCCATGCTGCCGCCGATGGGCGACACGGCCACTGACGATCGCGAGTTCCTCAGCCGCACCATTCAGGCGCTCGCCGACGGCCGGGCCGCGTACGTCCGCGCGATCAGCGATGCGACCGCGGCCATGAGCGAGCGCAGCGGCGATCCGATCTCGGCGCTCACCGCGCTGCTCACGTCGGACGGCGCCCTCACGTCGTGGTGCGGCTATCGCTACGAACTGCGCCTGCACCGCGCCCGCGGCTACGGCGCGCTGAAGGCGATTCTCGAGATTCTCGCGGAAGAAGAACCGCTGACCCTCACGGAGATTGCGCTGCGTCTGCAGCGCACGCCGGGATCGACAAAGGACTACCTCTCCTGGCTGGAAGACGTCGACCTGGTGGTCTCGCGGCAGAAGCGCTACAGCTTTACCGATCCGCTACTGCGTCTGTGGGTTCGCCTCCACTGCCGTCCGGTCCCGCCCGGCGTCGACGAAGTCGCGCGCGAGGTGCAAAGCTACGCGCTCGCGCGGCTGCCGCAGACAGAGCCGTCGATGGCCATGGCCGCAGCGACTGTCGGCGAGCGGAAGCCGTGGGGCATTATTGAAATCGATTGAATTTGGAGATCTCCAAATTCACGAGGCGGCGTCTCCCTTCGGGAGTACCGCTTCGAGCGCCGCCTTCGCAGCCTCCTGCTCGGCATCCTTCTTCGTCCGCCCGACCCCTTGCGCGATGGTTTCGGAGCCGACGACCACTTCGACGTGAAAGAGCTTGCGGTGATCGGGGCCGACCTCGCCGCAGACGCGATAGATCGGGAGCGGACGTCCGAGGGCTTGCAGCGCTTCCTGCAGCCGTGATTTGTGATCGCGTCCGAAGTAGTTGGGCTGTCCCGCGGCCTCCACGTGCGGACCGAGCTCGCGAAGAATGAACTGCCGCGCGGCGTCGAGGCCGCCGTCGAGATAAATCGAGGCAATCAGCGCTTCGCACGTGTCGGCAAGAAGCGCCTGTTTGCGCCGCCCGCCAGTCTTCTCTTCGCCACGGCCGAGAATCATGTGCTCGCCAAGACCGAGGCGATCGGCGAGCTCGGCGAGGGAAGCGGTGGAGACCACCATGGCTTTGATCTTCGACTTCTGCCCTTCCGAAAACTCGGGAAAGGTCCGGAACAGCGCGTCGGCTACGACCAGGCCGAGCACAGCGTCGCCGAGAAACTCGAGCGACTCGTTGTCGATGACGCCGCCGCTCGGATCCTCGTGCGCCTTTGACTTGTGCGTCAGTGCGTGTTCGAGCAGCCCGCGATCTCTGAAGCGATAGCCAAGGCGTTCCTCGAGCGCGGCAAACTGCTGCGGCAGCGGCACGACCAGTCCGCCGCCCACCTCCTCGCGATGGCTCTCGATGACGCGCACCGCTTCTTCGGCATCATCTTCACGCACCGAGACGCAGGTTTCCATCGGATTGACGGTGAACGGAAACAGTCCCGCCGGCAGACCAGAGCTGCGCACCGACGCGATGCCGTGGCTGTCGAGCAGCGCCTGCACGACGCTGGCCTCGATGTTCGAGCCCGTTCGGAAAATGACGATGAGGTCAGGCATCGACCCTCAAGATGATCATCGTCATGTCGTCATGCTGGTCGGCCTGGCCTGAGAATGCGCGGAGATCGGCAAAGATGAACGAGCGCAGCTGGTCGAAGGGCAGGTGGGAGTACTGCTCCAGCACCTTGGTGAGTCTCGCCTCGCCGTAACAGTCGAACGCGGTGTTCATGGTTTCGCTGATCCCATCGGTGAAAAACACCAGCAGGTCGTCGCCCTTGAGCGGAATCGTGATCTCCTCCAGCATCGACTCGAACAGGCGTCCGGCATCATCGAGCTGCAGACCAACGACCAACCCGTCGGGTGTCAGCACCGATGCCTTGCGCATACCGGGCGGCGCACTGCCGGGAACGTGGATCAGCGGACAATGACCGGCGCGCGCGTACTTCATTTCCCGTTTTTCGAGATTCACCACGCCATACGACATCGTGATGAAACTCTTCGAATCGATGTTATCCGCAACCACGCGGTTGACCGCGATGAGAAAGTCGCGCGGCGAGCGATGCACGCGGGCGAGCGATTGCACGACCACTTTCAATTGCGCCATGTAGAGACCGGCTGGCAGGCCCTTTCCCGACACGTCGGCGATGAGGACGCCAACCTCGGCGCCCGACAGATGGAGAAAGTCGTAGTAATCGCCCGCGACTTCGCGTGCCGGCTCGCAGAACGCCACGGAGTGCAGGCCTGACACGTCGAGCGGTCCCGACGGCAACAGCCTCCGCTGGATCTCGCGCGCGGCGAGCATTTCCTGCTCCATGCGCGCCTTGTCGGCGTTTTCCTTCAGGAGCTTCGTGACCTCGTCGGTCATCACGTTGAATGACTCGGCGAGCTCGCCCAGTTGATCGCGCGCGCGCACGGGGATGTGGTGGGTGAAGTCGCGGTTGCGCAGGTGCTCCGTGCCAGTAAACAGATCGTGAACTGCGCCCGTGATCTGACGCGCAAGCACGAAGCCGATGCCGAGGGCTACGAGTTGGATGACCAGGAAGAGGGTGCCGATGAAGGCGAGCAACAACAACAGAACCTGGCTGTATTGGCGATTGGTGGAAATCGCCGAGAGCCGGTCGTAAATCTCGCCCACGTTGAGGCGGAGCGCGACACTCGCGGTCAACGGCGTACCGGTGGTCCAGTCGTAGTGCTCGAGGAACGCAATCCATTCGCCCAGCGTCGTGCTTTCATCGGGCGGCACGCGGCGCGACTCGAGGCTGCGGCCCTGCGGCAGCTCGATCGCCTTTGACCCGGGGAAGACGGCCGCGATTTCACCAAGCTCGATTCCGGTCTCTTCGCGCAGCCGCTGCTCGATGGCAGTCGTGAACGGGAGGTCCACCACAGCCGCCCATGATGGTGTGGGCACCTGTGGGACGGCCACGGCGCGCAGCACGAGATGATGGGGACCGGATGATCCATTCGCCCCGGGCGCCTCTTGGTAGGCGACCAGGCCTGCGAAGCCGTCGCATGCGATCCAGAGAGGCAGCGTGGGCGGCGGATCGAGATGCTTCCACGGGCCAAGACGCAACGTTGCCGGCGTCGCGGTGCGCCGGTCGATAGCACCTGCACACTTCAAGCCCTTGACCGGCACGATCGCAATCGACGTGAATGGAAATCTCGCCGCGGCCTGTTGCTGCCGCTGCGCCAGGCGCTCTGCCAGGCCAGGGCCATCACGCTCCGCTTCGAACACCACGGTTTGGGCCAGAAAGCGGCCCTGGTCCACGAGATTACGCACGCGCGACTGCACCAGGTACGAACTCACGTTGTAAAACAACATGAGGCCGGCGAGCAGAAAGAACGCGATGATCAGCAGGCCTGGCACCAGACCGACGAAGATGTACGAGAGAATGAGCTTGCGGCGGACACGCCAGAGCAGGCGCCGCTTGGCCCAGAACACGGCGCGCGTCGCGCCGTACACCGCCACAAAGATCAGCGCGAGGCTGCCGACCGCATCGACCGCGTCGAGCATGCGCATCGATGCGGGAACGATGGCAGCGGCAATGGCCACCACGATCTTGATGACCACGCCGAGCACGAGCGCACGGCCGGGAAACGTGTGCAGCAGCCAGCGCTGGGGAACAACGAGCATTCGCTGCTCGAAATGATATAAGGATCGGACTTCCTGTGAAACTCAAGCCCAACGCACGCTTCAACACCTTATGCATTCACGCCGGTCAAGAACCGGATCCGGCCACCGGCGCCATCATCACGCCGATATATCAGACCTCGACGTACGTGCAGGAGGGCCTCGGACAGCACAAGGGATTCGAGTACGGCCGCACGCACAATCCGACGCGCATGGCGCTCGAAGCCAATCTCGCGGCCCTCGAAGGCGGCAGCGCCGGTTTTGCGTTTGCCTCCGGAATGGCCGCCATCGACGCGATCCTGACGCGGCTTGAAGCGGGCGATCACCTCGTTGTCAGCGACAACATTTACGGCGGCACGTTCAGGCTGTTCGAGCGCGTGCGGCGCAAGTTCGGACTCGACTTCACCTATGTCGACACGTCGCAACTCGAACTCATCGAGCCGGCGATCACGCCCAAAACCAAATACCTGTTTCTCGAGACGCCGACCAACCCGATGCTCCGCATCACCGACCTTGCCGCGGCGAGCGCCATCGCGCACACATACAGTGTCCGGGTCATCGTCGACAACACTTTTGCGAGTCCGTACATTCAACGGCCCCTCGATCTGGGCTGCGACATCGTGACGCACAGCACCACGAAATTCCTCAACGGCCACAGCGACAGCGTGGGCGGCGTTGTCGTGGTAAAGCACCAGGACGATGTGGAGTGGATGAAGTTTGTGCAGAACGCGGCGGGGGCGATTCTTGGTCCAATGGATTCCTTCCTGGTCCTGCGCGGAACCAAGACGCTGCCCGTGCGGATGGAGCGCACCAACGCGAACGCGATGGCGCTGGCCGAGCATCTCCGCGGCCACAAAACAGTGAAGTCCGCGATCTATCCGGGGTTCCCGGACCACCCGCATCACGCGCTGGCGAAGAAACAGATGCGTGGGTTCGGCGGCCTGATTTCCTTCGACGTCGGATCGATCGACGCGGCGCGTGCGGTGCTCCCCCGCTTCAAGTTGATGGCTCTAGGCGAGAGCCTTGGCGGGGTCGAAACCCTGATCTCGCACCCGGCCGTGATGACCCATGCGTCCGTGCCGCCGGAGCGGCGAGCGGCGATCGGAATCACAGACGGGCTGATTCGCATCTCGGTCGGAATCGAAGACGTCGAGGATCTCAAGGAAGATTTGGATCAGGCGTTGTTCTGACCTCCGACCGAGTCGCCGATCCACTCGAGATAACTCTCGCCGCCATCGCTCACCGGAAGCACGAGGATCTCCGGCACATCGTAGGGATGAAGGTCCGCGAGCCTGCGCGTCAGATCAGCGACGCGGGAAGCGGCAGTTTTGATGATCAGCTGCCGCTCGCTCGCCTCCTCGACAGAGCCCTCCCAGCGATAGATCGATCGCATGGGCGGCAGGATGTTCACGCATGCGGCGAGCCGCTCGTCGACGAGCGTGCGCGCGAGCGCATCGGCATCGGCGTCGGCAGGGACAGTCGTCAAGACGATTGAAACAGGGATGCGCATGTAAGGGCCAGCCTAATTGCTCGTTGCTGCTGCTACAATCGCGGCAGCAAGCGATGGCCGTACAGAACTCACTTTTTTCCGACCCGTGTGCTCCAGCCGGCGACATTTCGAGCGATCAATTCATCTCGCACGTTCAACGTTTTACCTGGAAGGAGCGCGAAACGACAACGGGCACGCACGCTTGTCGCGAAACGGGTACGTCCGTTCCGGTGTTCACCAACGAGTTCTGGACAAGTCGACAGCGAGCGGCTCACAGTCTCCACGAAATATCTTACCGGGCGTGCTTCAAGCCGCAGCTGCCCCGCTTTTTCATCGAGGCTCTCTCGCATCGTAATGACGTGATCTACGATCCGTTTGCCGGCCGCGGAACGACGCTCGTCGAAGCTGCTCTGTGCGCGCGGCGCGTCGCCGGCTCCGACGTCAATCCGTTGAGCGCGGCCATTATCCTGCCGCGACTCGACCCTCCGACGGCACGCGATGTGGTGGGCAGACTGTCGACGTTGAAGCTCCAGCACCGCGGCGAGGTTCCTGAAGACCTGCTTGTCTTTTATCACCCAGACACATTGTCGGAGATCTGCGCGCTTCGCGAATATCTGATCGAACGGGCGTCGAGGGGCACGCTTGATGCGGTCGACGCGTGGATCCGGATGGTCGCCGTGAACAGATTGACCGGTCACTCTTCCGGATTCTTTTCGGTTTATACGCTTCCGCCGAATCAAGCGCTCGCGGTGGAGGCGCAGCGCAAGATCAACGCCGACCGGCGGCAGGTCCCTCCGCGACGTGACATACGGGCGATAATCGCTCGCAAGACTGCCTCGTTGCTGACGGATGTCGATGACGCCACGCTGCGGGCCTTGTCGCATGCGAGAAGCAGCGCCCGCTTCAAGGTCGGCTCCTGCACCGAAACCAATTGGGACCCCGCGATCTTTCAGTTAATCGTCACCTCACCGCCGTTTTTGGACGTCGTCGATTACGCCACCGACAACTGGTTGCGGTGCTGGTTCTGCGGTATTGCAGCGGCCGACCTCGCCATCGAACTGCACAGGGGCATCGTCCGGTGGGCGTCGTTTATCGAGCGCGCCTTTGCCGAATTCGCGCGACTGCTGAAGCCTGGCGGTTTCGTGGCGTTCGAAGTCGGCGAGGTGCGGCGCGGTACCGTTCCACTTGACGAAGTCGTCGTTCCTCGAGGAGTCGCTGCCGGTCTCTCGCCCGTCTGTATTCTCGTGAACGACCAGGTCTTCACCAAGACCGCCAACATCTGGGGCGTCTCCAACAACGCGAAGGGGACCAACACCAATCGCATCGTGGTGTTTCAACGGCCACGCACGTGACGTGCGGGCGTCGGCCGCCATTTAGCCACTCGGGGAGTAGCCATCGCTCTCGACCGTAGAACCAGTGCGATATGTTTATGTCTGTACGTGTAACCGTATAGACACACCCACATATCCGCCTCGATACTTTTTACCTCGATGCTGTCAAGGAGTGTTCCCGGCTAAGCTGCTATACTCCGACCCGTGGCAAAGAGCGTTCGCAAGATGGACGATGTCGTGAAGACGACTGTGGAGCTCCCTGCGGATCTCTGGCGCGCGGCGAAGATTCGCGCGATGGACGAACGTCTCGACCTGCGCTCGGTCCTGATTCTCGCCCTTGAACGGTTCCTGCAGCTTCCTGAGTCTCGTGCGTCCATGCGAAGCAAGCCGAGATGAGCAACGCACCGATTCGCAAGACGTCGTCGACTGCACCAAAGGCACCGTTGGCGCATCGCGGCCGTCGTGTCGCGCGCTATGTTCTCGCCTTCGTCACGGTCGTTCTTGTAATCGACGCCATTGTCGGCGAGAAGGGGCTCCTCGCTCTCCTCAACGCACGCCGCGACTTCACGGCTGTCGAAGCGTCGCTGGCAGAGGCACGCGCCGAAAATACCCGCCTGCGAGAGGAAGCCCGCCGCCTGCGCGAAGATCCCTCGGCAATCGAAGAAATCGCCCGCCGAGAGCTCGGCTTGATCAAGCCCGGCGAGATACTCTTCATCGTCAAGGATGCCCAACCGAAGAAATAAAACTGAAGAACGAAGACCTCAAAGACTTCGACGTTGAACGTTGAACGTTAAATCTGAACTGACTTCCAGCGTTGACCGTCGACCGTCGACCATTGACTGTTGACTGTCGATGATCCCGTGCGAAGAACCAACTTCGAACTTTGAACTACTGTCAACCGTTGACCGGCGACTGTGGACTCTCCCACGCCCGGAAACGCGGCAGCCATCGATGGACGTGCCGGCAATACACGGCGTATGACTCGCCAAATTGGCGTCGCAGCGTCGGTTCTTCGTACATCAACACGAACAGATGAAACAGCGCGCCTATGACGAGCGCATAGATCAACAGGTCTGCGCTCCAAAACCATAGGGCTTGTCCGCCAATGACCGACACCACTGCCAGATACATGGGATTCCGCACGTAACGATAGAAACCCGAGACGACGAGTTGCTCGGTGGGCAAAACCGGCGCTGGCGAGCCGCGGCCAATCCAGGCAAAACGCCAGAACGCGTCGAGCAACACAGTGGCGCCCACAGCCGCCAACGCCAGACCGGTCAGCCGTACCACGTCGAACTGCGACGGTGCCGTTGCGCTTTCCCATCGCGTGATTCGCCATGGCACATAGAGAGCGACGGTCCCGGGCGCCAGCACGAGAAACACCGCGGACGTCAGTAGCGACGCGAAGCGTGGGCGCATCGCCTCGATATATCATGCTCGGTCTGGCCGATCGGGGTCGGTCTGGTCGGGCTAGAGGGTGTGGTGGATGTGGCCTTACCTGCGCCACCCGCCGCAAAAAAGGAGTACGCATGGCAGTTCGTCAGGCAAATGCCGACTGGAAAGGCACGCTCAAGGAAGGTTCCGGCAACATGGCACTCGGAAGCGGAGCTTTCAAGGGCCCGTTCTCGTTCGTGTCGCGCTTTGAAAACGGAAGTGGAACCAATCCCGAGGAACTGATTGGCGCCGCGCACGCCGGCTGCTTTTCAATGGCGCTCGCAGCCGGGCTCGGGCGCGCCGGCATCACGCCGAGGAGCATCCGGACCAACGCCAAGGTTCATTTGGGCACCACCGACGCGGGGCCGACGATCACGCGTATCGACCTCGAGGTTGAAGGCGAAGTGCCAGGGATCGATCAAGCGACATTTCAGCAGCATGCCGAAGCCGCCAAGAAAGCCTGCGTCGTCTCGCGTGCGCTCGGCGGCGTCAAGGACATCACGCTCAACGCAACGCTCAAATAGCCAGTGGCACGCGTCCGATTGATTCACTGGGATGGGCCTGAAGGGCGCGATCGAAAGCGCCGGCTCGTTGCGCTGGGTCACGAGGTGGAGTTCGACGATGAGGACGGCCCCGGGCTCAGGCGCTTGCTGCGCACCAACCCTCCGGACGCCTATGTCATCGATCTGACGCGGCGTCCGTCAGTTGGCCGCGCGGTCGGGATGGCACTGCGCACCATGAAAGACACGCGTATGGTGCCAATCGTCTTTGTAGACGGCGATCCTGAGAAGGTCGCGGTCGTGAGAGCCATGCTGCCAGACGCCACATATACGACGTGGGGACGTTTAAAAACGTCCATCCCGCGCGCGATTGCGAGAGCCCCGGCGTCGCCAGTTGTCCCTCCCTCGTCGATTTATTCGGGCAAATCGGCGGTCGAAAAACTCGGTCTCAAATCGGGCATGCGGGTCGCGTTGCTCGGCGCACCGCCGGGATTCGCGAAGGCGCTGGCACCGCTGCCGCGGGGTGTCACGTTCTCGGCAAAAGCGGACGGCGCCGACCTCTACCTCTGTGTCGTGCGGACCGGCCGCGACCTGGCTGCGCAGCTTGCGACGCTTGGCCGCTCGGTCGATCGGCAGGTACTGTGGATTATCTGGCCCAAAAAGGCGTCGCGCCTGAAATCCGACGTCAACGGCAACATCGTCCGCGAAACCGGCCTGGCGCTGGGGTGGGTCGACTTCAAAGTGTGCGCGATCGACGACACCTGGTCGGGTCTGGCGTTCAAGCGCCGCCGGTAAGCGCGCGGATGAAACGCAGATGGAACGCAGATG
>JBKPAJ010000211.1:0-33721 GCA_046726375.1 Acidobacteriota bacterium
GGGCAAACGGCGGTCGACGCGGACGCGGCCGAGTGCACCGTGGCTGAAGACCACGATGGTGCAAGCGGCCTGGGCCGCCGCACGCGCGAAAGACACCTATTTTCACGCGCAATTCGCACGCCTCAAGAGTCGGCGTGGCCCCAACAAGGCCATCCTGGCGGTCGCGGCGTCGATGCTGACCGCCGTGTACCACATGCTCCGTCACGGCACGGAATTCCACGACCTTGGCCCTCAGCATTTCGCGCAGCATGACAAAGACCAGATCACCAAGCGCCTCCTTCGCCGACTCCGCGACCTCGGCGTCGAGGTCGAGATTAAGACCGCCGCGTGAGCGTCGCACTGGGTGCGGTTTCTTTGGAGTTGATGATCGTGGCATCGAAGTGATCCGACCATATGAGCGCAAAACCGGCCGCTTTCGCGCGCTGGGCGCCGTTGGCGTTATCCACTCGAGTGAGCTCCGGCGAGCTCCGGTTTAGTGGGAGATTTTATCAGTGTCGCGGCGGGCTTTAGCCCCGCCGGCTGAGCGCAATAAATTCCCCTTCATCAAGCAGCCAGCAGTCACCACTGAATCCACTGTTCCGCACTTGTTGTTCGAGCCGTCGCAACGCCTCGGCGCGATCATATCGGACCGACAAATGATTGATCACAAGCGTGCAGACGCTGGCCTCGCGTGCGACGTCCAACACTTCCTCTGTGGTCGCATGAATCGGATCGCGGCGTTCGCTACTCGATAGGAAGGTGGCATCGTGAACCAGGAGATCGGCGTCACGCGTCAGGCCCACGTCGATCGGCATCGCGTCACCGCTGTGCACGAAGAGCACGTGTTTGTATTCCTCCATCAGAACGTCACGTCCACGCGTTCTTGCCAGGCGCTCAATCTCAGGTTCGGAGATCCCGTTGTACTCGGCTTTGAGGCGGCGCCTCGTCTCGAGCACGCGGTAGCCGACCGCAGGTTCGGTAACGGCGTGTTGCACGCCGAACGCTGCGATCGCGCGATGCTGGGTCAGTGGATACATGTCGCCCGATTTCATTTCCGTCCAGATGATTGGAAAGTCGACGCCACGCCACAGCGCCGCGATCAACGCGCGCGCGGCCGCCACGCCTGGCGATCCGGCAGGGTAGAGTACAGTCCAGGGTTTGGTGGTCGCCCCTTTGCCGAATCGACGCGCGCCGGCGAAGCCAGCCAGACCCAGCACATGATCGGAATGACCATGCGTGATCGCGACGGTCGACGGCGCGAACACTTCGGTGCCGAGCGCGAGGTGCACGCCCTCTCCCGCATCGACCAGCAGTTGCAGCGGACGATGCCACAGCCAATTGGAATACAGCGCGCGGCTGTAGCCGGTGAGAATGTCGCGCATGCCTGCGACATTGTAAACGCGCTATGCTGATCCGAATGATCCGTGCGTCGCGCGCCGTCACAAGAACGGCGACACTCGTGCGCGCTGCACGCCGGCGCGGCGACTTCTTCGAGCCTGGCCACACCATCACGAGTCCCGAGTCGCAACTCAATTATCGAATCGATCGTCTGCTTGGCGAGGGAGGCTTTGGCCAGGTCTACCTCGCACGTCGTCTCGGCACCTCGAACAGAATTCCTGCCGTCGTTGGTGTGAAGGTGAGCGATCGGATCGACGGCTGGATGCGTGAGGCCTACTTTGGGCAACTGCTGGACGGCCATCCGCGCGCCATTCAGATGTTCGAAGCCTTTCCGTTGCTGCAATCGGACGGGCGCGCGCTCTATTGCCTGGCGCTCGAGTATGCACGGCATGGTGACCTCAGCTCGTTTCTACAGCGTGCCGGCGAGCCGTGGCCGGAGACCAGTGTGCGGCGCGAGATCGCCGCCGTCCTGGAGGTGCTCGGCAAGCTTCACCGCGGGCAGATGTTGCATCGCGATCTGACACCGATGAATGTGTTCGTCTGCGATGATTACCGATTGAAGCTTGGTGACTTTGGCATCACGCGTCATCAAAGCGACGGTCGTGGGGTGACGGTACGAACGATGAACGCGTTGACGGCGCCGAGCGATATTCTGGCGGGGGTCGTTCCCAAATGGCAGGCGCGCGACGACGTGTATCAAGTCGGCCAGCTAATCGGCATGCTCGTCAAGGGCAATGCCACCGCGCGCCTTCGCACCCGAGACGTGCGCCTGCTCTCGTGCAGCGACCAGTTGAAGGAAATCATCTACCGGTGCATTGGCGAGCGCCGTAAACGGTACGAGACCGCGGACCAGTTGATCGCAGCGCTGCGGACCCGTCCGGCGGCGCTCAAAGCCGGCGTGCTGAGAACGCTTCGCGGCGTGCATCTGGCCTTTACCGGCATTCTGACGCGACACCGTGCCGAGGCCGCAAAGGCAGCCCGTCGCGCCGGCGCGATCGTGCACGGTGCGCCCTCGACGATCACCAGCGTGATCGTTCGCGGGCGGCCCAACGCGCTGCAAGCCGCCGGTCGCGACGCCGGTCGCAAGCTCATGGAGGTGAAACGGCTCCGTGAGAAAGGACACCGGATTACGCTCCTCAATGAATCCCAGTTTTGGCGCTTAGTCGCCCGGCGCTGAATCCGTCGAGTCGTCCCGGCCGCGATCGCTAAAGAACCATTGGCGCGGTGTGGTCGCCGCTCGCGCTGTTGTGTTTCCGCAGGGCCGCGCGTGACCGTTATTCTCGCAGCGAATAACGCTGCAAAGATTAAGTACATGAGTCGAGTGCGCGGTGCGTTGTGGCTCTTGGCCGGTCTCACCGGCATGGCGCTGCTGTTCGCGAGTCAGCAGTTTGTGATTTTTCGCGCCGCGTCGATGCCCACACCGTTTGCCGCCACTCTCGGGTTGCAGATGGCGCATTGGTACCCGTGGGCGATTCTGGGACCACTTGCGTGGTCGCGGGCGGCGCGCTGGCCAGTTCGCGAGGGCGACAAAATGCGCAACCTCGTGCGCCATGCGGCCCTGGCGATCGTCGTGGCCGCCACGGTCGTCGCCATTTACGTTGCGGTCTATGAACTGTTGCTGCATTTACCAGCCACGGTCACCTGGTTTACTCCCGTGGATCGCGCACGCCCGCTGTGGGCGAACGTGATGTTTCTCTTCAGCGCGGACTTTCATATCGAGCTGTTGGTGTACGCCGCGGTCGTCTCGGTGGCGTCGACGGTGCGATCCAACCAGGAACTCCGCACGCGCGAGCGCGAGGCACTCCAGCTCTCATCGCAGCTGGTGACCGCACGGCTGCAAGTGCTGACGGCGCAACTGCAGCCGCACTTTCTATTCAACACGTTGCACACCATCGGCTCGCTGATCCTGCAACGAAATACCGAACACGCCATGCGGATTCTCGCTGAGCTGGGCGAACTGCTTCGATTGACGCTCGAGCGCCAGACCGCCGAACTCATCCCCTTGCACGACGAATTGGAACATCTCAAGCGCTACCTGCGTATCGAAGAAACACGCTTCGGCGATCGGCTCACCGTTACTTGGCGCATCGATCCGGCTGCGCTTTCAGCTCTCGTTCCGCCGCTGATCCTGCAGCCCATCGTTGAAAACGCGCTGAAACACGGCGTCTCGCGCCGCGTCGAGCCGGCGATTGTGGAGGTTCGAGCGGCAGTTGTCGACGGCCGCCTGTGCGTCTCCGTCTACAACGACGGCCCGCTGCTGGACGAGGCGTGGTCTCCAGACGCGTTCGGGTTCGGCCTCCGCAATGTCCACGAGCGACTCGTCACACAAGGAGAGGGATCCGCGCTCACGTTGCGGAACATGGATCAGCGTGGCGTGCTCGCCACAGTCGATATGCCCGTGCGAATCAGAGGACAACCGTCGCAAGGAGCGTTGAGTGACTGAGCGTCTGCGGGTTGCGATCGTCGACGACGAGGCGCCTGCGCGCGCGGCGTTGCGGGTGTTGCTCTCGGAGCGCGATGACGTGGAGATTGTCGAAGAGTGCCGAAATGGCCGTGAAGCTGTTGATGCGATCCGGCGTGCGTCGCCCGACCTGGTCCTCCTCGACATCGCGATGCCGGGCCTGGACGGCTTCGACGTGATTGCGGAGATCGGCGCCGACCAGATGCCGCTGACGATGTTCATCACCGCGCACGACGAGCACGCACTGCGGGCGTTCGAGGCCGACGCGATCGATTACATCCTCAAGCCTTTCGATCGGGCGCGATTCTTCGCCGCCTTCGATCGCGCGGCGCGTCGAATTACGGAGCGGCGAACAACCGAATGGGCGCGGCGCCTCTCTGACCTTCTCGGCCGCCGCGCGCCTGCGGCCGCAGCCGCACCGGCCGTCCGGTTTCCAGTGCCGATGGGCGACCGAGTGGTCTTCGTGCCGGTCGATGACATCGACTGGATCGAGGCCTCCGATCAGTACGTGATTCTGCATGCCGGCCGCAAAGATTTCATGGTACGGCAGACGATCCAGTCAGTGATGCTCAAACTGCCCGCGCGGAAGTTTGCACAGATTCATCGCTCGCACGCTGTGAATCTCGCGAAGGTCAGTGAGGTGATCAAGCTTGGGAAAGGTGATGCGCGCGTGGTACTCACCTCGGGATTAGAACTGCGTTTGAGCCGGCGCTTCCGCGATCGACTCCGCGAACACTTCGGGTGGCCCTTATGACGTCAGGCCATCGCAGCGAATTCGGCGTGGACGCGTGCACGAAGCGTATCCGGTTCGAGCACCCGAGCCCGCGACCCGAATCCCAGCACGATGAAAAGCGCCTGGTCTTCGTCTTCAAACTGCGCATGAATCGCGACCCAGCCGTCAGCATCCGGTCCATCTTCGGCGTTGACCGGCGAGCACATGCGCCACGAATTCATTTTGTTGGCAGCTTCCGGCGCGAGACGGAGCGTGGCGTGATAACGCTGGCGCGTTTCCAGAAACTCCGCCGTCGACGATTTCCAGTAGGTCGCGAGATCGAAATCGGGCGGTCGCGTAGAAGGCTCGTCGAGCATCACCGCCTGTTCGATCCGCGACACGCGGTAGGTGCGAAATCCCGCAGTGGTGTTCGCGACCAGGTACCAGTTCGCGCCTTTCGCCACCATCCCCAGCGGATCCACGGTGCGATCGACGAGCTCGCGTTTGGCCGCGCGGTACTTCATCATGAGCTTTCGATCGTGGGTCACGGCTTCCTGGACGACAGGCAGCGCCTCGAGGTTTTCGGTCCCGCCCCACCAACCGGTGGTGTCAACATAGAGACGCTGCCGTATCTCAGTGGCGCGCGCGCGCATCGAAACCGGCAGCGCCGCCATCAGTTTGTCGATGGCGCGTTCGGCGGCCGCGGCCAAGCGCGCGTCGCCGATCACACGCGGTTGCGCCATCAAGAGCGCGCGCAACTCAGCCTCATCGAGGCCCGGCACCTGCGTGCGCCAGGTTTCTTCCAGTTGCCAGCCGCCCCGCGTGCCGCGCATGGCAAACACAGGCACGCCGGCGGCGCTCAGTGCTTCCATGTCGCGGTGCACCGTGCGCTCCGACACCTCGAGCCGGGTCGCGAGCTCGCGTCCGGTTTGTTTGCCGTTGGCTTGCAGCAGCAACAGCACGGAAAGCAGGCGATCTGCACGCACGGCGGCGAATTATGACATAGGCTGGCATATATCGCGCGTTAACGTAACGTGTTTGCAACAAACGCCTTCTTCGCGCAGAGACCACGGGGTGCAACGTTGAATGGTCGCTATAGTAGGAGTTTCGGACTCCCTGGAATCCCCATGAAGCCTCATTCCTTTGGCGCGGTGACACTAGTTCTCTACTCATTCACGCTGGCTTGCAGCCGCGGCGACGCGGCGGGGGGCGGCCCAGGAGGTGGCCCGCCCGGCGGCATGCCGCCGATGGGTGTCGAGGTGCGGACGCTCACGGCAAGACCGGTTGAGCGCACCAGCGAATTCATCGCGACGGTCAAATCGCGGCGCTCGAGCACTATCCAGCCGCAAGTCGACGGGTTCATCACGCGCATCAACGTCCGGTCCGGCCAGCGCGTGAAAACCGGCGCGGTGCTGATGCGCATCGATTCGGCCGGCCAGCAAGCGACAGTAGCCAGTCTCGAATCGCTGCGAGCCGCCCGCGACGCCGATGTGCAGTTTGCCCGACAGCAGGCTGAGCGCATGAAGAAGCTCTATGACGCCGGCGCGGTGAGTCAGCAGGAGTACGAGCAAGCCGCCACCGCAGTGCAAACAACCGAGGCGCAGTTGCGCGCCGTCGAGGCGCAAATCCGAGAACAGCGCGTGCAGCTTGGCTACCACGACGTCACTGCACCGACATCGGGCATCGTCGGCGACGTGCCGGTGCGCGTCGGTGATCGCGTCACGCCCGCGACCGTGCTGACCACGATCGACGAGAATGCCGGACTCGAGCTGTATATCAACGTGCCGGTCCAGCAGGCGCCAGGACTCAAGCCCGGGCTGAACGTGCGCATCGTGGACGATGCTGGCGGTGTGATTGACACCACGCAGGTGAACTTCGTCTCACCGATCGTCGATCCGACGATGCAATCCGTGCTGGTGAAGGCGCCAGTCAAGACCGGCCTTCCGCTTCGCAGCGACCAGTTCGTTCGAGTGCACGTCGTGTGGGCGGCCGAACCTAGCCTCACTGTTCCGCTCGTTGCCGTCACTCGCATCAACGCGCAGCATTTCGTGTATGTCGTCGAAGCCGGTGAGGGTGGCAAGACGGTCGCACGGCAGCGTGGCGTGCAGTTGGGGCCGATTGTTGGCAACGACTACGTCCTGCTCGGCGGACTGAAAGAAGGCGAAAAGCTTGTCGTGTCGGGCGTGCAGAAGATCGGCGACGGCGCGCCCGTTCAGGCGACGGAGGCACGCTGATGTTCAGCGACATCTTCATTCGGCGACCGATTCTGGCGACGGTTTGTTCGCTGTTGATCATCCTGGCGGGGGCGATTGCCATTCCCTCGCTTCCGATCGAGCGCTATCCGGAGCTTGCACCACCGTCGGTGACGGTGAGCGCGTTCTACACCGGCGCCAATGCGCAGGCGGTCGAGACCGGGGTCACGACGCCGCTCGAGCAGGTGATCAACGGCGTCCAAGGCATGACCTACATGCAGTCGCAGAGCACCAACAGCGGCATCTCGCAGATTACGGTCTTCTTCGACGTCGGCCGCGATCCCGACATGGCGGCGGTGGACGTGCAGAATCGCGTCAATCAAGCGCTCGGGCGCATGCCGACCGACGTGCGGACGACCGGCATCACGGTGTTGAAGAACACGGCCGGCTTTCTTGGCGCGATCGGCGTCTACTCGCCAGATAACCGCTACTCCGAGCAGTTTCTCAGCAATTACGTGGACTTGTATGTCAAGGACTCGTTGCAGCGGGTGAAGGGCGTCGGCGGGATTTTCATCTTCGGCGAACGCAAGTTCGCGATGCGCCTGTGGCTCGATCCGGCACGGCTCGCGGCGCGCGGCGTAAGTGCCGGCGACGTCGTGAACGCGCTGCGCGAGCAGAATCTGCAGGTCGCCGCGGGCGCGCTCGGCGATGCGCCCGCGCCGGCCGACCAGATGTACCAAATCAGCGTGCGCGCGATGGGCCGCTTGAGCGAACCGCAACAATTCGAAGACGTGGTGATCAAGTCCGGCCGCGACGGGGCGCTGGTGCGCGTGCGCGATGTCGGCCGAGTGGAACTCGGGGCCGAAACCTACGCTGCCAATCTCCGCTATCTCGGCGCGAACACCACCGGGTTCGGCATTCAGCTCCTGCCGCAAGCCAACGCCCTCGAGACGTTCCAGGGCGTCATGGCGGAAATGGAGCGGGTCGGGCGCAACTTCCCGCCGGGGATGAAATGGAGCCTGGCGTTCGACAACGTCAGCGTGGTTCGCGAATCGATCATTGAAGTGTTGAAGACGCTGTCCGAAGCGATTGGCCTCGTGGTGCTCGTGATGTTCGTGTTTCTGCAGAATTGGCGCTCCACGCTCATTCCGGCGGTCACGATTCCTGTGTCGCTTGTCGGCACATTGGCATTCGTCAAGCTGTTTGGCTTTTCGATCAACACGCTCACGCTGTTCGGCCTCGTTCTCGCCACGGGCATCGTCGTTGACGACGCGATTGTCGTCATCGAGAACATCGAGCGGCACATGCGCCAGTATGGAAAAACGGCGCGCCAGGCTGCGCACGACGGCATGAAGGAAGTGTTCAGCGCCGTCGTAGTCATCGGCATCGTCCTGGTCGCGGTCTTCGTGCCGATTGCGTTTTTCCCAGGTACGACAGGCCGCTTGTACCAGCAGTTTTCTCTCACTATCGCCTTTGCCGTTGTGTTGTCGGTGTTCAACGCCGTGACGTTCACACCGGCGTTGTCCGCGCTGCTGCTTGGCAAACACCAGGCGCAGTCGGGACGGTTCTTCACGCGCGTCAATCGCGTGATCGACAGCGGCACACACATGTACGGCCGTGTCGTCGGACGCGCGCTGCAGTGGCGGCTCGCGATGCTCGCCATCTTCGTGCTCGGCCTGTGGGCGACGTGGGCCATCTTCCGGGCGGTGCCGTCATCGTTCGTTCCCGACGAGGATGAGGGCTACATCATGGCGCTCGTGCAGGCACCGTCGGGTGCGTCGCTTGAATACACCACCAGAATCGCCAAAGAGGCAGAGCAGGTGCTGAGCGCCCAGCCGGAAATTCTCGGGGTGTTCTCGGTCGCGGGCTTCAGCTTCACGGGATCGGCTTCCAACAGCGGAATGATCTTCGCGGCGCTGCGCGACTGGAAGGAGCGAAAGGGTTCCGATCATCATTTGCAGGCGGTGCTGAATCGAATTCGCGGTCCGCTGTTCGGGATCACTGGCGGCATGGTCGTGCCGTTTGCACCGCCGGCGATTCAGGGGCTGTCGCTCTTCGGCGGCTTCTCGCTCGAAGTGCAGGACAAGTCCGGCGGCGACATCGATCGGCTGGCCGAGGCAGTCAATGCGCTCGTCGCCAAAGGCAATCAAAGCGGCCGAGTCGCGGGCCTGTTCAGCAGCTTCCGCGCCGACGATCCCCAGCTCGTGGTCGACATCGATCGCGATCGCGCGCGCACGCTTGGCTTGCCGATGCGCGAGGTCACCGACGCCCTTCAGGTGTTTCTCGGATCGCAATATGTGAACGACTTCGACTTGAACAACCGCTCGTATCGTGTTTACGTGCAGGCGGATCAGGCCTATCGCGCCGACCCGGCGGATCTCAGGCAGCTCTATGCGCGCTCGCAGACGGGGCAGATGGTGCCGCTCGATACCGTCGTTCGAATGAAGGAGACGACAGCGCCGCAGGTCATCAGCCACTTCAACACGTTTCGCGCTGCCACCATTACCGGTGCCGCGGTGCCGGGTGTCAGCTCCGGCCAGGCGCTGGAATACATGGAGACGCTGTCGCGCGAGACCCTGCCGGCTGGATTCGATTTCGCGTGGTCCGGCCAATCGCTCGAGGAAAAGGAAGCGGGCGCGCAGGCCGGGTTCCTCTTCGCATTGAGCATCTTCGTCGTCTATCTCGTGCTTGCCGCGCAGTACGAAAGTTGGGTACTGCCGCTCATCATCCTGCTCGGTGTGCCGCTTGCCGTGTTTGGTGCCCTTAGCGCGCAACTACTGCGGGACTTTTCGAACGACGTGTTCTGCCAGGTGGGTCTGGTGATGCTGATCGGACTGGCGGCGAAGAACTCGATCCTGATTGTGGAGTTCGCCGAGCAGCTTCGCGACCGCGGTCTTTCCATCTTCGATGCGGCCGTCGAAGCGGCGCGTATTCGGTTGCGGCCAATTCTCATGACGTCGTTCGCGTTCATCCTCGGCGTGCTGCCGCTCGCGTTTGCGACGGGAGCCGGTGCCGGGGCGCGGCGCTCGGTGGGGACCGCGGTGGCGGGAGGAATGGTTGCCTCGACATTTCTGTCGATTGTGTTCATTCCGGTGCTCTACGTCCTGATCAGAACGCTGGTGCCGGGGCGAACCCGTCACGAGATGCATGCAGCCGACGTTCCGGCCGAAGGCGGCGCGCATGCGTAGCGTCGCCTTCGCGTTTGTCGCGGCCGCTGTTGTCGCGGCCACCGCCGACGCTCAGACTCCCGTGGATGCGCCCAAAGTAACGTTCGAGGAAGCGATTACGACGGCGCTGCAGAAGAATCCCGGGATTGCGGAAGCGGCGCAGGCGATCCTGCGTGCGCAAGCGTTCCTGATGGGGGCGCAAACCGTTTATCGCCCCAGCGTCGATGGCACGGTGACGACAAATATTCTCGACAGGGAGCGGGGATTCAACGACCTCGTCACGCAGCCGCAAGTCCAGTCGCTGATGATTGCGACGGCGTCGTATCCGGTGCTTGCCGCTTCGCGGTGGGCCGCGCGCACGCAGGCGGAGGATCAAGTCGGAGTCGCCCGACTCAACGCCACCGACGTTCGCCGTCAAATCGCGGTTGCCACCGCGCAGGCATATCTCGCCGTGATCGCGGCGCAGCGGCAGGTCGAGGTGAATCTCCGGGCGCGCGAGAATGCTCTCGCGCATCTCGAATACGCGCGCGCACGGCTCGAAGCCGGCGCTGGCAGCAAGCTCAATGAATTGCGCGCCGCGCAGGAGCTGGCATCGGACGACGTCTTGGTCGAAGCGGCGCGGCTCGCCGTACGCCGCGCGCAGGAAGCGCTCGGCGTGTTGCTCGCCGCGGATGGACCGATCGACGCCGCCGCGGAACCCGTGTTTGCGGTACCTGCCGAAGTCGCCGAGGAGGCCGCGCTGGCCGATCGCCCAGACGTTCGTTTGTTTTCGGCGCAGTTTCGTGCTGCAGATCGCGTTTACCGCGACAGCTGGAAGGACTGGGTACCAAACGCGACGGCGGCCTTTGAGCCGGCGTACCTCGCGCCGTCGGGATTGTTCCAGCCGTCAAAGACGTGGCGCGGCTACGTGGCATTTTCGATTCCGGTTGTCGACGGCGGTTCGCGGCGTGCTGTGGCACGGGACCGTGAGGCGGCGCGCGAGACCGCGCGCGTTCAGCTCACCGATCTCGAGCTGCGCGCCCGTTCCGAAGTGCGCACGGCGCGTGCGTCGATCGAAATCACCGAGCGGGCGCTCGAACACGCGCGGCTGGCGGCGCAACATGCGACGGACGTTCTCGACATCACTACTCTCGCGTTTCGCGCCGGCGGGACGACCAACCTCGAGCTCGTCGATGCGCAGCGGCGGTCGCGTGACGCCGACATCGCGGCCGAAATCGCCGGCGACCGCCTACGCCAGTCGCACCTTGATTTACTCGTCGCGCTCGGCCGCTTTCCACAGTAGTACACTGGCGGCATGCTGCGCAGGGCAGCCGTAGCCGGCAGCTGGTACCCGTCGGCGCCGGCGAAACTTCAGGCGGCGATCGACGGCCATCTTCGACGAGCCGACGATACGGCATCCTCCGAAGCACACCGTGACGCGGAGCTGGTCGGTCTTATCGCGCCTCACGCCGGGCTGATGTATTCAGGCCCTGTTGCCGCGCACGCATATCGACTGCTCCGCGGTCGGAAGTTCGACATCGTCGTGCTCGTCGGTCCCTCGCACTTTGTTCCTTTCGAAGGCGTTTCCGTGTGGCCCGCGGGGGCGTTTGAAACACCGTTTGGCGAGCTGCCCGTGGACGCCGTCGTCGCCAACGATTTGATCGAGCGATGCGCGTGCGTTTCTGCGTGGCCAGAGGCTCACGCCCGTGAGCATTCGCTCGAGATGCAGATGCCGTTTCTCGCAGCGCTTGCCGCTGACGTGCCGATCCTTCCTCTCGTGATGGGACATCAACGCCGCCAAACCGCGTTTTCATTGGCCGACGCTCTTTCGCTGGTGTTGCAGGAGCGGCGCGCGTTGCTCGTGGCCAGCAGCGATCTGTCGCATTACCATGATGCCGTGACCGCTCACGATCTCGACGCTGTCGTCATTGAAAAGATTGATCGGTTCGATGCAGATGGGCTGATGACGACGCTCGAGCGGCGTCCCGATCACGCGTGTGGCGGAGGACCGATCGTGACAGTGCTGCGCGCGGCGAAAGCCCTGGGCGCGACCACCAGTCGGGTCGTGCGCTACGCCGATTCGGGCGACGTCTCCGGCGACAAGAGCGCGGTGGTGGGATATCTCGCCGCCACGATATGGAAGAACTAGCGCAGGGCGCCGACACTGGTATGCCATTTACTTTGTGACACCGTGAAGGGCAGCGCCCTTGGCTGTTCTGGAGGTTGGTTTTGGCGCCCTCCGTGCGCCGAGACCGTTATCCGGCTGCTTCCTCGCATGCGGCAAAACCGGTACATAATTCACGCAAGGAGCCGGATACCGGTCTAATGCCGCTTGCACTCTCGACGCGACTGCGGCTGCTCGCACTCGCCAGGAGCGCACTGTCCGCGCAAGTGAAACGCGCGGCCGCGCCGGCGCTGCCGCGGGACCTGATCGTGCACGCGTTTGGTGTGTTCGTGACGATCCGTCATCGCGGCGACCTGCGCGGGTGCCTCGGATCGCTTGATTGTCCCGGCCGCATCATCGAATCGATTGCACGCCTGGCGGGCGCGGTCGCGCACGAGGATTATCGATTTGCTCCGCTGACTGAGCACGAGCTCGTTGCGACGACAATCGATCTCTCTTTGCTCACTCCGCCGGAGCGCGTGACGGATCATGCGTCGATCGAAATCGGCCGTCATGGCCTGATCGTTGAACACGGCGCGCGCAAAGGCTTGCTGCTCCCGCAGGTGGCGCCCGAACACGGGTGGGACCGCCTCACGTTTCTGTCGCACACCTGCCTCAAGGCCGGTCTGGCGGGTAACGCCTGGCAGAACGGCGCCACGATTTTGTGTTTCGAGGCCGAGGTGTTCAGTGAAGAAGCGTGCGGGGACGGGCGGACGACGGCAGGTGACTCCACGAACGGCCGAGATACAATGAGCCGCGGACGATGGAAGCACTTGGGATCCTCATCGGCCTGAGCCTTATTGCGCTTCCTTTTATCCTTCCGATCGCTGCGTGGGTTTCGATCAGGCGTCTTCGCGCCCGGCTCGACGAAACCTCCGGTCTTCTGCAACGGCAAAACGAGTACATCGACGTTCTTTTGAAGCGCGTAACCGCGCTCGAAGGCGCCGCAAAAGGCGACTCCAAGGCTCCGGTCACTGCCCCAGCAACGCCAGCGGCGACGCCAATCGTCATACCCGAGGTGAGTTGGACGGAAGCGGCTGCACCGGAGGTGCCGCCAACGGCGCAGCCGATCGAGCCATGTGTAGCAGCGCCAGAATCGCCACCGCCGATACCGGCGCCGATCTACCGCGAAGGCCCGGCGGTGAGCGATGCGGAGTTCACCGGAGTCGAAGGGGCTGGCGTGGAAGAGCCGCCGAGGCCGGCGCCAGCGATGCCAGAGTCGCAACCGGAATCTGAACCTATCCCGCAGCCTTCTGCAATTGAAGAACCGACGTCAGAATCGCCGCCGCCTGTACCTCCGGTTCCGCCAGCGCCGCCGGAACCGCCGCAGCCCTGGCTGCAGTTGCCGGAGTTCGATTGGGAGCGGCTGGTCGGCGTGCGGCTGTTTTCCGCCATCGCCGGTATCGCGCTCGTCCTTGCAGGCATCTTCTTCCTGCGCTACTCGATCGAGCACGGATGGCTTCAGCCAACCGTGCGCGTCGCCATCGGCGTGCTCACGGGCGTGGGACTTCTCGTGTTGTGCGAGCTCAAAGCTGCGCGCCAGTATCCAGTCACCGCCAACGCGCTCGATGCCGCCGCCGTTGCGATTCTGTTCTCGACGTTCTTCTCCGCGTACGCGCTCTGGCAGCTCATACCTGCGGGCGCCGCGTTTGCGCTTCTTGCCGCCGTTACCGCGACGGCGGTACTGCTCTCGATTCGCCGGGAGTCGCTCTTTATCGCGGTGCTTGGATTGCTCGGCGGCTTCGCAACGCCGGCACTGCTCTCGACCGGGGACAACCGCCCGATCGGACTCTTTTCGTATTTGATGCTGCTCAACGTTGGCCTGGCGTGGGTAGCCTACCGTCAGCGTTGGCCGATTCTTACTGCGCTCACGCTCGCGTTTACCGCGATTTATCAATGGGGCTGGATCGCCCGTTTCCTCGATGCGGGACAGTTGCCGCTCGCAACCGGAATTTTTGTCGCGTTCGCGGCCGTGAGCTTCGCCGCGCTCGTAATTGCCGGCAGGAACGCGGCCGACGACGACAAGGCACCCATATTCGAGAAGACGGCTCTTCTCGCCTCGGCGACGCCGTTGCTGTTCGCGGTGTATTTCGCGACTGTTCCGGAATTCGGCGGCCGCTTCTGGCTGTTGTTTGGCTTCCTGCTGCTCGTCGATGCGGGCCTCTTCGCGATTGCGCTCGCGCGCAGCGAATCGCTCCTGCACGCTGCTGGCGCGATCGTGACCGTGGTGGTTTTTGCCGCCTGGCTTGGACGCTCCTATACCAGCGCAGCGTGGCCGGCCGCTGTCGGCATTGTCAGCGTCTTTGTGGTGTTTTATCTCACCGCGCCGCTCATCGCCGCCCGGTTCCGGCGTGCGGTTGGCGAGCCTGGCGCGCGAGCCGTTTTTGCCGCGCCCGTGCTGCTGTTCGTTTTTGCGGCGCTCGTCCGCGTGGAGCCGGCAACCGATTCTCCCGCGCTGTTATTCATACCGTTGTTCGCGCTCGTCGCTGCGATCGGGTGGCGCGCGATCGTCTCGCGTCAAGGCACGCTGTATTACAGCGCTGCCTTTTTGACGCTAACGACCGAAGCGGTGTGGACGATGACGTTTCTGCGGAGCGAGCGGCTTGGCGCCGCGGTGGTGTTGTATACCGCCTTCGGTCTGATGTACGTCGGCGTACCGATGCTTGCGCGTCGACAGAGCCGCGCGCTGCAGCCCGAAGCCGGGAGCGGCGTCGTGTTGCTTGCGAGCCTCGCACTGTTGTTGTTTCTCGCCGCCGGGCCGCTGGCGCCGCAAGCGCTGTGGGCATTCGCTCTCCTGCTCGCGATTTTGAATGCGGCGTTGTTCATCGAGAGCGCCGCCGCGCGATTGCCGTTGATCTCGGCCATCGGCACGGTTGCATCATGGGTGCTGCTCGGCGTGTGGTGGGCACGCGCCGGCGGTGCGGCCGGAGTGCTGCCCGGGCTGCTGGTGATCGTGGGGTTCACCCTGCTTATGCTCGGCGGATACGCATGGACGAGACGAACGGTAGGCGCGCAGGCGTTCCAAACGCAAGGCGACTTCCGCAACGGTCTTTACATCGCGCTCGTCGGCCACCTGTTTCTCATGGGGTTGGCTGCCGATGCGCGGTGGTCGGTCCCGCCTTGGCCGTTGTTTGGCGCGCTTGCCGTGGTCACCATCGCGCTGCTCACAACGGCGCTGGCGTTTTCTCAGGCCGGGTTGCATGCCGCAACAGTCGGCGCCAGTGCCATCGTCTTGCTTGCTTTCGCCGCTGCGGCGGACGCCGCACCCTGGCCCATAGTGTCGATCGCGGCGTTCGCCGCGCTCGCGGGTACGGCTCTCGCCTGGATTCCGTTGTCGCGCCGTTTTGGATTCGCGCGAGGTGGCAGTGCGACAGCTGCCGCGGCGTTCGGTGTGGGCGAGCTCGGCGCGATCATCGCCGCGGCTCAAACCGGCGCGCCGAACGTTTGGATTCTCACGGCATGGCACACGGCAGCATTGAGCGTGATTCTCACGCTGACCGCGCGCGAACGCTGGCGCTACGTCGCTGTGGCTGCCGCGGCGCTTGGTGGAATGACGGTCGCAGCGTGGGCGGAAGCGCATTTCGGGTCCGAAAACTGGGCGCCACTGCTCATCCTCGCGACGCCGATCTTCGCGGTGTTTATCGCCTATCCGTTGCTCCTCGGCGCGCGCAGCCGCGATGCTCGCGATCCATATCTCGCGGCCATCGTCGCGAGCGCGTGGTTTCTGCTGGCGGCGAGGCACGCGCTCATCATCGGCGGGTATGCATCGATCGTCGGCAGTGTGCCCGTGATGCTGGGCGCAACCATGGCGCTTCTGCTGCGACAGCTGCTGCGGCTCGAACCGGCCGGCGCGCGCGACCTCGGACGGCTTGCCATTGTTGCCGCGGCCGCTCTTGGCTTTATTACCGTCGCGATTCCGCTGCAGGTGGAGCATCAGTGGATCACGATCGGCTGGGCGCTCGAAGGCGCCGCGCTCGCGTGGCTGTTCCGGCGCATTCCGCACCGCGGCTTGCTGCTCGGCTCGGCGGCGCTGCTCGGGGTGGCGTTCGTGCGCCTTGCGCTGAACCCCGAGGTGTTCCGATACGTGGATCGCGGCAGGACGATGCGCATCTTCAACTGGTACTTGTATGCGTATCTCGTGACGGCGGCGGCCATGTTCGCCGCCGCATGGTGGTTGTCCGAGACCAACGATGCGCTCGGCACCCGGCGCGTGCGGCTGTCGTCCATCGCCGCCGGCGGCGGAGTCGTCCTGCTGTTCCTGCTTCTCAACATCGAGATCGCGGACTACTACTCGAGCGGTCCCGAGATCATGTTCCGGTTCGGCAGCGCGATCGCACAGGATCTCACCTACACGATCGGATGGCTGTTGTTCGGTCTCGCGCTGCTCGTGACCGGCATCGTCCTGGGCAGCCGCGCAGCGCGCGGCGCCTCGGTCGCACTCATCGCGATCACAGCCTTGAAGTGTTTTCTCTATGACCTGGGCTCGCTGCAGGGGCTCTATCGCGTCGCGGCATTCGTCGGACTCGCGATTTCGTTGACGCTCGTGTCGCTGGTCCTCCAGAAGTTCGTGTTGATGCCGCGAGGAGAAACCGCATGACGAAGCTGTCGATCCGTGTTGCGGCGGTCCTCATCGGCGCTGTGGCGCTCTCGGCGCAAACGCGGCCTGCACGGCCAGCCGTGGAGCGGACAATTACGCCCGCAGCAGCCGGTCCTGCACGTGTGGCAGTGGATATGCCGCTTCTCGTCGGATCGAACCCGGCGCCTAAACCATTCGCCGATTTGCGGCTCTTCGATTCGAGGGGGCGCGAGGTCCCGTACTTGTTAATCGCGCCGCCCGCTAGAGCGGTCGCCTGGCTGAGCGGAACGATTCTGCCCGTGGCATCGCGCGAGACAACAACAGAGAAGACCAGCGGTTTCGAGGTGGACCTTGGCACGCCCGCGCTCGTCGATACGCTTCGCCTCGACGGCATGGCCGCGCCATTTCTCAAACGCGCGCTGCTCGAGGGCAGCGGCGATCGTGAGCGCTGGACAATGCTCGCGCCGGAAGCAACGGTCTTCGACCTGCCGGTCGAACGTCTGAAGCGAACGGAAATCGGATTCGTGCGCGGCGATTACAGATACTTGCGCGTGACGTGGGATGACACGCACAGCGGCCGCGTTGCACCGCCCACTACCGTTGCGGCTCGGCGCGTCGACACAAACATGGAGGCGCCGCGGCCATTGACGGCAGCGGTGGTCTTCGAGCGTCGTGTAAGCGAACCGGGCAAGAGCCGGTTCCGCATCCGATTACCGGCGGCCACGCTTCCTCTTGTGCGACTCGATCTCGACGTGGAAGGCGCGTACGTCATGCGCCAGGCCAATGTGACAGAGCCGCGCTTCGATGGCAGGCAGCTTCAACCCTGGCCAATTGGCGAGGCGACACTGAAACGCATCACACGCGATGGCGTTCGCGCCGACGAACTCTCGATTCCGGTCTCGCGGCCAACCGAAACCGAACTGGACCTCGTCGTCAACGACGAAAACAACCCGCCGCTCGCGTTGCGCAGCGTGATCGCGGTGTTCGACGAGATGCCGACGATTTATTTCGAGTCCGATGGCCGTCCGCTGACTGCGCGATACGGCGGCCGCCGTCTCGATCCGCCCCGCTACGACATCGAAGCGGCGCGCGAATCGGTGCGCGTCGAGACGGCAACACCGGCAGTTTGGGGCGAACCGTCGGCGGTGACGACCACCGACGCCGCGCCAGCACCCGTTTCGCCCATGCCCGCGGCGGGCGCCACGCTCGAGGTCGGCCAGTTTCGTCACTCGCGCACTATTCCTGCGGGTCCCGCGGGGCTCGTCGCGTTGCCGCTCGATGCGGCGGTGCTTGCGCACAGCGCGGGTCCCGACCGCGGCTTCGCCGACGTGCGGGTGCTCGATAGCACTGGACGGCAGATCCCGTACGTGGTGGAGCGCCGCGACGAGCCGTACAGTGTCAATGTTGACTTCGCCGCGAAGTCAAAGCCGCCGGGAGGCGTCGAGGCCACGCCAGGGCAGTCGTGGTACGCACTGCAGGTGCCCTACGACCACCTGCCCCTGGGGCGGCTGACGATCGAGACATCCGCGCGCGTGTTTCGCCGCGCCGTGTCGCTCGTGCGCGAGACGCCGGACGTGCGCCGCGGTCCGCAGCTGGTGACTCTTGACAGCGGGATCTGGCTGAACGCCAACCCAGATTTGCCGGCGATGCCGCTGCAATTCTCTGTCCCCGGGCTGCCGACACGCGACGTCTTTCTGTCGATCGATGAAGGGGACAACGCTGCGCTTCCTGTTCAGAAGATCACCTTGCTGCTGCCGTCGTACCGTTTGCGCTTCGTTCGACCAGAGCAGTCGGCGCTGACACTCGCGTACGGCCGCAACGATCTCTCGCCGCCCGAATACGATTTGACGCTGCTCGCGCCGGAAGTGCTCGGTGCCACTGCTGAGAATGCCGAGGCCTCGACCGAGCGACAGGCGGAGAACGCTGCCGGCGGAGTGCTGCTGAGGCCGGGCGTCTTCTGGGCAGTCATCGGTGTCGCGCTGATCGTCCTGCTCGCCATGATCGTGCGGCTCGTACGAAGCGAGTCGCTCAAAGCGGGCCAGCCGTAAAATACGAAGGGCATGCCGACAGACCGGCGGCGCGCAAGTCTCGTCGCCTTCGCTCTGGGCGCGCTGATGCTCGTCATCGGTGCCGGCGCGCTTGTCCTGCGCGTCATCGAATCTCCGGCCGAACCTCCGGCGAGCGCGCTGTCCTCGCACCCGCTGTTCAACCGCAACTTCCACTGCGCGATGGTCGGCAGCAAGGCATGGAGTCCGTTGCCTGGGGTCGAGTTCACGGGTCGGCTCGCGATCAAGCTTCCGCCCGGGACACTCGGCCGGATGCTGCTGGTCATTGGCGACGAGGTACCGCTCGACGTTGCGGTCGAATCGGCCGACGGAGAAGCGGCGCACGTCAACAGGGAGTCTCTGGAAGTCGGACGAGGGGCGTCGGGCCCGCCGCCAGACTACTGGCTCGAAGACGGCACGCCCTGGGATGCGCCGCACGAAGTGCAGCGGCTGACACTTGACGCCTTTCCCAATGGCGAGCGGATGTTGAGTGTCCGCCTTGGCCGCCGTGCGCCGCGCGTTCTCGCGCGACTCAGCGGATATGCCGATCATGTCAAGGCGGACGTGTGCGCTGCCGATCTCGGCGTGCCGGACGCGTTCGAGCCGACCCACCAATCAGTCACGATCGAGCCCTTATTGTCTGAATACTTCGGCACGGGGTGGAGCGGCGTCGAAACCGATGCAGAACAAGGGACCTATGTCCGCTCGATGGACGAGCATGCGGCGATTCTCATTCCCTCGGCGACACGCTCGGCCATGCACGTGCGGCTACGCGCGCGGCGCGGTGACGCCGTCCTCGACGACACCGCACCGTCTCTCATGCTGCGCGTGAACGGCATCTACGAACTGGCGCCGCAACCGTTACGTACGGGCACAGCGAATTACGACTGGGATGTGCCGGAGCGCGTGTGGGTGAAGGGAACCAACGAGTTGCTCTTCAGCGTGGCAGGCGTGCCGCGCCCGAAGTTTCTGCGCATGGCGGAGGAGCGAGCATTCGAGCTGGCGATGCTGTCGCTTCAGGTGCAGCGGCTGCGATAGGTGCGGAGGGTTCGGTGCGGTCCGACGGTATGCACCGTTGCGCACCTCAGCACCGCACCTTCCGCAACCGTCGTACTTTCCGCACCTGTCACACCTGTTACTTAATGAACAACATCTCCCGATACGTCGGCAGCGGCCAAAGTTCGTGCGGGACGAGCAGCTCGATCTGATCGCCAAGATCGCGCAGCGTCGCCATGGCGGGCACGATGGTGTCGCGCATGTACTTCGCGTGCTTTTCCGTTGTGTTGCTCGAGTGTTCGAGCGCGTCGGCCAGCTTGTCGGTCTGCACTTTGAACTGGTCGATCAGCTTGGTGATGCGATCGAGCAGCTTTTTGCCTTCCTTGCTCGTCGCTCCGCCGGCTTTTGCGGCGGCCACGCTCTCGCCGACCCGCTTCTGGTACTCGAGCGCGGCGGGCAAGATGTAGCGATTGGCCATCAGGACCATCAACTGCGCCTCCACGTTGATGGTCTTGCAGTAGGTTTCGAGATTCACTTCGTAGCGGGCGTGCAGCTCGCGCTCGTTCAGGACCTTGAATTTCTCGAAGGTCTTCACGACCTCCGGTGTCACCAGTTCCGACAGCGAATCGACGGTGTTATTCAAATTGAGCAGGCCGCGTTTGCCGGCGTCCTTCTGCCATTCCATCGAATAGTTGTTGCCGTTGAAGATGATCCGCTTGTGCTGTTTGATCATCTTGCGCAACATCGCGCCCACCGCATCGTGCAGCGACTCGCCCTTTTGGATTCGGCCTTCGAGCTCGGTGGCCATGGCATCGAGCGATTCGGCGACCGCCAGATTGAGGCACGTGGCCGGGAAGGCGATGTTCTGCCCCGACGAGACGGCGCGGAACTCGAACTTGTTCCCGGTAAACGCGAACGGCGAGGTGCGGTTGCGATCGCCGGCATCGCGCGGCAGCTTGGGCAGGACAGAGACACCGATGTCGAGCACACCGCCGGCTTTTGACGTTTTCGCCTTGCCCGATTCGAGCTGCTCGAAGATGTCGGTGAGCATGTCGCCGAGGAAAATCGAAAGGATCGCGGGCGGCGCTTCGTTGGCGCCAAGACGATGATCGTTGCCCGCGCTCGCGATGCTCATGCGCAGCAGGCCCTGCCAGTTGTCGACCGCCCGCATCACCGCCATGCAGAAGAACAGGAACTGCATGTTGTCGTGCGGAGTCTCGCCGGGGTTGAGGAGGTTGTTGCCCTTGTTGTCGCCGATGCTCCAGTTGAGATGCTTGCCCGACCCATTTACGCCGGCAAACGGCTTCTCGTGCAGCAGGCACGCAAGGCCGTACTTCGGCGCGATCTTCTTCATCATCTCCATCGTCATCATCTGGTGATCGGTGGCGACGTTGGCGCTCTCGAAAATCGGCGCGATCTCGTATTGACTCGGCGCCACTTCGTTGTGCCGCGTCTTGACCGGGACGCCAACCTTGTACAGTTCGGACTCGACTTCGGCCATGCACGCGAGCACACGATCGGGGATTGAGCCGAAGTACTGATCCTCCAACTCCTGTCCCTTCGGTGGACGTGCGCCAAAGAGCGTGCGTCCCGCGTTGATGAGATCCGGCCGCGCGAAATAAAAGTTGCGATCGATGAGGAAGTATTCCTGCTCGGGCCCGCACGTTGCCGTTACGCGCGTCGCGTCCGACCCAAACAAGCGCAGCACGCGGACCGCCTGATTCGACAACGCCTCCATCGAACGGAGCAGCGGTGTCTTTTTGTCGAGCGCCTCGCCCGTCCAACTCACGAAGGCGGTGGGAATAACGAGCGTGACGCTGTTGCCGTTGGTCAGCAGCCACGGCGGACTCGTGGGATCCCATGCCGTGTAGCCGCGCGCTTCAAACGTGCTCCGCATGCCCCCGGACGGAAAACTCGAAGCGTCCGGCTCGCCTTTGACCAGTTCCTTGCCGCTGAACTCCGCGATTGAGCGTCCGTCACTGGAGGGCTGAAAGAACGAATCGTGTTTTTCCGCCGTGATGCCCGTCATGGGCTGGAACCAGTGCGTGAAGTGCGACGCGCCCTGCTCGATTGCCCAGTCCTTTAGTGCCGAGGCGACGGCGTCGGCCGTCGAGATATCGAGTGGTTCGCCGTGAGCGACGGTACTTCGGAGCGATTTGTAAACCGCCTTCGGCAGTCGCGCCTGATGCACCTGATCGTTGAATACAAGCGAGCCAAAAATGTCACTGACGCGTGGGGGCGTTTTCGCGCTACGCCCTTCAGTCATGGCCCAGTCGCTGATGCTCTTAATGGCGTCGCCGAGCGCTGCGGAACCCATAGGCGTGTGATCCCCTTTCAATTGGTGGTTGGTGTTGGTCCGCGTTCAGGAAGATTACGTGTGACTGAAGTATGCATGAATTCATGCTGACCGTGCAAGATTTCGATGCGTTTGCATGATAAGAGGCGCATATTCTGCACGGGTAAAAGCCCAAACGTGCAGAACATGCACACTTCGCAGCGCACCGCGTCAAAACAGGGGGAGCAGCGTTCGCTGCGCGCAGCCGGGTGCGGGGGCCGCTGCAGTGCCATTGAGGAGCGCCGGATACCCGAGGTCGGCCATCACCTGATACCCCTGATCGCTCGGATGAAACCCGTCGGCCGACACATTCGCGGCGCTATACAGCCGCGCGTCGCAGAGCAGGTCGATGATCAGCACGTTCGGTGAGGCGGCCGCGTTGATGCGATCGGCAAGTCCCACGGCGATCCGCTGCAGAATGCTCCGTTCCTCGGTGGTATTGCGCGCGACATAGGGCAGGGCGGCGAGATTTGGCAGGTTGTACGCGACGATCCGTGAGCTGGGCGCCCTGGTCCTGATGCGGCGAATCAGCTCACCGAAATCAGTTCCCCATTGCTGCAGGTGGCGATCGATGAAGCCACGGATATCGTTTCCGGCCAGTCCGGCGCGCACGGCTTGTGCGATCGCATTAGCGTCGTTAGCTCCTGCGAACACCGTGACGTGCGTTGACTCACTCGAAATGAAAGGAACTTCGCCGTCCATGAAGTTGCCGAGAACGTCGTCACGCCCGAGTTGACGCGTGAGCGCCTGCATGGCGGGCGACAGCACGAATCCCGGAAGGCCGCGGTTGAAGAGCGTGACCATCTTTCCCGCCGCTTGCAAACGACGCTTCAAGAGGTATATGTAGCCAGTCCCGTTCGGGCAGTCGCCGTCGAAGAACACACAGACATTCGTGCTGCCGTAGCCGATCGCATCGCTGGCGCCCAGCGCACTGTAGATGACGGTGTCGTCATTTGGCGTTGGCCCGGTTGGTGGACGGTTTTCCTTGGTACAGCCGGTGAAGAGGACGACAAATACCAAAGGAAGGCAAGCGAGCAGCGTCCGCCGGAGAAACATCGCACCATTCTGCCACCTGGACTGTCGCACAGAAGGCTTGCCGCCTGGTTTTTTCGTGGCGACCCGCTTGCATAAGGTCTGCGCCAAAGTCGGATGATGCCAGACGCACTAACGCAGCCGTTCGTCGATCGCCGGGAGGGCGGAGCCATCCTCGCGCAACAACTGCGTCACTACGCCCATCGTTCCGATGCGATCGTACTCGGATTGTCGCGCGGCGGCCTGCCCGTTGCCTACGAAGTGGCCACCGTCCTTGGTGTGCGCCTGGACGTTTTTCTAGTACGGAAGCTGGGCGTGCCCGGCCAACCCGAGTTGGCGATGGGCGCGATTGCGACGGTCTCGGGACCGGGTCGACGATGCACGCGGCGGTGACAGGCGTGCGCCGGCTTGGCGCCGCGCGAGTGGTCGTAGCTGCTCCCGTTGGCGCAGCCGAAGCGTGCCAAGCGTTTACCGCCGTTGCCGACGAAGTCATTTGCGCCCGTCAGCCTGCCCGGTTCAATGCGGTCGGGCAGTGGTACCTGAATTTCCCGCCAACAACCGACGCCGACGTCGACGAGTTGCTTGCGCGCGCACGGCAGGCACTAGCGGCAATGCACCCATGAGCGATTACGCGAGCGAACTCATCCGCAGCGCAGCTCTCTGGTTCGAGGCGGATATGGACGGCCTTGGTGCCGTTCTCGATCGAATCGGCGACGCACGCCTGGTGTTGATCGGCGACTCGACGCACGGCACGCAGGAGTTCTATCGCGTGCGGGCTGAGCTCACGCGGGCGCTGATTACGCACAAAGGATTCAACGTCGTTGCGGTCGAGGCCGACTGGCCGGGCGCGTACCGCGCCAATCGCTACGTCCGCGGCGCGAGTGCCGATCGCAGCGCCGCCGAAGCGCTCGACGACTTCAAGCGCTTTCCGCGCTGGATGTGGCGCAACCACGAAGTGGTGCGCTTTCTCGAATGGCTCCGCGGCCACAATGCGGCGCGCGCAGAGCACGAGCGCGCCGGATTCTACGGTCTCGATCTATATGGCCTCCACACCTCAATGGAAGCCGTGCTCGCCTACCTGCGGAGCGTAGATCCGGCAGCCGCTGAACGGGCGCTCGCACGCTATCGCTGCTTCCAGGGATTCGGCGAAGATGCGCAAAGCTACGGCTTCGCTGCCTCGTTGGGTCTGACGCGCTCATGCGAGGACGAGGCCGTTGCGCAGTTATTGGACTTGCGACAGAAAGCCGCGGAATACGTCAGCCGCAACGGCGCCATCGGCGCCGACGAACACTTCATGGCGGAGCAGAACGCGCGCCTCGTCAAGAACGCCGAGAGTTATTACCGCGCGATGTTTGGCGCACGCCAGCAGTCGTGGAACCTGCGCGACACGCACATGATGGAAACGCTCGACGCGTTGCTGTCGCACCTGGGCACCGGCTCAACGCCGGCGCGCGCCGTCGTGTGGGCGCACAACTCGCATCTGGGCGACGCACGAGCGACGGCAATGGGACAGCAGGGCGAGATCAATCTCGGTCAACTCGCGCGCGCGCGCTACCAGCCCGAGGTGCGGCTGATCGGGTTTACCACGTTCGCCGGCTCGGTTACGGCGGCTTCGGACTGGGACGAACCGCCGCAGCCCCTGAAGATGCTGCCGGCGCTGCCGGCGAGCTATGACGCGCTTCTCCACACGGTGGGTCTCGAGCGCTTCATGTTGAGTTTCGAGGACGAGGCCCTGTGTGCGGCCCTCACGACCTCGCGTCTCGAGCGCGCGATCGGGGTGATCTACCGGCCCGACACCGAACGTCTCAGCCACTACTTCACGGCGCAGTTGTGCAAGCAGTTCGACATCGTGCTGCACATCGATCGTACGCACGCGCTCGAACCGCTCGAAACCTGGTCGCAAATGGAGCCGGACCTCGCGGAAACATTCCCGTCCGGCCTGTGAGTTACGAGTTCACCGTGCAAAGTTCAAGGTTAGTTATCAAGTTGGGAGTCCGACTCGCGAACCTAAGCACTCCCAAAATTTTGAACTTTGAAACTCACTTTGAACTTTGAACTTTGAACTTTGAACTTGTAACTTGTAACTTGTAAGGTACGCCTGTGCAGCGTCCGTGGACTCGCTTTTACGACGAGCAGACAAATAAGGATCTGCCGCCACTCGCGTGGTCCCATCTGCCCGCCTTCATTCGCGATGCCGTGCGGCAGTATCGCGATCGTCCTGCGTTTACGCTCTATCTCCCCAATGGCACGCAAGGAACGCTGACCTACGGCGAGGTCGATCGGCTGTCCGACGACTTGGCCGTGTATTTGCGGGAAGTCGCGGGATTCGCCGCCGGCGATCGCATCGCCCTGCAGATGCCCAACTGCCTGGCGTATCCGGTCGCCGTCTTCGCCTGTCTCAAGGCCGGCCTCGTCATGGCGAACACGAATCCGCTCTACACGCCGGCCGAAATGACGCATCAGTTCACCGACAGCGGCGCCGTCGGGTTGATCGTCATCGACATCTTTGCGGCCAAGGTCGCCGAAGTTCTGCCGAAAACGTCGATTCGCAAGGTGATTGTCGTCACCATCGCCGATTTGCTGCCGACGCTGAAGCGGTTTGTCGTGCACGCGGTGCAGAAGTACGTAAAGAAGATGATCCCGCCTGCAACGTTTCCGCACGTCACTTTCGCGCGCGCGCTGGCGGAAGGGCGGGCACAGCGTGGCGCGCGCGAAGGACCGCTCCCCTACGAAGCCTCCTTAACGCGCGACTCGATTGCCGCCTTGCAGTACACGGGCGGGACAACCGGGGTGGCTAAAGGCGCGGTGCTCACGCACGGCAATCTGGTGTCGAACGTCGTGCAGGGTCTCGAAGCGTGGAAACCGCGCATCGAGCCAGGGCGGGAAGTGATGCTCACGGCGTTGCCGCTGTATCACATCTTTGCCTTCACCGCGAACCTGATGATCTTCTTCGCCGTCGGCGGCCGCAATATCCTGATCCCGAGTCCGCGGCCGTTCACGACCATGCAAGGTCCGTTTACCAACGAGCCGATCACCTGGTTCACCGGTGTCAACACGTTGTTTGTCGGCCTCCTCAACGAGCCGTGGTTTCGGCAGTTGCACCTGAAACTGAAAGGAACCGTTGCCGGCGGTATGGCGCTCGTGCCGGCCGTGGAAAAGCGGTGGGCCGAGGTGACCGGCACTCAGGTGTTTCAAGGATACGGTCTGACGGAAAGCTCCCCCATCGTGACGATGAATCCGTTCCACCGGCCCAAGACTGGATCGATTGGCGTGCCCGTCCCAGGCACTGATGTGCGGCTGGTTGATGCCGACGGCCGCGACGTTGCACCGGGTGAGGCCGGCGAGCTGCTCGTGAACGGGCCGCAAGTGATGCAGGGCTATTGGCAGCGTCCTGAGGAAACGGCCGACGTTCTGCACGACGGCTGGCTCGCGACTGGAGACATCGCGACGCTCGACGAAGATGGCTACGTCTCGATCGTCGACCGCAAGAAGGACATGATCGTGGTGAGCGGGTTCAAAGTGTTCCCCAGTGAAGTTGAAGCCGTCATTGCGGAGCATCCTGGAGTGAAAGATGTCGCGGTCATCGGCGTGCCTGATCCCCTTTGTGGTGAAGCCGTGCAGGCGTACGTTGTGCGCAAAGACCCGTCCGTCACTGAGGACGACATCCGTCGTCACTGCAAAATAACGCTGACGAACTACAAAGTCCCGAAAGCTGTCATCTTCCGCGAGGACCTGCCGAAATCAAACGTCGGCAAGGTGATTCGAAAGGATCTGCGAGCCGAAGCGCTCCAGCATGGATAACCTGTGCCACACGCTGGCCGGCGCCGCGCTCGCGGACGCCGGCCTCAAGCGATTCACGCCGCGCGGCATGGCGACGTTGATGATCGCCTCGAACCTCCCCGACGTCGACGTGCTGGTGTTTGCCACGGATACGCTACCGATGTCGTTCCGGCGCGGCTGGACGCACGGCGTGCTCGCCATGGCCGTTCTCCCCGCGGCGTTTGCGGGTGTGATGTATCTGCTCGATCGTGCTCGGAGTGGCGCGGCGCCGGGCGCGCCTGCTGCATCGCGGGCCAACCTGCGTGGTCTTTTGATTCTTTCTTACCTCGGCATCTGGGTGCACGTCTTCATGGATTTCCTGAACAGCTACGGCGTGCGCTTGTTGATGCCGTTTTCGGAACGCTGGTTCTACGGCGACGCGCTCTACATCGTCGATCCGATTCTTTACCTTGTTTTTACGGCCGCGATCGTGATGGGAAGGCAGCAGGCGCGGCGCGGCGGCCGCCCGTACCGTGTGCCGCGAATCGGCGTGGCGATCGCGGCTGTCTACATGCTTGTCATGCTGGGCTCGAACTTCTGGGCGCGCGGCGTCGTGCACGCGGGACTGACGCGTGCCGGACAACCTGCGGACACGCGCTTCATGGTCACGCCAGTGATCTTCAATCCGTTCCGGCGCGAAGTCCTGATCGACGTCGGCGGACGATATGAGAAAGGCTTTGTATGGTTCGAGCCGACACCGCATTTTCGTCCCGCCGGCTACGGCGTGGACGTTAACGCCGATCATCCACTTGCGCGCGTGGCGGCACAAACCCCGGCCGGGCGCGGCTATTTGCGCTGGTCGCGATTTCCTTTTTTCGTCGTGCAGCGGGTCTCGCCACCGCGCGTCCAATTGAATGACTACCGCTATGCGGGACCCGGGGGGCGCGAGACCTGGCTGGCCACGACGGTTGATCTGCCACAATAAGCCGGTATGCGTTTGACGATATTCCTTGGCGCGCTGCTCTTGTTCGCGCCGGTGCCGGCGCACGCCTGGGGATTCGAGGCACACAAAGTCATCGCGGAGCACTTCATCGCGTTGCTGCCGCCCGAATTGAAGCCGCTCTTCGAGCGCCGCAAGAGGGACATCATCGAGCGCTCGATCGATCCTGATTTGTGGCGCACTGTCGGGTGGGAGGCAGAGCCGCCAAATCACTTCGTCGATCTCGATTTCTACGGGAAGTATCCGTTCAAAGAATTGCCCCACGAATACGACCGTGCCGTTCAGAAATTCGGCCGCGATGTCGTCACCACCCAGGGCACACTGCCCTGGCGCACCGAAGAGTTTTACGGACGACTGCAGCGCGAGTTCGAAGGACTGACGCGCAAGCCGCAGCCGTCGTACGGCCTCGACAACATCGTGTTGTTTGCCGCCATCCTCGCGCATTACGTGAGCGACGGTCACGTGCCGCTTCATGCCGTGGTCAATTACGACGGTCAGCAAACGAACCAGCACGGCATCCACAGCCGATGGGAGGCAGAACTTTTCGAACGAAACCGCGCGCGCGTCAAGATCGCACCGGCTCAGCCCAAGCCGGCGATTGACCCGCGCGAATTCATGTTTGAGACGCTTCTATCCAGCTATCAGCTGGCAGAGGGTGTGCTTCTCTCTGACAAGAAGGCGGCTCAGGGACGCAAATTTTATGATGATGGGTACTTCGTTGCCCTCGGCCGGGAACAGATGAGTGTCCTCGAGAGGCGTTTGAATGATTCCATCACGGCGGTCGCCGCCGTCGTCATCGGTGCCTGGGAGCAGGCCGGACGTCCTGCGGTTCCGGCAGAGCGGCCCGGCCGGGCCCCACGCGCCATCCGTCCGCCCGGGCGGCAGCCCTGATTTGGGAACCATGCAGCGCGACGACACGTCCTCCTCAAGGATGGACGTGTTTCTGATTCCGACGGCAACGCAGGATCAGTACGAAATCTATTATGAAGCGCCGGATACCGACCCTCTCGAGGAAGGTGAGAGCGAGGGCGATAGCGGCATCCTTCAGCGCGTGCGGCGGCGGTTTTCCGCGATGCTGCGCGAGGCGGAGGAGTGGCGTCACAAACGTCACGAGGCCGAAGACCCGGCACGCGTCGGCATCGTGACCCGTTGGCGCCGCCGCGCCATGGGCTTCATTGTCGAACGCATTGCAGAACAGCGGCTCCTGTGGCACCTGCGCAAAGCCGACTGCGTCTGCGCGCAGATACCCTCGGACATCTCGGAAGCGCAGGCAGATACGATCATCCGCACCACGCTGAAAAAAGACCTCGATCACCACTTCAAGTGGATCTGGATCGATCTCCTGCTCCTGATCCTCGTTGCACCGCTGGTCGTCGTCCCGGGTCCGAACGTGCCCGGTTTTTATTTCACGTTTCAGGTCTTCGGGCATTCCCTTTCGTATCTCGGCGCGAAGCACGGCCTCTCCAGTGTGAAGTGGACGATCCGTCCCAATCCCGCGCTCACCGAGCTGCGCGGGCTGCTGGTGGCGACGGCGCCCCATCGCATGCGCCGCGTGCACGAACTGGCAGCGCGTCTCCGGCTGCAACACCTTGCGACGTACTTTGAACAAGTAGCAAGCACGTGATGACGCGGATCAAGCGATCCACGGATTTGCGTGGATTACGCCGATTTCCGTTTCGATCGAGTGTAATCTAGGCGTGTGAAGCTGAGCGAGCTCGCGGCGCGGCTCGGGTGTCCACTCGAAGGCGACGGCGACATCGAAGTCACGCGCGTCGCCACGCTCGAGCAAGCCAGCAGCGGGGATCTGACGTTTCTCGCCAACACGAAATACGCCTCGTTGCTCCCCGGGTCGAAGGCGTCTGCGGTGATCGCAGGGTTGGACATCGACGGCGCGCCGTGCGCGATTCTCCGCGCAAAAAATCCCTACCTGACGTTTGCACGTGCGACGCGATTGCTGCACCCCGACACGCGACCCGCCCCGAGCGTGCACGCCACGGCGATTGTGGCAGGTGATGCCATTCTGGGCGAGGACGTCACCATCGGTCCTTATGTCGTGATTGAATCGGGCGCGCGGATTGGCGCGCGCTCAATCGTGCACGCGCACTCGGTCATCGGTGCCGGCGCCGTCCTTGGTCCTGATTGCCTCCTTCATGCGCGCGTGTCGGTCCGCGAACGGGTCGAAATCGGTGCGCGGGTAGTCGTCCAGGACGGCGCAGTGATCGGCAGCGACGGTTTTGGCTTTGCCACCCGCGAAGACGGCACGCACGAGAAGATTCCGCAGGTCGCCACTGTCGTGATCGAAGACGATGTGGAGATCGGCGCGAACACCACGATCGACCGGCCGGCAGTGGGTGAGACGCGCGTGCATGCCGGAACCAAGATTGACAATCTCGTGCAGATCGCTCACGGGGTGATCGTGGGGAAGAACACGCTGCTGGCCGCCCAGGTGGGCATTGCCGGCAGCTCGGTGATCGGCGAGCAGGTGATGCTCGGCGGCCAGGTGGGTGTAACCGGGCATGTGACGGTCGGCGACCGTGCCAAGGCCTCGGCGAAAACCGGGATTACCGGCAATGTCGCCGCCGACAGCTTTATTACCGGCTATCCGCACATGGACAACCTCGAGTGGCGCAAAGCGTATGTCGTGTTTCGCCGTCTGCCCGAGATGCGCAGGCAGTTGAGCGACCTCGAGGCGCGTTTGGCCTCGCTCGAAGCGAAAAATCCGAGATAATCGAGAGACATTCCATGCAACATCCAGCCTTTCGAAAGGTTCTGCTGCTCGCCCTGTCGGCGGCGGTCACGTTGGCGACTCCCTGGCGTGCCGTCCTGGACGCCGCCGTGCGTCCACCGAAACTCACCTACGAGCGTATGGTGCTGCCGAACGGCTTGACGGTAATCCTCCACGAAGATCATTCGACGCCGATCACGCACGTGTCGCTTTGGTATCACGTCGGATCGAAGAACGAGCGTCCGGGCCGCACCGGCTTCGCCCACCTCTTCGAGCACATGATGTTCAAGGGATCGAAGAACGTCGATCCCGAGCAGCACACATCGATGATCTCGTCGGTGGGCGGACAGGCCAACGCGTATACGACTGAAGATGCGACCGTCTTCTGGCAGACGGTTCCGTCGCAGTACTTGCCGCTCGTGTTGTGGATGGAAGCCGATCGCATGGCCACGCTGCGCATCGACGACAAAACGTTCAAGAACGAGCGCGAAGTGGTGAAGGAAGAGCGGCGGATGCGCATCGAAAATCAGCCCTACGGGCGGTTGAACGAAATCTTGTTCGACCAGGCGTTCACGGCGCATCCCTACAAGCACCCGGTGATCGGCAGCATGCAGGACCTCGAGTCGGCGACGATCGACGATGTGCGCGAGTTCTATCGCACGTTTTACGTGCCGTCGAACTGCACCATGGTCGTCGCCGGCGACTTCGACAAAGACCAGACCATCAATCTCGTGAATCAGTATCTGGGACGGGTGCCCGCGGCGGAGAAGCCGGTGCCGCGCGATATCCCAAAGGAGCCGGCGCAGATCAAAGAAAAGCGCGTCACGGTCGAGGAATCCTGGCCACTACCGGCAGTGGTCGTGGCGTATCACATCACCTACGACGGTCATCCCGATTCCTATCCGCTGCACATCCTCTCGAAGGTGCTCTCCGACGGGCAGAGCTCGCGCATTTATCGCAAGCTTGTCTACGAAACGGGGCAGGCATTGACGGCGTTTGGCGGCGGCAACATCATCGAGAACCCGAACTTATTTTTCGCGGTGGCGATTGTCAATCCTGGTCAACCGCCGGCGGCGGTTGAGAAGTCGCTCGTCGCCGAGCTCGATCGGATCAAGAGCGAAGGGATTTCCGAACGCGAGCTGCAGCGCGCGAAGAATCAATTCGCGCGCGACTACATTCTCAGCCGCGAGTCGATCCAGCAGAAGACGGAGCATCTTGCGCACGCCGAGGTGATTCACTCGGATATCACTACCGCGGACGGCGAATTCGACATCTTTCAGAAGATCACGACCGCCGATGTGCAGCGCGTGGCGAAGACCTACTTTGTGCCCGAGCATCGTGTGGTCTTGCACGTGATGCCGAAGGGGACAGGGGGTGCACAGTGACCGCTTCGACTCGCGTGCGTCAGTGCGCTCGCTCCGGGCGGGTCCCTTCGCCTTGCTGTGCTCGCTCACGGCAAGGTCGCGTCCTCCTCGTCATCGTTGTCAGCGTGACGGCGCTCGCGGCCAGCGGGAGCGCGCAAACGCGGCCCTGGCCGAGTGAGAATCCGCCGCGACCTCTGTCGGCCCGGCCGATGAACTTCCCACCGTACGAACTCAAGACCCTGCCGAACGGCCTCAAGGTCGTCCTGGTCAGCCATCACGAGCAGCCCGCGGTGAGCGTCCGCATGATCGTGCGTGCCGGCGCGGCGATGGATCCGAAGGAAAAGCTGGGAGTGGCGATGTTGACGGCGTCCCTCCTCGATCAGGGCGCTGCCGGCCGCAGCGCGGAACAAATTGCCGACACGATCGACTTCGCCGGCGGCATCCTCAGCACCGGCGCCGGCACCGATTTGACCTACGTCAGCACGGTGGTGATGAAGGACGGCCTCACGCTCGGCCTGCAGTTGATGGCCGATGTCGTGCGGCGGCCGACCTTCGCTGCCGAGGAGATCGAACGACAGCGCCAGCAGGCGATCTCATCGCTCAAGGTCGCGGCGGAGGATCCCGACAACCTCGCCGGTCAGGTTATCGATCGACTGATCTACGGCTTCCATCCCTACGGATTGCCCGGCAGCGGCACCGCCGAATCTCTGGCCTCGCTGCAGCGCCAGGACTTCATCGAGTTCCACCGCCGCTTTTACGTCCCGAACAACGCGCTGCTTGCGATTGTCGGTGACGTGAGCCCGGCCGACGCCCTTGCCGGCGTGCAACAGGCGTTCGGCGACTGGGCAACCGGCGATGTCCCGGCGTTCAAGCCGATCGATCCGCCGCCGGCGACCAAACGCGTGGTGATCGTCGACAAGCCTGACGCAGTGCAGACCGAGATTCGCGTCGGCCAGATCGGCATTCCTCGCAAGCACACCGACTATGCCGCGCTCGATCAAGCCGTCAAGATTCTTGGCGGCGAAGGCGCCAATCGGCTGCAGCAGGTGCTGCGATCGCAGCGCGGGCTGACCTACGGCGCGTCAGCGGACCTCGACACCTATAAAACCGCCGGCGGCATCGTCGCGGAGACCGACACGCGATCGAGCGCGACCGCGGAGACGCTGCGCGTCATCGTGGACGAAATCACGCGCCTGCAGCGCGAGCGCGTGTACGACAGCGAGCTAGGAAGCGCCCAGAACTACATGGTGGGCCACTTCCCGCTCACGGTCGAAACGCCCGATGCGATTGCCACGCAGGTGCTGAATCAACTGTTTTACGAGCTTCCGCTCGAGGAGCTGCAGAACTACCGCGAGCGGACCGTCAGCGTGACGCCGGAGGACATTCAGCGGGTCGCGCGCGGGTATTTTCATCCCGACCGGCTTGCCGTCGTGCTGGTGGGCAACGCGAATGCATTCATCAACGATCTGAAAGGCGTCGGGTTCGGTGATTACGAGCGCATTCCGATCGATCAGATCGATCTGCTTGCGGCGGATTTGAAAAGGAGCTCCCGCACGACCTTACGGCCGGGCCAGATCGCATTCGGCGGCCTCAAGTCGCCGGCGTCCCTCATGCCGCGCGTCGCGTACCAGCAGAAGCCGGCCGCCGCGCAAACCGAGACGTCGGAAGTCGATCAACTGCTGCGCAAGGTCGTGACCGCACGTGGTGGCGTCGAGGCGCTCAGCAAAGTCAAGGCCATCGTCGCCGAGGCGGACACCACGTTGATGACACCAAACGGCAAGGTTTCCGCGAAGACGAAAACCTTCGTCGAATATCCGAGCCGCATGCGCGTCGATGC
>JBKPAJ010000212.1:0-19907 GCA_046726375.1 Acidobacteriota bacterium
CACGGAGTCACGAGGGAGGACGAGACCTCGAGCGCGCAACCTGCTCGCAATCGATCAGGTAGTAGAAATCGTGCCCACCACTACGGACCCTGGGGCGTACTTCGGCCGGTGGCCGTGCTCGTCATCGTCGGGGATCTGCGCCAGCGACGCGGCGAGTTCTGCGTCGAGGTTGGCTTGCTGCGCCGGGAACAGCGCAAGGAGCACGTCGTGAGCAGCCTGCGCGGCGGCCGCCTCGCGCGAGGCGGAGCCCTTTGCCGTAATCGAAACCATGGCCGGCGTGTAGTACGGACGGATCGCGTTCATCGCGTCGAACATCGCCGCGTGCACCATGGCCATGTCACGGCTTTGGCGATTATTAACTCGGTCGGCAGACACGGTGCTGACGGCGATCGTGTTCCAATCGGTTACGACATCCGCATTGGCAATCTGCGGCACACCCAGAAGAGCCGCCGTACTCGCGATCAGGATCGAACGCAGCTGGTTCATCATCTCGAACTCCTCGCCCCAACTCGCCTGGAGCTTCATCAGTTGACCGGAATCTTCCTGTCGACTGACGCGAGAAATCGACGGACACTTGCTCACGGTGAGTGAGCGCGGCGAAATACGCCGCAGGAGGCGGCCTTGGGACGGGGTCAACCACGCAGGCGATGACGTAAGCGCGCTGCTCCAGGCTTGGAGTCAGGGTGACGTCGAAGCGGTGTCGCGTCACAGATCATGCGCCGCATCCTGTTTGAACTGGATCAACCCGTTTTTTGTTGGATGGACAGGGTGCGTTACGGCAGCGTGATCTCGATGCCGGTGGTTTGGCCGGGAGGCACCGTCACATAGGCGATGCGGCCGCCAAGTCCTGCGTCGAGAGTGACCGACTCGTTCTGCGGCAACCCGCACAAGGCGAATCGACCGGCCGCATCGCTGTAGGTAACGGCGGCAGGAAAATCTTCGAGCGGTTCAAAATCGACGCCTGCTCCTGCGACGGGCTCTTTGCCCGTGGCAGTGTTCTCGACGATCGTGCCGGATACCCATCGCCACCCCGGCGGCGCCGCCTGGGTCGCTGATGCGGTGACGTTCGACTTCGCGACGAGGGCGAGGTCCATCGTCAAATCCCCTTCGATCGTCACTGAAGGGACTGCGCATTGTTGAACGTACCCATCCTTATACACTTGGAACCAGAGGTGCGCACCACCTGGCAGGTCCGTCATGCGATAGTGTCGCCCGCCGTCACTGAGGAGCGCGCCATGCGCATACATATAGGAGTAACCGATGCCAGACGTGATGACGAAGGCATTCACATTCGCACCAACAATCGGGCCGACAGCGTCAGTTACAGCACCAGATGCCACGTATGGACCTGCAGGGAAACTAGACGATCCCGCGATCCCGGGCGTGGTCGGTGTCGTGTGTGCGCTCGGCGATGTGGGACCGTTCCCGCATCCGGCGAGCAGCAGTGCGATAGAAACCCCGAGTGCGAGTTGAGTCGTAACTGGCGCGGCCATCGGACACATTGCAGCCCCTCCTCGATCCTTCTGAACGGCCGCCGCTACCTACTCGCTGAACGTAACCGTGCGCGGCGCACCTCGGCGATCTCCAGAGCGAGGAGCGTTATGCGCTCTTCCCGATACCTTGCGCTCGTCGTAGGTTGCATCGGGTCCCTTGGGGTGATGTCGTCATGCGGAGACGACACACCATCTCGAGAATGGAGACTCTACGCCTCCGACGCCTCCAGCACGAGGTTTTCCCCTCTCGACCACATCAACGCGGCAAACGTCGGCAGCCTTCGCGTCAGATGGCGGTGGGAATCCATTGACGAGACGCTGCGCGAGCGCAATCCGAAGCTGTGGACCTGGAGGAACGAAGCTACTCCTTTGATGGTGGGTCGCACGCTCTACACGAGCACTTCACTCAGTCAAGTGGCCGCGATTGACGCCGTCACCGGTCAAACGAAATGGACTTACGATCCGGGAACCCACCGGTCAGGCTCGCCGCCCGGGATGGGCTTTGTGCATCGCGGCGTGGCTTTCTGGGAGAACCGAACAGGCCGCCGAATCCTCATCGCGACGGGCGACGCGTACCTCATTGCACTCGACGCCGCGACCGGCATTCCGGTGCGCGAATTTGGGGATAGCGGGCGAGTGGATCTGACGAAGGACCTGGGTCGTCACGTCGATCGCGTGCTGTACGGAATGACATCGCCGCCGATCGTCTGCCGCAGTTCGATCGTTGTCGGCTCTTCGATTCTCGACGTCGACGGAGCGTCCGCCCTACCTTTGCCGGCGAGGATGCCATCGGGTGACGTGCGCGGGTACGACGTGCGCACAGGGGGATTGCGATGGCGTTTCGAATCGGTGCCACAGGAGGACGCGCCTGGGGCCGAGACGTGGGAACAGGATGCCTGGAAGAACGGCGGCGATACAAACGTCTGGTCGACCATGAGCTGTGACGAGAGCCTGGGCCTCGTATACCTGCCTTTTGGCACGGCAACTAACGACTATTACGGCGGACGTCGGCCTGGCAGCAACCTGTTTGCCGAGAGCCTGGTCGCGTTGGACGCAGAAAGCGGACGACGCGTCTGGCACTTCCAGGCTGTCCGGCACGGGCTGTGGGATTACGACCTTCCCGCAGCACCGAACCTGGTGGACCTCACGGTCGAGGGACGGTTCATTCAAGCCGTCGCGCAGGTTTCGAAACAGGGCTTCGTGTACGTCCTCGATCGCACATCCGGGACGCCTGTCTGGCCCATTGACGATCGCCCCGTGCCACCGTCGCGGGTCGCGGGTGAAAAGGCTTCGCCGACGCAACCCGTTCCAACGAAGCCGGCTCCGTTCGATCGGCAGGGAGTCACCGACGACGATCTGATTGATTTCACCAAGGATCTGCGAAACGCCGCTGGCGGCATCGCGGGGCGGTTCGACCTCGGTCCGCTGTTCACGCCACCCAGCGAGCGAGGAACGATAACTCTTCCAGGCGTCGTTGGCGGCGCCAGTTGGGCTGGCGCGGCGGTTCATCCGCGCAAAGGCATTCTCTATGTCCCATCCGTAACCAATCCGACGATCCTGCGGGTCCGCAAGTCGCCGGACGGGAATACAGCCTATCCGTTTACGGGTGATCTTCGATTCGGCCCAGACGGTCCGGAGGGTCTGCCTCTCGTCAAACCACCGTACGGCCGCATCACCGCGATCGACTTGAACACTGGGCGTCACCTGTGGATGCGGCCGATTGGGGAAGGTCCGAGAAATCACCCTGCTCTTGGTCATCTGCAACTTCCCGAGCTGGGATGGCCTTTCAGGAGCTTCGCGCTTCTCACATCATCGTTGCTGTTCGTCGCGCAGGAGGGGCCAAGCGCGCGTGTGCGGGGTGTCTCGGCGAGAGGGAACGCCATAGAAATCGAGACGGAGGTGCTGGACCCTGCGCTGCTTGCGCTGTCCCCGGAGAACGGCAGGCTCGTTGGGAAAATCCCTTTGCCAGGAAACGCGACCGGAGCCCTGATGACATACAGCGTGGATGGGCGTCAGTACATCGTCGTCCCGATCGGAGGTGCATCCCAACGCGCCGAATTAGTCGCGCTCAGTTTGCCGTAGCGTCATTCTTCCAGCACTCGGCGTTGGTCTTTGCGCGCTCATTCGAAAGTTCCCGGAGACGTCAGGCCGCCACCCAGGCGAACGCCAAATTCAGATGGTTGCGAGCCCCCGCAACCAAAGATACTTGCAGGGAAAGGTCGTCGGATTCCGGCGGCCTTTTCCTCTGGACGGTCGCCCCGAGCATCGTCGCTAGGTTGGCCCGCACCTTGATGCCGAGTTCCTTCCCGCTCGCGGCATCTCACAGCCTCGGGTCGACTGGCTCGTTCTCGAGTGCGAGAACGCCAAACACGCATTCATGCACGCCCAGAGCAGCTCTCGCTGCACGAACCGATCGCGGCCCTCGATTTCCAGTGCGAATTCGCGGAGGGCCAGCGGCGGCCGGGAATGGCCGACGTCGCAAACCGTTTCAACTCGAACACCGTCAAACGCGTCTGGAGTGCCGATTATGTCATCGTCGCAGGACGTCCGTTACGCAGCGCGTTCGCTGCGCAAGAGCCCGGGGTTCACGCTCGTGGCGGCGATCACGCTGGCCCTTGGCGTCGGCGCCAACACCGCGATCTTTAGCGTCGTCAATGCGGTGATGCTGCGGCCGTTGCCGTTCTCGAATCCCGACCAGCTCGTCAGGATCTGGGAGAGCAACGTCGAGCGCGGCTGGCCGACGTTCGCGACCTCACACCCCAACTTCCTCGACTGGCGGGCGCAGGCCAAGAGCTTCCAGGCGATGGCGGCCATGGACAACATCGGACTCACCTGGACATCCGGCGGAGAAGCCGAAGTGCTGCTTGGCATGCGCGTCACTGCCACGTTCCTGCCGACGCTCCAGGTGACGCCGATCCTCGGCCGCAACTTCCTCGATGAGGAAGATCGTCTCCGCGGCAACACGCGCGTGGTGATCCTCGGTCATGGCTTCTGGCAGCGTGCGTTCGGCGGCGATCCGCGCGCGATCGGCAAGACGATGACGCTGAACGCGCAGCCATACACGGTTGTCGGCGTGCTGCCCGCGTCGTTCCGCTGGGGCGGAACCACCGACATCCTGGCGCCGCTCGCCCCGGATCCGGCGCGCAACCGCGCGGATCACCGGCTGTCGGTGATCGCCCGGCTGGCCAACGGCGTGTCGCTTCAGCAAGCAACCAGCGAGCTCGAGGCCATGGCGGCGCGCATGGGTGTGCAGTATCCCGAATCGAACAAAGGCTGGGGCGTACGCCTCCTCGGTTTCTATGACTGGCTCGTGCCGGAATCGACGCGGCGCTCGCTGCTCGTGCTGCTCGGCGCCGTGGCCCTCGTGCTCTTGATCGCCTGCGGCAACGTGGTGAACCTGCTGCTGGCGCGCGGGACGGGACGGCAGCGCGAGCTGTCGATTCGCGCGGCCATGGGCGCAACGCGCGCCCGCCTCGCCCGTCAGCTGCTGTTCGAGTCGTGCCTGATCGCGGTGCTCGCGGCGTCGATCGGCGTCGCCATTTCCTTCGCCGCCGTGCGCCTCCTGGTCGCGCTCGGGCCGGATTCGGTACCGCGCCTCGACGAGCTGTCGATCGACGGCACGGTGCTGGCCTTCGCGCTCGGCGTGGCGCTGACGACGATGATCGCATTCGGGCTCGCGCCCGCGATCCAGGCGGCGCGGCAGGATCCGCAGGACTCACTGCGCGCCGACTCGCGCGGCTCCACCTCGGGCACCAGAAGCCAGCGGATTCGCGCGACGCTGACGGTCGCAGAGGTGGCGCTCTCGGTCGCCCTGTTGATCGGCGCCGGGCTGCTGATTCGAAGCTTCGCGCGGCTGCAGCAGGTAAATCCCGGCTTCAACACATCGGGCGTGATGACGGCGCGCGTCGGCCTGCCGAACACGGCGTACCCCGGCGGGCCGCCCAAGCGCGCGTTCTTCGAACGCCTCCTTACCGATCTACGCGGCCGCCCGGGCATCGAGGCCGCGGCGATCGCCAGCGGGCCGCCGCTCTCGGGCGACTTCACGGCCGGCGACGTCAAGCTGCCCACGCAGTCGAACGAGGAGGCCGGCTCGGCGGCGTGGCGGCTCGCGGGCCCCGGGTACTTCGCCGCCATGGGCATTCCGCTGCGCGGACGCGAGTTCACGTCGCAGGACGTGACCGAGGCGCCGGCGGTGGCCATCATCAGCGCGACGCTGGCGGAGCGGTACTTCCCGAACCAGGATCCGATCGGCCGCACGTTGATCATGCGGAGCTTCACCGAAGAGCCGCACACCATTGTCGGCGTGGCCGGCGACGTGAAGACGTTCGGGCTCGACGAGGACGCGGGGTTCGTGTTCTACGGCGCGGCCACGCAGTACCCGACGTGGAACCCGATGTCGCTGGTGTGGCGATCGAGAGCCCCATCAGTCGACACCGTGCGCGCCTCGCTCCGGTCGATCGATCCGAACGTGCCGCTCTCGGCCGTGTCGTCGATGGACACGCTGTTCGAGCAGTCCATGGGCCCGCGCCGATTCAACCTCTACCTGCTCAGCGCCTTCGCGGGCGTGGCGCTGGCGCTCGCGGCCATCGGCCTGTTCGGCGTGATGGCATATCTCGTCTCGCAGCGCACCCGCGAGATCGGCGTGCGGCTGGCGCTGGGCGCGACCCGCAGCGAGGTGTTCCGGCAGATTCTGGGCCGCGGCATGGCGCTCGCCGGCGTCGGCGCGGCGATTGGCGTCGGCGCGGCCATGGGACTGTCGCAGGTGATGGAGACGCTGCTGTTCTCGGTGTCGCGCAGAGACCCGGTCACGTTCATCGCGGTCCCGGTTGCGCTCGTGATCGTGGCAGGGCTCGCCTGCTACCTGCCAGCTCGACGAGCGATGCGCGTGGATCCCGTCGTCGCGTTACGCGTGGACTGAGGCCCCCATAAAGGGGTGCCCTACATCTCTATCCGATCACCATCCGCAGGAGCCTGCTGACCGGTTCATAGAACTGATCGACCACACGCTGCCTTCCGCAAGCTTTCCCCAAGCAGATGCAGCCAAGGTGTTGGGAGTAACGCAACCGAAGGTTTCTGCGCTTCGTCACTACAAGCTCGCGGGCTTTTCGTCGAACGCCTGATGAATCTGTTGACGGCGCTCGACCAGGATGTCCCTTTTGCGATCTGCGGGCTTCTATCTGAACTTCGCGCCTGAGTGCGTTGTGGCCCGAGGCCCCGGCACCGTCCAAGAGATCAGAATCTGAACGGCCTGAACGCTGCTGGGTGGTCGCGATCGAAGAGCGTCACGCAACGTCCATCGAATCACCGTTGGCGGAAGACAGTGCTCGAACCGCACGCGCCGGTGTTCATCTGTTCGCGTGGTGCGACACCATCGCACCGAGTCACGCTATCGACCGCGGAACATGCAATCGCCAGTGTAGGTAAACGTGGGATTGCCATCCGCGTTCAGTCCCGTTCCGACGCCTTCGACCGTGCATCGCACCTTCGGCCCGGCGATGTGATTGAAGAGAAACACCTGGCCGACCTCCTTCCCGGTGACCAGATTGACCTCGAACCGGAACTGATCGTCATGAATCAGAACCGGGGCCGAGCCCGCGACTGTTCCTGAGTACACCTGATCTCCTGTATTCACGAGTGTGCCATTGACGAAGTCGAAGACGGACGTGACGTGATACAGGACCCGTCCTCTCAAGTCGCCGTAGAGCTCGACGATCTGCGTACTCTGCTGGATCTTTCCCGTTGGTGTCGGCTTCTCCCAATGAACGATGGCGTTCTGGAGATCATCGAAGCCGCTACCCGCGACCTTCACGGTGCGAGTGGCCTCATTGCCGGGTGCGGCCGAGAAGTTGCGGATGGCGTGCGCACCAGCATCACCGATGAACAGCATCGTTATTGCGGTGATGGCGAGAGCGTGGGCAATGGGCAGCGACATCATGGAGCCTCCTGCGAAACAGGGCAAGTATTCGGCGGACGTGGGCAGCTCGAACGTACGCGGCCTCCGATGCGTTGCCAACGGTAGAAAGGTGGCCGAGCGGCCGATGGCCCCCTTTGGCCTACTTCGACTCCTGAACGGACAACCGCGGTACCGCAGCGCTAGAATTGGGCCGCGTGTCAGCCTCCGCTGAAGACCGTCTCGATTCCTGGAAGGAGATTGCCGCGTACCTCCGGCGTGGCGTCCGCACGGTGCGCCGCTGGGAACGCGACGAGGGGCTGCCCGTGCACCGCCACGTCCATCGAGTGCTCGGCAGCGTCTATGCGTTCAAATCCGAGATTGACACGTGGCAACAAACCGGCCGACGCCGCCCCGAGGCGTTCACTCCCGCCCGGGGCCGTGGGAGGAATCCGGCGCTCAGCCAGGTCAAATCGATTGCCGTGCTGCCGTTCGCGAACCTGAGCACGGATCCAGAAAACGAGTACTTTGCGGACGGTCTCACCGACGAAGTAACGGCCGATCTCTCCCGGATGGGCGCGCTTCGCGTCATCTCACGGACGTCTGCAATGACGTTCAAGCGGACGACCAAGGATGTCGGCACAATCGCGCGCGAGCTGGGCGTGCGCTACATCCTGGAAGGCGGCGTGCGCCGAGCCGAGGACCGGCTGCGGATCACCGCCGAGTTGATCGATGCAGCGACGGACGACCACTTGTGGGCCGCCAAGTTCGACGGTTCCGTCGAAGACGTCTTAACCATTCAAGAGCGTCTTGCCCGTGTCATCGTCGACGCCCTCAAGCTCCGACTCACCGCCGACGAAGACCGGCGGCTGGCCGATCGCCCCATCGCGGACGTGCAGGCGTATCAGTGCTATCTCCGGGCGCGCCACGAAGCGTGGCGGTGGAGGGGCGACGCGATCGATCACGCGATCCAGCTCCTACGGAACGGACTTGCGCTTGTCGGGGACAACGCACGGTTGTACGCGGCGCTCGGCCACGCATATCTTCAGTATCGGGAAGCCGGCATCGATGTCGGGGAGCACCCACTGCAGGAAGCCGAGGCGTGCGCGGAGAAGGTATTCGCGCTCGAGCCGGCATCCCCTTCGGCGTTTCTGCTGCGCGGTTGGATTCATTACTCTCGCGGGCGGATTCAGGACGCTGTTCATGATTTGAAAGCGGCGCTCGAGATCGATGGGAACAACGCGGACACGCTCCTCCTGCTGACGAACTGTTACCTGATATCGGGGAAGGTCGCGGCCGCGCGTCCACTCATCGAGCGCGCGCTGTCGCTCGATCCGCTCAACCCGGTGACCCGCTGCATGCCGGGATTCGCCGACCTCCTGGAGGGGAACTTTGCCGCGGCACTTGAGCCGTACCGGCAGATGTGTGAGATGGATCCGGGAAATCCGATGGGGCGGCTGTTCTACGTCGGGGTGCTGGTCCTCAATCGCTGTACCGACACAGCCCGTGCGGTCGCAGACGCATTCCCCTCAGCGGTGCGCGACAGCGCGCCGGCGCGAATCGCGTGTTTCCTTGCGCGTGCTCCTGCTGGCGACGAACGATACCGACATGTCGCCCAGATCGAGGAGATCGAACGGCTCGCTACTGCGGCCGATGTGTTTCCGCGAATGATTGCGCAGGGCTATGCTCGTGCCGGCATGCCGGAACACGCTATGCGTTGGCTCGCGCTTGCCGTCGATCGCGGCTTCATCAATTACCCGTTTCTCGCGCAACACGATCCCTCTTTCACGAACGTGCGCGGCCTCCCGCACTTCCAGCAACTCATGGAGATCGTACGCGAGCGATGGAAGCGATTCGAAGCGTGAGAACACGTGACCCCATCGCCGCACACGCACTGTTTCACGTCTGACAGCATTCATCCTGATATGGGCGGTCGGTGTGCCCCTCGCCCACGGTGTCGCGCCTTGGGCGATCTCACTTCTCTCGCGGCGGGCCGGATGGGACGCGAGTGGACCTGGAAGGTGGAACCTTCGCGGACTACTGCCAGTCGGGCTGGGCATCGCTGGTCTCGGCTGATCAGATACTGGAACTTCCGTGCGAAACATCGTCGTAATCGGTACTTCAGCGGGAGGCAATCTGATCCTCGCAATGCTGATGTCGTTGCGAGACGCCGGCGACTTACCTCCGGCCGCATTGTCATCGGCGCAAATCGCTTTCGTTGCGAACCGAATCAGCGTTCCTATCGTCCCTGCTCGACGGCAAGGGCTGTGGCGGCTGATTGCTCGCGCCGCTCGCTGGCGATTAGAGTAATCCCATGCGTCTCGTTGGTGCTTTCGTCCTCTTCGCGCTGGTGACCGTGCAGGCGCAAGATCGGCGCGCCGCCGCGACGATCGTCCCCGTCGCAGAGTTCCCGCTCGAATTGGGAATCCCTCCAGATCCCATGGCGTTCCAAGTCATGCAGCGGGCACTGGAATCGGCAAGAGTGCCGTACGGAATCGAACAGGCGCCGCGGTCCCCGGACACCGAGCCGGTCGATCCGGCACGCAAACCGAATCGTGTGACCAGGCTCGACGGGATGACCGTCACTGATGCGCTGAACACGATCGTGCGCAACGATCCGCGCTATCAATGGACCGAAGTCAACGGGCGAATCCTGGTGCGAGCAGCCAGTGTGCGGGGTGCGAGCGCGCTCGACGCGCGACTGGAACGATTCAGCGTCTATCGGGGTTCGTTCATCGGTGCCCTGGCCGAGTTGGTGAAGGCGATCGATGGCACGAGACCGCCCCCGGCGATCTTTCGATTCGGCCTGAGCCCACACATCGATAGCCGCAATGGGCAGACAACGGTGTCGAAGTGGCAGTCGGCAGACGAGGGGATCTTGTTAACCTTTGAGTTGGCAAACGCCAGCGTGTTGGACATCCTCGAGTTTATTGCCGTCGCCCATGGACAGCTCTCGTGGGCGATTCAGTACGACGATGGGGAACCAGGATTTGAGCACGCCACGATCACGATGATCGGAGTGGAGGCCTCGGCCGTCGCCAGATCGCCGCGGGCGAGTCGCGAAGCCGCGCGTCGCCGCGAGTGAACGTTAGTACCGCTGCGGCGATCCGCTCTTCGCCCCACGTGCGATTCACGCGGGTCATCTCGATGATCAGCTGTTGCAGGTCCGCCGGAATCGCCGGTCGCCCCGCGCGGACGAGACCGCCAGCGCCAGAAGACTATTTATAATCGCGTGCGATGGAAAGCTCATCATCGGCTGGTACAACGCGTGATCCCTTCTTGCGCGTGCACGCCGTCAACGTGTACGTCCGAGATCAGGAGCGCAGTCTCCGCTTTTACCTGGACAAGCTCGGATTCCAGCTGGCGTTCGATGCGCGCGTAGAGTCAGGGGAGCGGCTCGTTGCCGTGTCGCCGCCCGACGGCACCGCTGTGCTCACGCTGATTCAGCCGGACGAGCATTCGCCGCAATATCGGTTGATTGGCCGCGCCACGCAGGTTGTGTTCGTGACGGAGAACCTGCCAGCCACGTACCACGAGTGGCGCAGCCGAGGCGTCCGATTCCGCGGCACGCCGCGGCTGCGGCGTGTCGAGTATGAACCCGGCGGGGCGTCTTCGCTTCCACCAGAAGAGCGCACGACCGCATGGGGAGGCGTGTTCGCGCGCTTCGAGGACATCGACAGAAATTCCTTCGCGCTCGTCAGCTTCGATGCGGTCAGCCGCGCGGTAGAAGCCCAGCGTCGAGCAACGGCCGAAAAGCAGGAAGCTGAGCGCCGCGCCGCGCAGGAGCTCGAAATCGCGAGACAGGTCCAAGCGCGTCTCTTTCCACAGCGGCCCCCCGAACTCCAATCCCTGGAGTATGCGGGCGCCTGCGTGCAAACGCGAAAGGTCGGGGGCGATTACTACGATTTTCTCGATCTTGGCCAGCAACGGCTTGGACTCGTCATCGGCGACATCGCAGGAAAGGGAATGGCCGCCGCCCTTCTTATGGCCAATCTGCAGGCGAACCTCCGTAGCCAGTGCGCGATCGCGGTCGAGCAACCGGAACAGCTGTTGAGATCGGTGAATCGACTGTTTTATGAGAACACGACCGACAACGCATACGCGACGTTGTTCTACTCGGAGTTCCACGACAAGACGTGTCGCCTGCGATACGCGAACTGCGGACACCTGCCGGGCCTCGTCCTCCGGAAGGACGGCTGGGTGGAGCGCCTCGAGTCAACGGCGCCCGTAGTCGGGCTTTTCAGCGATTGGGAGTGCCCGACGGCAGACCTTCAATTGTTCTCCGGCGATCTGTTCGCCATCTACACCGACGGGATCACCGAGGCGTTCAACCATTGCGACGAGGAATTCGGAGAGGAACGGTTGATCGATACCTTGAAACGCTGCCGCGACCAGAGTCCGAACGACGTTGTCGCAGCGGTTTTCGACGAAGTGAGGCAGTTCAGCCCTCATGAGCAGCGTGACGATGTGACGCTGATTGTTGCCAGGTGCAGACACGCGCCCTGAAACCTGAAACCGACATCACTCCGCCGTCTTCCTTGACGACGGTTTGATCCGGCCATGGCCCGACACATCGCGGCCGGCGGCGACGGATATTGAAAACCGAACGTCACGTCAGAACTGGCTCGATTGACTTCGTCGTTCCACGCGGCAGATCACTAAAGTCGCGCCGATGGATCTGAGCAGTGCTCCAGCCGTCTCCTGAACCAATCGGACCCCGTTATCACGAGGCCGACGCGAGCTCCGCGACGGGGCACGACCGTCCCCGGCTCTGTCCCCGCCGATCCGCGATCGATCGACGAAGCGCGCGTATTTTGGGGTCTTTTACGGTCCAGTTGCAGGAGGAAACGTCGATTGAGAGCTGCGCGCGCTTCATTCACACTACAATGCCGCTACCGCGCAGACGATGTCTCTGTCGACGTCGGCGTCTTTGCGGCGGCGGAAAAAGGAAAGTCGGTCGAAGGCAAGCCGCTCTATTTTGCAAAGCATCGCATCGGATCGGGTGCGCAGCGTGTCGAGGTCATCGTCGATCAGGAACCCGCACGCGCAGGAATTGATCCCTACAACAAATTGATCGATCGCGTCACGCGCGACAACACGATCTCGACGCGAAAAGCATCCTCAGCTTGCGCTCCTCGCCTTGCAACGCGTGTAGCATACCGGCGGAAGGTGGGTGGTCTATGCCTCCATGGGTGCTCGTGTTGATCAGTAGTTTGCTCGCATGGCCCGTCGGCGCCTATGGACAGGCACGCCTCACCGGCGCAGATCTCCAAGGAGTCGTTACAGACGTCGGCGGCGGTGTGCTCCCCGGCGCATCGATTACGGTCATCAACGTCGACACGAACGTCTCCCGAATGGTGATCACCGATCAGGATGGTCGCTTTTATGTGGCGGCGCTTCCGCCGGGCACGTACCGAGTCAGTGCGGAGCTTGCGGGCTTTGTCAGCCAGACTTCGGAGAACATCGTATTGCTGCTCGGCCAATCCCCGACGGTGAATCTCTCGCTTCCGCCGGGCGGCGTGACCGAATCGATCACCATCTACGCCCTCCCACCGCTCGTTGAGGTAAGCCATACGGAGGTCTCGTCGTTTATCGATCGAGAACAGATCGAGCAGCTACCGATCAACGGGCGTAACTTCATCAGCTTCTCGGTGATCACGCCAGGCGTGACCAACGATCACACGCCCCAGCAGGGGGCACTCGCGACATCGGGCCTTTCGTTCGGCGGACAGCGTGCGCGCAGCAACAACATCATGGTGGACGGATTCGACAACAACGACGGGGTTGTCGGCGCGGTCCGCTCCACGTTCAGCCAGGAAGCCGTTCGCGAATTCCAGGTGTTGACCAACTCATATTCCGCCGAATTCGGAAAGGCCTCGGGCGGCGTCGTCAACATCGTCACCAAGAGCGGCACGAATGAATTCCACGGGAACGCGTTTTTCTATTTCCGCGACAAGCGGCTGAACTCGCGCGGGTACTTCGAGAAGTTCGACATCTTCGGCAACCCGGTTAGTCTCGACAAGGCGCCATTCGGTCAAAAGCAGTGGGGCGGCACGCTCGGCGGTCCGATGGTGCGAAACCGCACGTTCTTTTTTGGCGCGTTCGAGAAGACCACCATCGATGCCACCAATCTCGTCACCATCCAACCCGATGCTGCGACGTTGCTGAACAGTTCTGGGTTTCATCGTTGAAACCGGCAACGTCCCCTATGCGGTCAAGCGCACCGAGGTGTTGGGCAAGATCGATCACAACTGGGCACCCGGCCATTCGCTCGTGGTTCGCGGCAGCTTTGCCGACATCGAGGATGAGAACATCGAGCCTTTTGGCGGCACGGTGGCTCGAAGCCGCGGCGGCGTCCAGGTCCGCACCGACTGGTCGCTTGCCGCGTCGCAGACCAACATTCTTTCGTCGCGGCTCGTCAACGAAGCGCGGGTGCAGTTCGCACCGCAGAATCAGGACGTCCTGTCGCTCGATCCCGTCTGCGGCGGACGGTGTGCGGCGGAAGATGCAGGCGGCCCGACGCTCGAGATCGCCGGAGTGGCGAGCGTGGGCCGCCAACGCTTTACGCCGAACCCACGGGACAACGAACGTCTGCAGCTCGCCGACACGATCAGCTTCTTCACTGGACAGCATCATGTCAAAGCCGGCGCGGAGTTCAACGAGATCTGGACCAAGCGCCGCGCTCTCCCGCTGCACTTCGGAGGACGCCATATCTTCACCGCCATTCCCGCGCTTGGTGTGACCACTGCGCTCGAAGCGCTCCGTATCGGATTGCCGAATGCATATATCCAGGGTTACGGCGATTCGAAGTATCTGTTCGACTCCGGAGACGTGTCGCTGTTTGTACAGGACGAGTGGAAAGTCGGACGCGTCGTGGTCAAGCCGGGGCTGCGTTATCAGCGCCAGTTCTTTCCCGTGTTTGAGTATGACCTTGCTGACGGGGCGGCAGCCGCTTTCAGTATCGAATGCCCGACGACAAGAACGACATCGCGGGCCGGATTGCGTTGGCCTACAATCTCACCGCCGATGGCCGGACACCCGTTCATGCCTCTTACGGCATCTACTACGACAGCACACTCACGTCGCCGCTCGGCGTTTCGCAGATTCTGGATGGCGCCGAGCACGTTCGGACGCTCGTCATGACTCTCGCGCAAAGCTGCGCCGGCATTCCCTGCAGCGTGGTCGCCTGGAACGCTCCGGGCAGGCGGCTCTCCGAATCGGCTGCGGCGTCGCTGCTTGGCGGCACGTACCCAACCCTTCAGTTCGGCCTCGATCCGGCGCTCAAAACGCCGCACGCGCGGCAAGCCTCGGCTGGCTTCCAGCGGGCGTTCGGGGATCACTGGTCGGCCGCCATGGACTTCGCGTACGTTCGCGGCTTCAATCAGCTAGGAACGATCGACTACAACCCCATCGTCCCCTCGCTCGGTCCCTCGCGGCGTCCAAACGATCTGCCATGCGCGGTGCGTCCCCCAGCGCCATGCGTTGGCGACGGTGTTCCCGGATCGTCTGCATCGGTCCTCCAGTACACGGGGTTCGGCGAGACTTGGTACAAAGGGCTCGCCGCTTCGGTTCGCGGACGCGTCGCCCACGGTCAGCTGCTGGTCGCTTACACGTTGTCGAAAGCCGAGGACAACTCCACCGATTTTCAGACGAACTTCATTCCCGAGGACAACGGGCGGGGGCGCGATCCGAACGACAAGACTGGACTGCCGCTTGGTTTCGATCCCGCAGCCGAACGCGGCTTTGCCACGCACGATCAGCGCCAACGGTTAGTACTGTCGGGCACCTATCGGCTGCCCGCCGACGTGGGTGTCTCCGCCATCATCACCGCGGCATCGGGGCGACCGTTCTCGCCACTTGCAGGACTCGACCTCAATGGCGACGGGAACGGCGGAGCCTTTCCTCCCGATCGAGCTCGCACAAATCCGGCCGATCCGTCCACGAGCGTGGGCCGCAACAGCGAGACGACGGCTGCGACGGCAAGTGTCGATGTGCGCGTGAGTAAGTTGTTTCAGCTCGTGGGCAGGTCGAAGCTCGAACTGATCGTAGACGTGTTCAACCTGTTCAACCGTGCGAACTTCATCGAGGAAACGAATCAATCGTCGTTTGCGATTTTCGGCTCGGGCGCGTTCCCGTCGTCTCCCCTGCCGACGTACGGCAAGTACACACTTACCGATCCGCCGCGCCAGGTGCAGTTGGCGGCGAAAACCGTTTTTTGAGATCTGACGAATGTCCAATTGGACCACAGCCTACGTTTATGCGTTTCGTACGCCTCGACGCCAGCCCACGTTTGTGATCGTGGCGCTCCTCACGCTTGCGCTCGCCATCGGCGCCAACACCGCAATCTTCAGCGTCGTTCAAACCGTCGTTCTCAACCCGCTGCCTTATGAATCGCCCGAACGCCGTGGAGGCGTGGGCGCCGCTCACATTCGATCCGAAGGATCTGCACGGCCGATCGTGGCGCGCGCGCTCGCTGACGGTTGTCGCCCGCCTCGCTGGCGGTGTCATCATGGCGCAGGCGCAAAGTGAGCTCGCAGTGTTATCCGGTCGGATCGCGGCGTCGTGTCTGGACAGCAACGAAGGCTGGAGCGCACGCATTGTTCCCGCGCACGAGCAACTCGTAGCCGCGTCCCGCCCGGCACTGGTCGTGTTGATGGCCGCCGTCGGATTCCTTTTGCTCATCGTGTGCGCGAACATGGCAAAGCTGCTGCTCGCGCGCTTGTCGAGTCGGCGGCGCGAGCTTATTGTTCGTGCAGCGCTCGGCGCCGACCGTTGCGATGTGGCGCGGCCGATCGTTGCGGAAAGTCTGCTGCTCGCAGGTGGCGGCGGACTTCGCGTTGCCCTGATGAACCGATAGCCCTGACGAGCTGACTTCACTGACGGCCGTTACCGAAACACTGCTCACGCCGGCAGGTCGGTGGTAGCGTACCGCCGCAATCATCTTTTGCAAAGGTCACGTGAGCCCCCTCCGGAGGCAGTCGCACGAAGTCTCCACGCAACCTTATTCGCCCTTCTTCTATTGGCCGCGCCCGTCTCTGGCGCAAACCATACACGGCCGATTGCATCAGAGACAACAGCGACGCCATCTAACGCTGCCGCGAATTCTAGCTCATACAATGTCGCGGTGCAGATGTCGCCAACTGGTGAGAGAATGACGTGGCGATACACGATTAGCAAAACTGTCGAAGGGGGAAGGGCTGAGCAGGGACCGAGAAGGAGCGTTATGCTAACCGCGAGACGGCCTTAATATTTCCTATCGTCTTGAACAAGGATCAGCTCAGCGATCCCGATAAGATCAAGCCGGGTCAAGTGCTTCGCTTGCCCTGAAATCGGCGGCTTGCCGTCGGTGTTGCGATGTCTTTGAACGTTGGCGCACGACTAGGTCCGTACGAGATCCGAGGTCCGCTCGGCGCAGGCGGAATGGGGGAGGTGTATCGTGCGCACGATACACATCTCCACCGTGATGTCGCACTCAAAATCCTTCCGGAGCATCTGTCAGCCGAGGCTGACCGCGTTGCGCGTTTCAAACGCGAAGCGCAACTGCTGGCCGCCCTGAATCACTCGAACATCGCGGCAATCTACCGTTTCGAAGAATCCCGTTCCGGCGACGACGCGCGCGCTGTGCAAGCGCTCGTTCTGGAGCTGGTCGAGGGGCCGACGCTCGCTGACCGCCTGGCGCGAGGCGCGATGCCACTTAGCGAAGCACTCCCCGTTGCGCGGCAGATTGCAGAAGCACTGGAGGCCGCCCACGACCAGGGAATCATCCATCGCGACTTGAAACCCGCAAACATCAAGCTTCGCGACGACGGGAGAGTCAAGGTCTTGGACTTCGGCCTCGCCAAGGCCCTCGATCCGCGGTCGATGCTCGCGAAGCTTGCTGACGCATCACAAACACCGACGTTTACGCCGCACGGCACGCGCAGCGGCATGATTCTCGGGACGCCGGCGTACATGGCGCCAGAGCAGGCGCGTGGCAAGCCGGTTGACAAGCGGGCCGACATCTGGGCGTTCGGATGCGTGCTCTTTGAAATGCTGAGCGGCCACACACCTTTTGCCGGCGACAGCGAGTCGGACCTCCTTGCCGCCGTTCTCCGCGATGAGGTGAATTGGCAAGCATTGCCGGTAAACACCCCCGCGGGTGTTCAACGCTTGCTGCGCCGCTGCCTCGACCGCGATCCCGTTCAACGACTGCGCGATGCCGGCGATGCGCGGATCGAAATTCAGCAAGCCCTCACCGAACCCGCGCCGCAATCGCCAGCTCAAGTTCGAACGTTTCGGCAACACCCTGGATTGTGGCAGCGATCTTCGCTGGCGCATTTCTCCTCGCTCTTGTTTGGCGAGACTCTACGAACCCGGGAGCGAACTCTGTTCGGCGGCTGGAAGTGAATTTGCCGGCCGAGATCGAGCTCTATGCGGGCAATGCGCGTAGCGTGGCTTTGTCGCCTGACGGCGCTCGTGTCGCCTTCCTCGGCGTGCAAGGTGAGATTCGGCGTGCGTACCTTCGACAGCTCGATCAGTTCGACGCGGTCGCAATCCCAGGAACTGAAACGGCGCAGACTCTCTTCTTCTCGCCTGACGGCAGTGCTGTCGGCTTTGTCACTGCCGCATCGCTCATCAAGGTCGTGTCGTTGTCAGACGGTGCAATCACGTCGCTGACCGCTAACGCAGATTACACGGTAGGAGCAACCTGGGGAGCGGATAACCGCATTACGTTCGGTCGTGCGTCGGTCCTGTGGCAGGTCCCTGCTTCCGGCGGTACCGCCACTCAGATCACGACGCTGGATAAAGAGAAGGCCGAGTTGCTGCACGTATGGCCGACGGTCGTTGCGGACGGCCAGGCGGTTCTGTTCGCGTCTGTAATCCGCGGCCGTTACGGCGATGCCCATATCCACGCTGTGCAAGTGGCGACGGGCAAACGAATATCGCTTGTCGAATCAGCGTCGTTTCCCCTGTACACCGCGAGCGGCCACTTGATGTTCTTTCGCGACGGCGCGTTGTATGCTGCACCGTTTGATGCAGAGCGTCTGGCCATTACTGGACCACCCATTCGCGTGGTCGACAATCTGGCTGGCGATTTTGCGTTCGGAGCACCCTTCGCGGCGCTTTCCAACTCCGGGTCATTGCTGTACATGCCGCGCGCGAGCGCGAGCGGTCTCGTGTGGGTCTCCCGCGAGGGCGCAGAGCAGCGGATCGGCGATGCACCGCGCCGCATGGCCTACCCTCGCATCTCTCCCGATGGTCATCGCATCGTCTCGTACGCGGACGGTGAACTCTGGATTCAAGACACGGCACGGCCGACGTTTACACCGCTCACGTCTGAAGGATTCGGAGCGACGCCGATTCCAGCCTGGACACCTGACGGCAAACGGATTGTGTTCCATACGCGAACCGGAATGCGTTGGATCGACGTTGATGCGGGCCGTGAATCACAGCCGATTCCCGACACTGGTTCCGGAGACTACCCGACTTCGGTTTCGCCCGACGGGACGACGCTTGCCTTCTTACGACTGATGCCGGATACATTCGGCGATATCTACGTGCTCGATCTGCACGGTCATGAAAAACCGCGAGCGTTGGTGAACACGGCGGCTTACGAAGGCGGCGCCAAGTTCTCGCCCGACGGCCACTGGCTTGCCTACGTTTCAGACGCATCCGGTCAAATGCAGGTTTACGTGCGTCCATTCCCAGAAGGTAACCGCAGACTGCCGGTGTCGACCGACGGTGGAACGCACCCATTGTGGAGCGGCGACGGCAAAAATCTCTTCTACCGCAATGGCAACAAAATGATGGTCGTCGACGTCTCTGCGCGTCCCGACTTGGCGTTTTCGGCGCCGAAACAGCTGTTCGAGCAACGTTACAGCTTCTTCAATCTGACGATCCCCAATTACGACGTCACTCCGGACGGCCAACGGTTTGTCATGGTGAGGGACGAGTCTGCATCGGGCCGGCTGAACGTGGTGGTGAACTGGGTCGAGGAATTGAAGCGCGTCGGCTCGACCTCGAGGCAGTGACAACCCCGAAGCCAATCGCCGTTCAGGGCGTACCTTTCACCGACCGGCCACGGTACTTTCCCGCCTACCCATCCGTAATTCCCGCTTCTCGCGCCGCCATCCAGCGCCTCGGCTGTTACAGGTCATCACGGCCGTTCTCATCCGTATGGCGGAGCTGTTCGTCAACGTCGCGCGTATCGCAGCGCTGCTGGTCGAAGCTGCGGCAGTGATCATCGTCGCGTTCGGCTCGCTTGAAGCGTTTGTCAAGCGCCTTTCATGTGTTTGGCTCGGTTGCTGACCTCGAACGTCGGCCGGTCGCGCACGCGACGGTGAAACTCGCCGTGGAAGAGCCCAGCGACGACGGCGCAGGCGTCACGATCTCTTTGGCCGGCACACGTGCCGACGAGTTCGGGCGGTTCATCTTCAGCAACGTAGCCACCGGAAGCTAGTGTGCTTCTCGTGACGATGAGCGATGTGTCATCGCAGCCCTCGACCGCTGGCAGTCAATTCCCCGACTTAGCCGCCAGATGCGAG
>JBKPAJ010000213.1:0-14457 GCA_046726375.1 Acidobacteriota bacterium
ATCTCGGACGATCCGAATCCGTACTTGCCGGCCAGCGCGTTGTAGACCTTGAGGCCCAGCCCGTAGAACGGCGCCTCCCACCAGTCGTAGTTCGGGACGACGAAGGCGAGGTTGCTCACCAGGTGCGGCGCGTTCTGCCGAAGGAGGCCGCGCTCCTTGAGCGCTTCCATCACCAGCGCGATGTTGCCCTGTTCGAGGTAGCGCACACCGCCGTGCACGAGTTTGGTGCTCCGGCTCGAGGTGCCCTTGCCGAAGTCATGCTGCTCGAGAAGCAGGACGTCGTAGCCGCGGCTCGCCGCGTCCACCGCGATGCCGACGCCGGTCGCGCCCCCGCCGATGACGACGATGTCCCAGATCCCAGGGTGCCGGCCGAGCCGCGCCAGCATGTCGGAACGGCGCATGCTAATTGCCTCGCGGAATCCAGTTCCTCGAGCGGTTCAGCGCCTCGCGCCACTCCGCACGCCGCGCCGCCGCCTGCGACGGCGGCATCGACGGCTCGAAGCGCTTGTCAACGCGCCAGTGACGCGCGAGCGTGTCGGTCGAGTCCCAGAAGCCGACGGCGAGCCCCGCCAGGTACGCCGCGCCAAGCGCGGTGGTCTCGGTGACCTTAGGGCGGACGACGGCTACGCCAAGCAGGTCGGCCTGAAACTGCAGCAACGCGTCGTTGGCGGCCGCGCCTCCATCCACGCGCAGCTCCGTCAGATGGAGTCCGGCGTCGTCTCGCACCGCCTCGAGCAGGTCGGCGACCTGGAACGCAATGCTTTCCACGGCGGCTCGGGCTATGTGCCCGGCCGTCGTGCCTCGCGTGATCCCGACGATGGTGCCGCGCGCATACGCGTCCCAGTGCGGCGCGCCCAGGCCCGCGAAGGCTGGAACGAGATAGACGCCGCCGCTGTCCGCCTCCGACTGCGCCAGCGCCTCGACGTCAGACGACTTCCTGATGATGCCCAGCCCATCGCGCAGCCACTGCACCACGGCGCCACCGATGAACACACTGCCCTCGAGCGCGTACATCGTCTTGCCGCCGACCTGCCAGGCCACGGTCGAGAGCAGTCGATTGCGCGAGGCGATGGGACGCTCTCCCGTGTTCTGCAGGAGGAAGCAGCCGGTGCCGTACGTGTTCTTCGTCAGCCCAGGCGACACGCACATCTGCCCGAAGAGCGCCGCCTGCTGGTCACCCGCGATGCCGGCGACCGGAACGTCCGCGACACCGAGCGTCGTCGAGACACGGCCGTAGACCTCGCTCGATTGACGAACGTCCGGCAGCATGCTGGCGGGCACACGCAGCAGCTTCAGAAGATCCTCGTCCCACTTCAGCGTGTTGATGTTGAAGAGCATCGTTCGCGACGCATTGGTGACGTCCGTGATGTGCGTCGCGCCGCTCGTGAGCTTCCACACCAGCCAGCTGTCGATCGTCCCGAAGGCGAGCTTCCCCGCCTCGGCCTGGGCCCGCGCGCCGGCGACGTTCTCGAGAATCCACGCCACCTTGCTGCCCGAGAAATACGCGTCGATGACGAGGCCGGTGCGCTCCCTGATGAAGTCCTCATGGCCGTCGCGCTTGAGCCGCTCGCAGAAATCCGCGGTCCGGCGGTCCTGCCAGACGATCGCGTTGTAGACGGGATCGCCGGTCTCGCGATTCCACACGACCGTCGTTTCGCGCTGGTTGGTGATGCCGATGGCCGCGATGTCCCGTGGCCGGAGGTGCGCGCGTCCGAGGGCCTCGGTGGCCACCGCCACCTGCGTCGCCCATATCTCGCTGGGGTGGTGTTCAACCCAGCCGGGACTGGGGAAGATCTGCTGGAACTCCAGCTGCCCGACAGCGACGATGGAGCCGTCGTGATCGAACACGATGGCACGCGAACTGGTCGTGCCCTGGTCGAGGGAGAGGATGTACGGCACGGCGGACGTTTCCGGATTAGGCGGCTGGCGGCAGAAGCCAGCGGCGGGGTCATTTTAGCGGGGAAAGCGACCGTCGGCGCCAGCTCAATTGTTAGTAGAAGTACGGCCCCTGCGACGGACCAATCGTCTACCGCACGCTCCAGCGTGAAGCTGCTCACGCGCGAGAGGCGGCGGCTGAATCAACGACCTTGCCATCAGCGGAGCGCTGCGAGCATCGCTTGCAGGCGATCGCGCGAAAGCCAGCGACCGCGGACCGTCACGCCTACGGGTTGTCGCAGCGACGCGAGATCCTGGAGCGGGTTGCGTTCAACCAGTAGCAGGTCGGCACGCTGTCCGGCTGCAATCGTACTGAATTCCTGCGCTTTACCGAGAAACGCAGCTGGAACGGTGGTTGCGGTTTGCAGAGCCTCGTATGGTGCGAGGCCCGCGTCGTGGAGCAGCTCCAGCTCGCGGTGGAGAGACGATCCCGGCGCGATCAGCGGAAAGCCCAACGCGTCAGTAAGGATGTCGTACGGACCGAGACGTGTGCCGGCGGCGAGAGGCATCGAGGTTGTCGGAGGGCTTTCATTGTACTCGCCGCGCTGTGTTGTGGAACGGCGCTGAGCAGGCTGCGCGGGAAGCTCACCACGCCAGGAAGGTCCGACCCATTCGTCCGTGCGATCGCCACGACAGTGCGGCGGTGTCAGGGCCGCTGCGCGCGATTGCGGCTGCTACGGCCTCTCGACCTGCCGGTGGCAGTACTCGCAGTCGGCGTTGATGGTCGATCCGTCCTTCGCGGTATGGGCGCCGTCGTGGCAACGGAAGCAGCCTGGCGAGGTTATGTGCCCGGTGTTATCGGGGTAGGTGCCCCAGGTCACCTTCATGGCTGGAAAGACGCTGCGGCGGTACGCGCCCTGGAGCGCGGCCACGGCGCGCCCCAATGCCTGCTCGTCGACGGAGCGTCCCTGAGACGAGTAGAAGCGGCGCAGTTCCTGCTCGATGCCGTCGATCGCGGCGTCCTCGCTGCCGTACGACGCCTTGAGCAGACGGACGCCTTCGCGACGCGCGAACGGCAGCGTCCGGCTGACCTGGTCGGCGGCGACGGCGGCGTCGACGGACTGCTCCGGCGTCGGGGCGATGCGGTGGCCGACCATGTTGTGACAGTCGACGCAGTCCATCAGCCGCAACTGATCGCCGCTGGTGGGTGTGTCGCCGGCGTCGGGCGCGAAGTACTCCTTCAGTTGCCCTTTCGCGTCGGTCACCTTCACGTAGGGAATCGTCTGCCGCGCCGGATCGGCTGACGTGAACTCGATGCGCGTCGCAGGATCGGCGTGCCAGTGGATCGCGCGCTTCGACGAGCTCGCGCGTCCCACGTGCATCACCAGGATCGTCATCGTCTCGGAGTTCGCTTCATCGTCGGCGTATTCGCGCTTTACGCGGATCACGTCGCCGGGAATGTTCATGGCCTGATGGCAGCGCCCGCACGTGAGGCTGTGGCCGCCGAAGGGCACCTGCGCGCCGGGCGGGATCGGCCGCGGGAACGTGCCGGTGACGACATGCGCGAGCTGACGCGTACCCGCGAGTTTCGCTTGCACCAACCCCCGTGCCCCCTCGCCGACGTGGCAGTTGACGCACGCGATCCGCGCGTGCGGGCCCCGCTGCCACGCGGTGAACTGCGGTTGCATCGGCGTGTGGCAGACCGTGCCGCAGAAGTTCGGCGACTCCATCCAGTGCAGGCTGCCGTATCCCGCGACGAGCGCGATGATGAGGTTGAGGGCCGCGACGGCGCCGACGAGCAGCGTGAATCGCCGCACGCGCGGCACACGGAAGTCGAACACCGGCCAGTCATCGGCGGTCTCGGGGTGGCGGGCGAGCTTGCGGCGCTGCAGCCACATGCCCGCCGGGATCAGCACCAGGCCCAGCACGAACACCGCGGGAATCCCCACGAAGACGACCAGCCCCGCGTACGGGTTGTCGAACCACCCGATCAGCGCGGCGATCAGCAGCGCCACGAACACGACGGCCGATGACGTCGTGATCAGCGTGCCGGCGATGGCGAGCGGGTGACGGATCAGGGTTCCAGGCTGACTCACCAGTACCCCCGCAGGCCCGCCACTGCCGAGTGCGCAGTATAGGGCCGATAGACGTATCCCATCACGAGCGAGCTCGGTTGCACGATTCCATCGACGACCGACAGTCCGGGGGGGCCCTGAGCGGCCGACGACTGCGCGTCGGCGAAGCCGCCTGGCGTGAAGGTACGCGTCGCACGGACGGTGACAGCGAGAGCAAGAAGACAAGTCACGGCTCACACTCTCCGGGTGGCCGGTTGGACAGCACGGAGCGTGCCGCCCGCGTGACTGCGGTGCCAAACGGCGCGGCGTCCGGAAATTGCGACGAAGTGACGGATCTCAGTGGAAACTGGCGGTCGTGCTGCTTGAACCGGACTCCGCTCCGCCGGACGCCGCCCTGAATGTCGGAGGCGCGTCGCGCAGGTCCGGCTCCAAGGGGTAGAGCGAGGTCGCCATGCGCTTCAGTCCACGATCGCGAGCGACGAGATCGAGGTGCAATGAGGTCCAGTCGGCGAGCAGCACCTGTTCGTCCCCTTGGCCGCTGCAGGTTTTCAGGTAGCCGCGACACGCTTCGCAGTAGTCGATCCGCAGCCCTCCTTCGTCGACGCCAACGCTGGCGACCCGGTGCGATTCGCTCTCGCAGAACGGACAGCCGGTTCGGCCGTACCGCCATTGCGATGCGCACCGGCCGCCGGCCAGTAATCGTCGACGCCCCGGATCGACGCCGACCGATTGAGCCATGGCGGAAAGCGCTCCGCACGTCGGGCAGTACCGTCGGAGCCAACATCTGGTCCGGCGTCGGTGAGCTGGGGGTGGGGCTAAACGGACACGCGAGCTACCGCGTGGAGCGCATTCCTTGGACAGTATCCGCTCTTCATGTTTCTGGGATGCGCCTCTTTAGCGATAGCCGCCGCGGCACCACGGTTCAATCACAGGCTCACGCCTCCTTCAGCGCATCCGTCGGCTGAATCCGCAGCGCCCGCCTCGCCGGCTCGACGCACGCGACGAGCGCCACGCTGACCATCACCCCCGACGTCGCTAGCAGCGCATCCATGACGTCAACGACGTCCACCTCGGGCGAGAGCGTCACGAAGAGCAGCAGCACGAGATTGCCGGCGACGACGCCGCTGCCGACGAGGACCGCGGCGCGCGAGAAGACGCCCGCCAGCAGACGCGTGCGGCTCGCGCCTAGCGCCGAGCGGAGTCCGATCTCGCGCGTCCGGCGGGCCACGCTCACCGCCATCAGCGAGAAGATCCCTGCCGCCGACAGAAACAGGCCGAGGGATACGACCGCCACGACAGCACCGGCGCCGACCATCATCGGCACGTCCACGCGCCACGTCGCATCCTCGAGTGAGCGCATGTCATCCACCCGGATGCGCGGATCGAGTTCCGCCGCGATTGCGCGCAGGCGAGGCGCGACCGCTGCCGGATCGCCGCCGGCGACGCGGACACCCATGATCAACGGCGATGCCGTGGCGGGCGAAGCCGCCTCGAAGACGTACGGCGCTTCGCCGAGATCCGTGGGCGTCATCCCGATGTCGCGCACGACGCCGACGATCTCGAACCACGGCTCGGGCGTCGTCGCATCCGCGCTGGCATATCGTACGCGTCGGCCGACGGGACTCCCGCTGGCCATGTAACGCCGCGCGAACGCCTCGTTGACCATCACCGTCCGCGCCTCCGCGGCACGGTCGCCATCATGAAAGCCGCGGCCGGCGACGAGCGGAACCTCGAACGTCTGGAAGAACTGCGGCCCCACGGCCGCTGTCCACAGATTTGAAATGACGATCGGCGCGGCGGTCGGAGACGCTTCAAACTCCGCGCTCCTCACCGCTGGTCCCATGCCCGGCAAACGATCGGCGAACGTGATCGCCACCACACCAGGCTCCTGTGCGATACGCCGTTCGAGCTCGCGATACGTTTGCTCCAGGCGCAATGCGAACGCGGACGCGGACTCGTCGCGTCCGGCCGCGAACTCCTGTTCCACGGAAATCCGGGCGGCGAGATATTCCTCGCCCGGGAAGCGCTCGCGAATGAAGCGATCGCGCAGCGCCTCGTGTGAGATGCCCATCGCCGGAGGGAGACAAATCACCGCCAACGTGACCTGCAGGATCATCGCTGTCGTCCAGATGCCGCCGAACCTCAACGTCGATCCGCCCACACCCATGTTTCTGAGCTGCGTCTGAACCTCGGCGCCGGTTGCTTTGAACGCAGGGAGCACGCCGAGAATCGTGGCGCCCGCCATGGTGAGCGCTGCGGCGTAGAGCACGGTCGTGAGCTTGAGACCCGGGTTGACCCAGAACGGCAGCCCGCCGTTCTGTCCTGAGTAATACGCCGTCATGCCCCACTTCAACGCCCAGTGTGCGGCGGTGAGGCCGACGACGGCGGCCACCAACGCGAGCACGAGCGCTTCGACGAAGAGCAGCGCGGTGATGCGGCCGCGACTCGCGCCGAGCGCGTAGCGCATCGCGATCTCGGCCTCGCGTGTGGCGGTGCGCGCATAGATGAGGGTGGCGACGTTCGTGCACGCGACGACGAGCACGAGGAGAATCGGTAGGTGAGTGACCACTAGCTCGAGCAGCGACTGGTCGCCGGGCGACTCGCCTCCGTATGCAAGCACACGCGGCCGCAGACGCTGATGCGTCTGCGGCGATTCGGCCGCCACCCGTTCGGCCAGCGCGGCCACCTCCGCATTGGCTTGCGCCTGCGTCGCGTCGCTCGCGAGCCGCCCGAACACGCGGATCGGCGGGCCTTCGAGCGCGGCGTATCCGGATGGCCGCAGTTGAAGCGGCATCCACAACCGGTGATTGATGGGGAAGGCGAAGCCTTGCGGCATGACACCAACAATCGTTGCCGTTGTTTCTCCCAGTCGCACCGTCGATCCAAGCACGTCACTGCGGCCATCGAACAGCTGTAGCCACACGCTGTAACCGAGCACGACCACCGCAGGCGCGCCCGGTTGCTCGTCGGCCGCGATCAGCGGCCGCCCGAGGACGGGAGGCACGCGCGTGACCCGGAACGCCGCTGCCGTCGTCTCCGCCACGGTCACCGGCTCGGGACGGGCATCGCCAAGAATCAGGTTGCGCTCGAGCGTGCGATAGGCGCCGAGATCCTCGATGGACCGCAGGTCGCGCCGCCAGGTGAGGAAGTCGTGCAGCAGTCTGCGCTCGTCCTCGCCGGCCATGGCATTTCGCATCTCGACTTCGACGATGCGGTGGCCGTCGGGCAGCGGCACGGTCGGACGGAAGAGATCGCCGGAGAGATCGTACCAAGCGGCGCCGATGCCAATCGCGATGGCGAGCGCCAACCCACCCGCCACCGTGAGTCCCGGGTACTTGAGCAGCATCCGGAAACCGAGCTTGAAATCCTGCACTATGCGGTCCTTTACGGAGCGATCTCACCGACCGGCGAGGGTCGTGGGGACGAAGGGTAATACGCGTGACCCTGCTATGAGGTTCGCCAAAGGGTTGCAGAATTCGGACGACGTTAGGGAATTATTCGCTCGGCTCCAGGCTGTCGGTGGCGCCGGCCACTCGTGCAAGGGCGTCGTCGAATTGTGACGAACGGAGGTTGCGCCGCAGTTTCTCGAAGTGGACCTTCCCGTACTGCATTTTTGCCTCGGCTGTTGCCACGTCGACCTGACGCGCGAGCAGGCGTTGATGAAAATCGTCGAAGTCCGGTGACGCAGCCTCAGGATCGATCTGTCCGCCTGATGCGGCGCCCAGCACCATGAGGAACGTGGCGTAGGCCATGTGCATGATCTGACGCATCAGGTAGAACCGCGCACGCTGATATTCATTCGGCGGTTCTCCGAAGTAGTTCGTCAGCAACGTCTCTTCGCGCGCATCGTCTGGCGCGAAGAAGTTGGCGATGATGGCGAGGTCGCCATACCGGTCGTTGAGCGACGCCGCTTCCCAGTCGACCAGCCAGACACGCTGACCATCGAACAGGATGTTCTCCGGCTTCAAGTCGTTGTGGCTGGCAACGAGGTCCGCGTCCCGCGGGTACACGTTCGTCAATTCGGCATAGCGACGAAAAACATCTTCAGTATGATGCTCCGGAAGAATCTGCGTCGCGCGGAACCGCTGGATTAAGCCATCGACGAAGTCCAGGTAGTTCCACCTCTTGGGAAAGTCTGAAAGCGAATGCAACGTTCGGATCGCAGACGCGAGCATCGGACCCGCATCGCCTGGAAGCGGCTTTGCCTCCACGAAATCGGTCACGAGAATCCTGTCGTCCGCATTCGCGTACCAGATCTTCGGAGCCAGTCCCGCGTCAGCTGCACTCCGCATGCAGGAGAACTGGCGCGCCGGATCGTTCCGCGGGTCGGTACTCACATGCACGCGCAACAATTACAGCGCGTCGTGCACCACGATCCGAAAGACGCGGGCCGTGCTCAGTCCTCCGGTCAGCGGGCGGATGTCGTCGACGTCGTCGACACCGAATACGTCGTGAATGGCGCGTGCGACCGCCGCGCGTTTCGCTTCGGGAATCAGATCGGGTTGGGAAAGACGATTCATCTCCGGTCGGCCGTCACCTTGTGGCCGAGTTCAGCAAGGGCCTTGTGCAATACGGCGAAGCGCTGATCATAGTCTGCCGATCTCGGCGACACCTGCGCTCCGCTCGAGTGAGCCTTCGCGGCGAGAAACCGGCCTCCGCACGCCGAGCCGCCTTCGCGATTCACGCTTCGGCGCCCAAGCCAAATCACTTTACGCTCGGAGGTCTCTGCCTGTCTGCTGGGACGACTCGCGCGTTACCTCCTGCGCCGATTCGCTCGTCGTCGGCGGGGACGGGCGTCGAGCGATTTGTCAGCCTTCGATGAATCGGCGTGCTCCGGACGGTTTGGCCGCGAACGCTCAGTCGCGCTACGCCGGCCGCCTTACGCCGCGACTAAGCGACCGTGGACTGACGACTGATGACTGACGACTGACGATTGTCGACCAGCGACCCTATTGCGCCAGCGCTTTGATCAGGCGGTACTGGAACTCGAGCCCTTCGAAATACTGTTTCACGCCCACTCGCTCTTTGCGCCCGTGCGCGCGGACGTCGTCGACATCGCCGAAGGTGCCCTCAACTCCGTAGGTGGGAATCTCTCCGTTTCTCGGGTACAGAGCGTCGGTGGCGCCGGTGCTCATAACGGGCACGACGACGACGCCCGAGCAATCCATTCCTGCATCGCCCCGGTGTCGACGCGCACCCGCGCATCCGTGTTCGCGCAGTCAGTTCCACCATCGCTGACCACGGCCACCAACCGGCGCGGAGGTGTGACGTGCAGCGCGTTCCGGAACTATCGATGCCCGACCAGCACGGGATCGTCGCGATATAAGCCCGCGAACAATCCTTTCAACGCACCGAGCTTGGGCAGATCGTTGTAGACGATGTAAGGCTCGTGGGGATGCAGCGTCAAATAATCCTGATGATAGTCTTCGGCGCGAAAGAAGGGCCGTGCGCCCTCAATCGTTGTGACGATCGGCGCGTCGAACACACGCGCATCATTCAGTTGCGCGATGTACGCGCGCGCGATGCGCGCCTGTTCGTCATTGGCAGGGAAGATCGCCGAGCGGTACTGGGTTCCGACATCCGGCCCCTGTCGGTTCAGCGTGGTGGGATCGTGCGCGACCGAGAAGAAAATCTGCAGAAGTTTGCCGTAGGTAATCTGGCGTGGATCGAATGTGATCTCCACGGCCTCGGCATGGCCGGTCTCACCGCTCCCGACGATTTGGTAGTGCGCGGTGCTCCGGGTTCCGCCGGCGTATCCCGACACCGCATTGCTGACGCCGTTGACGTGTTGGTAGACGGCTTGGACTCCCCAGAAGCACCCACCGGCCAAGACCGCGACTTCCGAGCTCGCGCCGCTCGCTGGCTCGCTCACGGTCGGGGCGGGGACGGCATGCGCCTGTTCGGCGTATGACACGCAGCCGGTCGACAACGCGACGGCCAGCATAACGACGTCGAGATAGCGCATGACCATGGACTGATTTTGACACACGTTGCGCGTGCATATCAGGATGCTCGCGTCGCCTATCATTACGGCCGATGAGCGCGCCAATCCGTCTCGAACGCGAGACTCCCGCTGCCCGACAAGCTGGCTGCGCTACGAGCATCGGGCTCTTCCTCACCGTGCTGGGCAGCATCATTACATTTGCGATGCGCAGCAACGCACCCGGGGCCGGCCGAAACGAGTAGGTCATCTACGCCGTGGGCGGCGGCTTCGCGCTGGTCGGGCTCGTGATGGTGATCCTCGGGATCAAGATGTTCCTCTTAACCCCGCTGCCCGAGACGATTGTCGAAGTGGACCGGATGCCCGTTCGCGCGCGGCAACCGTTTCAGGTGACCGTTCGCCAGCCGGGACCGGTTCGTCTCGAGTCGCTCCGCGTCAACCTGGTGGCCGAGCAGCTCACCACGCGGCGAGTGTCGGAATCGAGGAACTAAAGCGACGCTTTCCGGCCCGATGAGGCAAGCTGGCATCTTGCTGTATCCTGCAGACCGAAGCGGGGTGGAATGAACCGGCGCCGCCAACCAACAAACACCGTCGCCAGTCTGCGCGTTCTGCTCGGCGCTTTCCTCCTCGCCGCGAGTGCGCCGGCAATAGACGCTACACAGCAACCGTCACGACCGAACATCGTCGTGATTGTCGTCGACAGCATGGGCTACGGCGACAGCGAGCCGTTTGGCGCGCCGGACATTCGCACGCCCGCATTGAACCGCCTAGCAAAAGAGGGCGTGCGACTCACCGACGGCTATTCGAACGGACCGGTGTGCACGCCGACGCGCGCCGCGTTCATGACGGGACGCTACCAGCAGCGGATCGGGCTCGAGTGGTTCCTCTTGAAAGACCAGAAAGACACCGGATTATCCGCCTCGGAGACTTCCGTCGCGACCGTGCTGAAGAACGCAGGATATGCCACCGGAATTTTTGGCAAATGGCATCTCGGCTACACGTCCGCGTTCAGCCCGAACGCAAACGGGTTCAGCACATTCTTCGGCATTCTCGACTTCAGCGTCGACTACTACACGCACAAGAACATCGACGGCGAGCCCGATCTGCACGAGAACGAGAAGCTGATCGAGCAGCCTGGCTACATGACGGATCTGATCACCGATCGTGCGATCAGATTCATCCACGCGCACGCGGCAGAGCCGTTCTTCGCCTACGTGCCTTACAACGCGATGGTCTCGCCGATCCAGCCGCCCGACCGACCCGAAGATATCCGCACGCGCGAGACCTGGAATCGTGCGACGCGCAAGGACTACATCGCGATGGTGGAGCGCGTGGACCAGGGGATCGGACGCATCCTGCAGGCGCTCGACACCGTCAGGTTGTCGCAGAACACGCTCGTCGTCTTCACGAACGACCACGGCGGACAGTGGTACTCACGACGCGAACCGATGTTTCACGGCTTCGGCACGATCTGGGAGGGCGGCATTCGCGTTCCGTACCTGCTTCGCTGGCCGGGGCATCTGCCCGCGGGCAGGGTGTCGAATCAGGTCGTACTGACGATGGATCTGGCCGCGTCTATTTTGGCGGCCGCTGGCGCGACGATGGCGGATGGCCGCGTGCTCGACGGGATCGACGTCCTGCCAGTGCTCGCCGGTGAGCAGCCGCAGATCGAACGGACGGTGTTCTGGCGCGTGGATCATCAGGGCCGCCGACAAAAAGCGGCTCGCAAGGGCAACTGGAAGTACATCGCCGACAACGGTCCTGAAATGCTGTTCGACCTAGCCGCCGATCCGTCTGAGCGGCACGACCTGGCCTACGAGCGGCGCGAGCTGCTGCTGGAAATGAGGGCGCTCGTCGCACAATGGGAGGCCGATATCGATCGCGTGCCGCCGCCCTTCGTGGTCAAGTAGCACACCCGCCACTCGCATCATCAAGTGGATACTATGCTTCTGTGCACGCACTGATGTGAGGAATGCGCGAGGAAAAAGCTGGCCGTCCGTGCAGGCCCGGGGCGTATAACGGTGCGCATTGCGGGCCGCCAAAATGGAAATCCCGATGACCGCAGCATCAGCCCCCGCCGCGCCCTTCTCATCTCGGTTGCGCTCGGCCTCGCACATCTGCTCCACGACTGGGTTCATGGGATCACCTCTGTTGGGCAACGGCATCACCTGCCGGGCTCCGGTTGACGTTTCCATCGCGCTTCGAAGCCGGCTCGCCGTTCGCAACGGCCGGAGGGCGTCGTCAGCCTTCAAATCCGTTGAGTGATGTCGCAGCCAAAGGCGAAGTCGAGCCAGCTCGGGTGTGGCACCAGGTTCGGCCAGGCACATCGTGGCATGGTAGGTGCCGGGTTTGCAGTCCACGAGAGGCATGAAAGGTGTCCTGCGAGGCTTCTGTTGCAAGTGCTCTCTTCAGATTCTCCAAGGCTACAGTCCGGGCAGGCGGCCGGGTTCGTGTTCGTGCCGAGAAAGGCGACTCATGAAAGCCATCGTCTATCACGACTATGGGGCGCCGGACGTTCTGAGATACGAAGACATCGACAAGCCCTCTACTGGTGACGATCAAGTCCTGATCAGAATTCGCGCGGCGTCTGTCAATCCGCTTGACTGGCATGCGATGAGGGGCACGCCATACATGCTTCGCATAGGAATCGGGCTGCGCAAACCAAAGCAGACACGATTAGGGGTTGATGTGGCTGGCGAGGTTGAAGCGGTGGGCATGAATATCACCGAGTTCAAACCGGGCGACGAAGTGTTCGGCGCGTGCCGCGGTGCTTTTGCCGAGTACGCGTGTGGTTCCGCGTCGGCATTGGTCCTGAAGCCAGATAACGTGACGTTTGAGCAGGCGGCCGCGGTGAATGTGGCGGCCATCACGGCATTGCAGGGCCTTCGCGATGTGGGACACATCCAACCAGGCCAGATGGTCTTGATTAACGGCGCGGCGGGAGGCGTCGGTACGTTCGCAGTGCAGATCGCCAAATCGTTCGGTGCAGACGTGACCGGCGTGTGCAGCACGAGGAACGTGGACATGGTCCGATCAATCGGCGCCGATCGCGTCATCGATTACACACAAGAGGATTTCACCAGGAGTGGGCGACGTTATGACCTGATTCTCGATTGCGCTGGGAACCACTCGTTGTCTGCAGTCAGGCGCAGCTTAAATCCTAAAGGGGCATACGTGATCGTTGGGGGACCGACAGGTCGGTGGATGACCCGTCTGTTGGCCCGTTTGATCACGGCGCTTGTGTTATCACGGTTCGTGGGCCAACAGTTGGGCCTGTTGATGCCGCGACGGAGCAAACAAGATCTGCTCATCATCCGCGAGCTACTAGCGACTGGGAAGGTCACCCCCGTGATCGACAGACGCTATCGGTTGAGCGAGGTCCCTCAGGCGGTCCGGTATCTTGAACAAGGACACGCGCGGGGTAAAGTCGTCATAACACTCGAAGGCGAATAGTGTGTCGCGTGACGGCAAAATTTGCAGCCAATTTGAGCGCTCGCAGCGCTGAACGAATGCGCGCGATCAACGCGGGGAGAATGCGAACCGGGATGCTTTAAGCCGCAACTTTTTCGTGAGATTTCCGATTTACACTCCGGCGGACGCTGTCCTATACTGCGCCGCGCTTCGAGGGCAGGTCAGTCTTCCCGCGCGGCGGCTCTGCGGTGTGTGAAGGGACGTCTCGTGTTCACCGCCTTTTCCGACTTCGAAGTCGTCATCTTCTTCGTTCTCGTCGCGATCTTTGACATCTGCGAGCGGCTGCGACCCGCGCGCGCGATCGATCGATTTGCGGAGTTGAGGATGGATGTCCTCGCATTCGCGGTTGCCCTGATCGTCAATCGCGTCTCCGGCGCAATCTGGATGAAGCTCTGCGACACCCGCATGGGCGATCTTGTGCCGGCGCTCCACAGCCTGCATCGGCTGCCGGTGGCAATCAAAATCGTGCTCGCGCTCCTTGCCGCCGACTTCGTGATCTACTGGATTCACCGCGCGCAGCACCGGTTCGAGTTGCTGTGGCGCACGCATGCCTTCCACCACAGCGCACGGGAGCTCTATTGGTTCTCCGGATTTCGAACCAGCTTCCTGCATTCGTTCTGCAACAACCTGCCACAGGTTGTCATTCCGATCGCGCTGTTCGGCCTCACCCCAGTGCAGTTCGGAATCGGCTACGCGCTCGCGCTGCTGATTCAGTTCTGGGAGCACACGAATGTCAGCGTCAACCTCGGACCATTGCGCTGGATCATCATCTCGCCCGACTACGAGGGAAAGAGATCAACCAGCGCGGCACGCGCGGCGAAACTGATCGCCTCGGCCTTGTTCGCACCCGTGTGCTCGCTTGCCGGCTGCCGTAACGACACCGGCCAGTGGAGGCCATCGGCCACAGGGTCGTACGCGGCCCACGCATCGTAGATACAGGTGTGCGTGATGGCAAGCGCACGCGCCGTTGTCATCGGCGCGAAGCGCGTGTTGCGCACGGCCTGGAGCAGCACCTGATTCCACTGGACGACGATATTGTCGCTCGCGGCCGCGACGCGATGCTGCCGCGGCTCGGCGATCGCGAGCGCGATAATG
>JBKPAJ010000214.1:0-34112 GCA_046726375.1 Acidobacteriota bacterium
TCTTTGTGAACGGAGCTCTGGCCGCGGTAGCCCTCCTCCAGCGTGATCTGCTTGTTGCGGAACCGTGCCATCGTCTGGTCGCTCATCCCGGTCTGCAGCGGCGCTTCGACGTCGTTGATGATGGCGTGATACTGGCCGTTCAAGGCCGCTTTCGCTTGTTCGAGCGTGACGCCCGGTTTCAAACGCGCGAAGAGATACGCCCAGTAGCTGCGGCGGTTCTCCCACGCGGTGAAGCCCGGCTGCATGAGGCTACGCATCGTGAGCGGCACAAATACCTGCGGACGGGTGCCCAGCGTCGTTCCGTCAAAACGCGCCGGCGCCACGCCGACGATTGTCATACTCTGGCCGTTGACGATGATCGTGTCGTTGAGGACGTTGGGATCCTGATTGAACTTGGTGGTCCAGTAGCGATGACTCAGCACTGTCACGAAGTGATTGCCGACGTTTTTGTCGTCGTCGGGCGTGAACAATCTTCCAAGCGCCGGCGTGAGGCCGAGCACGTTGAAGTAGCTGCCCGACACGAGCATGCCCTCGCCGTTTTGCGTCTGCCCGTTGTAGGCGAGGTTGGCGCCGAACGTCACGTGCGCGGCAAGGCCCGTAAACACCTGCTGAACACGTTCGAGGTCCTTGAACATGCGGTAGCTGAACACCTGCTCGCAGTCGCCCGCATTGTTGCAGGAGGTCGATCCGGGCTTCGGCCCCGGTGCGCCGAGATTCACCAGCTGTTCCGGTGCCGGCACGGGCAGCGACTGCAGCAGCATCTGGTTGAACAGCGAGAAGATGGCCGCGTTGGCGCCGATCCCGAGCGCCAGCGACACGATGGCAACGGCGGTGACGAAGGGCGACTTGAAGAGCGTGCGGAAGGCGATTTTGAGGTTGTGCATACAAAAGGAGGCCGCGACGGCCACAAGCATGTGACGAAGATCCGGCTGAATTAGTTTACTGTCGCTAGAATACCGATCTCGCTGCGCGCTCACTACAGATGCCCACGATTCGCTTCACGCAGAATATCCAGCGTCACGTCCAGTGCCCCTCGCGCGAGGTCAGCGGTGGCACGCTGCGCGACGTCCTCGAGGACTATTTCGGATCGAACCGGGCCGCACGCGGCTACGTCCTCGATGACCAGGGCCGGCTGCGGCAGCACATGGCCGCGTTCATCGACGGGCGGCAGGTCGCGGATCGTGAGAAATTGAGCGATCCGGTTGAGCCTGACGCCGTGATCGACGTGGTGCAGTCGCTGTCAGGAGGCTGCTGAATCGTGAATTTGGAGATCTCGAGATGTGGAGATTTGGAGAAAATTTGGAGATCTCCAGATCGTCTCCAAATCTCTACGTCTCCACATCTCCACGGTCGGAGTACCGGATCATGAGCAGTCGTTGTCATATCGCCACGCGCAAGGGACTCTTCACGCTCGATCGGAACACCTCGGGCTGGGCGATCAGCCGCACGCATTTCCTGGGCGACAACTGCACGCTGGTGATGCACGATCCGAGAACGGGCGCTCTCTATGCGGCGCTCAACCACGGGCACTTCGGCGTCAAGCTGCATCGCTCACGCGATGGCGGGCTGACGTGGTCGGAGATCGCGACGCCGACGTATCCCGAGAAGCCGGCGGATTACCAACCCAAATCCACGCCGCTCGAAGGTCAGGCCGCGGAGTGGGCGCTGAAGCTCGTCTGGTCGCTCGCGCCGGGAGGGCCGAACGAATCCGATGTCGTCTGGTGCGGCACGTTGCCCGGAGGGCTTTTCAAGTCTGAAGACAACGGCCAGTCGTGGGCGCTCAATCGTCCGCTCTGGGACGACCCCAAGCGCGAGGAGTGGTTTGGCGGCGGCGCGGATCATCCCGGCATTCACTCGATCTGCGTCGATCCGCGTGACCACCAGCACCTGCTCGTCGGCGTGTCGTGCGGCGGCGTGTGGCGCACGCGCGACGGGGGCAACTCGTGGCAGCTCGCCGGAAGCGGCATGCGCGCGGAGTTCATGCCGCCCGAGCGACAGTTCGAGCCGAACGTGCAGGACCCGCACATGGTGGCGCAGTGCCGCGCCAATCCCGACGTGTTGTGGGTGCAGCATCACAACGGCATCTTCAAGTCGAGCGATGCGGCGGCGTCGTGGAGCGAAATTGCCGACGTGAAACCCTCGACCTTCGGATTTGCCGTCGCCGTGCATCCGAAGAATCCCGATACGGCGTGGTTCGTGCCCGGCATCAAGGACGAGAAGCGCTATCCGCCAGACGGCCGCGTCGTGGTGACGCGCACGCGCGACGGCGGACAGTCGTTCGAGATGCTCAGGCGCGGCTTGCCGCAGGAGCACGCCTACGATCTCGTGTTCCGACATGCGCTCGACGTAGACGAAACGGGCACGCGGCTCGCCTTCGGTTCGACCACAGGCAACGTGTGGATTAGCGAAGACAGCGGCGACTCCTGGCAGACCGTCTCGTCGACATTGCCACCCGTTTACGCGGTGCGATTCGAAAAACCAGCGTAGTGGCGGGGCTTCAGCCCCGCCGTCGTGTTGTGGCTTTCCTATCCCGCCGTCGCGTCGCGGGGGGCGGCCTCGCCGGAGGGTAACGATGGAAGAGCGCGGCGCAAACGTCAGAGTCCGGCCACCGCTGGTCTTCCTCGTGTTTCTCATTATCGGCATTGGCGTGTCCTACGTCTGGCCGCTGCAGACTCACATCGCCTGGTCGCTGCGACTGGCCATCGCGATCGCGTTAGGCGCCGCCGCGCTCGCGGTGATCATTTCGTGTGTGTCGCTGTTCCGAAAAACCGGTCAGAACCCGCGGCCGTGGACACCGACGCCGTCGCTCGTGATCGAAGGGCCATACCGATTCAGCCGCAATCCGATTTACGTGAGCGTGGCGCTGTTTCAGGTTGCGATTGGCCTCGCGCGCGACAACATGTGGATCGTGTTGCTTGCGATTCCCGCGTTTGCCGTTGTGCACGTCACGGCGGTGCTGCCGGAAGAGAAGTATTTGAGCGAGAAGTTCGGCGAGGAATACCGCCGTTATTTACAATCGGTGCGTCGATATCTGTGAGAAGCCCTGCGCGGGAACGTCGAAGCACGCCAGTCGAAGGGCCAGCCCTGAGCGCGCAAATCGACGCACGCGAGTCGAAGGGCGGACCTGCCACCTGCGAACCGACAGCGGTCACCTCTCTGAGATATGATCTAGGTTTGTGCACCATTCGATGCGCGATCATCTTGGGCCTTACAAAATCCTGAACAAGCTGGGCGAGGGCGGCATGGGCATCGTGTATGCCGCCGAGGATTCGCGGCTCGGCCGCTCGGTGGCGCTCAAAACCGTGCGCCGCGAAGTCGCCAACGACGAAACGCGCGAGCGGCTGCGGCGCGAAGCGCGCGCGGCGGCGAGCATCAGCCATCCCAACATCTGTCAGCTGTACGAAATCGGCGAGCACGAAGGCGAGCTGTTCATCGCCATGGAGCTGCTCGAGGGCGAAGCCCTCGCCGCACGCATCGCGCGCGGCGCGCTGCCGTTGCGCAGTGCGGTGCAAACCGCGCTCGGCGTCCTCGACGCCCTCGGCGCACTGCACCGCCGCGGCGTGCTGCATCGCGATTTGAAACCGTCCAACGTCTTCCTGACGGCACACGGCGCCAAGCTTCTCGACTTCGGCATCGCCCGTGTTGCCGTGGAGGATGCACAGCGCACGCTCCTCTCGCTCACGGGAGACGGCGTCGTGCTCGGCACCCCGCGCTACATGGCGCCGGAATACGCTTCGGGCGATACGGTGGATGCGCGATCGGATCTGTTTGCCGTCGGCGCGGTGCTCTACGAGATGCTCTCCGGCCGGCCGGCGTTCGACGGTCCGACACCGGTGCGCGTGCTGCACGCGCTCATGTACGAACAGCCGCCCGCGTTGACAGGGTCTTCCGCGATCGCCGCCGTCGATCGCGTCATTCACCGCGCGCTCGCGAAGAATCCGCAGAATCGGTATCAATCGGCCGAGGAATTCGCGGCTGAGCTGCGCATCGCCGCCGACGATACGACCACCTCCGCGACAGCGCAGGCGCGCCGGCTCTCGCGGCTCATCGTGCTGCCGTTTCGGCTCTTGCGCGCGGATCCGGAGATTGACTTTCTCGGCTTCAGCCTGGCCGATGCGGTCACGACGTCCCTCTCCGCCCTCGCATCGCTGGTGGTCCGTTCCAGCCTCGCCGCCGCCAAGTTTGCCGCCGAAACGCCGGACCTGCAGACAATCGCCCGCGAAGCGGACGTCGATGCGGTGCTGAGCGGCACGCTGCTCCGCGCCGGATCGCAAGTGCGTCTCTCCGCGCAACTCGCGGAGGCGCCAGGCGGCGCGGTGCTGTGGTCGCACGCCATGCAGGTCGGTTTCGAGGACATCTTTCAGCTGCACGACAGGCTGGTGCACGACCTGGTGGACGCACTCTCCCTCCAGTTGACCGCGCGCGAGCATCGCCTGCTCGGGCGCGACGTGCCGGCGAGCGCGAAAGCGTACGAGTTCTATCTTCGCGCCAACGAAGTGGCGAGCGATCCCAAGGGCTGGGAGGTCGCGGTCGATCTCTACAAGCAGTGCGTCGCACAAGATCCGCAATATGCGCCGGCGTGGGCCCGCCTCGGCCGCGTCTATCGTCTGCTCGCCAAGTACAAGGACGACGATCAGGAAGCCACTGGCGTGCTCGCCGAACAGGCGCTCAACCGGGCGCTGACGCTCAATCCCGAGCTCTCGTTCGCGCACAACGTCGTGGCGCTCATGGAAGTGGACGACGGACACGCCACCGAAGCGATGGTGCGCCTGCTACAGCAGGCGACCCACACTGCGGATCCGGATCTGTTTGCGGGACTGTGTCACGCCACCCGGTATTGCGGTCTGCTCGAAGCATCGGTCGGTGCACACGAGCACGCCCGCCGGCTCGATCCGAAAGCGACCACCAGCGTGATCAACACCTACTTCCACATGCGCGATTACGAGCGCGTCCTGGCCTGTGGCGACAAAGGTGCGCCCTACCTCGAAGGGATTGCGCTGGCGGAGCTGGGCCGCGTTCAGGAAGGCCTCACCCTGCTGCGCACCGTCGGCGAAAAGGCGCCGCCGCGCATGCGCGATTTCATGGACGCGGCCGTGACGCTGCTCGAGGGCGGCGAGACGCTCGATTCGAAATATGTCGCAACGATCGAGCGGAGTTTCTTGAAACACGTCACCGATCCGGAGGGTCTGTACTATGCGCTCCGCCACGTCGCGCGGTTTGGCGAGATCGACATCGCCTTGCGGGTCATGACGCGAGCGGTTGATGGCGGCTTCTTTTGCTATCCCGCGTTTCAATCCGACCGCTGGCTCGAACCGCTGCGCGGACACGCGGCGTTCGAAGCGGCGATGGCACAGGCGAAAGAACGATACCGGCAAGCCGCCGCCGCGTTCAAAGCCGCCGGCGGTGAACGCATCGTCGGCGTACGTCTAGCCGAAATCAACTAAGCTGCGGATGCGGGCAACGATCCGGCATGCAGCGACCGCGTTCACAACCGGCGCCGTCATCGCGCTCGCGATCGACGCGTTCCTGCATTTTCTCACCGGCGCGATTCGCCTCAGCGGCGGCATGACGCCGCCGTGGTACGCGCGCATCGCGGAAAACAGCGTCTGGATCGCGCTCGGTCTCGTGCTCTGGCTCGCGGCGCCACTGCTTGGCGAGTGGGTCGATCACGTGGTGCCGAATGCACACTTATCGAAGCGCACGGCGTGGGATCTCGTCGGCATCGGGCTGCTCACGCTTCCCTTGGGTCACGTCCTCGGACAGTGGATCGTGCTCGCCATGCAGCTGACGGTTGCGGGCGAGTGGGGATCGGAAGGCGGCATTTTTTTGTCCGGCGCGTATTACGGCGCGGTGCTGCTCGCGATCACCCCGTGGATGGCGGCCGGGAGCGTGGTGCGCGCCTGGGCCCATCACATGGTGAGCGAGTAGGTATCAGGGTCAGGTATCAGGTATCAGGTATCGGGCGTCAGGTTCCAGGCAGGTTGTGAAACCTGCTACAGTGCGGACGAAATCGATCCCGGTACGCAGTTCCCAGGAGGTCAGCCGTGCAGCTGCCCAGGGTTCTCTTCGCCGTTGTTCTGACCATCGCTTTCACCAGCGCGACCGCTGCTCCCGCGCAAGACATCGGCGGCAGCATTCAAGGCGTCATCAACGACTCGACCGGCGCCGCGCTGCCCGGCGTGAACATCGTCATTCGCAATGTCGCGACCGGCGCAAGCCGCGAGATCGTCACCGACGCGGCAGGGCGTTACCTCGCGCCGCTGCTTCCTCCAGGCGAGTACGAGTTGACCGCATCGCTGCAAGGCTTTCAAACGCTCGCACGGCGCGGCATCACGCTCGTCGTGGGCCAGGTTGCCGTCATCAACGTCGAGCTTGGCGTGGGCGGTCGGTCCGAACAGTTGACTGTCTCGGGCGAGTCACCGGCTATTCAACTCACGACGGGATCGGTGAGTGGAGTCGTCGGTGAAAGGGAGATTCGTGACCTGCCGTTGAACGGCCGATCGTTTCAGCAGTTGGCGTTGCTGCAGCCGGGCGTGCAGGCCGCGCTCGCGGCCGGCAACGACGTCGTGGGCGGGCGCACGCCCAAGATTTCGATCAACGGCGCGCGTCCGGAGCAGAACAACTTTCTGCTCGACGGCACCGACATCAACAACGTCTACAACAAAACGCCTGGATCGGCGGCTGGCGTCCTGCTCGGCGTCGACGCCGTGCTCGAGTTCCAGGTGCTCACCAACGCCTATTCGGCGGAGTTCGGGCGTTCGGCCGGCGGCGTCATCAACGCGGTGACGCGATCGGGCACCAACACCTGGCACGGCTCGATGTTCGAGTTCCACCGCAATTCGGCGCTCGACGCGCGCAACTTCTTTGATCCGCCAAATCAGCCGAAGCCGGACTTCTATCGCAATCAGTTCGGTGTCGTGTCGGGTGGACCGATCGCGCGCGACCGCACGTTCTTCTTTGGTGCGTACGAAGGATTGATCGAACGGCTCGGCGTCACAGGCCTGACGGCGGTGCCCGACGACAACGCACGTCGTGGCATCCTGCCCACCGGAACGATCCCGCTGCATCCGGACATCCCGCAGTATCTCGAGGTGCTCTTTCCGCACGCCAACGGCCGGTCCCTTGGCGGCGGCGCCGCGGAGTATCTCTTCACTGAGACGCAACCGACCGATGAGCACTTCGGCCAGGCGCGTGTGGACCACCGCTTCTCGCCCGCCGACAACATCTTTGTTCGTGTGACCCACGACCGTGCGTCGGTCGATCGGATCCCTCCCGACAAGCCGCCGATCTCGATCATCGTCGAGCGTACACGCAACACCTACATCACGGTCGAAGAGCAGCACATCTTCTCGTCGACGACGATGAACGTGCTGAGGGGCGGGTTGAACCGATCGGTGTCGCTCGCGGACAATCTGCGCACGATCGACATTCCGCCGTCGATGTCGTGGATCCCCGGCGAGCCGTTCGGATACCTGACCGTTCGCGGCATGGTGACCGAGATGGCGGGCGACTTCCGTCTGCCGCGCGACGACAGGCTCAATAACTGGCAGATCGGCGACACACTGATCCTTACGCGCGGGCGTCACTCCGCGCGCATCGGCGCGCAGGCGCAGTACCTGCAGTTCGATCAGCACACGACGAGCCAGGTCGGCGGTATCGTCAATTTCGCCAACCTCGAGAACTTTCTTCGCGGCACAGCGATCAGCGTCGACTTTGCAGTACCAGGCAAGATCGATCCTGACCGCAGGTACCGGCAGTGGCTGTTTGGCGCGTTTGTGCAGGACGACATCCGGCTCACGTCACGGCTGTCGGCAAACGCCGGCCTGCGTTATGAATTCGTCACGACACCGACCGAAGCCGATGGCAAGATTTCGAATCTGCGCAACGTCTCGGATCTCACGCTGACGATCGGCGATCCCTGGCATGACAACCCCTCGCTCAAGAATTTCGCGCCGCGGCTTGGCCTCGCGTGGGATCCGGCAGGCGACGGGAGGACGGCGGTGCGTGGCGGCTTCGGTCTGTTTTACGACGAGATCCTTCCCAAGTACTACTTCTTCTCGGGGAGCCTCAATCCACCCTTCACGACGCGTACGTCGATCACCAACCCGCCGTTTCCCAACGTGGTGGCCAACTTCAATCCCGACGCCTACATCCGAGCGCAGCTACAGACGGTGAACGCTGATCTGCAGACGCCGTACATCATGCAGTTCAACGCCAACGTGCAGCGTCAGTTGCCGGGCAACTGGGATGTGATGATCGGCTACGTGGGATCGCGCGGCAACAATCTGCTGCGGCTTGGCGATGCCAACCTCGCACCGGAGCAGATCGTCAACGGCGTCAAGACCTATCAACCGGCGCTCGGACGGCGCAATCCGAACTTCACCGGCATCTGGCAGCGCGTGACCGACGCCGAATCGTTCTATAACGCGCTGCAGATCGGCGTGAACAGGCGCTACAGCAACGGCTGGCGCGCGCAGGCGTCGTACACGCTCTCGCGATCGATCGACGATTCGAGCGGGATCAACTCGCAGGACTTCAGCAACGTGGTGCAGTACGGCCTCGATTGGTACGACCCGGAGTTCGATCGTGGTTACTCGGCTTTCCACGCCAAACACAACCTGACGTTCAACGCCTCATGGGAGCTGCCGATCTTCCGCAGCAGCACGGGGCTGACCGCGGCCTTGCTCAAAGGCTGGCAGTTGAACAACGTCACGACGCTGCGATCCGGCCATCCCTTTACCGTGCAGCTCGGCTTCAATCGATCCGGCAATCTGAACACCACGAGCTTCTCCATGCACGAACGCCCCGACGTGGTACCGGGCTGTGATCCGATCCGCGGTGGAGCGGATCGTTATTGGGACATCAATTGCTTCGCGATGCCGGCGATCAACACGCGCGGCAACGCGCCGCGCAATTCGCTCATCGGTCCGGGGCTCGTGTCGATTGATTTCTCGCTCGTGAAATCGATCGCGCTCGGCGCGGATCGGCGGCTCGAGGTGCGGGTGGAGGCGTTCAATCTCCCCAACCAGGCCAACTTTGCAGTCCCGTCGGGCCGAACGGCATTTACTGGTGTCAACGCGGACGGCTCGCCGCAGATCGCACCCACATGGGGGCGGATCACATCCACCGTCACCACGTCGCGCCAAATTCAGTTAGGCGCCAAGCTGGTGTTCTGAAGCATGAATCTGGAAATCTGGAGAGTTGTGGATTTGGAGAAGATTTGGTGATCTCCAGATTTTCAAATCTCCAGATTTTCAAATCTCCAGATTTTTAAATCTCAAGCTTTTCAAATCTCCAGATTTGCTCCAAATCTCCACATCTCGAGATCTCGAGATTCGGGTCTTACACCAACCTTTTGCCGCGCCCGCCCGTCAAAGCCTCAGGCGTCCTATATTCTGGATGCCTGCATATGCCCAGCGCCATCGACTCGGCCAAAAAGGGCAGCGCCGACCTGCTCATCCTCGCGCTCGTGGACGAGCAGGCGCTGCACGGCTACGACATCGCCCGGCACATCGACGATCGCTCGGGCGGGACGCTGCGGTTCACCCTCGCCTCGCTCTACGAAACGCTGTATCGCCTCGAGGAGCGCGGGCTGATTCGCGGGCGCTGGGTCGAGCGCGCCGGCCAGCGGCGGCGTCGCTATTACCGCATCACCGAAAGCGGGCGACGGGTGCTCGCGGCACAGCGGGAGGATTGGGCGCGCTTTATCGCGGCGCTGGTGCTGGTGGCCGGCGTCAAGACCGCGTGAGGATCCCGTGGGCGTTCAGGATTTCACTTTAGCGGAGTGGCGTCGGCTGGTCCGGCAGCACGCGGAGCGCACCGGTGTCAATCTGCCGCAAGGCATGGTGGACGAGCTCGCGCTTCATCTCGACGACATCTACACGGCCGCCCGCGCCGACGGCATGTCGGCAGCCGACGCGCAGGCGCGCGCGATGCGCGCGCTGCAGGAGTCGCCGCTGAGCGGTCTGCGGCGGCATTCGCGTCCCGATTCCCGCAATCCATGGAGTTTCAACGTGTCCAGCGCTGTTCGTGTCGCCCTGCGCCAGTTTCGCCAGCATCCAACGTTTGCCCTGGTCACCGTGCTCGTCCTCGGCCTCGGGACCGGCGCGGCAACCACCGTGTTCACGATCGTCGATGCCGTCGTGTTGCGACCGCTGCCCTACGACGCGCCGGATCGCCTCGTGACGCTGTGGGACACGAATCAGGAACAGGGGCTCGGACACGATCCGATCTCGCCCGTCAACTTCATGGATTACCGCGAGCTGCCAGTGTTCAGGGATGCCGCGGCATGGTGGCGGCCGGCGGTGAACCTCGTGGATCCGGGCCAGGATCCGGTTCGCGTCAACACGATCGAGGTGAGCGCCAACGTCTTCGACGTGCTCGGCGTCAAGCCGCAGGTCGGCGCAGGGTTTCCGGCAAATGGACCGCTGTTCGCGCAAAACGAATTGATCGCGGTCATCAGCGATCGGTTATGGCGTGCGCGCTACAACGCCGAGCCCGGCATCATCGGCAAGCCGCTCACACTGAACGGCACGCCGTACATCGTCGTCGGCGTGATGCCACCCAAGTTCCACTATCCGGACGATATCGATGTGTGGCAGCGACTGCGCTGGGATATGCATCAGCACAGCCGCGCCGCGCACTTCATGGAAGCGGTGGCGCGCATTGCCGATGGTAAATCGCTGGACGAAGCGCAGAGCGCCACGGAAACGCTGGCACTGCGCCTGCAGCGCGAGTTCCCGGCCACCAACAAAGGTTGGGGCACGCGCCTCGTGCCGCTGCTCGACGAGCAGCTGGGTTATTACCGGCCGGCGTTGATGGTGCTCTTTGGCGCCGTGGGACTGCTGCTCCTGATTGGATGCCTCAACGTAGCCTCGCTGTTGCTCACGCGCGCGCTGTCACGCGAGCGAGAAATTGCGGTGCGGGTGGCGATCGGGGCCGCTCCCCGACAGCTCGTCACGCAATTGCTCGCTGAAAGCTTCGTTCTCTCCCTCGCCGGGGCCGTCGTCGGCGTCGCTGCCGCGGCCAGCGCGCTGCCGCTGATCCTGCACGTCACGCCGGTACAGATTCCGCGCCTGGAGGAAGCAGGCGTTGATCTGCGCAGCCTCGCGCTCTGTCTCGGCGTCGTGATCGCAACGACCGTGTTCTTCGGTCTCGTGCCGGCGCTCCTGCTGCTCCGCGGACAAGTAACCGCGGGCTTGCGCAACGGTGAACGTGGCAGCTCGCGAGGCGCGCGGCGGCTCTACTCGGTTCTCGTGGCGGGCGAAGTGGCGCTGGCGTGCGCGCTGTTGGTGAGTTCGGCACTGCTCGTCCGCACGGTGAGCAAGATGACGAGCACGCCGATAGGTGTCGACGCGCAGCAGGTGCTGATCACGTCGGTGCAGCTCGCCGCCGGTTACCCAACGTGGCGCGGCGTGTCGGACACTCACGCCGCGATCCTCGATCAGATCCGGCAACAGCCGGGCGTGGTGGCCGCCGGCAGCGCGAACTTCCTTCCGCTCGATTTCGGCTGGCGCAACCCGTTCATCCTCGACGGCCAGCCGGTTCCGGCGCGCGCCGAAGACGCGCCGCAGGCACAGTATCACAGCGCCAGCGACGGATACTTCGAAGCGATGGGCGCGCAGGTTACGCGCGGGCGATCGTTTCAGGCGACCGACACGCCCGATGCGGCGCTGGTGGTGGTGGTCAACGAGTCGTTCGTCAGCAAGTTCCTCAACGGCGGCAATCCGCTCGGACGTCAAGTGCTGACGCCGGTCACCGGTGTTGGCCCGCTTGGCGCAAACCTCAAAAGGCTGCGCCCGCCACCGCCGCAGGGGCAACGCCTGCCGCCACTGCCGCCGACGCCATTCGAGATCGTCGGCGTCGTCAAGGACCTCCGCAATGTGCCGCTCGGTCAGACCGTGGAGCCCGCCATCTATTTCAGCGCGCGCCAATTCCCGTTCCGCGAGATGTTCGTCGCGGTGCGCGCCGCCGACACGACCACGGCGACCGCCGCGGTGCGGACGGCGCTCAAGAACGCGGCGCCGAGCGTGCCGATGGCGACAGCACAAACCTGGGGAGATCGCCTCGACGGACGTACGGCGCAATCGCGATTGCTGATGACGATTCTGGTCGTGTTCGCCACGCTCGCGGCGTTGCTTGCAGCCATCGGTGTTTACGGACTCTTTTCCTGGTCGGTGGCGTTGCGCACGCGCGAGCTTGCGATTCGCCTCACGCTCGGTGCGCGGCCGTCGGCGGTCGGAAGCATCGTCTTCGGCCAGAGCGTCGTCCTGGTGGTCGCGGGACTCATCGCCGGCATGGTGTTGATTCGGCTCGGCGAGAGCGCGCTGACGCGGGTCTTATACGAGGTGGCACCAAGCGACGCCAACGCAACCGCAACAGCGGCGCTGGTACTGCTCGTGGCCGCGCTGGTCGCGTGTATTCCCCCGGCAATCCGGGCGATGCGGGTGGATCCCGTGGAGGGCTTGCGGGCAGAATAAAAGGGCTTGGCGAGCGTTGGACACGTCGCCGTCGGCCTGGTGGCGGCGCGCCTCTACAATCCGCGATCACAGCCGTCGCTTACTGCAATGGCGTTCTGGTCGGCGCTGGCGCTGTTGCCGGATGCCGACGTGCTCGGGTTTTCACTAGGGGTCGCGTACGGCAGCGTCTGGGGGCATCGCGGCGCAACCCACTCCTTCGCGTTTGCAATATTCGTGGGAATGCTGACTGGCTTGCCGACCCTTTTCGCGCGGCGACGCGTCGCGCGGTCGGCGCTCGCCACGGGTATTGCGGCCGCGCTGGTCGTGGCAACTCATCCACTCCTCGATACGCTCACGAACGGCGGGCGCGGGTGCGCGCTGTTCTGGCCTTTCGACACGTCGCGCTACTTTGCGCCCGTCAATCCCATCCCCGTCGCTCCCATCGGACTGGCCATGTTCTCCGCGTACGGCGCAGTAGTGGCATTCACGGAATCGGTGCTTTTCAGCCCGTTGTTTGCGTTCGCGCTCTGGCCTTTTGTGAAACGGCAGGGCTGAACCGGCACGGCTCGATCTACAATCCGCGTTCGGTGGGAACTGGGAGATTGGGGAGATCGGGGAGAAATTCTGTTGGGCTGGTTTTTCCTCCCGGATCTTTGGGAACTGGGAGATCAGGGAGATCGGGGAGAAATTCTCTTTGCCCTGGTTTGTCTTCTCTGATCTGTGGGAACTGGGAGATCAGGGAGACCGGGGAGAAATTCTCTTTGCCCTGGTTCGTCCTCTCTGATCTATGGGAACAGGGAGATCAGGAGATCGGGGAGAAATTCTCCTTGCCCCGTTTTTCTCCCTCCTTGCCCCGTTTTTCCTCCGTGATCTCCCTGATCTCCCTGTCCTCTCTCCCCGAAAGGAGCAATCGATGGCGAGGAGGCTCTCTCGGAGTGTGATTCCGTGCCTGATGCTCGCATGTGCGCTCGCGTGGACGACGCCGCGCGTCTCGGGCCAGGCGGCGGGGCCGCCAAGCACCAGCAAAGGCGAGTGGCCGCACTACACCGCGGACATCAGGGGCACACGATATTCCCCGCTCGATCAAATCAACGCCTCGAACTTCAACAAGCTCGAAGTCGCGTGGCGCTTCAAGACCGACAACCTGGGAACGTTCCCCGAGTTCAAGCTCGAAGGCACGCCGCTCATGGTCAATGGCGTGCTCTACACGACGGGTGGCACGCGCCGATCGGTGATCGCGCTCGATCCGAAAAACGGTGAGTTGATCTGGATGCACAGTATGCGCGAAGGCAAACGCGCCGCGGTATCTCCGCGTCAGCTTTCGGGCCGCGGGGTGTCGTACTGGACCGATGGAAAAGGCGACGAGCGGATCGTCTACATCACCACCGGTTATCGGCTGGTGGAGTTGAACGCGAAGACCGGTCAACCGGTTCCGACCTTCGGCGACAAGGGCGTTGTCGATCTGAAAGTCGGCGTGGTGAAGGGACGCGGACGCCAGATCGATCTTGAAACCGGTGAGATCGGGATTCATTCCACGCCGCTGATCGTCAAAGACATCATCGTCGTGGGATCGGCGATGCGCGAAGGGGCCACCGTCGAAACGCACGACAACACCAAAGGTCTGGCGCGTGCGTTCGATGCGCGCACGGGCAAGCAGATCTGGCAGTTCGACACGATTCCGCGCCCAGGCCAGTTCGGCAACGACACGTGGCAGAACGAGTCGTGGGCGACCAACGGCAATGTCGGCGTGTGGACGCAGATCACGGTCGACGAAGAGCTCGGGCTCGTGTATCTGCCGGTGGAGACGCCTTCGTCGGATTATTACGGCGGCCATCGTCCCGGCAACAACCTGTTTGCGGAAACTCTGGTGTGCGTCGATCTGAAAACGGGTCAGCGCAAGTGGCACTACCAGTTCGTGCACCATCCGCTGTGGAATTACGACATGTCATCGGCGCCGCTCGTCGCTGATGTGAACGTCAACGGCAGGCCGCGAAAGGTCGTTGCCGTTCCGAGCAAGCAGGGATGGTTGTATGTGTTCGACCGCGTCACGGGCGAGCCGATCTGGCCGATCGAAGAGAAGCCGGTGCCGAAGGGCGACGTTCCAGGTGAGTGGTACGCGCCGACGCAGCCGCATCCTCCAGACAAGTTGCGCTACAGCCGCAACGTCGTGAAGATGCCGGACGATCTCATCGACTTCACGCCCGCGCTTCAAACCGAGGCGCTCGAGCGCATGAAGTTCTTCAAGTATGAGGCGAGCGTGTACAACCCGCCGATCCTCGGTCACGTGAACGGCCCGTTGTATGGCGCGCTGGTGTCGGGCACGGCCACCAACTGGCCCGGTGGCGGCTACGATCCCGAGTTGCACATCGCGTTTGCGCCGGCAGGGAATCTGCCGGGCACACGCTCCATCGTCGCGCCACCGGCGGAGTTCTCGGACATCCGCTATGTCTCCGGGATAGGCGGCACCCCGTTCCGCGAGGTGCTGGGCCCCGGCGACTGCTGCGCCGCTGATTCGCCGCGCACGGCCGAGCGCGCGCGCGAAGCTCGCAGCACCACACCTGCCCCACCCGCGGCACCCGCCGCACCTGCTTCCGGTGCCGCTGTGGCGACGCAGGGGCTGAACGTGCAGGGTCTCTCGATGTTCAAGCCGCCATACGGGTTGCTCGCGGCACTTGATCTCGATCGCGGTGAGCTGATGTGGCAAACGCCGCATGGCGATACGCCGGATAATGTGCGCAACCACCCGGCGTTGAAGGGCATGGACATCCCGAAGACGGGCCAAGCTGGAACGTCAGGCGTCGGGCTGCTGGTGACCAAAACACTCGTCATCATGGGGGACCCGCAGGTGACGACCACGCCTGAGCATCCGCGCGGTGCGATGCTGCGCGCATACGACAAGAAGACCGGGCAGCAGGTTGGGGCGGTCTATATGCCCGCGCCGCAAAGCGGCTCGCCGATGACCTACAGCCACGGCGGCAGGCAGTACATCATCGTCGCTGTGAGCGGCGGCAACTACTCAGGGGAGTATCTTGCCTTCGCGTTGCCCGAGGGGACGACCACAAGTCAGTAGGTGCAGTGATGCGGCGTCTTGTCGCCATCGCCGTTCTAGCCGGCGCGTGCTCGAGCGCGCCGGCAAGCCGCTTTCCTTCCGGCGAGCTCGTCGATCTGTCGCACGAATACGACGCCAATGCGATCTTTTGGCCCACCGCGGAGCCATTTCGTCTCGAGAAGGTCGCTGACGGCGTGACACCCGCCGGCTACTACTACGCGTCGAACAACTTTTTCACGTCCGAGCATGGCGGCACCCACATGGATGCGCCGATGCACTTCGCGCAGGGGCGCAACGCGGCGGATCAGGTGCCGCTCGATCGGCTGGTCGGGCCTGCCCTTGTGATCGACGTAACCGACGCCTCGAGCAAGAACGCTGATTATCAAGTCACCGCAGAGGATCTGCAGCGCTGGGAGCAGCAGAACGGCGCCATTGCTTCCGATGCGATCGTTCTCATTCGCACCGGCTTCTCACGCTATTGGCCCGACGCGGCGAAATACCTAGGGACAGCCGAACGCGGCGAGACAGCGGTTGCGAAGCTGCATTTCCCAGGGCTGCATCCGGACGCAGCCAGATGGCTGGTCGCGAACCGGCCGATCAAGGCTATCGGCATCGATACTGGCAGCATCGACTACGGACAATCGACGCTGTACGAATCGCATCGCGTGCTCTACGACAAGAACATTCCTGCGTTTGAAAACCTGACCTCGCTCGAGCGATTGCCGATCAAGGGCGCGTACGTGATTGCGTTGCCGATGAAGATTAAGGGTGGGAGCGGCGCGCCGTTGAGGGCGATAGCGGTACTGCCGCAGTAAGCTTTGGGGTTAGGTCCGCCGAACAAAGCTGCGTCGCTACCGGAACTCTTCCTGCAGCCGCGCCAGTTCTGCCGCGCCGGGCATGAGCCTTTCGTATGGCACATCGACAAGCGCGCGATCGATCGTGCCGCTCTGATCGTGCATGTCGCGCGATTCGGGTGAGATGTAGAGAAGTCCAGTCACCACTTCGCCGGCGCGCTGGCGCTCGCGGATATAGGCATAGGCCTTGTCGCGATCGGTGGGATCGTAATCGCCGGCGACTTTACGCAGCCGCACCCATCCGCCTTCGTGCAGCATGACGCTCTTGACGTCGCCTTCGGCGTAGTCGACGGTGATCTCTTCGTGCGGCCCGATGAAGTCGGCCTGCACGACTTCGATATCGTGCTCGCGCGTATACGCGTAGCTCTTGGTCGATCCTTCGTGGTCGTTGAAGGTGACGCACGGCGAAATCACATCGACAAAGGCAAAGCCCTTGTGCCGGATGCCGGCCTTGAGAATCGGCACGAGCTGCGATTTATCGCCCGAGAAGCTGCGCGCGACGAAGGTGCAACCGAGCGTCATGGCGAGCAGCACGCCGTCGATCGCCTCCATCGTGTTGGGCACGCCCTTCTTGCTCTTCGAGCCGGGATCCGCAGAGGCCGAGAATTGACCCTTGGTCAACCCGTAGACACCGTTGTTCTCGAGGACGTAGAGCAGGTTGACATTGCGGCGGATGGCATGGCACATCTGCCCGAGGCCGATCGAGAGCGAATCACCATCGCCGGAGACGCCGATGTACGTGAGATCGCCGTTGGCCGCGTTGGCGCCCGTGGCGAGCGCCGGCATGCGGCCGTGCACGCCGTTGAAGCCGTGTGCTTCGCGCAGAAAGTAGGCCGGCGTCTTCGACGAGCATCCGATGCCCGACAGCTTGGCGACGCGATGCGGCGGGATCGAAAGCTCCCAGAACGCTTGAATGATCGCGGCGGTGATCGAATCGTGGCCGCACCCGGCGCACAGCGTCGTGATCGAGCCTTCGTAATCACGACGGGTGAGCCCGATGTCGTTCTTTTGCAGCGACGGGTGATACACCTTAGGTTTGGCAATGTAGGTCATGGTGCCGATCCGTTATTGCAGATTTTGGCTTGATGAGTCCAGATTGGACTGTTCGATTCATCCGCAATCAGCAATACAATCCGCAATCTTCAATCTCAAATCTGCCGTCACGCAGCCCTTTCTATCCGCCTCTTCACACCCGAAATCACGTGGTGCGCGCTCATCGGAAAGCCGCCGTAATAGCGCACCGACTCCAGCTTTTCGATCGGCACCGCCGTTTCGAGCATCAGCAGGCTGCGCAGCTGTCCATCACGATTCTGCTCGACCACGAAATTGATCTCGTGCGCCTCGAGAAACTTGCGCACGTCGTCGCCGAACGGGAACCCGCGCACGCGCATGAAGTCGAGCGCGATCCCTTCCCTGGCCAGGAGGTCCATGGCTTCGACACACGCAGCGTGACAGCCACCGACGGTGACGAGCCCCATTTTGGCGCCGGCCTTTTGCTGGATGAGCGGCGCGGGCACGGCCCGGGTCGCGTTCTGGATTTTCCGCCCGACGCGGTCGAGCACTTCTGCGTATTCTTCGGCATCTTCCGTGTACGCGCCAAAGCGGTTATGGCCGGAGCCGCGCGTAAAGTACGCACCCCTGGGATGCGTGCCAGGCAGCGTGCGGTAGGGAATGCCGTCGCCGTCGGAATCGAGATAGCGATAGAACGTTTTAATCTTGTCGAGCTCGTCGGCCGAAAGCACCTTGCCGCGGTCCGGACGAAAGCTGTCGTCCCACGTGAGCTTGGGCACCATCCAGTCGTTCATGCCGATATCGAGATCGCTCAACACGAACACCGGCGTCTGGAACCGATCGGCGAGGTCGAACGCCTTGACCGCAAGCTCGAACGCTTCGCGCGGATCGGAGGGATACAAACAGATGTGGCGCGTGTCGCCATGCGACGCATAGGCGCAGAGCATCAGATCGCCCTGCTGTGTCCGCGTCGGCATGCCGGTCGACGGGCCCGCGCGTTGCACATCGAAGACCACGGCGGGAATTTCGCCGTAGTACGCGAGGCCGATGAACTCGTTCATCAGCGAGATGCCCGGACCCGCCGTCGGCGTAAAGGCTCGCGCACCCGCCCACGACGCGCCGATCACGATGCCGATCGCGGCAAGCTCGTCTTCCGCCTGGATGATGCACGCGAGATTCTTTTTCGATTCGGGATCCCTACGGTACTTCTTGCAGAACCCGGCGAAGGCTTCCATGAGCGACGTCGCCGGCGTAATCGGGTACCACGCCCCGACGGTGGCGCCGGCATAGAGGCAGCCGAGCGCCGCCGACGTGTTGCCATCGATCAGAATCGAATCCTTCGTCGCATCCATCCTGGCAAGATGGATCGGCAGCGGACAGTTGAAGTTTTCGCTCGCGTAGTTGTAGCCAAGGTCCACTGCCTTGTTGTTCGAGTCCATCAGCGCCTGCTTGGCGCCGTACTTCTCGTTGAGCAGCGCACGGATGATGTCCGTATCCATGTCGAGAAGCGCCGCCAGCGCGCCCGCGTAGGCGATGTTCTTCATCAGGATGCGCTCGCGCACGCCCTTGAACGCGCTGTTGCACATGTCGGCGAGCGGCACGCCCAGGAACGTGACGTCGGCGCGCTTCAACCGCTCGTCGAGCGGCCAGGTCGAGTCGAACATCAGCCAGCCGCCGCCCCGCACTTCGGCCACATCCTTTGCATAACTGGCAGGATTGAGCGCCACCATCAGATCGAAGTGAGGCGTGCGCGCGGTGTAGCCGTCCTTGCTGACCCGAATCTCATACCAGGTCGGCAGACCCTGGATGTTCGACGGGAAGACGTTCTTCCCCGTAACCGGCACACCCATCCGGAAAATGGCCTGCATGATCAGGCCGTTGGCCGACGCCGAGCCGGTTCCGTTGGCGGTCGCGATCTTGAACGCGAAATCGTTAGTGCGGTCCATGTGATTAAGCGCGAGCAGGAACCGGATCCGACGTGGTGACCTCGCCGGCATACGGAATCTGCACCACGAACTTGCGCATGTCCCAGGCGTAGGTCGGGCAGCGTTCGGCGCACAGCCCGCAGTGCACGCAAACGTTTTCGTCCTTCACCATCACGCGCGACGTTTGCTTGAGCGGTCCCGACACGAACAGGGGCTGATCAAGATCGATGCGCGGTGCCGTGAGCCGCCCCTCGATTTGCGGCTGTTCGCCGTTGGGCACGATGGTGAGACAGTCGGTCGGGCAAATGTCGATACACGCGTCGCATTCGATGCACAGTTGATCGGTGAAATGCGTCTGGATGTCGCAGTTGAGACAGCGCTCCACCTCGATGTCCGTCTGCTCGGGCGTGAACCCCTTTTCGACCTCGATGGTCATCTTCTGGAAGCGGTGCGGCATCTCGACATGCACCATCTTCACGCGCTGCGACGGATCGTAGTTGTTGCTGTACGCCCACTCGTGCAGCCCCATCTTGGTGCTCGTCAACGTGCTGCCGTGCGGCGGACGATCCTCGACGGGCATGCCCTGACAGTAGTTGTGCATCGAGATCGCGGCTTGATGGCCGTGTTCCACCGCCCAGATGATGTTGGCCGGTCCGAACGCCGCGTCGCCGCCGAAGAACACGCCCGGGCGCGTCGACATGAACGTGGTTTTGTCCACGACCGGCATATCCCACTTGTCGAACTGCAACCCGATATCGCGCTCGATCCACGGAAAGGCGTTGTCCTGCCCGATGGCCAGCACCACTGAATCGCAGGCAAGGGTGATCCGGCCGATCACTTCCTGCTGCAGCTTGCCGTCGATCTCCGTGGACTTGAACTGCTCGAACTCCATGCCGGTGAGCTTGCCCTTTTCGATCACGAAGCGCACCGGTTGCAGGTTCTCGAGAATCTCGACGCCCTCTTCTTCCGCGTCTTCGAGCTCCCAGGGAGACGCCTTGAAGTACTTGCGCGTCTTGCGCGCGATGACCTTCACGTCCGTGGCGCCGAGGCGCTTGGACGAACGGCAGCAATCCATCGCGGTGTTGCCGACACCGATGATGAGCACGCGGCTGCCGACCGAATCGACGTGACCGAAGTGGATCGACTCGAGCCACTCGATGCCGATAAAAATCTGATCGGTGTCGTAACGCCCGGGGATGTTCAGCTCCTTGCCCTTGGGCGCGCCGCTGCCGACAAAGACGGCGTCGAACGCCTTCGAATCGAGCAGCGCCTCGAGGCTCTCGACCGGCGTGTCGTATCGCATCTCTACGCCCATGTCGACGATGTAGCCGATCTCTTCGTCGAGCACTGTCTCGGGCAGTCGAAATGCGGGGATGTTGATGCGCATCAGCCCGCCGGGTCGAGGGAGCTTCTCGAAAATCGTGACCTGGTAGCCGAGCGGCATCAGATCGTTGGCAACGGTCAGCGACGCCGGCCCGGCGCCAATCAGGGCAACCTTCTTCCCGTTTTTTCTCGTGGGGATGGTCGGCAACAGCGACGTGATGTCGGCATCCTTGTGATCCGCGGCGACACGCTTCAACCGGCAAATGGCGACCGGTTTGCCGTCAACGCGCGTGCGCCGGCACGCCGGCTCGCACGGACGATCACAGGTTCGCCCAAGAATGCCCGGAAAGACATTCGAGTGCCGGTTGACCATGTAGGCCTCGGTATACCGGCCCTGCGCGATCAGGCGAATGTATTCCGGCACGTTGGTGTGCGCCGGACACGCCCACTGACAATCGACAACGCGATGGTAATAGTTCGGATTTCCGACGTCTGTGCGTTGCATCTATAAGGCGATTATACCTAGCCGTCGGTGGTGAAAGCGGCGCTGCTAGTCCCCTGGAAACGAGAGGCGTTGCATAAGTCCCGGAGCGCGGCGCCCGGATCGCAAGGCGCGCCGACCGCGCATATTGGGCATATGCAAGGGAGAAGCAACGCCGCGAGCCGGGTTGCCCCGCCCGGGAATTATGCGATGCATCTCGTTTCCAGGGGACTAGCTGACTTCCACCAGATGTGGTTTGGCCGCTTCCGATACGAGACGCTTGGCGTGGATTTCCTCCGTCGTGCGCTCGGTGACCGTGGGCACAAACCACCAGTCGGCCTGGAGTTGCTCGCGCGTGAACTCGACCACCGCATAGCCGCGATGCTCGGGATCGAGGAACTTGAGGTGAGGACGCGCGCTGCGAATCGCGCCGGCGCGCGCGGGATTCATCCCGGGAGAGGAAACGGCGGGCGTGATGATCTCCGTGCCAATGGCGCCACGCCCGGTGTGCGGATCGTACTTCGCATCGCTGAATGGATCGCGTGCGATGTCGTAAGCCCACGAGCTATGCACGTCGCCGGTAAAGACGACAAGGTGTTGCACCCGAGCCCCGGCGGCCGCGTCCAGCACCCGTGCGCGCGCGGCACGGTAGCCGTCCCACGTGTCGGGACTGGTCGCCGGTTCACCCACCGGCGTTTGCGGCGTGAACATCACCTGCTGCCCGAGAATCTGCCACGCGCGCTCAGCGCGCCGCGACTCGCGCAAGCCGCTGAACAACCATTGCTCCTGTGCGACGCCGAGGAGCTGCCGCGACCCACGCTCGATCATCGCGACATCGTTTGCCGGCGCCTGCCGATCGCGTCCCGTAATGCGCGTGTCGAGCATGAACAAGTCGGCGAGCCCGCCAAACGTGAACCGGCGGTAGCTGCGCACGACGTTCGGTGGCGTGACGCGCGCCGGCATCCATTCGCGCCACGCCTGCTCGGCCGCTCGCCGCCGCGACGCCCACGGTCCCTCGCCAGCCGTGTGATTCTGCGCGCCGTCGCGCCACGCGTCGTTGGCAAACTCGTGATCGTCCCAGATCACGATGAACGGATGCTGCCGGTGCGCTTCCTGCAAATCGACGTCCTCGCGATACTGCGCGTAGCGCGTGCGGTAATCGGCGAGCGCAAGGAGCTCGCGGTTGGGCGAAGGAATGCGGCCAAAGGGCGTGCCGTCGCCCTCGCCGGGACGATTGCCGTAGTTGGCGTTCGCATACTCGTAGATGTAATCGCCCAGGTGCAGGACGGCATCGAGATCGGGCCGCGCCGCGATCCGCGCGTAGACGTTGAAGTAACCAAACGGGTAGTTGGCGCACGATGCGAGCGCCAGACGCACCCGGCTGACGCCGCGGGCCGAGAGCGTGCGCGTGCGCCCAATCGGCGACTGCTCGCCTCGCGCCGAGAAGCGATAGTAATAGGTCGTCGCCGGGTCGAGCCGGGTGGCATCGAGCTTGACGGTGAAATCGCGCGCGGCCGACGTTTGCACCACACCGCGCCCCACTTCGCGCGACATATCCGCTTCGCGCGCCAGAGTCCACGACACGTCGAGCGGTCCGACGCGGTCGGCGGCCGGTGTCACACGCGTCCAGAGCACCACGCGATCGGTCAACGGGTCGCCGCTCGCGACGCCGTGAGGGAAGACCGGATTGGCCGGTCGCGTGTGCGCGCGGAGAATCAGCGGGGCGGCGCCAAGAGCGAGGAAGTCGCGACGGCTCAGCATGAGAGCGCGCTCATCCTACCTCGTGAGCGCATGGTGCTTGACACGTTTGTATTAATGAACTAGTACAATAGTGCAAATGGCGGTGGTCTCGATCGACGCCCGGGACGCGACGCCGATTTACGCTCAGCTCGAGCGTGGATTGCGCGCGGCGATCGCCGCGGGCCGCCTTCGACCGGGCGATCAGCTCCCCACCGTCCGTCAGCTTGCCGTCGATCTCAGCGTCAACGCCAACACCGTCGCACGCGTGTACGCCGAGTTGGAGCGTGCCGGTGTGCTCGAAACCCGCCGCGGCGTGGGCTCGTTCGTCAGCGCCACTCCGGCCCAGGCACATCCACCGCGCGAGCGCGAGCGCCGCCTGCGCACCTTCATCACCCGCGTGCTCGCCGACGCCGAGCGCGCCGGATTCGGCGTCGACGAAGTCATTCCCGCGCTCGAGGCGCACAGACAGGGAGGACACTCATGAACTCCATCGTGATTCGGCGGTCTGCAGATGAATCGTCCAGCGGTCCGCGCGTGAACGTCGTGGCTATCCTCGTGCTCGGCGCGTCACTCGCGGTCGGACTGCTCGCCGCGGTCGCGCTCGGCACAGGGCCGTGGATCATGATCGTCGCGTTTGCGATCGGTCTTGTCCTGATGCAGTCGCCGCGGGTCGCCAACCAGTGGGAGCGGGCCGTCGTTTTACGTCTCGGCCGCTTCACCGGCCTGCGCGGTCCCGGGCTGTTCTGGATCGTGCCGTTTATCGACACAGTGGCGAACTGGATCGATCAGCGCACCATCACCACCGGATTCGCGGCCGAACAAACGCTCACCTCGGACACGGTGCCAGTGAACGTGGATGCCGTCCTTTTTTGGATGGTGCACGACGCCCAGAAAGCTGCGCTCGAAGTGCAAAGCTACCCGCAAGCGGTGAGTTGGGCGGCGCAGACGGCGCTACGCGACATCATCGGCCGCACCACCCTCACCGATCTGCTGCGCGGCCGCGAGCGGATCGAGTCGGAGCTGCAGCAGCTGATCGATCAGCGATCGAACCCGTGGGGCGTCACCGTGTCGTCCGTCGAAATGCGCGACATCGTGATTCCGGGCCCGCTACAGGACGCGATGTCGCGCGAAGCGCAGGCCGCGCGCGAGAAACAGGCGCGCATCATCCTGGGTCAGGCCGAAATGGAGATCGCCAACTCGTTCCACGAGGCCGCCAAGGCGTATCACGACAACCCGACCGCGCTGCACCTACGGGCGATGAACATGCTGTACGAAGGGCTCAAGGAAAAGGGCGCGCTGATGCTCGTGCCGAGCAGCGCCGTCGAATCCATGGGGATGGGTGGATTGCTCGGGGCGGCGGCGATGCGGCAGGCGACCCTTGCGTCGGGAGCGGCCGACCAGAAGTAGGGGCGTGTCATGGGCGGGCTGTGGCAGGACGTTCAGCTGGCAATCAGGCTGCTCGCGAAAGATCGGCGATTCACGATCGCGGCCGTCATCGCGCTTGGGCTCGGGATCGGTGTGAACACCACGGTGTTCTCCTTGATCAACCTGGCGGTGTTTCGTGACGTTCCGTTCGATCAACCGGATCGCCTCGTTGCGGTGCGCGCATTCGATGCACGCGGCAACGAGCTCGGTTTGTCGTATCCCGATTTTGCCGACGTGCGCGATCAGACGGCGTCGTTCAGCGGCCTCTCGGCAAACATCGACGGCCTGGCCAGCATCAGCGAAGAGAACCGTGCCCCGGAACGGTTTCGCGGCACGTATGTGAGCGCTGGCACTTTCCGGCTACTGCGCAGCGCACCAATTCTCGGACGTGACTTCGTGCCTGGTGATGACGAACCGGGCGCGCCCGCAGTCGCCATCATCGGTTATGCCGTGTGGCAGGGACGCTACGGCAGCGACCCGTCGGTCATCGGACAAACAATCCGAGTCAACAACGTGCCAACGGTAATCGTCGGCGTCATGCCTGCGGGATTCAAATACCCCCACATCGCTGAGGTGTGGATGCCATTGTCACAATGGCCGGGCGTGGGCAACGCGAGTCGCGCCACCCGCAATCTCGGTGTCACTGCCCGCCTGCGCGACGGCGTGTCGCTCGAGCGGGCGCGTGCCGATCTGGAAGTGACCGCGGGCCGCCTCGCACGCGAATATCCCGCGACGAACACGAACATCGCGCTGACAGCCAGACGGCTCAAGGATCAACGACCCAGCGTGCCGCGACCGATCATGACCGCGATGGCGGGCGCGGTTGCCTTTGTCCTGCTTATCGCCTACGCCAATCTGGCGAATCTGCTGCTGGCGCGCTCCGTCACGCGCGCGCGGGAGATTGCCGTGCGCCTTTCTCTCGGCGCCACGCGCTGGCGTGTCATCCGGCAACTGCTGGTCGAGTGTGGAGTGGTGGCCCTTCTCGGCAGCGTTTTGGGCTTTGTCATCGGCCTTTACGGCGTCAATCAGCTCGTCACCGCCTTCGAGGTGATCGAAGCAGGCGCCACGCCAGGCACAACACGGCCATATTGGATCATCGTCACGCCAAATGAGATGGTGTATGGCTTTGTCGCGCTGTTGTGCGTGATCTCTGCCCTCGGGTTCGGCTTGCTTCCGGCGTGGCATATCGCGAAGACGAGTGCGGCCGAGACGCTAAAGGAGACCGGCCGCGGCGCCACCGGAGGACGTCGCGCGCGGCGGTGGACGAGCGCGCTTCTGGTCGGCGAACTGGCGCTCACCTTGATCCTGCTGACCGGTGCCGGCCTGTTGTGGCGCAGCTTCATCACGCAGTTCCGCACGGACGCCGTGGTCGACGCCGCCCACGTCGTGACAATGAGACTGGCACTGCCGCAGCAGAGTTATCGCACACCCAGCGATCGCCGCCAGTTTCTCCGGCAGCTCGACGAGCGGCTGACCGGGCTGTCGATGTTCTCGTCGGTGTCGATGGCGACTCACGCACCGCTCGAATTCGGTGGACCGGCGCGGGCGCTTTCGATCGACGGCGTGAGCCTGGCGCCGGATCAGCCCTCGCCGATTGTCTCTTACGTGCTCACAGGCCGGCGCTACTTCGAGACGCTGAAGCTGCCGATCGCAAAGGGCCGCGACTTTGCCGAATCTGACAGACTGCCCGGTCAGCGAGGAGCTATCGTCGATCAACGATTTGCCAGCCGCTTCTTCCCGGGACAGACCGCGCTCGGCCGGCGCATCCGCCTGGCCACGGTGCAGCCGCCCGGTAGCCGCACGCCCGAGCCGAACCTGCGCGACACGGGCAATTGGCTCACGATCGTCGGCATCGCGCGGACGGTACCGCAGCCAGGTCCGGCGGAACTCGTTCGTCCGATCGTGTACGCGCCCCTCGATGCGGAGCCGAATCCGGATGCCCGCGCCGTTATTCTGGTCCACGGCGATCTTGGCAGCGCCGCGAGAGCGCTGCGCGAAGAACTGCGCGCCCTGGATCCCAACCTGCCGCTTTTTGCGATCGAGACGCTCGATCAGGCGCTGGTGCGTTCGCGATGGCCAACCGTCTTCATCGGCACCTGGTTCGCGGTGCTCGCCGTCGTCGCGCTGGTGCTTGCGTCGGTCGGGCTCTATGCGCTGACCGCCCACCTCGTGGCCCAGCGGGTTCACGAGATCGGCGTGCGCATGGCGCTCGGCGCGCAGTCCGGACAGGTGCTGTGGCTGTTCGTGCGGCGCACAGTGGTGCAGCTCGCCGTCGGTCTTGCCCTCGGCGTTGTCGGCGCGCTCGGCGTCGGGACGCTCCTCGCCGCTTTCCTCCGCGAGACGAACCCTCGCGACCCGATCACGCTCGCACTCGTGATAGTGCTCCTGTGCGTCGTATCGATGATCGCGAGCCTCGTGCCCGCGCGGCGCGCGGCGCGCGTCGATCCGATGGCGGTATTACGCGCTGAATAAGGTGCGCTCGCCACGCTCGAGATCGAGTAGCGCTTTCTTGATCGGCAGACCCCCGCCATAGCCGGTGAGCGATCCGTCGCTCCCGATGACGCGATGGCAGGGAATGATGATTGCGATCGGGTTTGATCCGTTGGCGAGTCCGACAGCGCGTGCGCTTGGATTGCCGAGCTTACGGGCGATCGTCCCATAGCTCGCCGTCTCGCCGTAAGGTATATCGCACAACGCGCGCCACACCTGCTGCTGGAACGATGTGCCTTGGGGCGCAAGTGGGAGGTCGAAGCGGCGCAACTTCCCGTCGAAATAGGCGGTCAGCTGCTTGACGGCTTCGTTCAGCGATCCGCGATCCGGTTCCCACTCATGCCGCCGCCGCGAGCGGTCGCGTCCTCGCACGAACAGCAGATAGCGCAGCGCGTCGCCTTCTCCAGCCAGGAGCAGCGACCCCACCGGGCTTGTGATGGTACGGTAATACATCATGCAGTCCCGCAATCCGCTTGCATCGACTCCCGTCGATCGTCGACTGGCGACCGTCGAGGCATAGCGCCCCGCGTCACGCGAGGCAGAGGCTCGGCTTACGCTCGACCGGCGATCTTCGCCAACCACCAGCGCAGCCCGACAAAGAGAAAGCGCCAGTCTTTGAAGAATTCAGGTGGCTTGCCCTCGAAGGCGTGTCCGACGAATTGAAAGATCCAGCCGACGAGGAACAAGCCGCCCGCAATCCACAGAAGCGACGGCATCGCTACCGCCGCCACGATGGCGAGGGGAATCGATGCCGCGATCATCGGGATGCCAATCGTGTGCAGCAGCCGGTTCGCCGGGTGCTGGTGGCTTTCGGAATACTGGGCGACCCATTCCGACATCGGACGATTGCCAAGCATGGTCCCATCCTACTCCCGTGCGGCGTCGCGGGGAACCGCCGCCTTGACCACGTCGAAGGCGACCTGGTGCGCGCGCCCGTCCGGATCGAACGCCGGATCGTACGCCGTGATCGCGAGCGCATAGACGTGCGCGCGCTGCGAAATCACCTCCACCGCCGACACGAGCGCGCGCGGCGACAGCCCTCCGGCGGGCGCGTACCGATTGACCCGGGCCCAATCCGGGTCGAGCACATCGAGATCGACGTGCACGTAGAAAGCGGTGGCTGGAAATCCGGAGAGCCGCGCGGACAGCCGGCCGATCTCCTGTTCCGCGAGCCGCTGAACCTGCGAACTGTCGAGCGCTCTCGCTTCGCCGTCGTCGAGATCGCGTGCGCCAATCAACAGCACACGCGGCTCCTCAATCGGCCTGAAGTTTCGCACCCGCGCCACCGTGTCGGCATGTGCCCGGCCCGTCGCCATCGCCAGCGCCATGCCATCGAGATAGCCCGAGATGGTTGTTTGCGGCGTGTTGAAGTCGCCGTGCGCGTCGAACCAGATCACGCCGGCGTCGTTCGGCCGCCCCGCCAGAATGCCAACCGCGGAACTGCAATTGCCGGCGAGCACGATCGGAAACTCCCCCTGCGACAGCGCGTGACGAACCTCCCACCCGATCGCATCCTGCAGTGCGACAACGCGCAGCAACGCATCCTGGGGCGCATCCTGCGACAGGTGCACGCTCGCTTCGCGCACGAGGTGTCCCTCTTCACGCAGCTCGTTCGCCAGGCCGGCTTCCAGCAGCCGCACCGGTCCGCGGCCGGTGCCAACGTTGCGCTGGCCGACGTCGTACGGCACGGCGACGATTGCAATCTGCATGGCTTACACACCGTCCAACGGATGGCGATCACTATAATTCCAACGCTACGATCGGGCGGGCCAAAAGGTCCGCGGCTAAGATCGGACGATTGGGGCAGACCTAAAAGGTCCGCGGCAGGCTCCGGCGCACCTAACGGCTTGTCACTATGAGCTTTGGGGGAAAGGTCCACCGCTACGTTTCATGATGCCCGTCACGCTTGGCTCGACTGTTTTACTCGACTCCGGCGGCCTTCGCGGACGCCGCGTCGGCATCGTCAGCAATCCGGCGTCGGTCGATCACCAACTCAGACACATCGTCGACCTCACGCTCGGCGACGAGCGGCTGAACGTCACCGCGCTGTTCGGGCCGCAGCACGGCTTTCGCTCGGACGTGCAGGACAACATGATCGAGACACCGCACGTCGAGTTTGAAGGCAGCGGCAAGCGACGCGTTCCGCTCTTCTCTCTTTACAGCGAAACGCGCGAGCCGACTGCCGACATGCTGCGCGATGTCGACACGCTGGTGATCGACTTACAGGACATCGGCACGCGCATTTATACCTACGCGTACACCATGGCCAACTGCATGCGCGCATGTAAGCGCCTTGGCATCAACGTAATCGTGTGCGATCGGCCGAACCCGATCGGCGGCATCGAAATCGAAGGCATCACGCTCGACACGGGTTGCGAATCGTTTGTCGGCCTCTTCCCGATTCCCACCCGCCATGGCATGACAATCGGGGAGCTCGCGCGGCTTTTTAACGAGGAGTTCGGTATCGGATCGGACCTCGACGTCATTCCCATGCAAGGCTGGGCACGAGAGATGTACTTCGACAACACCGGCCTGCCGTGGGTGATGCCGTCGCCGAACATTCCGACGCTCGACAGCGCCATCGTCTTTCCCGGAACGGTGCACATCGAAGGGACGAACGCATCCGAAGGACGAGGCACGACGCGTCCCTTCGAGCTTGTTGGCGCGCCGTGGATCAAAGCCGAGAAGTTTGCCGCGGCGCTGAACGCACGTCGCTTAGCGGGCGTGTACTTTCGCCCCCTGGTGTTCGAGCCGACGTTCCAAAAGCATGCCCGTGTCGCGTGCGGTGGATGCCAGATTCACGTGCTCGATCGGGCGCTGTTCAAGCCGGTGCTCACAGGTTGGGCGGTGATCGACGAAATGCGCGCGGCGGATCCGGCGAGCTTCGCGTGGAAGCCGCCGCCGTACGAGTACGAGCACGACAAAGCGCCGATTGACGTCATCGCCGGCGCAAAATGGTTTCGCGAGCGCATCGACGCGGGCGAGCGTGGCGAGTCGATCGCCAAGCGATCCGAACCAGGCGTGCCGGCATTTCGTGCGCTCCGGCAGCGATACCTCCTCTACCAATAATGGCCGCGCCTTCCGGTCTCAGCGTCGAACACACCGTTATCATCCAGGCGCCGCCGGAGCGGGTAATGGCCGCCTTTTTCAGCGCCGACGATCTGGCTAAGTGGTGGCAGGTGATTCGATCCGTCACCATCGCCCGTCCTCTGGGCACTTACGCTGTGGAATGGCGATCGACCGACTCCAGAGACGACGTGCTTGGGCGGCTGGGCGGAACATTTCACGGCACGGTGATCGACTACAGCGACGGCAACGAATTTTTCGTCGCGGAGGCCTACTGGCAGCCGCCCGAAGGCGATCCGATTGGCCCGATGGCCCTGGAGGTGCGGTGCCGAACGCAGGGCGGCGCGCACATCACGCGCCTGAGCGTGCGGCAAAGCGGCGAAGACGAAGGCCCGCGGTGGCAGCGCTATTTCGAGGTCGTCTCGGCAGGCTGGCAGCACGCGCTCGCCGAACTCAAGGCCTATCTCGATCGTGAGTCGCTGCGTGAGCGCCTGTGACAGGTTGCTGAACATACCAATTCTTTATTTCGAATTGAGGCTGTCGTTTCAGCAGCCTGCTCGTTCTCAGCAGCCTGTTAATGCGTTAAGCGACGCTGCCCGCGCGGATCGACTCCAGTCCGTGCCCCCCGATACTCGTCTCGCGTGCCCGCAACGCCGCGGCAAATACAAATCCAAAGAGGCTGAGCACGAAAAACAACCACAACATGGGAATGTAGCCCGCCGGGTTGTCGGGACCGGCGCCGTTGGCGTCGTTCAACGCCCCCGCGGCCAAATTGACCGTCGTCAACCCGATGTTCTGCAGCATCGTCATCAACCCATAGGCCGTGCCGAGACGGTTCGCCGGCACCAGGTACGGCACCGCTGGCCACAGCACCGCCGGCACCAGCGAAAACGCGACACCAATCAGCACAGTCGACACCCACAGGCTCAGGTTCGTGTACGCCAGGATCGGAAAGACCCCGGCGAGCAGGAGACAGCCGAACGCCATCAACGCGGCGCGATTGGCAACCCGATCGGCGATGAAGCCAAACGCTGGCGTCGCGATGATCGCGGCAAGGAAAACGTACCCGTTCATCGCGCCCGCTTCCTGCAGAGAGAGACCGTGCGCATGCTGAAAGTACTTGATGGCGAAGGTGCTGCGAAACGGGAAGATTACCGAGTAGAACGTGACGCAGAGCCCGACGATATACCAGTAGGAACGGTCGAATCGCCAAAGGTCGCTCCATACGATGCGGTCAGTTGGTCCAGCCGCGGCGAGCTTGAAGCGGCGGGCGGCACTTCGCTCGAGGAAGTAGTACGCGGCGCAGGCCGCCACGGAGGTCGCGGCAAAGCCGGCGGCGAGCCAGAGGGGCGGCTGCCAACCCATGTCGTAGAGCGGTTTGAACCACGTGGTCGACATGTCCGCGCTGTATGAACCCGCGCGCGCGATGCTGAGGTTGACGCCAAACGCAAACCCGAGCTGACGTCCGACAAACCATTGACCGATCACGACAGTGACCGCCACGATCATCGATTCCGCACCGAGACCAAACACCAGTCGTCCGGCCGCCATTACTGGGAACAGCGGCGATACGGCCGTGAGCACCGCGCCGATCAGGCAGATGATCGAGAAGACCAGCGTTGCCAGACGAGTGCCGAATCGATCGACGATGATGCCGCCGACGAGCACCATCACGATGTTCGGCAAACTGTAGATCGCGTTCAGCGTGCCGAGTTGCGTGTCGCTGAAGCCAAGCATCCGCTGCAGAAGGTCGGCGACCGGCGCCACGGCGTCGTAGGCATAGTAATTGCCGAACATCGCGACGCTGACCGCCACGAGCACGCTCCAGCGCCACACCGCCGCGGGACTTTTCGTCGTCAGCTCCCGGTCCACTGCGTTGGTGATCACGATGCTATTGTTTCATAGCCCTGATGAGCGCCAAGGCAGACGTTGTCATCGTCGGGGGCAGCGTTGTGGGATGCAGTACCGCGTGGCACCTCCGCAGCGAGGGCTTCACCGGCCGTATCGTCATCATCGAGCGCGACCCGACCTATCAGCGTGCGTCCGCGTATCTGGCGATGGGAGGCATCCGCCAGCAGTTCTGCACACCTGTGACGGTGCAGATGGTGCAATACAGCATCGGCCTCTGGAAAGAGTTCGATCGCCGGTTTGCCTTCGCCGGCCACGCGCCGCGGGCGTGGTTCCGGCAGCGCGGCTATCTGTTTCTCGCATCCGCCGCTTCGTCCGGCGCGCTGATGCATCGATATCAGCTCGAGCAGCGCGCTGGAGCGCGCGTGCGGCTCGTCTCCAGGGAAGACCTCGAGGTGCTCGTACCGGACGTCAGGCTCGACGACATCGTCTACGGCGTGTTCGGGCACGAGGATGGGTATGCAAATCCCCGGCAAGTGTTGTTCGGGTTTCGCCTTGGCGCCGAAGACGCCGGCGCTGAATTCATCACGAGCGAGGTGACCGGAATCGTCGTGAGATCAGGCGCGGTTCACGGTGTGCAGCTCGCCGACAGCAGCGAGATCGCGACGCCGATCGTGGTGAACGCCGCCGGACCGTGGGCCGGCAGGCTTGGCCGTGCCGCCGGCGTCAGCGTACCGATCGAGCCGGTCCGCCAGATGCTGTTCCGCGCCACGCTCCCGCAGCGGTGGCCATATCGCTTTCCGATGGTAATCGATCCCGGCGGCGTCCACTGGCGCCACGATGATCCCGTCGAAGACGGAGATCCGGATCGCATCATCGTCGCATTCACCAGGTGGGATGAGCCTCCCGGCGAAAACTTCGATGCGGATATGAGCCGGTGGGCGCGTGAGTTTCTGCCGGCGCTCACGCACCGCCTTCCCGCCTTTCGCGATCTTCGCGATGTGGAAGGGTGGGCAGGACTGTACGAGATGACACCGGATCACAATCCCCTGTTCGGTGAGCATCCGGCGCTGCGCGGATTCATCTTTGCCAACGGTTTCAGCGGTCACGGCCTGATGATGTCGCCCGCGACCGGAAAGATCGTCTCGGAGATCGTTCGCCTCGGTGCGAGCACGACATTCGACGTGAGCCTGTTTGCACCCGATCGATTCGAACGCGGCGCGCTCGTGCACGACGCCGCGACGATCTAGTGTGCTGCGTGGTGGAAAAGTCTGAGCGCGTCATCATCCGGCTCCTAATCGTCAGCGCTTGTTAGCCCGTTCTCGATGAAATTGAGTACTCATAGGCCTCGCGCAGGAACGGCTTCATGGCTTTGAACTCTTCCATATTGTGAAGCTTGGCGACATGTGTCACCTGCTTCCGATCCGATCCGGTCTTTATGAACAGCCTGTGCTCAACCTTCCGCGAAAGGTGAATCGCGAGTCGAAGAGCGTCAGACATCACGACCAAGTCCGCAAAGATGCGATTGCTACGAAGTAATACGTATCGTTCGCGTGTCACGAACTCTACTGATCCAAGGGATTTCACGAACGTCTCCAGGGCGTCATAGAGGGCGACGAGCTCAGATGGCCTATTCCGTAGAACCTCGGCACGATCGCCAGTGCCGCAAGCATGACGCTGGTTCGTTCGTGTGAACCGGCGCTTGCACTTTGGACATGTCCACGCAGTAGCCATAGTGGCCTAACGAACCTTCACGCCGCCTGTTTCGGGCGCTCCATCTCGTGCCATCCGTCGATCTTCGCAGTTTCACGTGTCCGCTGCGCAGCAAGCCGAAGAGCGCAATAGGACCGCATCCTAGCTTGGCAGACTGGCCTGTGCCTTCGTCCGGCGCCGGAATTCCCCGTTGATCCGCTCAAGCGCATTCGTCGTGCGGAGCGCTTTCCATTGCGTTTTGGCGCCTACTTTAGGCAATCTACGCGTGGAGTGAGGCGGAGGAGCCGAATAAAAGGCGCCGGCTACGCAGTAGCTGCGATCCGGACCACGGTCACATCGTCGGACGCCGGTTTTCCTGACATGAATCTGTGCACGTCGTTCAAGAGGGTCCGAACTGTAGCAGTCTGAGTAGCTACGTGCTCAAGAATGCGGGATGCTCCGTATTCTTCGAGAGATGAGTTGATGGCTTCCGTTACGCCGTCGGTGTAGAGAATGACGTGACTCCCGGGCGGCATCTCGATTTCGTGTTCAGAGAACTCGCATTCCATGATGCCGAGTGGCAGCCCGGCATGCGCCTGCAAAAATCGACCGCCTGACGAATCGACAAAAAGCGGTGGAAGATGACCCGCGTTTGCAAACGTCACCTTCTGCTCCGCCGGATCCAGAACCGCGTAAATCAACGTGACGAATTTACTGGCTGGAAAGTCCGTCACCAGGAACCGATTCAGC
>JBKPAJ010000215.1:0-11204 GCA_046726375.1 Acidobacteriota bacterium
CGGCCCACTGCATCGCGCGCGGACCGCCCTGCGCGATCACCGGGTTGCCGGCGTCGACATCGGGTGTCGAGTTGATCTTCGCGAACGAACCGCTGCCGACATTCGTCGTCGGGAAGTTGCCCAGGTTCACACGATTGAGCAGGTTGAAGATCTCCCATCGCGCCTCGATCCTCGCGCCGCTCGAGAGGCGGAATGACTTGAGGAGGTTGAGGTCCCACTGGGCCAGTCCCGGCAGTAGCGCCGAATTTCTGCCGCACGTCCCGATACGCCCGGCGGTCGGCCTGGCGAACGCCTGCGCCGCGTTCGTGATGAACGGCAGCACTTCCGTCGAATTGGCCGGATAGAGGTAGCTCGGATCGAAGTTGTATACCGGCGCAGCGAGACAATCGGCGCGATCCGAACCCGTGTCCTGCCCCGAGCGATTGGTACTTCCGATGTTCGGCGTGAACGGGCGTCCGCTCAATGCCGTGAATACCGAGCCGACGCCCCACCCACCGGCGATCGGACCATCTCCCGGGATCGTATACACGCCTGCGATGTTGAAATTGTGTCGACGGTCGAAATCGCACGGTCCCTTATTCAACGCGGGATCGTACGGATTGTTCGCCACCGGGAAGTTATTCCGGCCCCGCGAGTTGTCGGAGGCGTAATCCTCGCACTTCGAGAGCGTGTAGTTGTACTGGGAGTTGATCCGGTGCCAGTTGTTCTGGCGATACGACAGCTGCATCGCGTCGTACTTCGACTTGCCGTCGTTGTTCATCTGGATGATGTGCCCGAGATCCGGCGCCACGCTGTAGAAGGGCCGGCTCTGCTGAATCCGATTCGACGGCGTGCCGACCGGCGGTCCGTTGATGTCGCGGAACCAGTTCAGATTCCGCCCGCGCGACATGACGTACGAAACCGTGACCGCGTTCGACCCGAAGATCTCGCGCTGGAACGTCGCGTGATAGTAGTGCACTCGCGGCGTCTTGTAGTTGTCGATGATCGACCAGGCATTGAAAGGCGGCTGCCCAGTCGGGCTGTTGCCGTACAGCGGCACGCCAGGCTGCGCGCAGACGTAATCTCCGGAGGCACCGGTATTCGGATTGAGGCAGGTTGCGAGCGGGCTGTCCGGCAGCTCCGCCGTGCTACCGGCCAGGCTCACGGAGAAGACGCCGAGGTCGGGGTTCGTCATCGCGCCGGCGCGCGCCCCCAAGCCGCTCCATGTGGTGTTCGGTGAGTGGATGTACTTGAAATCGGGAAGATCGTAGGTCAGCGCATAACCGGTGCGAAAACTCGTTTTGCCATCGCCAGTGAGATCCCACGCGAGACCCGCTCGGGGCCCCCAGTTATGACTGGTGTCGTAGAGCTGATCGATGCCGCCCCCGACGCGGACCAGCTGTCCCGCGCTCGGAACGAACTTCGATTGGAGATCGTTGGCCTCACGCACGGGCCAGTGAATGTCGTACCGCAACCCGCCGCTGACCGTCAGACGCGGCGACACCTTCCATTCATCGTTGAAGAAGACGCCGAACGACGGCTGGCTCATGCTGCGATCGGTCGAGCCGAACGAGCGGCCGGCCGTGTCGAAGCGTCCGAGCAGAAGCGCCACGAGTGAATCGACGTTGTCGAACGTGCCTCCGCTCGCCGTAAGCACCGTGCGGGCGCGGTTCCGGAGACTGTGGTTTTTCCCCAGGTCCCAGCTGCCGCCCATCTTCATCGTGTGCCCACCGCGGGTGTGCGTCAGCGACGAAGACACGCTCCACGACGACGTGGGATTCGTCGAGATCGGATAGCCGCCGACTCCGCCGATGTAGCCGAAATATCCGAGATACAGAGCGGGAACGCCCAAGTCGGCCGGGTCGAGCGGTCCGGTATCGAGACCGAGTGACTTCGGGTCGATCTTGTTGTTCTTCGGATCGAGCGTCTGCCCAATCGTGTTGTATCCCATCCGCGTTTCGAGGAGCGTGTGCGCGGACAGCGTCGAATTCCAGACCAACCCGAAGAGCGCGGTGTTCTGCGGCGGGTTGATGAACGTGTTGAACATGTCCGCCGGTCCAACGCTCGACGGCGGCACGATTTCGCCGACGTTGCCGGCGGGCGCGGACTGGTTGGTGTATCCGTAGAAAAAGCGGCCATTGACCACGTTGTTGCTGTTGAAGCGGTGATCGATCTTGATCGCGAACGTGTCCATGTCGGCGAAGCTGACGCCGTTGATCGTCTGCTTTCCCGATTCGTCCGTCGGGTAATACTTCAACAGGTTCTCACCGATCGGATTCACCGTCATCCTGGCCGCCGCGATCCGGGCACGCGCGGCCGCGATTTCGGACGGACGCGGAACGAACACGTCGTAGGGAGCGACGAAGCTCACCCGCTGCCCCTCGTAATACCCGAAGAAGAAGGTCTTGTCCTTGACGATCGGGCCGCCGAAGGTGCCGCCGTACTGCTGGTTCTTGACATCCGTCGTCGAGCCGCCGCTGCGCTCGACGAAGAAGTTGGGCGAATCGGTCCACTTGTCGTGGCGGAAGTAATAGCCGGTGCCGTGCGGTTGATTCGTGCCCGCCTTCATCACGACGTTGATCGCGGCGCCGCCCTTGACGCCGAATTCGGCGGACGGCGTCTGCTGAATCGTGAACTCCGCGATCGCGTCCATCGGCACGAGCGTCGCCGGCACACCGAGGATGCCCACTTGGTTCATCACCGAGTCGCCGTAGTAGCGATCGTTGTTCGAGATGCCGTCGATCATGTAATTGTTCGACGTGCGACGCATCCCGGCAATGCTCACCGCGATGAAGCCGCCGCCCGGCTCGCGCGTCACGCCGGGAGTCACCGCGAGCAGCGAGTTGAAGTCGCGGCCGCTCAGCGGCACCTCCATGATGCGCTCGGTGTCGACGTTGTTATTCAGCTTGTCGGAGAACTCGATCAGCGGCGAGACGGCTTCTACGGTGATTGTCTCCGACTGCGCGCCGACCTCGAGCTTGAAGTCGGCCTTGTTCACGGTGTTGACCGCCACCTGCACGTCGCGCGTCACCGACTTGAAACCCTGAAGCTCGCTCGTCAGTTTGTAAACGCAAATCGGCAGGTCGGGCAGGCTGTACGCGCCCTGCGCGTCGGTCGTCACGCTTCGCTTCAGCCCCGTCGCCGCGCAGTTGGCCGTCACCGTGACGCCGGGCAGCACGGCGCCGGTCGCGTCGGTAACGGTGCCGTTAATATTGCCCGTCGTCGTCTGAGCGAAGGCGCTCGCCGATATGCCGAGGATACAGACCAAGCCGAAAAGGTCCACGAGGGCCTGACGTCGCGGCATGAGCCCCTCCATGTTTCGCGTGTGAGTGAGTTTCTAGACCCCGTCGGGGCGGAAGTCAAGCAAAGACTTGCCGTGATTCGGCGGGGGTAAGTGTCGCTGATACAAGACAGCGGTCCGCTCGCGGCACCGCGTCGTTTATCCGACCTTCGAGGAAACAACCGCACGCGCCATCGAAGCTGTGAAGCGGCCTGGGAGTTTTTCGGCGGCATTTTCACGGTCCTCATTCCCGATAACACCAAGGCCCTGATGAGTTCAGATCGCTGCTGCAAGAAGCGGGCTTTTCTCTGACTCGAGTCATCTCTACACGCCCCCACTCTATCCTCGAAAGTCGGCCTGTTTAAGAACACTCGCCATAAATGCCGAAAGGGGCTGCGAATGCCATCGGGTGTCGGTCGACTCGCCCTCGCGGCCGATACCAGTCAGCGTGCGCCATCGGGGTTTTGATAAGGGCTCTTAATATAAAGGGTCTTTGACCCAAGCTCGTATCACCGAGGCGTCGCCTGCGTGATGGTTATTGGCGGTGAAAGTGAGCGGTGGCTTGAAGGTGGCGAGGCCGTGAATCACGTCAGTATCGAGCGTCTTGATGAGACATTTCTCGACTCTGAACGGACGCAGGCGGATGCGCGCGGGATGAAAGCCGTCGCACTTCAGCGATTCGTCGGCTGCAATTCTCCATACCACTCGCTTCCGACGTCGACGCAAGCGCATCGAAAGTGTGCGGATAATCTGTACGCGCCGCTCGGCGCAGTCACCGGGCGCTGATCGCATGGATGGGAACTGGACCACGGCACACCTGCGGCTTCTCGAAAATGAAGCCATATACGTGCTGCGCGAGGTTGCGGCGCAGTTCGAGCGCCCAGTCCTGCTGTTTTCAGGCGGCAAGGATTCCGCGGTTGCGACATGGCTCGCGCGCAAGGCCTTTCATCCCGCGCGCAGTCCTTTTCCGCTGCTTCACATCGACACCGGACACAACTTCCCTGAAACGCTCGAGTATCGAGATCACTTTGCCGTGGCGATGGAATGCGAGCTCATCGTCCGTTCCGTGCAGGATTCGATCGACCGCGGCCGCGCGATCGAAGAAATCGGACCAACGAGCAGCCGTAACGCGCTGCAGACCGTGACGCTGCTCGACGCGATCCGCGAACTCGGCTGCGACGCAGCCATCGGCGCCGCTCGGCGCGACGAAGAAAAAAGTCGAGCCAAAGAGCGCGTGTTTTCGCATCGCGACGCGCTCGGCCAGTGGGATCCGAGAAATCAGCGCCCAGAGGTCTGGAACCTGTACAACGGCCGCCGCGCGCCCGGTGAGCATTTTCGCGTCTTCCCCTTGTCGAATTGGACCGAGGTCGACGTGTGGCATTACATCGCATTGGAAGACATTCCGCTGCCGACGCTCTATTTCGCTCATGAACGAGAAGTGGTGGCGCGAGATGGACTCCTTCTCGCGCGCACGCAATGGATTCAGGATCTTCCGACGGACATCATCTCTCGGCGCGTAGTGCGCTTCCGTACGGTCGGCGACGCGACGTGCACGGGCGCCCTCGAATCAACCGCGGCCACACTGGACGAGGTGATCGCCGAGACCACAGCGGCTCGCATCAGCGAGCGCGGCAGCCGAGCCGACGATCGCCGCTCGGAATCCGCCATGGAAGACCGTAAACGGCAAGGCTACTTCTGATGCCGGACGTCGTGTATCGCCCACTCGAACTGCTCCGGTTGAGCACTGTCGGCAGCGTGGATGACGGCAAGAGCACGTTGATTGGCCGACTGCTGTACGACTCCGATGCCGTGTTCGACGATCAGTTGCAGCACATCGTCTCTGTGAGCCGCCGACTAGGAGACGAACGCACCGACCTTGCACTTCTCACCGATGGGCTGCGCGCGGAGCGCGAACAAAGAATCACCATCGATGTCGCCTATCGCTCTTTTCGACCGCGCGGCGTCGAATCATCATTGCCGATACTCCAGGACATGTGCAGTACACGCGCAACATGGTCACAGGGGCATCAACCGCGGACGCTGCCGTGTTCCTCATCGACGTCACCAAGGGCGTGCTGACGCAATCCCGACGACATGCGTTCATCAGTTCACTGCTCGGCGTTCCACACTTGATCGTCGCGGTGAACAAGATGGACTGCGTGGATTACGCGCAGCACGCGTACGACGCCGTCGCCCACGACTTCATGGAGTTCGCGTCCAAGTTGACGCTCAAGGACATCACGTTCGTGCCAGTGTCAGCGCTCGAAGGTGACAACGTGATCACACGGTCGGCCAGGATGGGTTGGTATGAGGGCGGGTCGCTCTTGCATCTCCTCGAAACGGTGCCGATCGGCGGGCGCACGAACGCCGTCGATCTGCGTTTTCCGGTGCAATACGTCATTCGGCCGGACCAACGCTTCCGCGGCTACGCGGGAGCCGCCGCTTCGGGTACCCTGCGTGTCTCAGACGAGGTTGTCGTATTGCCATCGGCTTGGACCACGCGCGTCGCAAGCATCGAGACGTACGACGGGCCGAGGACGGAGGCGCTGCCCGGCGAGCCGGTGGTCTTGACAACAGCGCACGCGCTCGACATCTCACGCGGTGATCTGATCGTCCGGCCGGGCAACCTGCCGGAATCCGCGTCGCAGTTGGACGTCTATCTCTGTTGGATGGCACACACCGAGTTGAGCGTCGATCGACCTTACATCATGCGGCACACCACGCGGCAGCTGCAGGCGCACATCACTCGAATCGACTACGTCGTCGACATGGCGACTCTGCATCGCCAAAAAGCAGACACGCTGAAGTTGAACGATGTCGCGCGTGTGGAAATCAGAACCGGTCAGCCGCTCCTGTTCGATTCGTATCGAGTGAATGCGGCCACGGGGAGCTTCGTGCTGATCGATCCACACTCGAACATGACCGTCGCCGCGGGCATGGTGCGCGGCCGGGTGCGCGCGCTCGATGACTTGACGCCGCGCGCTCGAACGTCGCCGGCCCTTGCCGCCGGCGATCAAGGCATCGCGCGCGAGCAATGGGAAGAGCGAAACCGACATTCGGCCGCCGTGATCTGGCTCACCGGCCTGCCGGCATCCGGTAAGACGACCATCGCACGCGCACTGCAGCGCCGATTGCTCGAGCGCGGCTGCCGCACCGTGCTCCTCGATGGCGACGAGCTACGGTTGCAGGCGAGACCTGGACCGAAATCGTCCCATTCTCATTCGCGGCGTTGTATGACCTTTGCCCCCGCTGTGCGGAAAATCGAGCCTGAGGTTCCGTTCGACCCGTATGATCTAAGGGCTTGGCCCGTCCGCCGACTGGACGATCAACGTGCGGAGATCCGCTACCAATTGCACACACGCAATTTGGAGTTGATTGATCTCCTTCGGCCACTCGCCCGTGCGCTGCCTCGACTCACCTTCACGCTGACAACGCTGTGCCTCGACGACTCGAGTATTGAAAGCTACTCCTTACACGGGCGAAGGAGTGTTGCTGTCCGCTTCGCCGCGTCTGAAGTTCCTAATCCCGCCAGCTCAAGCGCCGGGTAACAGCGGGGTAACAGCCCAAATGCCCTCTTGTTCGACTTCCTGACGGCATCCGCATCCAATCGCGATCACGCACCCCAAGACTGCCGTCGCCGGCTTACAGACGCTTGGGCCATTTTTGGCGACCGTGGAAGACGGCGATGACCTCAAGCCGGTCTCCCCGGAGCCTGTAGGGGATCACATATGGTGTGCCTGGGACGACGAGTTCCCGGGTACCGGCGACTCGCCCAGGGCGGCCCAGATTCGGAAGTTCAGCGAGACGCTCGATAGCATCGAGGAGCGCACCGGCAATTCGATTGGCGGCCTTGGGATTGTCGCGCGCGATATACGAGCGAAGGTGCGTCAGATGCTCGATGGCTCTCGGCGACCAGACGATGATCACCCGCGAGGCGCCTTTCGCTCACGCTTCCCGCCCCAGGAACGCAGCCAGGTCGCAACATCTTTGTGCGGGACTCCACGGCCGTCATCGAGTTCCTTGATGCCAGCCTGAATTTCGTCGAGTTGCCAGCTTTCCGCCTCGACAAAGGCGGCGATGGCCTCGGCCGCAAGGAACGATTTCGAGCGTCGAGCACGCTTGGCGAGCGCCTCGAGACGCTTCTTCGTATCGGTATCGATGCGAACCGACAGGGTTGTAGTCATCTGTGTCGCCTTGTGTGAACTTGTGTACATACTAGCACTCTGCGGTTGATAGTACCCGCATGCAGTCGTGAAGAACCAGCCCACACGTATCGCCTCATTGGGTCCCGGCCTGGAGTCTCACGGTGACTTCACGCTCCTGGTTGCCGCGCAACACCTTGAGGCGGATGGTGTCGCCGACGGAGTAGTCATCAAGCCGGCTCAGGAGCCTCGCGACGCTGTCGACGGAGCGGCCCTCCAACTCCACGATCACGTCTCCTGGCCTGATCGTTCTGTCCGCAAGAGTTCGGATGCCCTCGAGGCCAGCAGTGGCCGCTGCCGATCCAGGCCTGACCCTGAGTACGGCCACCCTTCTCTACCCAGGCTCTCCATGAGCACGCGGTTCACGTCCTCGTCCACTTCGATGCCGAGTCCAGGCCGCAAGTACTTCCCACGGGCAATGAGCTGGGGCACGACGCGTTCACGGTATCCACGGGCACTGCGAAGCCGACACCCGCGGATGCGCCGGAGGGACTGAAAATCGCGGTGTTGACGCCAATCAAGCGACCCGCGCTGTCCAGCAACGGTCCGCCCGAGTTTCCCGGGTTGATGGCGGCGTCGGTTTGAATGAGATGCTCGATGAGACGACCATCTCGGGCCGGCAACGATCGATCGAGTGCCGACACAATGCCTGTCGTCAACGTCCAGTCGAGCCCGAACGGATTGCCAATCGCGAATGTTTTCTGGCCGACCCTGAGGTCCTGACTGGTTCCGATCGGCAGTGGCGGCGGCGGTTTTGGTACGTCGACCCTGATGACGGCGAGATCGTGATCGGGGCTCACTCCGACGAGAGACGCCGCGACGTCACGTCCGTCGCTCAGCCGGACTGTCGCGCCAGCAGCGCCGGCGACAACATGAAAATTCGTCACGATGTGGCCCCGTTCGTCCCACGCGAACCCCGAGCCCGTACCGCGTGGGATGTCAAACATGTTCCGCGTCCACGGATCGAGGACTCGTGCCTGTGTGGTGATGTAGGCGACCGAACCCCGCGAACGCTCGAAGAGCTCAATCGTGGCCTGTTCGTGGGTCGGAAGCGGCGTCCTTCGGTCCACATTTCTGGCCGTTGCGTCCGACCGACCGCCTCGCTGACCCACGCCAGGCAGCGTCCAAAAGGCCAGAATCAGAACCACGACGACCACAAGAACCGACGTGAGCCTGTTGCGTTGCAGTAAATGCGTCATGTGAATCTCAGCTCTCCTCGTCGCCGCAACGGACGCCCAGCTCCGACTTGTGCGAGCGCCTGTCTCCACCCTTCGGCCTGCCTCGGAACGCACGTCACGATTGTTCGCGAGTGAGCTCGTAGTGGTCACACGCAGGATTCACGCAGAACCAGCCCGACACGTATCGCATGCGTTCGCCGCCAATCACTGCTCGCGCAGAAACTGAAGTACTGACGGGCCATCGTTCTCGATAGACCACTATGCCGCTACAGCACGGACACGTGTTTCTGGCGATGAAGGCGCCTGGATTTGCGCCGCCGAGCTCGGCGCTGCCCATCACGTTCCCGCGTTGACGCTGTGGAAGGCTCGTGACAAGCGCCGTTCTGGCAGAAGCCGAGCGATTTCGGCTTTCAGCACGGAGCCTGATACTGGCTTCTCGAGAAACGTGTCCGCCCCAGCCTTGAGGGCAAGCTCCGCATCTTGCGGTCGCGACACGGTAGTCAGGACGATGATCCTGACTGCTGCTGTGGGGGCGTTGTTCCTCAATCGCCTCGTCAGCTCGAGCCCGCTGATAGAGCCGGTAATGCGCACATCGGTCACCACAACGTCCGGCGGCCGTGTCGCGGCGATCTGATAGGCAGCGATGGACGTCTCGGCTGTAATCGCCCGGCAACCGATCTCGCGCATCGTGCGTGCGTACATCTCGCCCTCGTCGAGCGCTTCATTCACCAACAGAACAGATGGCGTTCGCAAGACCCGGATTGCCATACATCCCGTCCGAATGATTGGCCACGAAGGCTCAGTGATGCATCGGACCCTTTCTACAGAATCGAGCACACCATGCAGGAAGTCCCGACAGGGCTTCTTCCAGCCACCAGCCGAAGAGCCCTGTCGTTCTTCCTATTCGGCTCCTCACTGCATTTCGACGTCAATCGCGTCCAACACAGTCTGTCTTCTTCGCTGTGAGCCTCAGCCTTCAGTCGGTGGTGGCCCCGTATGGCTTCACCGCAACGACGGCCTCGGCCTCCGTCGACGGACGATGGCGCGACGTCACCGGAATCCACTGTCCTGGGTTCAGCTCCTTGATGGCCGCCACGCTGCTCTCCGGCACCTTCACTCGAATCGCCAGGTACTGATTGGGGGCTTCGGTCGAGACGAGCTCGGCTGGCATCACGAGGTCCTCAGCGATCTTGGCCCCGGCCGAGACGGGTCGTACTTGTCTTACCGCGTCGCGGTAATCGCGAATTCCGGACCAGACGACCCACACCTTGTCTCCGGCCTTGAACTGCTTCAGCTCGGACACCGCTTCCTGGTACGCCATCCGTGATTTGACGGTCAGGGTCGACGCTGCCGAGTCAACGGACACGAACTCGCCACTCCATTGATACGTATCCGGCTTTGAGTGTGAGGATTGCGCCGACACACTCACGAGTGTCGCCAGCCACAACGCCGCCAGCACGGTGATCATCCATCTCCCTTCTCTCAACATGACATCCCCCGTATCGACTCCACCTGTCTTGATATTGCGTGGCACCTCTCATTGCTCACGTGTCCCCTGTTCTACAGTCAGCACGTCCACACTGCGAGAGTGGTCGTCGGCGCCGCGCCATCCGACCTGGGCGTGGTGACGATCCAAGAGCCACAGTTCCGGAATGAGCGTGGCTTCGATCTCCCCGCGATGGAATACGCGGACCACGCCGCTCTCGGAGACGACGATTGCGATGGCGCCCAGCCGCTGCGAGATCGAGGCGCCCGCGAGGTGTCGGCTTCCAAGCCCCAACGGCAGATCGATCCCCTCCACAGATGCGTCCAGATAACGACACGCGGCGACAACAGTTCCCGCTTCGGAGATCACAAACGCCCCGTCGAGTTGCGCCAACTCCTTGATCGTGCCGCGGAGGTCCGGATCGCTGATGTGCGTCCGCTTCGGTGCGTGGCCCGCCAGGGGATCGAGAATCAGCGGCCGGGAAGCGGCCAGTACGGCCTCAGCCGCGCCAAGCGTGAAGAGGGTGCCGATTCGCCGGCCCTCCCGACCTTCTCGCGCGATCTCAAGGGCCAGCTCCACGGTCTGCTCGAGGATCTCTGGCTCGCACCACGGGATCGCAGAACAGAGCTTCTTCAGAACAGCGATCGTCATTGCACACCATTCCCAAGGTGACCGGCGCTCGTTTCGGGCGCCTCGCTTGTCTCAACGATGCGTTCAGCGTGAACCACAAACCGTCGTGGTGCTGGACCCACGAAGTCGAACGGATAGCACGTAATGAGCGTCAAGGCTGCAGTCCGAGACGGGGCCAGCACCCAGAGTTCATCCGGCTCGACCACCACCCGCCGCGACGCCCGGTATCGAAAGGTGCCGCGCGGCGTCACGAGTCGGATTTCGTCGCCGGTTTGCAGGCGTCGAAGCGGGCGGAAGAACGTGTCACGGTGCCCCGCCAGCGCGGAGTTGCCTTCCTCCCACGGAAGCGGAGTATCCGGCAGATGTCCGACCGCGACTTTCAGCGTGTGCTCATCGTCGCCCTCCATGACGACAGTGGAGAGGCCAACGCGTGGAATCTCGAGACGTCC
>JBKPAJ010000216.1:0-30678 GCA_046726375.1 Acidobacteriota bacterium
GTGACGGCTGGGATCGCCGACGTCATCCTGCGCGCGTTGCTCGACAGTCTCTTTGGTCTTCAACTGGTTCACGCGAACAGCGCGATTGACGGTCTCGTGATCGGGGCCGCTGCGGGAGTCGGGTACGCCTTGACGACGTCACAGCCGCCGGGTGGCGGCATTGCAGCGCCGCGCGGACGACGGCGCCTGACCACGGTGATCGTGGTCGGCATTTGCTGCGCTGCTGGCGCCGTTGCCCTGGCGTTGATGGGCCGCCCTTTGATCGGCGGCCTGGTGCACGACGTTGCACGAGCGTCGCGCGACGCGCAGCTCGTCCTCGCTCCGCTCGGTCGCCTTATCGGCGAGCCCGATTTCGGTCCGATCAGCCGCGTGCTGTTGAGCGCGTTCGAGGGCGGCATCTTCGGCTGCTCGCTCGCATGGGGCTTCACGCGACGACCGGCGGGGTCGCGGGCGTAAGGGGATTGGAAATCAGCACCCTGTCAACGAATGCTCACCTTTCGCTGAGGACTCGCCGGCGCCGCGCATCGCATGCTTTGCGTATGAACAGGGAGCACACCAATGCCAAGCGCATATAGCGAAGCGACTGACGTGTGGAGCATCGTGCGTCATGTGGTGATTACGATCGAAACCTGCAAGCCCGTCGAGTTCGTCGACCTCACGCCGCGGCTGGCCGACGTCGTGAGCGATTCAGGCCTGATCGAGGGCGCGCTCATCGTGCAGAGCCGCCACACAACCGCCGGACTGATGATCAATGAGAACGAAGCATTGCTGCTGGCCGACCTCGAGGCGATGTTCGGGCGGGTCGCACCCACCACTGCGGCCTACGGACACGATGACTTCGATCGTCGCGCTCACACGGTCGGGCCGCGCGAACGCGTCAACGGCCACGCGCATTGCCGCGCGGCGCTGCTGCGCACGTCCGAGTATTTGTCTGTCATGGCAGGTGCGCTCAATCTCGGCCGTTGGCAGCGCGTGTTTTTGGTCGATTTCGATGGCGGTCAGCCACGCCAAATCGGTCTGACGCTGCTGGGGCAGGGAACGCATCCGTTGCATCGTCTGGTTTAGCCCCTCAATTCACTGGCGTTGCGAATCGCGTCATCGAGCTGATCCGAGTAACGGGCGGGAAACCGGTGGCTTTCGCGCGGCTCGCACCGTCGATGCTACTCATCAAGTGAGCTCTGGCCTATCGAGCCCTACGCAGTTAGCACTGGAAAGCGCGTCCGGACTTTCCTAAAATTCGCAAGATCCCTACATCGAAGGACCGGAGTCCACTATGACCGACACGTCGCGCCTCGGCGTCTCGAGACGGAACTTCATCAAAGGTGTGATCGCGGCAGGTGCCGCTGCCTCGTCTGTGGGCTACTTGATGCGGGCCACGCCGCTCAGTGGTCAAAACGCAGGCAGTGTCACCGGCGGTGTCGAGCGGCTCATCACGCTCAACGTCAATGGCCAGGACCGGCGCGTGGACGTCATGCCGCAGGAAACGCTGGCGATGACGCTGCGATACAAGCTCGGTCTTACCGGCACCAAGATCGGCTGCGATCGCTCGGAGTGCGGTGCCTGCACGGTGTTAGTGGATGGCGTGCCGCGCTACTCGTGCTCTGTACTCACGCACACGGTGCGCAAGAAACAGATCATCAGCATCGAGGGGTTAGCCGCGCGCGATGGCACGCTGCATCCGGTGCAGCAAGGTGTGGTTGAACAGCAGGGATTCCAGTGCGCCTTCTGCATGCCGGGATTTGTGATGGCGACCGTCGGCTTCCTCAAGACCAATCCCAATCCGACCCGCGAACAACTCGCGCATGGCATCTCGGGCAATCTTTGCCGTTGCCAGGACTACGACAAGATTCTCACCGCGTTGATGCGCGGCGCCGAACTGATGCGAGGAGGACAGTCGTGGCAAACAAGCTAATCGGCCAGAATTACTCGACGCCGGACCTGGTTGCGAAAGTCACCGGCCGCGCGAAGTACGCCGAGGACTTCCGCGCCGACGGGATGCTGTTTGCCAAGTTGCTCCTGAGCCCGCGTCCGCACGCGCGCGTGCTCCGCATCGACACCAGCGCGGCGGAAACGATGCCGGGCGTCAAAGCGATCCTCACAGTCGACGATCTTCCATCGGTTGTCGAAGGCGCGAATCTTGGCGAAGGAATCATCGCCAGTTCGTTGAGCGAACGCGGCCTGACGATGGAGCCGCTGTATGTCGGCGAGCCGATTCTGGCAGTGGCGGCCGTTGACGAGCTGACCGCTGCCGACGCGATCGAGCGCATCGAAATCGATTACGAGCCGTTGCCGTTTGTCGTCGATCCGCTCGAATCGCTGCGGCCCGGCGGTGCCAACGCCCGCACGCAGGGCAACGTGTGGGTGCGGCCGCAACCTGCGCCGGCGGCGCCAGGCGCTCCGCCCGCGCCTGCCCGGCCGAAAGTACAGGAATGGAAGTGGACGGCCGAGGATTTTGCCGCCGCGAAGAACGGCCAGCTTCCGATGGGCAAGGTCCCAGACGAGTGGACAGTCGGCAACGTCGATGCCGCGTTGGCGCAGGCGGATCTCGTGCTCGACGAAACCTACGTTGGCGCCAACACCAGTCATCAGCCGCTCGAAACGCGCAGCGCGATGGCCTACTGGCAGAACGGCAAGCTGTACATGCACTGCTCGACACAGAGCACGATGCGCACGATCAACGCGGTGGCACGCTGGGTCGGTGTTGAGCCGAAAGACGTGGTCATCATCAGCGAGTACACCGGCGGCGGATTCGGCAGCAAAGGATCCTCATACGTGTTTACCGTCATCCCGGCGCTGCTCTCCAAGAAGGCGGGCGCTCCCGTGATGATGCGCATTACGCGAGACGATGAGCAATGGATCGGCCGCGCCCGTCCCGCGCTGCACTCGCGCCTCAAAGTCGGCTTCCGCAAGGATGGCCGCATCCTCGCCATCGACGGCCTCGCCATCCTCGACAACGGCCCGTACGATGTCGTGGGCGATGCACGATCGGCCGGTGATCACATCTCGCTGTCGTATCAGCCGATGGCGATGCGCTGGCGCAGCGTGTCGGTACTGACCAACACGCCGCCGCGCGGCGCGCAGCGTGCGCCCGGCGGCATGCAGGGCAACGCCTTGATGGAGCCCATTCTCGGCAAGGCGGCGCGCAAGTTGGGCATCGACGAAGTCGCGATTCACCGGATTAACGCTCCTGAGGGCAAGGCGAAGTTCGGCGCGCTCAATGCGCAAGAGCGGCAGAACTACGTCACCAGCGCGTTCCTCAAGGCGGCCCTCGACAAAGGCGCGGAGCTCTTTCGCTGGGAGGAGCGGAAGGCGCGAAGCGGTCAACGCAACGGCTCGAAAGTGCGCGGCGTGGGATGTGCGGTCAGCGCGTACTCCGCAGGTTCGATGGGATTCGACGGGTTGATCGTGATCAAGCCCGATGGCCGTCTTGCGATTCAGTCGGGCATCGGCAATCTCGGCACCGAGTCGGTGTTCGACTGCCATCGCGTCTCGGCGGAGCTCGTGGGCGTTCCCTGGGAGAAATGTGATGTCACCTGGGGGAACACCGCCAACTCGTTGCCTTCGACGTGCAGCCAGGGCGGCAGTCAGACAACGCACGCGATGACGAGAGCGGCGCACGCCGCGGGCATGGACGCGCGCAAGAAGCTGCAGGAGATCGCCGCGCAAGCGCTGGGCGGGCGCCCGGATGATTACGAAGTGGCCGACGAGCGCGTGTTCCGGAAGGGCGGCGGGCGCGGATTGACGCTCGCCGAAGCCGCAACGCGTGCCATCGAGCTCGGCGGCAAGTACGACGGTCACGAGCTGCCGGCCGACATCAATCCGTTCACCAAGACGTCGGCGACCGCGCTTGCCGGACAAGGACTGATGGGCGTCGCACGCGATAACTACGGACGCGACGGTTCGTCGAAATCGTACGTCGCCGGGTTTGCCGAAGTTGAAATTGACGTCGAAACCGGCGCTTACAAAGTGCTCGACTTCGTAGCGGTGGCCGACGTCGGTACCGTGATTCATCCGCGCAGTCTCGGTGGTCAGATCTGCGGCGGGGCCATGCTCGGCCTCGGCCACGCGATCGGACAGAAGTGGGTGTACGACCAGCAGTACGGGACGCCGGTGGCGAGGCGCTTTTATCAAACCAAGCCGCCGACGATTCTCGACGCGCCGGCGATGCAGTGGGCCGCGCTCGACATCGCCGATCCCGAAACGCCCGTCGGCGCGCGAGGCGTTGGCGAAGCACCGGTCGGCGCGGGCTTTGGCGCGGTGGTCAATGCGATTGCGGCGGCGGTAGGCGACGATCTGTTCCGGCGCGCGCCGATCACGCCGGACATGATTCTGACGGCGCTCGAAGCGGGGCACTCGACGCACGATCCGCTGAGCGCGAATATCTGAGAGCTGAGGGCTGATAGCTGAGGGCTGAGAGGAACACCATGGCCGTGATTCGCGATGTGATGCCGCTCTTCGAGCTCTATCAACCGGAGAGCCTCGACGACACGCTGCGATTACTCGATCGATTCGGGCCGCGCGCCTGGATCCTCGCCGGCGGGCTCGACAGCTTCGACTGGCTGAAGGATCGCACCAAGCGCACCGAGGCCGTGATCGATCTGAGCAACGTCAGCGAGCTTACCGGGATCAAAGACGTGAACGGCGGCCTCGAGATTGGCGCCGCCACGACGTTGACCGAAGTCGTGCGCAATCCCATGGTGCAGGAGCGATTCAAGCTGCTGCACGATGCCGCGGAGCTCGTTGCCTCGCCGCAGATCCGCAATCAGGGCACCATCGGCGGCAACGTGTCGCAGGACACGCGCTGCTGGTATTACCGAAGCGGATGGCCGTGCTATCGCGCCGGCGGCAACATCTGTTACGCCGACACGCCCACGGCGATCAATCGCGAGCACGCCATCCTTCACGCCGATCGTTGTGTCGCCGTGAGTCCATCCGACACCGCGCCCGCGCTGATCGCGCTCGACGCGAAGATGGTCATCAAGCGTCAGGATGGTGAACGGATCCTCGACGCACAGGATTACTTTGTCGGTCCGTCCTTCGACATCACGCGTCTCACGGCGTTGCAGCCCGGCGAGATTCTCACCGCCATCCGCATTCCGCCGGCGTGGGCCGGTGCGGAGTTCTACTTCGAGAAGATTCGCGATCGGCAGGTGTGGGACTTCCCGCTCGTCAACGTGGCGTCCGCGATGAAGGTGTCCGGAGGGACGATCCAGGCGCTTCGCATCGTCGTCGGGGCAGTGGCGGCGACGCCGGTGAGATTGACGGCGGTGGAGGCCGCCGTGGCGGGTAAGCCGCGCACGCTGGACACGGCAACCATGGCCGGACAGCTCGCTGTCGTCGGCGCACAGCCGCTGCAGCACAACGGCTACAAAGTTCCGTTGATGCGCAACCTCGTGATGCGTGCGATTCGCGGATCGGCTGCCGCGACAACCTAGCGGCGGGGTTCAGCCCCGCCCTCAGGGGCTTGAGCCGCGCCATGAGTAAGTTCTTCGTCCTCCTCGCCGCCGCGCTGCTCTGCGTGGCGTGCACCCGCGCGTCTGCGCCGCAAGCGCAGGAGACCACCGTCTGGCGCCCGCTCGCCGCATGGTCGGGTCACACGTTGCTCCAAACTGATCCGTTTCTGAGCGACACTGGTTTGCTGCGCGTCACCTGGCAGGCGCGGAGGGCATCGACTTCAGATGCAGGCACGTTGCGGATTTCGTTGCACAGCGACGTCAGCGGCCGTCGCCTGGCGGTCGTGGTCGATCATCCTGGCGCCGGAGGTGACGTTGCCTATGTCAACGAAGATCCGCGCGCGTTCTTCCTGGTGATCGAATCGACCGGTCTCGAGTGGTCTGTGGAGGTGGCCGAAGGTGTGCCTGCGATTCGATCTGGGGATTCGGGCAGCGTAAGGCAGTAGGGTACGCGCGCAAGAACTGCGTACAATCGCCGTCTGAAAAAGAGCGCTTAAGAGTCGCGCAAAATTTCTTGCCTAACTCAGGATGACGATGGCATCGTCGTCCTGAGGTCGGAAAGAGTCGGATCAATGTCGCGTGTGACGAGACGGCGGCTCATGACAACAGCGGACTATCTGAACACTCCCGAATCCTCGCTCCCGACAGAGCTCGAATTTGGTGCGATGGGCGTGGCAGATGCTCCAACGCCCCACCATCAGGCCGCGGTGCTGGATTTTGCGGTCGCGCTCGACGCACATGTCCTCGAGCAGCGGATCGGGGAAATCTGGTTGGCGCCGCTCGATGTGATTCTCGATGCCGAGCGCGCGCTCGTCGTCCAGCCGGATTTGCTGTTCATCTCGAACGAACGGGAGCGTATCGTCACCGATCGCGTGAGAGGCGCGCCGGACTTGGTGCTGGAAGTGGTGTCGCCGTTTGCGCGTGTGGGCGATCTCCAGGAACGCCTTGGCTGGTTCGCGCAGTACGGTGTGCGGGAATGCTGGGTGCTTCACCTTTACGAACGGCGGCTCGAAACTGTCTCCTTCGGGGACGGCGCGATTGTGAGCCGGAAGTCGTTTCAAGTGTCCGATCCGATTCAGTCTGCGGTGCTGCCCGCGTTCTGTCGCACTCTCGCGTCGATTCTGCGCCTCCGTTGATTACGCGCGCATGCGCGCGTTTCGAGCCGACGAACCGCGAGGGACGCGATTACCACGAACACGTCCAAAGGAACGAAGACAACCGATGCCACGAACGCGGTCAGGAGCGGAACCAGCACGAGTTTGTCCGCGAGTGGCTGTCCCTTCTGCACCGGTGCCTTGAAGCGTTCTTCGAGCAAGCCCTGATCGATGCGGGCAAGACTCAGCGTGCTCGCGGCGGCGCCGACCACCACCACCGCCAGCAGCACCCACGTTCGCCACCAGCGGACAGTGCCCGATGGGATGAACAGCAACGTGGCGAAGATGGCGGCATTCAGAATGATGCCGCCGATCAGCTTCGAGCCCGAGCTCAAGCGAGGGATCCGGGCCGGAATCGACACCGCCCGGAGGGATTCCACCAGCGCGAAGCTGGTCCCACCGCGCGCCGCGAGGCACGCGGTACGACGTTCAGCGGGTGGATGGCTGAGGGCTGGTGGGCACCGCGAAGACGAACCGCTGGCCATCGCGCGTCACGTTTTTCCACTGCCCTGGATTGCCGGGCATCGGTCGCGGCAACTTGAACAATCGCGTGGGCGTTCCCGCCTGAAATGTCGGTGTCGTCGCGACGTCCACCGCCATCACTTCCCAGTCGCGCGTGAGGAAGTACATCTCTTTGGCGTCGTGGCGCCAGAAGATCATGCCGAGCGCACCGGTCTTCGATACTTGGATTCCGGGACCCGCCGGCGCCTCGGGTTTGCTCGCGTCGAACGGGCGCACATGCACCTGCATCGTCTCGCCGTCGGCCTCGTTCGAGAGGAACGCCAGGTAGCGCCCGTCCGGCGAAAAGCGGCCTTGCGCTACGTCATACTCCTCGCGCAACCATTCGATGCCCTGGCGTTCGAGCGCAGGCTTGGGTGTGTCGAGTGCGACGAGCAACAACGCTCCGCTGTTGAAGGTCAGAAATTTTCCGTCCGTCGACCAATCGGTGAGGACCATGACGGCGCCCGGCGTGTAGCGGAACAGCAGTTCCTCCTGTCCTGATCCATCCGCAGGTTTTCGGTAGATTCCGGCGTAGCTTTCGCGCGTCGACACATAGGCCACGTATTTGCCATCCGGCGACCAGATGGGCGCGTTTTCCGGAAATGGATCGTTGGTGATCGCGGTGCCGTTGCCTGTCGCCACGTCGTAGACCCAGATGTCGCGATAGGCCGTCTGCGGGTCGTCACGCATCACGACAACGCGTGTGCCGTCGGGCGAGACGCCGGGCTGAACATACAACCCGGGTGGCCCAAAGGTGCTGATGATCTTCCCCTGCCGATCGAACATCGTGAGCTGCCGGAGTTGCGGAGGAGGAACGGCAATGACAACGCGTTGCCCGTCGATGCTCATGTTCATCACGCCCGCGCCAATGGGCGTAGTCTCGGGTGCGCGGAACAGCAGCCTGGCTGTGCCGAACGGCGCGGTTCCATCGGCTTCGACGTCAACCGCCATGAGTCCTTGATCGGCAGCGACGTAGTAAAACTGTTTGCCGTCGCTCCGCCAGGCGGCGAAGCCGCGCGTGCCTTGATCGGAGATGCGCCATACCGCATCAGTAGTCGTCGGCGCGGTTCCCGCAGTCGCATCGAACCGGCGCACATAGATCTCGTTTCTCCCGGATTCGTTTGACACATACGCAATGAATCGGCCGTCTGGCGAAAGACGCGCGTTGTTGATCTGCGACTTGCTGCGAAGAATCTCGATCGGTTTCCGTTCTTGGTCGCTCGTGAGCGGCAGTACGTAAAGCGCGCCGCCGGACAGATCGCTGAAGGAATAGGCTAGGAACCGCCCGTCTTTGGACCAGTCGGTCAGGGCCATCGGCGTTTCGCCCTGGTATACGAGTTCTTCCGGCGTTTCGGCGGCCGCGCCGCGGCGATAGATCGCGAACCGTCCGCCGCGCAACGCGACATACGCCAACTGACTTCCATCGGGCGACCACACTGGGGACGCCGCACCCTCTCGGGATTGGCTCGACGTAAGCTGGGTGGCCTTGCCGGTCGCGACGTCGAGCACCCACAAGTCGTTGGTTTCTTTGTCCAAATCGGCCTTGGTCACCACGAGGCGGCTGCCGTCGGGCGAGAGCACCGGCTGCCCATACATATCCCGCGAGCCGATTGTGGTGAGCGTCTTGCCTTGGCGATCGAAAACCGTGAGCTGACGGGCGTTAGCGGCGAAAATCTCTGCGATGACCCTTGCGCGTTGAACTGGATCGCGCGGAAGTTGCGCCTCCGCAGACGATGATGCAAGCAGCGCGGAGACGAGAAACGCAACGATGAGGCGATGTGAGGGACTCACGGCAACCTCCTTGCAGATGGGCGAGAACGCCGTGCGTCAACAGTTCTGCGGACATGCCGAGAGGATCTTTCCGCCCGGCAGATTCATCAACCGCAGCAAGCCGGAATTGGATCCATCACGCGCGCGGCTCGCCTCGGCCGTCACCATTTGCCCCACGGCGCTGAAGACGTCCTCCTTGGTGACGTCGCGCGTGCGGAAAAATGCGGGCGCCGGCCCTTCGATGGACCACGTTTGCAATTGGCCACCGACGTTGGCATCCATCGTCAAGTAGATATGTGGATTCCGCCAATCGACTTTGGTGAGCTTGCCGCTCAAGGTCACTTTGTCGTTCAGGTTGAACAGGGCCGTCATATTGTGGTGCGCGCTTGCAGTGGCGCCCAGCCAGAGTGTGACGACGATGATCGAAACAGCGCAGCGAGCCGAAGGCATGAGATCCTCCTTGCGCGGATCGACGAATGTGCGTGGAGCTATCTCGGAATGCCGCGATTGTGGCGCATCGACTGGGTTTGTTCAAGCCGAAACGCGGCTATACTGCACGCAAAACGACCACTAGCCCCTCAATTCACTTATGTTCGCAATCGTAGCATCGAGCCGATTCCAAACGCTCGGGGCGAAACCGGCACTGTTCGAGCGTTTCGCGCTGTTGGCGCTCCGAATTCAATGAGCTTTGGGGTTAGATCGACTCGCGTCGCCCGTTTGCGAGAACGTAACAGGCGAGCGCTGCAACACAGAACTTGCGGCGGGTCCTCATTAGTTCTGGCATCGGTGTTCTCCGATGCCGCTGCGGTGCAGACGGCCGCGCTGAGAATGTCTGGCCGCTATCAGCAGTTCTCCTGGCAGGAACAACATGGCCTACCGCAGAACACTTGGGCGCGATGGTAACGGTTCTTCGGCCGTTACTGCGATGAGGACGCTGCGACAACGGTAACCTTCACGTCGTGCGGTGTGTGGATGCTGGCATCTTCCGCGTACGCGCGAAGTGTGTAGTTGCCGGGCTTGTCGAACACGATCTTCGTCGTCGCCTTTCCGTCGACGACGCGGACGACTTTCGGATCGAACGTCGCGACGCCCGGCCCGCGCCACTGCACCCAACTCACGCGCAGCGACTCGTTCAGCGGCCGCTCTTCGCTGCTGCCGGATCTGCCTTTGATGCCGGCGACGCGTGCGCCGCGATTGGCGCGCGGCTGCGGATTACCGTCGTCTGCGACCGACAACGTGAGTGTTAGAGGCTTGCCAACCTCAATCGTCTGCGCTGCAGGTGGATCGACCACGCGCGGCGCCTCGTTTGGCGGCTCGTCGAAATCGATCGCGGTGCGGCTGCCGCGGTTGGCAGAAATCGTGTTCTGATCGACTTCCCACACCGGCCACAACGAGCCGTACGCCTTCAGCGTCACGCCGTTGGCTTTGAGCGTCCAGACGAGATCGCGATCCTTGGGAAACGTAGCCGGGACGTCCACTTTGAACGCGAACCGCGCGCGGCGCGGCTCGAAGAACTCAGGCTGTCCCATGTCCTCGCCGTTGAACCCGTTGTCGGCGCCGACCGGCACATTGAGGCGTTCTTCGTAGTTGCGATTGAGGTAGCCGAACCACATCGCAAACGATCCATCCGGATTGCGCGACCAGCCCTCGAAAACCGGTTGGATGCTTTGCCCGCGCGCGTAGCGGACGGAATTAGAATACAGATCCTGCGTTCCGCCCGCCGCGCCCGGCGATGCCGTTTGTGCCGCCACTGGCACTGTGCTCAGCACCAGCAGCGCGACCGCCCAACCGTTGCGCCATAGTTGGCGCCTCACCGGCTCAGGGCTCATTGGTGCGACGCTTGTTGCGCTCGGCAACCATCGACTTGTAATCGTCTTCCTCGAGATACGTCCACGTCACCCACGCAAACGCCATCTCGTCGATGGTGCGCTGGCCGTAGCCGACCCAGTTGCGCGGATCGGGGTTGCTGCGATTGTTGGCGGTGTTGTCGTGCCAGAGGATGGTGTGGAGCATGCTGCCGGCCGGCAACAGGGGCGTGACGTCGTCGGCGTAGTTGTAAACCTTGTGCCAGTTGAAGTCGAAGAGCATGCAATTGAGCGTCTCGGCGCGACCGTTGGGCAGGATGGCTTCGACGCACATGCGCTTACCGCGGTTGTGCATGTGGGCCTGAACCGCCGTGACCCGCGCGGGCTTGGAGAAGCGGTAGTAGCCGTCGTGGCGCGACACCGCGTTGGGCGGAATATCGAGCTCTTCGTGCGCGTTGGCGATCTGCAGCGAGATCTGGTGATACTTCGGCTTATAGCCCTTGGGATAGAACTTGAGGCCGACGCGCGCGCGATCCGTTGTCTCCTTGCCCACGGGGTGGTAGTGCAGGTTGAAGCGGATTCTCGATCCGGCCTTCACCAACTTCGCGGTGCCGTCCGGAAGGATGTCGCCGTTCTTTCCTACCGCGTACTCGTTGAGGAAGCTTTCGTTGTTCGTGGGACGATCGTCGAGCCGCCCAAAGAGGACCTCCTGCTCATCAACCTCCTGAATCAAGTACGTGAGCAGATGGTGCACAACCGAGCGGGCCCCTGGTCCGGGCTTGGCTTCGACGGCCTTGAGATAGCGATCCTCCGTGAGTCCCGCATCGGCGATGTAATCGATCCAAAGGTCGGCGCCGTTCGCCGGCACGACATGCGGCTTCGGAATCTCGACAATCAAATCCGGCGTGCCGATATTCCACTCCTCATCGTCCGGAAAGGCAGCGGGAGGCGGCATGTCGGCGGCGTTGCCGCGAGGCGCACCGACGTCAACCCACGACGCAATGGTCGCGATCTCGTCGTCGCTCAGCGACGGGTCGTCCTTGAACTGCTGGATGCCGACGTTGCGTTCGATGTGCCAGGGCGGCATGAGCCTCGCTTGTACCTTGGCCTTGATCGCCCGAGCCCACGGCCGCACGTCTTCGTAGGTCAGCAGCGACATCGGCGCGTTCGTCCCAGGACGATGGCACGTCTGGCACGACCGCTGAAGAATCGGCGCGACGTCCTTGGCGTACGTGACGTCCTTGCCCGGCGCGCGAGCCGCTCCCGTGACAGTGGCTGGCGACAACCCCAAAGTCAGCGCAACCACGACGGAGGAACCGACGGCGAACGATCTCATTCTCATCTCACCCTCCGCCGCTAACGCGATTTCTTTGCCTTGATGGTCTGCAGTTCGAACGATCGGACGTCGTAGTTGTTCGACAGCACCACTTCGGTGCCGGTGATCTCCACCGTTTGTCCCATGTACGGCAACAGCTCGGCGTACTTGTCGCGTGCCATCGGGCCCCAGATGCGGTAGAGCCCGTCGCCGTCGGTGAGGATGCCCACGGCAGCGTCTTTAGTTCGGACGCACATCTTCGCGCACTCGACGTGCCCCGCACCCGTGCCGGCGGCAACACCTTTGTCCTTGTAGCAGGAGATCTCGACGATTTCGCCGGTGAGCGTCGTTGGCGCGCCACGGCGGATGACGGGTTCCTGCGACGAAAGGGTACCGCCTGCGACGATGGTCGTCGCCAGGGTCACAACCGCGACACTTCGCATGAAGCGCTCCAGAGTAGAGCTACCGATCAACAGCGGATGCGCGACTTATACGCTCCGCTGAGAGCGGCGTCAAGCACCAGCCGGATCAACGGCCGAGCAGATCCTGCGAGTCCATTTCGCTGCAATATTCCGTTTTTTCCTTGTGATTTCCGCGAGCTTGTCTCCATACTAGCGACCCAACAGCACCGAAGTCGCGGCGTCGGGCACCCGTTTTCTCGGCCTTATTGAAGTTTGTTGAGGGAGGTGCGCAGATGCGAAAGTGCTTCGTCCTGTTGGCCCTGTGGGCCCTGGCCAGTGTCATGGCAGGCCCATTGCTCGCCCAACAGGGAACAGCGGAAATCAGTGGACGTGTCGTAGACGAACAAGGCGGCGCCTTGCCTGGCGCTGCGCTCGTGATCACCAACGAAGCGAGCGGCGTCATCCGCGAAACGGTGAGCGGCCCGGAAGGGAGCTTTCGCGTTCCGCAGTTGATTCCCGGCCGCTACAAAATCACCGCCAAACTTCAGGGCTTCCGCATTACCGAACGCAGCGGTCTCGTGCTGCCTGTCGGCAACACCCTGCAAGTCGAGTTGAAGATGCCGGTGGGCGGGCTCGAGGAAACGATCACCGTTACGAGCGAAGCCCCCTTGATCGACACCAGCGCGGTACGCGTTGGCGGCAACGTCGGTACGGCGGAATTGAGTGAACTGCCGGCCATGAACCGCAATTACTTCTCGGCCGTGGCCCTGCTGCCGGGCATCCAGTTCTCACCGTCGAACCAGATGGGCAACGACACCATCGTCGCCTCAGGGCAGACGACGCAGAACAACAACGTGTCGGTTGACGGCGGCTACAACGCCGACGATGCCCTGGGCACGAGCTCGGGGGCACAGGTGCGCACGCCGCTGGAATCGATCCAGGAGTTCCAGGTGCTCACCAGCATGTACGACGCCGAGTTCGGCCGCGCCAGCGGTGCGATCGTCAATGCCGTGACGAAGACCGGTACCAACGAGTTCAAAGGCGTGATCTTCGGCAACGTGGCATTCAACGAGCTCACGGCAAAGGATTATTTCGTCCGAACCAGAAACCTGCCCAAACCGACAACCACCAAACGCGACTGGGGCGGCGTGCTCGGGGGGCCCATCGTCAAGAACAAGGCGCACTTCTTCGTGAGCGTCGAGCGTCAGGTCGACAATCCCAACCGCACGCGTGCGTTCGAGACGCGGCCAGACATGAGCTTTTCGATTGCCGAAGATCGCACGGACTGGAATACGCTCCTCAGGTTCGATCACCAAATCAACCCCAATCACACCTGGGCGGTGCGCTGGCTGCGAGAGTGGGCGCCACAGTGGCGCACGATCGGCAATCGCCAGACGCTGCAGTCGTACCAGGACGAAACCGACCTCGATCAGACCGCGGTCGGCACGTTGACCAGCGTGCTGGGCACCTCACACGTCAACACGCTGCGCATTGCACGCACGTGGGAACACTGGTGGCACGGGAACGAGTGCTTCCGCGCCCAGGGACCCAACGACGATCGCGCCGGGTTCAACTTCGGCGATGAAGCCGTCGGTAACCAGGCACTGTGCCCGCCGCAGCTCGATCAGATCAGTTTCCTCGCCCAGGCGAGCACTGAGGCACAGGGACCGTGGGACTCGAACTGGCAGATCGAGGACGATTTCTCGTGGTTCATTCCGGGCAAGAAGGGCGACCACGACGTGAAGTTCGGGTTCCGTTACAACTACACCGAGCTCGAACGCGTGTCGCAGATCAACATGAACGGCACGTTCCGCATTAATACCGACGATCCGTTCAATGCCGCCAATCCGAGGACGTACCCGGAGCGCCTGACGATTCGCACCGGCGTGTTCAACGAGTTCATCAAGAATCACACCTACGAGGCATTCGTGCAGGACAAGTGGAGCTTGCGCCGCAACACCACCCTCAGTATCGGACTGCGGTACGATCTCGAGGTCATTCCGCTCGACGAGCGCGACAACCCGCTCTTTCCGGCCGACGACAAGGACTACCCCGTGGACATGGACAACTTCTCGCCGCGTATCGGCTTCTCGCACGCGCTGGACGATCAGGCGAGAAGCGTGATTCGCGGAGGCTACGGGAAGTTCTACAACCGCACCATTCTCGGCGCCATCGACGACACCATGGAATTCGGCAAGTACACGTCGTCGAACGTCGTGATGTTCCCAAACGATGCCGCTGATCCGGGGCCGGGCCGCGGTCAGTTCCCGACCGACCCGTTCCTCGTGAATGGACCGTTTCTCAATCGCGCGCTGCTCGAACAGCTGTATCCGCCGGGCGTCGCGGTCAAGAACAATGGCCTGGTGGTCTTCGACTCACCGAACCGGCAGCTGCCATACGCGCATCAGTTCACGGTGGGCTACGCGCGCCAGATCGCCGGATCGCTGGCAGTTCATGCCGACTACATCCGCATGATGAACCGGGACATGTTCCTGGCGCGCAATCTCAACCCGGCCGTGCGCGTCGATACCAGCCGTACCGGCGCATTGACGCGCGTCGACGCGTTCGGCGTGCTTGACGAACCCTACCGCCAGCAGGTGTGGGTCATGGAGAACACCGGCGAGTCCGACTACGACGGCCTCAACCTGTCGCTGGAGAAGCGCTATTCGAATCGGTGGGCAGGGCGCGTATCGTATTCACTGTCGAAGTCGCGAGGCACGGCTGAAAACCAGGCCGACAGGAATACGTATCAAACACTGACTGACATGAATCTCGAATTGTGGCGTGGGCCGAGCCAGGTCGATCGCAGGCATGTGCTGTCGGTTGGCGGTCGCGCGGATATTCCCAAGACCGGCGGCGCCACTGTGTCGACGACGATTCGCTACATGACCGGCGCGCCGTTCACGATTTACAACAGTGCAGTGGATGTGAATCGCAACGGCGAGCTCGAGGATCCGGTACCCGCCGGCACATACAGCGGGACGGCGACCGACGCGCTTCAGGACGTCGAATTCGACGGCAAGCGCAACGGCGCCCGTGGCCCGGATTACTTCCAGGCCGACGTGCGTATCGGCTGGCGCCGGCAGGTGCACGGCACGAAGACGATCGAGGGCTTCCTCGACATCTTCAACATCACCAATCGCGCGAATTTCGAGAACCCGGTGAACGCGAATCGCGATATGCGCACGTCGTCAACGTTCCTCGTGCTGACGAACCTGTATGGCGGCGGCGGCTTCCCGCGGCAGGCGCAGCTTGGGGTGCGCTTCGCGTTCTAGAGATCGGGGAGAGATAACAGGGAGATCGGGGAGATCGGGGAGAGAGACAACAGGGAGGTCGGGGGATCGGGGAGAGAAGAAAACAACAAATTCTTGTTCTCCCTGATCTCCCTGATCTCCCTGTCAAATTCTCCCTGCCTCCGTGATCTCCCTGTGACCCTCCGGACATAATTGTGCTTGCGTTGCCGGTCGCTTCGGCGTAGCTTCCCTCGAAACAAAATTCTCTCCAGGAGGATTGCATGCGTCAGCGGGTAGTCCTCGGTTTGCTCTGTCTCTGGATGATGGCGTCCGTGACTGCGACGGCGTCGGCGCAACGCACCACGGGCGAGATCATCGGCAAAGTCACTGATGAATCAGGAGCCATTCTTCCGGGCGTGACCGTGACGCTGCGGGGAGCTGGCGTCCCCGGCGCGCCGACTGCGGTGACTTCCGACGCAGGCGTGTACCGGTTCGTGGCCCTGCCGCCAGGCACCTACGATCTCGAGTTCACGTTGTCCGGCTTTGCCATGCACAGGCGCGAAGGCATTCCCGTCGCGGTGGGAAGCACGGTGGAATTGGACGTGAAGATGGGCGTTGGCGCGTTCCAGGAGTCGGTGACTGTCACCGGCGAGTCGCCCGTCGTCAGCGTGTCCACCGCCCAGGTCAGTACCGCGTACAACAAGGAGTGGGTCCAGAATGCCCCGCTGAGGCGGTTTTCCTACTTCGATCTCATCATGTCGGCGCCGGGCGTGAGTCAGACGTCGCAGGTGGGCTCGACCACGTCGGCGACGTCGCTCGGTTCGAGCACGAACGAAAACCAGTACCAGATCGACGGCACGGACATCAGCGCGACACCGTGGCCCAACACCGACGCGGTGGAGGAAGTCGAAGTGCTGCAGCTCGGTGCGTCGGCCGAGTACGGCAATATCCAGGGCGCGGTCTTCAATATCGTGACGCGGCAGGGCGGCAATGTGCTGCACGGCGATGTCAATTACTACTTTCAACACGACAATCTGACCGGTCGCAACACCACGGACGACTTCGATGGCGGACGGCCCTATCACATCGCCGATCATCGCGACGTCACCGTGCAGGTTTCGGGACCGTTTCTCAAAGACAAGTTCTGGTTCTTCGGCTCGCTGCAGAACCATCGCATCTACGATTCGCAGCCCGGTGTCGATCCCACTTATCCCTCGAAGTCGGATGCGCGGCGTGTGTTCTGGAAATTCAATTACAACATCGCGCCCGGTCATCAGCTGATGCACGGATACCACGATGATTTCTATTGGATCCCCGCCATCCCGAATCAATTCACCGCTCCAGAAACGGTCAGCATGGACCATGGACACAATCCGACGCCCAATGTCGTCTATACCGGAGCTCTATCGAACAAGACCCTCGTCGAGGGGAGGTTCTCGGGGTTCTGGTTACAGGCGTCGACCGACGCGAACGATCCGAACGCGTCGATTATCGGCACGCGATATGAAGATCAGGACACCAGCCTGATCACGGGCGCCATCAGCAGCTGGGGAGAAAACCGCAGTTGGAGATGGAGCATCCAAGGAAAGATTTCCCATTACGCCGACAACTTCGCGGGAGGCAGCCATGACCTCAAAGTCGGCGTGCAGTATCACACCCACGGCGCCGCCAACCTTGTCGGCAACAACGACACGATTCTCACCTACAGCCAGACGCCGGGCAGGCTTTCCACCGGCACATCGCAGTTGCCGTTCGTACGTGGAACGGACGCGCGGTCGTGGGGAACGTACATCGACGACACGTACCGTCTTGGCGATCGCACCGCCATCAACGTGGGCCTGCGCTACGACTACAGCGTCGCGGGGTATCCCTCATTCCCGTTCCTCGACGCGCAGGCGAACCCAACCGGTCAGATGTCGGAGGAGAACGACAACGTCTACGACTACAGCGTGCTGTCGCCGCGTGTGGGCATCAACTACAAGCTTTTTTCGAACACCATCGTGAAGGCTCACTACGGCCGTTACTACAGCGCGATCGAGCGCGACTACGCAGCGATCGTTCCATCCACCACAGTACTGCAATCCTTCACGATCGATCCCGCCGGGAATCGTTTCAACTTCAGCACCACGGTACCGGCGAACTTGCGGGTTGATCCGGAACGGAAGGCGCCCTTTTCCGATCAATACATCGTTCAGTTCGAACACGAGCTGTTCAGGAATCTCGGGTTGCAGGCGAACTACGTTCACAAACGTGGGGACGGTTACCCTGGATGGGAAGACGTTGCCGGCACCTACGTGCAAGTGCCGTACGTCGATAACGCTGGCCTCGAGGCAAGCGGGCAGACGTTCATGCTCTGGCGTCTGACGTCGCCCGCCAGCGACCGCGTCTTCAGTCTGACGACACCGCTCGGGCCGGACGGTCGAGGACTCTTCACACGCTACAACGGCGCGACGTTCCAACTGACCAAGCGGATGGCCAATAACTGGCAGGGGGTCATCTCGCTCGTTCTGTCGAAAGCGACGGGGCGTATTTCGTCGAGCGCGCGCACCGGGCCAGCGAGTGCGCAGACGAGCGCAGCGGGAAACTTCGCTCAGACCGCAGCGGGTCCGAATGATTGGGTCAATACTGAAGGTCTATTGATCGGCGACAAGCCGGTCGTCGCCAAGGCCTCGATCGTGTACCGGTTTCCCTGGAGCATCATGGTCGCGCTCAACGCACAGCATCAGACCGGCCGACTCTGGTCTCGACAAATTCGGCCGGCCGGTTTGGGCTTCCCTTCAGCGCCGACCATCAACATGGAAGCCAACACGGGGGAGCGCCGTGTCGAGGACGTCGATTTGATCGATCTGCGCGTCAACAAGGAGTTCCGGATCGCGCAGTCGCCGCTCAGGCTCGGGCTCTTCCTCGATGCACTGAACCTGACCAACAGCAATCACAACGAGACCGTGGTCTCGCAGCTCGGAACGGCGACGACCCCGACGATCACGTTTGGTTTGCCGTCGCGCCTTTATCTGCCACGCCGCCTGCAACTGGGCGCGAAGCTGGTATGGTGAGCGGGAGGATGTGATGCGACTAGCAGTTGCGTGGCTGTTGATATTCGTCCTTGGCACGCCCGCGTTCGCGGGTGACTTGCGAGAGAGCATCACGAAGGCCGCGACAGAGCAGACGACGGAGAAGCGCGGACCGATTCCCAAGGCTTACCTCTGGACCGGCTCGGCGCTGTTTGTCGGTGGGATGGCTGTCGGACTCTACGGGTTCTTGAACAACAAGAACGGCGAATTCCCCGAATTCGGCGAGGCGAATTCGACGAATCGCGCACTTGGCACGGCCGGCCTGGTTACAGCATTTGTCGGGGGCACCGTGTTGTTTCTCGGTGCGCGGCGTGCATCGCCATCCGTGACGTTCGCGCCGGGTCGAATGACCGTTGCAAAGACGGTCAAGTGGTAGTGAGGAAAGTCAGCGGCGGCCGTTAGGGGGCCGCCGCTGATACAACAACGCCTGCGCCTCGATGGCGCGGGCCAGTTCAACATCGCCTGCAGCACGCGCAATCCGGACGGCTTCAGCCGACGTCTCCCGCGACAAATCGAACTGCCCTTGCGCCGCATAGGCTGCCGCCAGCGTATCGAGCACGCGTGGGTCGCGGCCTCCGGTCCGCTCGCGGACGGCCAACGCGAGGCGAAGCGCCAGCGCCCCATCGCGCAGGGTGGCGTCAGGTGTCGTCGCCAGGAGCCTCGCCAGGTTGTGTGCAAGCTCGTGATTGTCGGGATATCGCTTCAGCGCCTGCGTCAGCGCGTCCGCGGCCTCGCGATGACGACCGCTCTGAACGAGCGCAAACGCCCGCGCATTCACGTCGAACACGTCCTTTTTGACGCGCTTCTCGCGGATCAGCTCCAGGTTGTGACGCGCCAAATCGTGATCCGGTACAAGCCGTAACGTTTGCTCGAATCTCGCAACCGCCTCGTCTTCGCGTCCGGCGTCGACGAGCGCTATCGCCAGGTTATACGTCGCGATATCGTTGCCCGGATCGAGCTCGGCGGCGCGCGTCCACATCGTGATCGAATCATGCCACCAGGCGGTCTGATGCCACGTGGCACGAATCAGCGCGGCTCCAACGACAACGGCGACGACGATTGCGATGGCTCGTCCGAAGCGCTGGCTCGCTATTCGCTCGCTCGCCGCAGTGCCACCAATCAGCAGCGACAAGACGACGCTGGGGATGTACGTGTAGCGGTCCGCGGTTGCCTGCTGTCCGCTCGGAGTCAGTCCGAGTGCGGGAGCGAGCAGCAACACATAAGCCGACCAGGCGACAACAAGGACCGGTAATTTCGCTCTACTCCGCCAGACGAGCAGAGTGACGATTATGAGTCCCGCCACCCCCAGGAGCAGTGGAATCCACGCGACGCGCGGTTCAATCGGCAACGGATCGAGCGGCGACAACCGCACGGGAACGAGCGTTCGCCATAAATAAATGAAAGGTGCTGTTGCGGCCATCGTGAACCGCGCGCCAAGTCCGACTTCTTGTAACGTCGCCAACTCGCGCGCGCGCGATTCGCCAAAACCAGCCGCGAGCGCAACGACGAAGAATGGGATCTTTTCGACGATTAATCGCTGCCACGAGTCGCCGCGCCGCCCGTGCAGTCGGCGCAACGGGTACACATCGATTAGCAACAGTACGAACGGAAACGCGACAGCGCTGGCGCGCGTGAGTTGTGACAGTGCGTAAAGAATGACCGACAGCCAAAGCGAGCTACCTGCCCGACGCGTACGACCAGCCTCACCCGCCAAACCAGCCCACGTGAGATAAGCCACGAGCGAAGAGAGCAAGAAGACGAGCGAAAGAACGTACGGAAACGCGCTCGCCCACGCGACCGACTCAACCCGCAGCGGATGAATGGCGAAGGCGAATGCGCCGACAACAGCCGATGTTTGCCCGCGTGGGGCCTGGAGGCCGGCGAGCGATGACAACCGAAGGCCCAGGAGATAGACCAGCGCGACGTTGAGGAGGTGACCGGCGAGACTCAGCGCGTGAAATCCCGTCGCGTCGAGCCCGAACGCCGTCTTGCTCGCGGACCAGACGAGCCAGGCGAGCGGTTGATAGTGACTCATCTCGCTCGTCGTGAACGCCCATTTCAGAATGCCAGGCGCGGCCAGACGCGGGTTGTCAACGATCGTCGATGGGTCATCCCAGTTCACGAATCCGTTCGAGAGCACAGGCAGGAACGCCAGCAGTGTGGCGATCAGGACGGCGGCGATCGACAACACGTGGCGCAACGGCATGTCGGCGGAGGGTACTTTACAACTCGGTTGCCAGTACGCTGGCCATCGGCAGCGCTTGAGGCTGCTCGGGCGGACATTTTTGACTGGATTGGCGAATTGCGTTGGGAGAGAGCTACTGGCGAGGGACGAACAATGCAAGAAGTTCCGCGGTTAACCGGGCCTGCGGGTCGCAGGTTCGCCGGATCGCAGGTGCGCCGGCCGTTCGGCCGTCCGCTTCAAATCAAATCGACGTGAATACTGAACGGCGGCGTCCAAATCGGCCCGCCGCCGTTCCTGCTCACCTGCGCACCTGCAAACCAGCCGTTATTGCTGGGTCGCGACGGCCGCCACTGCTGCAGGCGCTTTGCTCACGTCGTAGCCGTAGACGTACTTCTTGAACTCGGGATGCAGGAAGTCCGCACCGAAATCGTACTTCTTCATCTCCGCAAACGCCTGATCCGCCGCCCAGCCGTCATAGGACATTCGATAGGCAGCGGTCATCACGCCTGTGCGGTGACGGCCGCCCTTGCAGTGCACGTAAACGGGCTTGGTCGGGTCGCTCACCAGCTTGAAGAACTGCGCGAGCTGTTCCTGCGTCGGCGGCCGATGCGTGGACATCGGAATCTGGTGGTACTCGAGGCCGGCTGCCCGCGCGAGATTCGGTTCGTTGGGATCCCCGTCGGCTTCCTGGAGATCGATGATCGTTTTCACACCCAAGGCCGCCAGGTCCGCATAGTCGCGGCCGGAAGGCTGCGCGCCGCGGAAGTAGGTCGCACTGACCTGCCCGAAATTCTCGATGCGAACGCTCGAAACCGCAGTGCTGGTACTCGCCCGTTTCCCGTCATCGGACGTGCGGGCTGCGGTAGGGAGGGCGGAAGAGAACGCGATCGCCAGCGCGAGCGCAGTACGCGACAGTGCTGTCCTATAAGCCATTGGTCTTTCCCTTGTATGAATGGGTGAGCCGCGAAAAACGCGTATTCCCAAAACAGCAAGTCGGATGCCACCGTTGGGCGGTCGTTCGTCGCCCAGTCCGTCTGAATTGCGGATCTGGGCCCGGGGCAACTTGGTCTCTATTAAAGACGCTCGTTGTGGACAGCTGGCCGTCGTCAATCTCGATAAAAAGCAGATGATGATAGAGCGCGATCGAGATCACGATGGCCTACGGACACACGAGGTTAGCTGTGACTGTTACGGCCGTGGTTCTGTTGCACGGCTGTGCGACGGCCCGATTAGGACCGCCGGCCGATGTGCCCGTTCCGCCGGGACCGCGAGGGCTGAAGAAAGTGACCATCGAGGAGCGGCGGCGGCTACTCGAGCACGCAAAGTTATGGCAGCAGATAGACACGGCTTCGCTCGATCTGTTGGCCGGCCCGCCCCAACCCCCGGCGTTGCGGATTGAACCTGACGTGGCCTGCACCTTTGTGTTTCCGGACAAGCCGCTGAGCGGAAACACGCCGAAATTCGATTGCGCCTCGAGCCCTGGCGACGTGATGAAGGTGAAGTACGGCGCTGAAAACGGAGAGGTCTACGCGGAAGTAGCGGCAACGCGGCTGTTCTGGGCACTTGGATTTCAAACCGACGCGATGTATCCCGCGCGCGTCACGTGCGCGGCCTGTCCCGCCGACCCGTTTGCGGCGAGCAAACGGGACTGGGAGCGGGGTCGCCCGTCGAACGTGGCCATGCGTGTGTTCGATCCTGTCGCAATCGAGCGCGAAACCCCCGGCGAAGCCATCGAGGTCCCCGGCTTCGAGGGATGGGCCTGGCCGGAACTGGATACAGTGAGCGAAGCTGCCGGCGGCGCTTCGCGCGCGCAGATCGATGCGCTCAAACTCCTCGCGGTGTTCGTGCAACACTCGGATTCCAAGGCAGAGCAGCAGAAACTGTTCTGCCGGGGTGACCTGACCAAGGATGCCAACGGGAATGAAACATGTGCCTCGCCGTGGCTCTCCGTGAAGGACCTGGGCACGACGTTTGGCAAGGCGACGCGGCGAAACATCAGCAAGATGCGGCTCGCCGACTGGTCCGAGACACCGGTATGGAACAAGGGCGAACCGTGTGTCGGGAATCTTCCGCGATCGTTCACGGGCACTCTCGATAATCCGCGGATCAGCGAAGCCGGCCGCCGGTTTCTCGCCGATCGTCTCACGCTCTTGAGCGATCGGCAGATTGGCGATCTGTTTCGTGCGTCGCGCGTTGAGGGGCGTCACGAGATGATCACCGGCGACGACGGCCGTGGGCGCCCCGTTACCGTCGATGACTGGGTCCGTGCGTTCAAGGTCAAGCGCGACGATGTCGTCCGTGCGCGGTGCCCTGCATGAAGGCGGCCGCTTGCAAGGAAAACACGCAAGCCCAGGCTGAAAATTCGAAATAAGCCGGTCCGTGAAAGAGAGGAGCGTTCTACATCTGCGGCGCTCCTTTCCCTCGAGGTGCATGATGGCCACCGAGTTTTCGGCCGAACTCGTGTTCCTGACGGCGCTGGTCATTCTTCCGCTCATTCCAGCGGTCGTCCTTTTCAAGGCCTTACCTTCAAAAGGTCAGATTTCCGGTCCTTTCCACGGCCTCAATCTGAAATTCAGCGGCGCTTTCACCGCCTATCTCATTCTTTTCATCCTCCTGTTGCAGATTCGCCCTCGGGACTTCGACCACTACCACACTTGGCAAGTGACCGGCGACGTTGAATTCCAGAGAGCGCCACACGATGGGCGGCCCGATCCCACCGACATCAAAGTTCGATTGACCCCTCCCGACTACGTCGTGAATCCCAACGGGCCCGGCGGCAAATTCAGTTTCGACGTGCCAGTGCCAAGCAAGCGGGGGAGCCCTGCGTTCCCGCGCCTGTACGTCGATCTTCCCGGCTATGAACCGTTGACGCTGTCGCTGGCCGCAGACGATCAAGACGGAGATGGCAACGACATCAAGGTGCAGCGCAACGACAAGACGCGCGAGATCCGGCTTGGAAAGATCACACTGCGCTCCTTGGCGCTCGTCGAGGTTCCGTACGACGCCGCCAAGGCGCAGATTGCCGCCGAGGAGCGGCCCGGGGGGCAGCCGTGAAAACGTCAGTGCTGTCGATTGTGGCGGCGATGTTGCTGTGGCTGCTCGCGGCCGATGTGAACGCCGCCAGCACCGTGCGTGGAAAGTTGATTCGCGAAGGCAACGGTCGGACCTATGCCGTGCCTGGAATTCTCGTGCGGCTGGTGAGCCCCAAAGGCGTCGCGCGCACAACCTACTCGGCTTCGGACGGGATGTTCTACTTTTACAACATCGCCGCCGGCCCGCACACGCTGGAACTGCACACCGCCGACAAGAAAGTACAGAGCTACAAGGTCCGCGTCGAGGAACGACCCTACACCGACATCGCCCCCATCCGCGTGCCGTGATCACTCATTACTCGCCCATGCGCGTCAGCGCGCGGACGCCGGAGCGCATGGCCACGAGCTACACCGAAGGCTCAGGACGACGGCTGCGGTGACGCTCGCCGCCATCTACACTTGCCGCATCAAGGGCAGCGGCGATCGACGAACCTGTTGCGCCAGATAGACGGATGAGGCCAGCCAAGAAGAACGATCATCGCCATCACGAACAGCACGGCCTGCATCATGAAGGCCCACGCCAACATAAGAACCGGCTACGTGGCTTGGATCGCCGCCGAAGCGTGGATAACGGGCGCCCAGACCGATGGCTCTTCCCACCAGCGCGAAACTCATTAGCGCGATCGCGACGACCGCCATCGCTATCAGCAAGCGGGTCGACGCCGAGAAAGTCGTTCGCGGACCGTGCGGCAGCGGCCAGACAAAAGCGCGCACCTTTGCCGACGTTATCGGCGAAGGGACCTCAGCGGTAGGAGTCGTCGGATGCTTACGTTTTTGCCTCGCTATCGAGCATCGCCATCTGCGCGGGCGCGTACCGATCGCCTGCTGCTGCTCCGGCAGGCATCGCGCGCTCGATTTGTTTCCAATCGTCATCACTCAGCCGCAGCTTCAGCGCGCCAAGCGCCTCGGTCAGACGCTCTCGCCGCCGTGCGCCGACAAGCGGGACGATGTCCGAACCGCGCGAGAGCACCCATGCGATCGCAGCTTGTGCGACGGTGGCGCCTTTCGACTCTGCCACGCCGCGGAGATCGTCGACGAGCCGAAGGTTGTGGTCGATGTTTTCGGCGGCGAATCGAGGACTGTGGAGTCTCAAGTCGTTGCGCGCCGTTGAACGATCTTTTGTCCAGTGTCCGCTGATGAGACCGCGGCTGAGAACACCATAGGCGGTAATGCCGATGCCGAGCTCACGGCACGTGGGCAGGATCTCGCGCTCGATGCCGCGCGAGATCAATGAGTACTCGATCTGCACGTCGCTGATCGGATGAACCGATTGTGCCCGGCGGATCGTGGCGGCGCCCGCTTCGGACAGACCGATGTGTTTCAGGTGTCCGGCCTTGACCATGTCGGCCATCGCGCCGACGGTCTCTTCGATCGGCACCGCCGGATCGACGCGCCCGAGGCGATAGATATCAACCCAATCGGTTCCGAGCCGGCGCAGCGTGTAAGCGAGAAAGGTCTTCATCGCTGCAGGGCGGCCGTCGATGCCGAGCCAGTTGCCCTTGACGTCGCGCAGCGCGCCAAATTTCACACTGATGATTACCCGGCTGCGATTGCGGCCCTTCAACGCTTCGCGAATCAGCAACTCGTTGTGACCCATCCCATAGTAGTCGCCGGTATCGAGCAGCGTGATGCCGGCATCGAGTGCGGCATGAATGGTCGCAACGCTTTCGCTTTCGTCCGCTGGACCGTAGACATCTGACATGCCCATGCAGCCAAGCCCGATGTCGAAGACGGACGGTCCGTTTGTTCCCAGCACTCGCATAGGTGTCTCTTCAGGCAGTGCGCGGCGCGATTTCGTCGGCCGTGATCCGATAAGCAAACGTTTCGGTGTCGAGGCTATCGACGCGGCCGGCCGCCGTTTCGGTTTGCGGATACATCAAGAATGGAATGTTGCCCTCGCGCGACCCAGCCAACGCGACGTCATGGGCGAAGTTGTAGGCCATCCAGTTCGTTTCCCAGGATCCGAACAAACGCATTCGGGCTGTCCCTACGATGTTGCTTTCGGGCGACAGGTTACCCGGCGGTTCTTCCAGGATCACTTTGCGCACGTCGGCGGGATCAACTGGAGCCCATCCATGGCTATACAGGTCAACCTCAGCGCGACAATGCTGCACCTTAGTGACGTCGCGTGAACGCGCCCCCAGGCTGACGTGGCCAAGCACGGACGGCGCGACCCATGTCAAACGTGGGCCCAGGGTTCCGGGTTCATCTGAGCGAGCTGGCGCGCTGGAAACAGTGCGCTCGTGTAGCTCAGACCTGTCATGCGAACAAACTCGCGGCGAGTCATCTGAACGCGACCGCTACTCGCGCGCCGGTGGGCTGGCATCGCCGTCGAACTCCGACCGGGTGCTGTCCTGATCGCGTCCTATGCGGCCGATACTGATTTTCGCGCGCGCATAACTTTCCGGACGGACAGGCGCACCCGTCATGCCTCGCATCATCGTCAATTGGCCGACGTGGGTCAGAGCGTCGGCGACAGGACCCTGAAAAATCAGCTCGTGGCGCAAGCTCTTCGATGGTGTCTCGGTGAGCGCGACATCGAGTGCGGCCAAGGCGCGGAAGAAACGATCGGTTGCGGCAGCCCACGACGTCTGCGGCATGGCCTGCCAGCGCGCCTCGCCGTGTGCCATGCGCTCGGCCCACTCCATCAGATCGCCAAGGTGCGCGACGAGCGCGAGAGCCGACCGGCTGTGCGAGGAAGGACGGAAGTCCGCGAAGTCCAGTGGCGCGTCGCGCAGCGCCTTCTCCGCGCGATAAGCGAGCGTCGCGAGTGTGTGGCGAAGCCACAGGTCCGATGACGTTGATGACACAGTCCGTCCCTTCGTTCACGGATTGGGCGCGTGGGATCAGCGCGCCATCAAATGGGTATGGGCAGCGGCGATGTCGTCCGCTCGTTTCGTCAGATTGTACTTGAGGGGCAGGCATGCCTCAGCATGCAGTGGCCGCGCATGGGAGCCACTTGATCGCCGTCAAGCGATTCGCCCATATCGAACTCGTTCGTGTGCATCAGATTGCCGGTGGTATCGCGGTGAGCGAGTCCGAGATAGTGGCCGATCTCGTGTGCCAGGGCGCGTCCGAGCAATGGGTTGAAGCCGTCGAGTCCGACCGCTTCGACGACTACGCCGCTTATTTTGTCGTTTTTGTCACAGGAGCCGCCGATCGGCGAGAACCCGTGCACACCGGCCGCGTCGACGACCAGGAAGATGTCGATGCCGTTGTTTGGAACGGACCAATCATCCATCGACTGAACACCCTCGTCATGGTCGGCGATGACTTCGGCGCCGTCAGCATCGGCCATGCTGATCGAATAGTGCTGCACACGGCCGATGCCAACCTGATGATTGGCGTAGATTTCGCGCAGGTCGGCAAGCGCGACGTCGATCCGTCTCTCAGTTTCCTCTGTAAACAACTCCCGCCCCACCTGGATGAAATTCAAATGTACGTGCGGTCGAAGCAGCAGGCGGTGTTGCGACAGCAGCGACAGACGTGGTGCAAAGTTGGATGGTTCAAGCCGGCGCAAGCCGAAGAGGTCCCGCACAACCGAGATGCTGCCGGCGATCCCGATGCAGTCGGCGATGTCGCGGATCGACACCGTACGTTTAGCTGGCCGCTGGCTCGAGCAGTACGGGGTGCTGCTTACGGAAAGGTCGCGGTTCGGTGCTTGTTGAACGGAACGTTTAGACAATTCTGCGGGGGCTTGCAGAAAGACGGCGATCGTTCTGGTGCAGGTGCTGCACGTTGTAAGAAACTGCAAATGGGCTGAAAACTGCAAAGGGGCCTGTCCCCTTTTATGGTTAACTTCGTGACTTCCGGCCATGTTTTGGCGGGCGCGACGAAAAATCGTAAAAAGGGGTCAGGCCCCATATTACGTCGGGAATAAAGCGATGGATACGACCCGCGCTTCAGGTGCGCTCTTCAATTGGACTCAAGCCATCTACGCGCTGCACGCCTTTAGCCTGTTGACGGGCATTCTCGGCGCCGCCACTGTGGTTGGCGCGTTTCTCACCGGATGGCCGTCGATCATTGCGGTCATTCTCAACTATTTGAAGCGCAGCGACGTGCGCGGCATGTGGCTCGAGTCGCACTTCCGATGGCAGATTCGCACGTTTTGGTACGGATTGCTGTGGGTCGCTCTGTGCATCCTGTTCGTTGTTTTAACCCTTGGTCTCGGCATTCTGATCGCATGGCTCCCGCTCGCAATCATGAGCGTCTGGTTCATGTACCGAATCGTGCGCGGTTGGCTGGCGTTGAGGGATGGACGTCCGATGTACGCGTGATCTGCTTGCACCGACACCTTGACACCCGGCAGTCTCTCGCGCTGCTGCGCATCTAACCCCTCAATTCCCTCAATTCACTTGGAGTTGCGAAGCGTGGCATCGAAGTGATCCGACCGAATGGGCGCAGAGCGGGCCGCTTTCGCGCGGTTGGCGCCGTTGGCGCTATCCACTCAAGTGAGCTCCGGGTCTAGACGCTTGCCGGTCACCGGATGCCGACCCGGGCTGTCCAAGGTTCTCGCGGCGCTGGCCGCCAGACGTGCTACTGTCCGCATGTTCGACCGACCCGACGGACGACGAAGATGAACGGCCGACATTGTCGAAGCAAGGCCAGGAGCACCGATGAGTACACGGTCATCCTCTTTCTCACGACGCACGTTTCTTGCGGCGCCGGCGGCAGCGGCGTTCATCCCCGGAGCGAAGCGCGTTAACGGGTACACGGCCGCCGAAATGCGGACCATGGCAGGCGAGGAGCGGCTCGAGATTGGCATCTCGAAGTGGGACCTCGACACGCCGGCGCTCTGTGTCGATCTGGATCGCCTCGAGGCGAACATCGCGAAGATGCAGGCGGTAGTCAGGCGGAACGGCATTGCGACCCGGCCGCACGCCAAAACGCACAAGTCGGCCGCGATCGCGCGCCTGCAGCTCCAGGCAGGCGCCATCGGCATCTGCGCCGCGAAGATCAGCGAGGCCGAGGCGCTCATGCACGCCGGTATCGACGCGATCTGCATGACGACGAGCAATCCGTCGCGCAGCAAGATTCGTCGCGCGATGAAGCTGCGTCAGCGCTCGCGTCAGTTCATCCAGGCCGTCGACGAGGAGCAGAACGCCCATGACCTCGCAGAGGCCGCCAAGGAGGCCGGCGTCGTCGCCGACGTCGTGATCGACATCGCGGTTGGCACACGCTCGGGAATCCCTGCACGCGACGCACTCGCGCTGGCCAAGCTCGTCGATACGCTCCCGGGTCTCAAATTGCGCGGCGTGCTTGCGTACGACGGTGGTGCGCAGCATGTCAACGGCTTCGCGGCGCGCAAGGAGCGCGCACTCGACGCCATGCAGGACGCGGCGAACACCGTCGCGGCGATGAAGGCCGCCGGGCTCAACACGGAGATTTTCAGCGGCGGTGGAACCGGCACGTACAGCGTCCAGCACCTCACCCCCGGTTTCACCGATGTGCAAGTCGGCAGCTATGTCTTCATGGACATGCAGTACCTGGCGATTGGGAGCGATGACGGATCGCCCGTCTACAACGACTTCGCTTCGTCGCTCACGGTGCTGACAACGGTCCTCAACAATCGCTTTCCGAACCGGCTGACAACTGACGCCGGGGCAAAGGCGCTGACGCTCAATACGCCGCGCGCCGGCGTCATTGGCGAACCCGGGATGGACTACAACGCCGGCTCTGACGAGTTCGGGGCGATCACATTCACGGAAGCGTCGAAGACTTATCGCATCGGAGATCGGCTGGAATTGATCGTGCCGCACTGCGATCCGGTTGTTAACCTCTACGACCAGATCTACGCGGTGCGCAGGGACAAGGTTGAAGCAGTGTGGCCGGTCACCGCACGTGGCAGGTCTCAATAGCTGGCCCCACGATCATCGTGCGCATGTTGAGCGTAGCCGTTTGGTTCATGCTGCTGGCCGCTGGTGCAGTCGCTCAAGAATACATCCGCGTTCCCGAGCGTCAGAGCCACACCGATGTGAAGGCGGATTCGTCATCCGGTTCGATCGTGCTCGTGCTGATTCCGAGTGGGACGACGCTGCCGGTCGTGAAGCGTGAGGGCGAGTGGATTCAGGTGAAGCTCTCGCCGGAACTGCGCAGGACCGGAATTCCGATGCGGTGGTACGAGAACGAGACGCTCGGCTTCGTGCATGAGTCCACCGTCGACGTGATAAAGGGGCAGCTTCCGCCGGCGAAGCCGCTGGTGCCGGAGCCTCCGTCGAGTCAACCGCCACGCGAGTATGCGCGAGTTCCCGCGCGCCAAACCCACACGAATGTGCACCTCGGTCCCGGATCGGAATCGATCGTGCTCGTGCTCGCGCCCAGCGGTGCGGTCTTGCCGGTGATCGGGCGTCGCGGCGAGTGGATTCAGGTGCGGCTCTCACCGGAGTTGCGTCGCATCGGCACGCCGATGCGCTGGTACAAGAACGAAGACAGCGGGTTCGTCCACGAATCGACGATTGAGGTGTTCAAGAAGTGACTCGCAAATCATTCGTGTTGTCCGCACTCGCCGTCGCGGCACTCCTGGTCTCGATCGACAGCCAGACCGTTGACGCGCAACGTCGTCGTCTCATGACGGGAGCGCACGCCGGCCGCGTCGGTGGATATGAAGTAGTGCCGAACTGGCCGAAGCCGCTGCCTGACACTGATCTCTCGCATAACGGGTGGACGTGGGGATCGGGGTGCGGCGCGTGGGCCGAGAG
>JBKPAJ010000217.1:0-25408 GCA_046726375.1 Acidobacteriota bacterium
AACCCTTTCATCCGGGCGTTCGGTCGGAAATGGAAGTGGATGGAGATCTCAAGGCCCTTGGCTTTCTTCATGTGTCGGACGTTGTAATTGGCCCTGGTCCACGCCTTACCCTTCGAGAGTTTGTCCGACGTCTTCTTGAAGAAGAACTCTCGTACGTTTGGGAGGTCCCGAAGGCGGTCTTGGCCGAATGTCTTCCCCGGCTTGCCGCCTGGTCCGAACAGACCTTTGATTTGGAACGGCCTATTAGTATGCCCAAGGAAATCCGTTGGACGATCTATCGGAAAGATGGTGCCTAATATCTGAATGGAGCCGACGTGCCCGATGGCCTGGCGTCATATCGCCGCGGCACGCGGCTCATTCGGCACGTTAGGCGGACAAGGTTTGCCTGGCTCCTGTCCTGTGACGGCCACCATCCTCGCCCTCGCGGAAATGAGATCACCAGCTATCTGGTGATGGCGATAGCCATGGCCCGACCGGCGTGCGGAGGCCACTTGCTCGACGCGAATGCGCGACGTCGATGAGCAGCGCGAGCCAGCGATCATTACCGGCGCATCGGGACCAACGCCTCAGAACGTCGACCGGCTCTCCAGATTCTTTTCAATCAGTTCACGACTCCGCAGGATCGCCCGCATCTTCTTCTGCGACGCCAGCGCGAGCTGATCGTCGACGTGCTTCGAGCCCACGCGCGACCAGTTGCCGTAGCCGAGAAGAGCTTCGCCAATGGGAGGGCCGTTCTTCTGGAATTCGATGACCGCGTAGAACGTGTCGCCGCCTTGAATTTGCGTCTTGCCATTCACGAACGGGCCGGTGCTGACCGTCCTGATTCCGCCGAGCGTGCCGGGGAGGCCGTTGCCGGGCAGGTCGAGATTGCCGCGGCGCAGGCGGATGACGTCGCCCCAGATCACGTGCAGCGTGTCGTATTCGGCTTCGAGACGCCGCGCTTCGCTTTCGAGCAGCGCCACCGCCTTCGCCGGATCGGCAAAGCCGCGCGGGGTCGCTAACGGCTGGCGGACATCCGGCCTCACCGCATAACCGCCGATGTTCTGGAAGTTGTTGCCGGCGGCGGTGATGAAGCGCCAGAAGAGAAATGCGCCGTCGCTCGTCGTCTCGCCCTGGCGATCCCATTTGGCGAGGATCTCGGCCGCTTCCTTCGTCTTCGGCGACGCGCTGCTCCTCGCGGCCGCGACGAGATCGTCCACGAAATGATCGGCGATTTCGCTGCGCGTGGAGAGCTTCATCCCCTTCAGATCCGCCAGCGTGATTTTGCCGGACTCTGAGAGCAGGCGAATGCTGCGCTGCGATCGCTGCGTGTGACCCGGCGGCGGAGCGATGTAGGACGCGAACTTTGCCGGATCGATCTGCATCGGATACGTCGACGTCCACGGCGAGTCGTTGCAGTTCTGCACCCAGCCGGCCGGCGGATCGAGCACCTGCGGCAGTTGATCGAACGGGACGATCTTGTCGGACGCGATCAAATCCGAGCGCTCGCCCGGAATGATACCGTTCCAATACGCGTGATCGCCATGCGCCCGCACTGGCGGCGCCGCGTTGTAGACATACATGATGTGTCCGTCACGATCGGCATACATTGTGTGGAAGATCGGCAGTTGCTGCATCCGCATCGCGTTCTTCCACTCTTCGAGATTCTTCGCGAGACCCATGCGCCAGAACTGTTCGAATATCTTCGGACGATCGGCGGGAATCACTCGGAGTGCAACCGTGACACCGCGGCGATCCGAGAACACCGGTCCGTGCATGGACCGGCGGATCGTGTGCGGCACGTCGCGCAGCGACCCGTCCGCCTGGCGCACTTTGATGATCTGGTTCTCGACTTCAAACGCGCGCGTCTTGCCGTCGAGCACGTAGCCATCGCCCTGTAGCGTGAGGCGATACACGTCCGCGCCAGTCGGTCCGTTGGTCGTCTGTGTCCATGCCACAAACTCGGTGAAACACTGCCGCAGCACCGGGAAGCCCACCCACACCGCGCCGTACGACGTCACCCCTGGCGCGGTGAGCTGCACTTCGAAATAGGTGTCGCTGTCGGACCACGGCAGATGCGAGTTGCTCAGCAGCATCGCATTGCCCGACGCGCTCTTTGCGGGACCAATCGCCCAGCCGTTCGAGCCGTGCGTCTCGACCTCTTCGCGACGCATCTTCGTATAGACGTTCTGCTCGCTCGTGAGCCAGTCGTAATGAATGATGCGCAATCCATGCGCATACACATCCTCCGGCGTGAGCGGCAGCACGGCCCTGGCGGCAGAGCTCAGTGACGCCTGATTCTTCGCCGCCCACGCGTTCAATCCCGCCGCAAACGCGCGGATGAGGCCGCCGAACTCCGGACTCTGCTGCGTCGCCCAGTGTTTCGCCTTCTCGGGAATGCCGTTCGTGCGCACCCAGCGATCGCTGTCGAGATAGGCGTCGCCGTAGAACTCTGCGGCGCGCCCGCGCGCCTGCGCGTAGAGCCGCACCAGCAGCTCGGCGTGGCCCTCCATCTGCGCATAGCCATACGCAAAAAAGAGACTCGGGTGATCGGGCGCGAAGATGTGCGGGATGCCATACGTATCCCACAGAATCTCCGTCCCTTTCTCGGGCAGGAGTGCAGTCTGTGGCGCTGCGCCGCCGGCGAAGAGGGTGAGCGTGAGGACGAGGACGACCCGCGCGCGCAGGGACAACGGATTCTGGAGGTGACGCATGGTGTGCTCCGTAAGAGTCGTGTCTTATATAACGCCGCGGCGCCTTGCAAGCAAGGCCGAACGATCGCATGGCGACAATGACATACTCGATACGTGCAGACGTGAGTCGAGCGTACAATCCGCACGGCACGAAGAACACACTGAGAGCTGATATGCGAGCCTATGGTGTGCGGCGAACGGCGCTGGTGTGCGCGACGGCTGTTCTTGCGGCCGTCACCGTTTACGCCGGCGAAATCAGAGTGATGACCTCGGGCGCGTTCACCGCGCCGTATCTCGAACTGGCTCCGCAGTTCGAACGGACGATGAAGGCGAAGGTCGTGACAGTCACGACCTCGATGGGAACGGGAGCAGAGTCGATCCCAAGTCGCGTGCAGCGCGGCGAACCCGTTGACGTCCTGATTCTCCCTGAAGCCACGCTGGACGATTTGATACGGGACGGCAAGGTCGTCGCCGGCAGCAAAATCGCGCTCGCGCGCTCCGCCATAGGCATGGTGGTGCGGACAGGCGCGCCGCGGCCCGACATCAGCTCGGTTGATGCCTTGAAGCGTACGTTGCTGCAAGCGAAATCCATTGCATACTCGGCAAGCGTCAGTGGCGATTATCTTGTCAACGAGCTCTTCCCTCGTCTCGGCATCGTCGAACAACTGAAGTCGAAGAGCCGCAGGATTAAACGCGAGCGCGTCGCCGCCGTGGTGGCGCGGGGCGAAGCGGAACTCGGCTTCCAGCAAATCAGCGAGTTGCTTCCCGTGCCGGGTATCGATTACGTCGGACCGCTGCCGCCCGATGTTCAGCGAATCACCACCATCGCGGCTGGGATTGTTGTTGGCTCGCCGAATCAGGATGTTGCCCTGGCGCTCGTTCGGTATCTGGCTTCGCCTGCTGCGGCGCCCACGATCATGAAAAGCGGCCTGGAGGCTATTGCCGTGGTCCGCGACGCGGCGCCCGCGAGCGCGATGGCTCACCATCCGCGGCGGCAACCCGGCACGGTCAAGGCGCCAATCGGAACATCGCATGGTCTGCTCTCGCGTGGTGCTACAAACTGATGTCGATATCAATCAACAGCCGGCCACTGTCTGCCCGCACCGTCGCGGATTTGATCGCCGCGCGTAGGACTCGCGGATCGATGCGCGGCCCTTCTGAGGGAGCGCTGTCGGCAGCGAGCCACTTCGCGAGCAGCTCGTTGACCACTTCCTCTTTTACCGCGAGCGTCCCTGAGAGTTTCGATCCGGCAAATGCCGGAAGACCAGCCGCAAGTTGCGCCGCAATCCAATCTTGCATCGGGTTTACTCCATTACCGAAAACGTAAAGTCCATCACAATTGCGCGACCGTCCGTTCGCAGGCCTGCACTTGTGACGTACGGCCACACCTCACGGAAGCCGTGCAGCGCAGGCACGTCTGCCAAAGAGATCGTGACCTCTCGGCCGTTGACGCGGATGTACGGTTGGCGCAGCGCTGCGCTGAGCGCGAGCCCAACGAAAAGCGAGGCGAGCAGCAGCCGGATGCGGGGCGCGGCACCGACATCGATCACACGAATCTGCGTCACACGCGCGCGGAGCATGCCGTAGCGGAAGACGACGTCGTTGTTTGAAGCAAGGGAGATCGCGGCGCCGCGTACTGGCGACTCCTTGGTGTTCAGCAACTCGTTCAACGCCGCTTCCGATATCTTCAGCGCGCCGGCAAGGTGGGTTCCCACGAATTGATTGAGCTGCACCGTAGGGTCCGCTGGTCATTCTAGTGCCCGCCCGGTTGACGGGCCACGGGACGCGGTCCTACTTCAGGCGGCAGTCGAGTGGATAAAATAGGCGCACGGAGGTCCGCATGAAGCGCATTGCCCTGTTCTTAATCGGTATCCTGGCCGTTTCCATCATCGGGCTCGCGCAAGGACGCGGCGGTGCTTCCGCGGCACCACCAGCGCTCGAGCCAGGCGCGTCGCAGGCCGACGTGGATAAGGCGCTCGTGGCCGCCCCCGCGAATCAGAAGGATCAAGCAACCGTTATCAAATGGAAGCCGGACTTTACCCACGAGACGCTCAGAAAGGGCACGAACCGTCTGGTCTGCTATGACCGGTCCGGCTTCCCTCAACAGCAGCCGTTCTCGGTTCAGTGCACGAGTATCGCCAACCTCGATCGCGTGGCGCAGAATCTGAAGGCCGAGGCGACAGGTGATCGAAAGAAATCGGAGGCGATGCTCGACGAAATGGAAAAAGGCGGGACGCGTGTCAAGCCTGAGTACGGGTCTGTGTGGCATAGCGTCGCGGGCCCGGACCGCGAACGCGCGCAACGGCATCACGCGATGATCGCGGTGCCGGGCGCCACAACGCAATCGACGGGCCTGCCCGACAACCCCAAGCAAGGCGGCGCCTGGATTATGAATGCGGGGACATCGACCGCGCACATCATGATTCCGGGTCAGTAAGGGAGTGTCGCCTGAATTTGGAGGTATGGAGATCCGGAGACTTGGAGAGGATTTGGAGACTTGCCAAATCGGCAATTGCCAGATCTGGAAATTTTCAGATTTCCAGATCTACTCCAAATCTCCAGCTCCTCCAAATCTCCAGATTCGGTGATGCAACTCTACGCCGACGCGCCCGACCGTGCGTTTGCTTGCGCAGCCGGGCGGCGATCCGCCGCCGACGCAGCCGGCGGGATGTTCTGATTCACTCGGAACAAGTTCGCTGCGTCGTACTTCGCCTTCACCTGCGTGAGCCGCTCGTAGTTATCGCCGTAGCTCGCCTGCACGCGGCCCTGGGCCTCGTCGTCCATCAGGAAATTGACGTACGCGCCTCCGAGGTTGAAGGGGTGCACCGCTTTCCAATAACGCCGGCCCCACATCGTCAGCGCCACGGCTTTGGCTGGATCCGGATCAATCGCGGCCACCACCATCGACCAACGCGCATCGCGCGCCTCCCAGGCCGTGGCGTCTTTGGCGACGCGGTGCACCGCGCCGTCGATCGGATAGAGATGCATGAGACAGAGATCGCTGGGCGCCTCGGCGGCTTGCGCGATATGTGTGTCGATCGCTTCGTCCGGCAGTGTCTGGACGAAGTCGCCCTTCCAGTACCACTGGAGGCCCTTCGGGAAGAACGGGTCAAAGAGTGACTGCATCGCCGGGAACGGCACCTCGCTCATCCAGTTGAAGAGCGGCGGCGGCAGATTGCCGAGCAGCGGCTGCATCACACGCTGTCCGTCGGCGGCGGATCCGTTGTAGGCGCCGATAATCGCGCACGCGCGTTTGCCCCAATGCTCGCGCGGGAACGGGTCCATCGGCGGCACGGTTTTGAGACCGGTGAAAATCCCGAGATCCTCCGGCGCGGCCGCCATGAAGTCACGATAGGTCCGCATCACAGCGGCGCCGTCCTTCTTCGCATCCCAGAAGATCGGCCCTGCAAACACGGTGTTCACCGGATGGGCGCGGAACGCAAAGCTCGTCACCACGCCGAAATTGCCGCCGCCGCCGCGCAGCGCCCAGAACAGATCGGGATGACTCTCCGCGTTGGTCGTGACGAACGTCCCATCGGCAAGGACAACGTCGGCTTCGACCAAGTTGTCGATGGTGAGACCGTGCTTGCGCGTGAGGTAACCAGTGCCGCCGCCCAATGTCAACCCGGCCACGCCCGTCGTGGAGACGATGCCAAAGGGCACTGCCAAACCGAACGCGTGCGTCGCCTGATCGACGTCCCCCGAAGTGCAACCAGGATCGACGCGAACGGTGCGCGTGTTCGGATCGACGCGCACGCTCTTCATCGTCGACAGATCGATCACCAATCCGTTGTCACAGCTGCCAAGGCCCGGTCCGTTATGACCACCGCCGCGAATCGCCAGGAGCAGGCCCTCGTCGCGTGCGAACGTCACCGCCGCGATCACGTCCGCGACGTTCGCGCAGCGCACGATGAGGCGCGGTTTCTTGTCGATCATTCCGTTGTAGAGCGCGCGGGCGGCGTCGTAGTCGGCATCGGTCGGCTGAATCAAACGTCCGCGGAGACGCTGTTGAAAGGACGCTACGGTCTGTTCGGTCATGAAGGCCTCCAACAAGAGGATTGGTGAGACGAAGCACAGCATCCTAGCACGGGATAGGCAGACCGGACGTTGTGACACAGAGAATTGATGGTGTGGAGATTTGGAGAGAATTCGCCGTTCCCTGGTCAAGCCATAATGCACGACACGCGACGCGTCACATTCGGCCTTGGGGGACCGCTCGCATGGCGACGATTGCGATCGGGGATATTCACGGAAATCTCCACACGCTCAACGATTTGCTGAAGCAGTTGCGCTTGGAGATTGCAGCCGGCGACACGGTCGTCTTCCTGGGCGATTACATCGACCGCGGCCCTTTCTCCAAAGAGTGCATCGATTGCATCCTGGAGTTCCGCGACCGCGGCCACGCGATCGTCGTTACATTGCTTGGGAATCACGAAGATTGGATGCTGCGATCACTCCGCGATCCGACCAGACATTCGTGGTTGCTGGGCATGGAAGCGTTCGAGACGATCGCCAGCTACTCGTTCGAAGCGGCACAGGAGCTGCGCCGCGCCGCCGCCGAAGCCGGTCCGCGACTGATTACTGAACGAATCTCACTCCCGTACGACGTGTTCTTCTCTGAGGTGCCAAATCGCCACCTGGCCTTTTTCAAAGCGCTCGTTCCCTACCACCGCACTCCCGAGGCAATCTGCGTCCACGGCGGGTTGGATCCGCGCATCACTGCGCTCGAGGAACAGCCAGTCAACGCCTGTGTCTGGGGTACCAACGACTTTGCGACTGCCTACGCCGGCGCCGACACTGTTATCTACGGTCACTGGAATAACTGCATCACCGACGCGTTAGGCAGGCCGCACCCATACATCCAGGGTCGCACGGTAGGTATCGACACGATCTCACATGGCGTGCTCACTGCCTACAAACTGCCTGACCGGCAAGTCTTCCAGAGTCGGCGCGATTAGTGGAGACGCGCGTCTGGAGATTTGGAGATTTACAGATTTGCAAATCTGCGCAATCGTCAAATCACCAAATCTTCAAATGCAGGTTGCCGCGCGATCCAGTCTGCAAGAGGCCCGCGAGTTGCTGGAGCAGGTGGCGTCGGCGGGATATCGGGCCTACCTGCTGCGGGCCAACGTCGGAGACATGGACGTCTTCCGAGTGCGGGTCGGGCCATTCGACACGCTTCCAGCAGCAGCGAAGGTCGCATCTCAGCTTCGACGCGACGGCTACAGCGACGCGTGGATCGCGACCTAAAGCGAGGTCGAGGTTCGGGGGTTCCAGGTTCGGGGACTTCAGGTTCGGGAGGCCGGTGCCGGCTAAAACGTTCCCTCCTTCGGTCCGCGCGAGTCCTTGTCGATCTGCCTGATTGCGCCAAGATGGTAAGCAAGGTGCGCGATGCTTGCGATCATGCCTGTGAGCTCGACGTCCTTCATCTCGCGCGGTGAATTCAACGCTTCCAGCCATTGATGCGTTTCGTGTCTTAGTGGATACCTCTACCCGGCCGACATACGTCGCCTTCTCGCCGAAACGGGGTTCCAGAGCGTGACGATCAGTGCCGGCTTCAACGGCGGCGAGTTGTCACGCGATTCCGACGAATTGGTTGTCGTCGCCACGGTGTGACGCGTCGAACCCGAACTCCAGAACCCCGAACCCCGGAACTTCGGAACCTTGGAACCTTGGAACGCGCCTCAGGTCGCTTTAGTCGGTGCGCGTGGGTCCTGCTCGGCAAACTCCTCCGGCGGCGGGCGGTCACCGCGCGCCGCTGAGTAGAGCCGGGTGAACTCGGCGCCAAAGAGCACGATCTGAGACGAGTAATACACCCACAGCAACAGCAGAATCACCGACGCCGCGGCACCGTAAGACGAAGCGACCGTGCTCTGACCGAGATAGAGCCCGATCAACTGCTTACCGACGGTGAACAGCACCGCGGTGACGATTGATCCGGTCGCGACATCACGCCATTCGAGTTTGACGTCAGGGAGAAAACGAAAGAGCAGGGCGAACAGCGCCGTCGTCACGGCGAAGGACCCCGCAACATTGATCGCTTGCAAGAAGATCGGCCAGCCCGGCGCACGGCGCGCGAGCCAGCCGTTGATCGCAGCAAGCACTGCGCTGACCACCAACGACACCAAGAGCAGAAAGCCGATGGCAACGACGATAGCGAACGAACGGAGGCGCGCTTTGACGTAGGCGATGAGGTTGGCGTCGGGATTCGGTTTCACTCGCCAGATGGCGTTGAGCGCGGCCTGCAGTTCGAGGAAGGCGCCCGTTGCCGCGAGCAGCAGCGTGACGGTGCCGACCACCGTGGCGAGGATCCCCGATTGTCTCTTGCTGGCGCCTTCAAGCAACGCCTGCACAGCCTGCGCGCCGTCGTGTCCAACCAGGCTCTGCATTTGCCCGACTAGCTCACCGCGCACGGCCTCCGGTCCAAACACCAGGCCGGCCATCGCGATGCCGACGAGCAGGACTGGCGCGATCGCAAAAAGAGTGTAAAACGCCAGCGAGGCGCCCAGGCGCAGCGCGTTATCGTTCCACCACGCCCACAACGATTGTTTGAAGAGACGCGCCAGCATGGCGGCGTTCATCGACGCATCGTACAACGCCGTCCAAGCCACACCAGACTACCCCTACCAGCCCCGCGTGACGCGTAGAATGAGGCGCGCAGCCCTCGAACAGCAGGCGGAGAAGTGCCGCGCCACCGCTGACCGTCGGATTACGGTGGGGAATCGCGACCAGTGGTAAATAAGGGCATGAACTTCTTCTGCAAGTTGATTGCACCGCGACCCAGCTTCGCTCAGGACATGACGCCGGCCGAGCAACAGCTGATGCAGGCGCACGCGGCCTACTGGCGTGAATGGATGCAACGAGGCAACGTGATTGTCTTCGGCGTCGTCGCCGATCCCACGGGTGCATTTGGCGTCGGGATCGTCGACTTCGCGAGCGCCGACGAGGCGCGCGCATTCACCGATGGCGATCCGACCTTGAAGGCGGGCGCCGGCTTTCGGTTCGAGGTTCACCCGATGCCGCTTGGCGCCGTGTTTCGCACATAGGCTGGCCGGAAACCGGGATTCATCGGCGCGCGCTTTATCCGGAATAAGTTAGTACCGCTCATCTCCTGGCTTCGGCGCCAATGCCCATTCGATCGACGGACCACGGTGTAATCGAGAAAGCGGCCCAGGATCGTTTCGGATTCGGCGACCGTCGATCCCCAGCCCCAGTCTTCGCCGAAGGTCATCGCCGAGACAGAACGGGCTCACGCGCAATCCAGAGCCCCCCAAAGTGACGTAATTGGCCAGCGGCATGGACGTATTCTATTGAACGCGGAACTGCCGCCATGTCTACGTTTTTCGCGAAACCGTTGTTCACGTGTGCGCCAGCCGCCGTCTTGCTGATGCTGACGGGGTTGGAGGCGAGAGCTCCGGCGGCCGCGACCCAGACGCGGAACGCTGCCGCGCCAGCCTTTGCGTCGGTGCAGCCGGATCTGCTGGCGGTCGCCAACTCGTTCTCTAACGCGTGGGCTGATTTCGACAACGACGGCGATCTCGACCTCGCCGTGTCGCTCGGCAGCGGCGAAGTGCGCCTTTACCGCAATGACGCGGGCGTGCTGGTCAGTGTTGGCGCGTCGCTCGGCATGCCACAAGCGGGCAGCCATGAGCTGCGCGGATTGAGCTGGGGCGACTTCGACGAAGACGGCTTCGTCGATCTGCTCGGCGGTTCGACGGCAACCGGCAAGCTCACGGTCGTGCTGCGCAACGAGGGCGGCAGGAAGTTCACGGATGTCGCCTCTGCAATCGGCCTCACCATCCCCGGCCGCTCGGCGCGCCAGACCAACTGGATCGATTACGACAACGACGGCGATCTCGACGTCTACGCGGCGGATCGCAGCGGCGACAACAAGATGTTCCGCAACGACGGTGGCACGTTCACCCGGGTGTTCGTCGGCGTCGGCCCCACCGATTCGCGCCCGACGGTCGGCGCGTGCTGGCTCGACATCGACAACGACGGCGATCTCGATCTGTATTTGGCGAACCAGTCCGGGGCAACCGATGCGATGTGGCGCAACGACGGCGAGGCGTTTACCGACCTGGCCGCCGCTCTCGGCATCACCGGTCCGCAACGCACTAAGGACGAAGGCGGCGTCGGTTGCGCCATCGGCGACTACGACAACGACGGAGACCTTGACATTTTCGCGCCCAACTATGGACACAATCTTCTCTACCGCAACAACAACGACGGCACATTCACCGAAGTGGGCAAGGTGCTTGGCGTGGGCATCGAGAACCACGCGGTAGGCGCGGATTGGGGCGACTACGACAACGACGGCGATCTCGACCTGTCGGTGATCTCCTACGAGGGTGCGGTCGGCGCACAAACCCCGCTGAACTCGCTCTTCCGCAACGACGGCGCGGCGGGCTTTGTCAACGTGCTCACGAAGGACAGTCCCCTTAATGCCGGCGACCACGGCGTTCAGTTCGTCGACTACGACAACGATGGCGCGCTCGATCTGTCGGTGACGGACGGGTACGGGCAGCAGGGCGGCCACTTCGTCTTCCGCAATCTCTTGCCGGAGGCCGCGAAGAGGCGGAGCTTGAGCGTGCTGGTGCTCGATGCGAAGGGACATCACACGCGCTTCGGCGCCGAGGTCCGATTGTTCGACAAATCAAACCGGATCATCGCCTCGCGCCAGGTAGTGACGGGTGGCGGGTACAACTCGCAGCGTGCGGCGCCGGTCCACTTCGGCTTGGCCAAACCTGCGCCCGTGCGCGTTGAAGTGACATTCATGACTAAGGACGGGCGAAAGAAGCAGAGTGTGAACGACGTTGTTCCCGCCGCGTTCTACGGCAAGAGCCTCGTCATCAGGCAGTCCAACTGAGGATGCTTAGCGCCGCCGCGTCAAAACGTCGACATGGAGATTGAGGTTCCAATACGAATCGTGTTGGTCGACCCGCCTGCCGGAATCGACTTTGGTCTCCAACGCGGACGCGGCGCTCAGTACGAAAGCCTGTTCGTGCAGCGGCGCAAGCGTGGGGACGTCTCCTTCGATTTTTCCATGTCCGTGGCGGACAACCGACAGGATGGTCTGCCGAATTTCCTGGGGCCCCTTTGCACAGGGCCCGCCTGCGAGCCGGTTCGTGTACGTCGACGTCGGGAGCTACGCTGGACAGAAGGACACGCCATGGGCGCGACGAATAAAAGTCCCACTCCAGGGAATCACGTGGGCGCTCGTCCGAAAGGCGCTGAGCAAGCCGGGGCAGAGGCTCCTCGCGAGAATTCCGGGATCGGCCAAGGATGGAAGCCCAGCGTGCGCCACGGTGCGGTTGCTTGGCGACTGGGAGGTCACCAAAACGTGAATCTGGAGATTTGGAGATTTGGAGCTGATTTGGAGATTTGGAGCTGATTTGGAGATTTGCGGATTGACCGATTCGGCGATTGCCAAATTTGAAAATCTCCAAATCGACTCCAATCTCCAATGTCCAAGCTCGCGTGAGTCGCGTCCCCAGGCGCGGATCGGCGATCGATCGCGCCCGCAGCTCATGTCCGCGCGCTTATTGTCGATCGAGCACGATCTTGTACGTCTCCTGCTTGGCGTTTGACGGCGTGCCGCTGACGGTGAGCGTTTTTCCATCGGACGAAAGCGAGTAAACGTCGACGTACATCGGTTTGCCGTCCAGCTTTGTTGTGACTTCGAAAGAATTCGCGCCTGTTTTCTTGAACGCCGCCGTGTATTTCGATCCCGCCATCCTTCCTTGAGTGGGATTGTCGTTGCCGTCGAACTGGCCGCTGAGGATCGCGCCGGTGTCGTCCTTGATGACGACGCCCTCGGCCCCGGAGGCGGTGATGTCGAGGACCGTGATCGGGGGCTTTACTTCAGTGCTGACCCACTTGCCAACAAGTCCTGCCTCTCCGGATGTACGTTTATAGGATGCAGTGAACTCGGCGGTGCCGCCGTCGGCCTTTATCGCTTTGCCGGATACGGACAGCATGTCGCCCTTTCGTGCCAGATGGAACGTGCCCGCCACCTTGCCGTTCATACGATTGGTCACGTCCCAGACATCGGCCGACGTCGCGGTCCACGCCGTTGTTCCACCATCCGGCGTCGGGTATTCCTGACCGTCAAGTTTGAACTTGTAGACGAAACCCTGGCTGCTGAACTGCATCATGCCGTCAGCAACGTTTTCAATGGTGACGCTATCGCCAGTGAGCGTGCTTTTCGCAGGGTTGAACTTCCACTTGCCGACATAGGGCGGATCGGCAGCAGCCATTGCACTGGCAACGAAGACGAGGAGCACGAGCGGTGCGCGAGCAGCGAGCTTCATGATCTGCCTCCGGTGCCGGATTCTAATCGGGCGAGCAGGATGGCGAACACACTTGGAGCGAGCGGGGCGCCTCGCGGAGCGGCACGCTCCAATGCTGACGCGAGTGGCGACATCGGATATCTTGCTGTCGAGGCAGCACACATGATCCGTTTGCGCGACCGAACCGCAGGCGCCATTTTCGTAATCTTGGGGCTCACGTCAGCGATGCATCTGGACTGGCATTTTGCTCGCCCTGCTCATCACCGATTGAGCCTCGGGTGGTCGCAACACTGGCTCATTGCCGTACCGGTGTTCGCGCTTGTCGGCTGGTACGTCTGTCGGGTGTGGAGACACCGGATCATCTCCGCCAGCATTGCGATCGTGGGAATCGCGGCCTTTCTCGCGCAGGTGGTTGAACCGCTCGCGGAAATGCTGGTCGACAACGCGTCGTTTGAATGGGCGTTTGGCGCGCCGCGCCTGACGGCGTTCGCGACGTTCACTGGCATTGGCATCATGGTGCTCGCCGTCACTCTCTTGTTGCTGCGGCATCGCGACTTCGGTTCGCGCCCGCGCGGTGCCGGCTCCGTACAGCTCTGATGGCAGGAGTTACAATGCCGCCCTCGTCAGCCGATCGGAGGTGAGCATGTCGTCTTCCGTTGTCGCCTCGGACATTGCCGAAAAAAGAATCGACCGGGACGCTTATTGCCGCGATCGGCATCGGCGTCGCGATCGGGCTCGTGGCCGCGCTGCCATTCGGACGTATTGCTCTTGGAGTAGGGCTGGGTACTGTCGCCGGTATCGCAGCGAGCGCGTTGATTCAGCGCGAACGAGTCGCGAAGACAATTGGCAGGACAAAGGAGGGGCACCTGGACGCGCTCAAGGCCTACACCGATGGCAAGATGGAGCGCTACAAGTTGCTCTTTGCCGTGAACGGCGGCGCGTTCGCGCTCGGACAGTTCATGCTCAGTACAGCGGCGTCCAGGCTTGCGGCCGTTCTTCCCGTTCGGTATCTCGCCGACGGCGCCATCGTCTACACGGCGTTGATGACCGTTGACATCTGGTTATACGGACAGATGATGCGCGATCGCTTCGCGGGTGACGCCGCGTTCTCGCCGGCGGGTAGAGCGCTTCTGCTGCTGATAAGCACCCTGCTGATGGGCGCGTGGTTTCTTGTGTCGTTGACGGCATTGCGCCTCGGTGCATGACGCGTTGGTCGGGCAGCGTTACGGCGCCGCCGCTTCGGAGACCTCAATGACGATGCGCTCGGTTGCACCATGGCGCAGGCGTTGTATTTCGCATCGAAGTAGGGCATGGAACTCTGCGTGATGAAGGCCTCGGAGCCGTCGTTGGTGTGCCGACGAAGCTGACCTTTGCCGACGCTGTCGAAGACGACCTCGAAGAGCTCAACGCGCTGCATGCCGCGGTGGCTGCCGATCTCACGGCTCGATTCGGCGAAGGCCACTGGTCGCACGACACATTGCACCGCAGGCTCGACGTGGTCCCCGGGCGGAGTCGCGTGCGAGTGGGCCGTGATCGAGGACGCATCCTCACAACGCTGCGACTGCAGACCAAGAAACCGTGGGCGATCGATGTCGCGCACTTCACGCCGGTAGCGCGACCTCTGTATCTGACTGGAATGGCCGTCCTTGTCGGTACACAGCGGCAAGGTCTCGGCCGCGCCGCACTTGCCGACGCACACCGCATTGCGGAGGCGTGGCCGGCAGAGGCGATCCGCCTCGACGCGTACGATTCGCCGGCTGGCGCCGGCGGTTTCTACGCCAGATGCGGTTACGCCGAACGAGGAAGAGTGCGCTATCGAGGGAATCCGCTCGTTTATTACGAGCGCTTGTTGGCGTGACGGCCAGCGTTGGCGCGTTTGCAAGCTACACAACGTTGGACGCGCCGATTCTGGTCGCAACGATCAGTGCTGTTTTTTTGGGTTGTTCCTCACGATGAAATCGGTGAGCGCGTCGCGATAGAGCTCCGGCGCCATCCCTGCCATGTACGAGGAGAGATGACCGCGGTTACGCAGGATCACGCGTTGAAAATTCGTCACCTCGCGCCACAGCCGGTGAGTGCGTGTGTAGGGCTGATCGAACTCGCCGACAACCGCGAGGACCGGGAACGCGATTTTCTTCAGGTCGAGCGCTGGCCGCGGCACCGCGGCCGGCACGGGCTGCGACGACAGCTGTGACGGCTCGGTTTCGCCGTTGTTGACGCCCGCTTTGGCCGCCTCAGCCGCTTGGCGCGCCAGATAGAGCTTGCGTGCTTCCGCGTCGAGCGGTGCCGTCCCCTGCGGGTCTGGCGGAATCAGCTTGGCGAATTCACCGTCGGGATCCTCGCGCACGCCCGAGCCGCCGAAGTGAGCGGTGAGAAACCGCTCCGGAGCGCGCGCCATGAGCTGACTCGTGATCGAGCCGCCCATCGAGAAGCCGCCAATATGCGCGCGCTGGATGCCGAGTCCATCCATGAACGCGAGCACGTCGAGATCCATGTTCGGCGTCCGCTGCTGACGCTTGCCGTCGGGGCCGACCGTTTGTCCGTGTCCGCGCATGTCGATCGCGATCACGCGATTGCTCTTCGCCAGGCTGGGGCCGAGGCCGTTGGCCATCCAGTTGGCCGCTGTGCCGCCCGAACCGTGAATCAGAATAACGGGCACACCTGTTCCCATCTCCAGGTAGTGGAACTTCGTGCCGTCCGGGTGAGTCCAGAATTTGTCCGGCCACCCGCCAGTGGCGAGCGGCACGTTCGGGAGTTCCTGCACTTGCGCCATGGCGACGCCGGGCATCGTGAGTGCGGCAACACTGAGTGCCAGCAACCTTGCGATCTTGCGCATTTGATCCTCCCCCGGGCTTGAACGCCGCGCGGCATTGTATATCTTGCTATCGAGGCTCAACACATGATCCCCGTGCGTGACATGGTCACGCTCGTCACGGGCGCGAGCCGCGGCGCCGGCCGCGGCATCGCGCATGAGCTCGGCGCCGCTGGCGCCACGGTTTACGTCTCCGGTCGGAGCGTCGACGGCGAAGCCACGACCGAGGGCATCCCAGGGACGATTGACGAGACGGCGCGCGAAGTCATCGAGCGCGGCGGCCGCGGCATTGCCGTCCGGTGCGACCACACCGTTGACACAGACGTTGATTCACTCTTTCGTCGCATCCACGACGATCACGGCCGGCTCGATCTCCTCGTCAACAATGTCTGGGGCGGATACGAACACATGGATGGTCCGCTCCCGCGCGTTCCGTTCTGGGAGCAATCGCTCAATCAGTGGGAGAGCATGTTTACCGCTGGCGTGCGCGCACATCTGACCGCGAGCCGCCTGGCGGTTCCGCTCATGCGGCCTCAGCGCCGCGGGCTGATTGTGACGACCACGGCGAAGCTGGATGTGCTGCCGTACCTGCGCAACATCTTTTATGACCTGGCGAAGAATATGGCGGCGCGTCTCACGTGGGCGATGGCGCAGGAGCTCGAGGAGCACGGCATCGCCGCGGTAGCCGTCGCGCCCGGCTTCATGCGCACCGAGCGCGTGGTCGAGGCTTTTCGAAAAGCTGGTGCGATGGACGCGCTCAATGGGCCTGGCGGACCGAAAGAAACGCCCGCGTATGTGGGGCGCGCGATCGTCGCCCTGGCGGCCGATCCACAGATAATGATGAAGTCGGGCGAAGTGCTCGAAGTGGGCGCACTCGCGCGCGAGTATGGCTTCACTGACGTAGATGGGACGCAGCCGTCACCGTTTCGCATTCCGGCGACGCGCCCAAGTCAATAATGACCAGTCTTCGGGGTGACGTCCGAATCTGGAGATTTGGAGATGTGGAGATTTGGAGTCTTCGGGTGACGTCCGAATCTGGAGATTTGGAGATGTGGAGATTTGGAGTCGATTTGGAGATCTCCAAATCTTCATAATTTCAAAATCTCCAGATCTACTCCAAATCTCCAGATCTACTCCAAATCTCCAGATCTACTCCAAATCTCCAGATCTCCACATCTCCAGATTCGAGCAAACACCTAGTTCTCGCGACAGACGAAGTTCGACGCTTCGTCCGTGCTGCCCAATCCCTTGTATTCCGCAACGGCCGGATACGGACACAGCGGACGCGTGCGATCGACCACGCCCGTCGTGAGATGCGAGGCCTCAACGCGCTCGGGAGCGCGCTTCTGTTCCACCCAGGCTTCAAGTGCCGCAACGGCATCGAACGTATTTGGACCCTCACCGCCGCCGCAGTGACTCATGCCCGGCACCATGAAGAGGCGCAGCGATGCGGACACGTTCTCGGTGGCGCCGAGAGCCCGAGCGACCGACGAGTAGTAATCGATGCTATTCACCGGCGAAATCAACGGATCGTTCCAGCCGTGATACATCAGCAGCTTTCCGCCACGGCTGAAGAATGGCTCGAGGTTCGGATCGATCGCATCGATGGCGCCGTTGTACGCTCTTTCTCCTAACGCGATATCGCGATCGAAGTCGAACGTCTTGAAGTCCCAGTTGGGATTCTTGAACACTACGTACTTGAAGTTGCTGTCCGCAATCGGGAAGGCGTTTGGTCCACCGGCCATCGCCGCCCATTCAAGCTCGCTGCCGCGTGCGAGGCCGGGGAAGATTTTTTCCCCGCTCAGCGGATTGGTTGCCGTCGCGTAAATCTTTCGCGCCGCGTCAACCTGCGCGGCGGTCAAACAGTCGGTCGTCTCCGCCGCGTCGCACTGCAGCGCTTTCGGATCGAACGTGCATTGCGCCGGGTTCTCGAGCACACCGTCCTTGACACCGTCGAGCCCGTCGCACGCCTTGACCGCGGCGGCGTGAAGCACAGCGTAGTTCTCGCGCGAAAGGTGGCTGGCGGGATCTTTCAGCGTCGCGTGTCCGACCCAGAGGCTGTGCGCGAGAAGGTGCGTCATGTCATTGGCAGGGGCGCCGGCGACGATGCCGTCGAAGTCGGCAGGGTAGCGCTGCGCTTCCATCAGTCCCTGCCGGCCTCCGGTCGAACAGCCGTGCCAGTACGACAGGCGTGGCCCGCTACCGTAATAAGCAGCGATGATTGCCTTCGCTTGCACCGTCATCTCATGGACTGCGCGATAGCCGAAGTCGATCAGTTTTTCAGGATGGTTCAACGCGAAGCTCGCATCGCCGGCGTTGCCGGTATGCCCCGTGTCAGTGGCTGCAGTGGCATAGCCGCGTCGCAGCGCGGCGGCGAGGCCCCTCGGGCTACCGTACGTGATCGCCCCGGCCCACCCACCGTTGCCGACGGCCTGAAACTTCCCGTTCCACTCTGCGTCAGGGAGCCACACCTCGATCTTGATATCAGAATCGCTCGATGGCCGCAGTGTGGCCGCGACGCGACAGAAACCCGGGAGCTCGCTGTAGTTTATCGGCACGGGCGGCCTCGGCGGTGCACCAGGCGGAAGCGGTGCCGGCGTTGGCGCGGCAGGGGGCACGAATGCGCCTGCGTCAACCAGCTGCGCAAGCGTGATCGTCGTGTTGGGCAACGTGAGTCGCGCGAGATCCGCGCACGCCGTCGTCGGCTTCGTCGTCTGCGCGGACAGCGGCATGGCGATCGAAGCGGCAAACCACAAGACAACAGCGGTTCGCATGATGACTCCCCTGTGAGTTCAGAATTTCGAGATTTGGAGATTTGGAGATTTGGAGTCGATTTGGAGATGTCGAAATCAGTAAATCCTCGAAACTCCAAAACTCCAAATCACCAAATCACCTCCAAATCTCCACATCTCGAGATCTCCAAATTCAGAGTTCCCCCTACTGCTTCTCAAATACCGCGACGTTATTGATCTTTTGGCCCTGCGCGTCGGTGCCGGTCGTGGTCACTGTTCGCGTCTTGCCATCGGCAGAGATGACTTGCTTTTGTGTGGTGGTGACCTTGCCGCCCTTCTTGTTCACAGTTTCGAGCGTGTGCGCGTCGATTCGCTTCACGGCAATCATGTCGGCGTTCGGGTTGTTGCCGGTCACCGTCACGTCCTTGCCGTCAAGGGCGGTCGTGTAGGAATACTGCTGCACCGGCCCCGAAGCGGGCTCGTTCTTGACGGATACCTTGTAACCCTTCCCCGCGGCCTCGTAGGTAGACGTGATGCTCTTCGGCGCCGGGCCGGGAGTGTACTTGCTCTTGGCGACGTTCAGCCTCCAGGTGCCGACGAACGGATCCGTCGTTTGTGCCGCAGCCAGGACCGCGGCCACGAGCACCGCCGGAGTGAGAAGGACCAGAACGCGCGAAAGTTTCGGAATCATCGTCCCTCCTTGCTGGCCTTCCTAACCAGTTGCCGAAGAGCGCATTCTACCCCCTCAATTCTTTGCGTTGACGTCGTTGCATTGAGCCGACCTCAAGATTCGGGCCGAAAGTGGCATTGTTTGAACGTTCCGCGCCGTTGGCGCTGCGAGCTGAAGTGAGCTTTGGGGTTAATCGCCGCGAGCCAACCGCCGCGATAAGTGTGACGGCTCGTCGTTACGCGCCCAACTCCGAGGCGCCCACCGCGCACGCGTAGAACCACAGACCCGCAAAACCGCAAACATGTAAACCCGACAGATCGCGAACGCGCATGGCAACAAATGACCGGATCAAAATCCGATTGTTACGTGAGCGGCATGGCGATAGTGTAGTGCGCTCCGACATGTCGTCCTGTGTGTTCTGCGATATCGTCGCTGGAAGGGCTCAGGCGAGCGTGGTTCATCGTGACGGTCGGTGATCGCTTTCATGGACATCTGTCCCGTGAGCCTGGCCATCTCCTGGTTGTTCCGCTCGCACATGCGGCACGCCTGGCCGATCTCGACAAGAACACTGGTGGCCAGCCATTGGAGGATCGGCTGTGCAATTTAGAATGATTCTCCCCCGCCCACGCCCTGCCACCGACGACTTGGGACTCGGGCCCGAAGCGATCGTCCTCAAATTGCCGCGATGGGTCCCTTCGTTTTTGATGTGCAGCCTGATACTGATCCAGACCGCCGCGGCGCAGCGCGGGTCGATTCACGAGCGCGTGCCCAGCACGCTCGATCGGAGCGCGCGCTACGTGATTTACCTGCACGGCAGAATCATCGAAGACAAAGGGCGCCGGCCCACGGATTCACGGTGGGGCATTTACGAGTATCAGCAGATCCTCGATGCGCTGGCGAGCGAGGACGTGATCGTCATCAGTGAACAGCGGCCGCCCAACACCGACATGGATCGCTTTGCCGGTCACGTGGTCGATCAGGTCCACCAACTGTTGCGTGCCGGCGTGCCGCCGGAGCACGTGTCGGTCGTTGGCTTCTCCAAGGGCGGCGGCATCGCGATTCGCGCATCCGCGCGCTTGCAGAATCCACGCGTCAACGTTGTCTTGCTTGCCGCCTGTGGTGACGGTGACTTCAGCAAATCCAATCTCAAGCTCTGGGGACGAACGCTTTCCATCTATGAGGCGTCGGACGAAGTTGGACGCTCCTGTGCATCGCTCTTCGCCAAGTCCGGTGCGACAGGGGAGCGACGCGAGGTGCAGATCGAGATCGGCGGAGGACATGGCGCGTTCTATCGGCCGCACAGCGAGTGGCTGACGCCGTTGCGTCGCTGGATTCTGTCAACTGGCGGCGTGTGAGACACATCGCGAGGGACGCTGCCGCGCAAAGAGCAGGGATGGCGTTGTCCACAGTGCGGGCGACGGTTCCGTCAGCGCACGCGCGAACATTCATGCGACGTGCGCTCCCTTGCGACTTAGCGCGTCACAAAAATCGGTCGCTCGTCACGTTCGCCCGACAAGCCGCTGCAGATAACGAGCGCTGCGCGATGATAGAGTGGACCGTGCCAACAGCCAATGCCGCCCGCGACTGAGCGGCATGCCGTTAGGCGGAACAAGTCTCACGGCGATGACGGATCTCAGCGCACGACACCCGTCGGATCCCTACAATTTGAGTCGCTTCCTTGAAGCACAAGAGGGTGTCTACGAACACGCCTTGTCAGAGATTCGCACCGGGCGGAAGCGCTCGCACTGGATGTGGTTCATCTTTCCGCAGTTCGAGGGGCTCGGATCGAGTGAGACTGCGAAGCGGTACGCGCTCAGAAGCATTGGGGAGGCGGAAGCGTACCTGCGCCATCCAATTCTCGGCCCGCGATTGTTAGAGTGTGCCCAAGCCACGCTCGACGTTGACGGGCGGTCCGCGTCGGAGATATTCGGGTTCCCTGACGTGATGAAATTGCGCTCGTGCGCGACGCTGTTCGTCATGGTGTCGCCGGCTGGATCAGTGTTTGAGCGGTTGCTCGACAAGTTCTTCGACGGCGTACCTGACGACAAGACCGTTCAACTGCTCGGCCTCAGGCGCGAAGAGACATAGGCCATTTGGAAATTGATGTCCGTCTAAGCTGGTGCACCCGACGGGCGGCGCGCGCTATTCTGTCGGTTGCAGGGCCCTGCTTATGCGTCGTGTGGCCTACGAGACCCAGTATTCGGTTGAGGCCGGTGTGAGTCGCGCATTCGCGTGGGGTTGGCGAACCGACGTCCGCAACTGGGATGATCCACCGGCCGAGTTCGCTCTCGAAGGCCCATTTGTGGAGGGCTCGCGCGGCACAACCCGCCTGCCTGGACGTGCGCCGCTGGACTGGCAGATCGGCAAAGTCGAACCGGGCAGGTTCTTCGTGCTCGACATGCCGCTGCCTGGAGCGACGCTCTCCTTTGAATGGTCCTTTGACATGGTGACCGAGCAGCGAACGAGACTCACACAGCGCATCGTCTTGTCGGGCGATGACGCCGACCGTTATGCGCACCAGGTGCAAGCCGCCTTCGGGTCGACTCTCGCGGATGGTATGAACCGAATTGCCTCGGCTCTCACGCGCGCGGCCGAATCCGCGGAAGCCGCGGGATCAACGCGCTGCACTTGTCGAGCGCTGTCACCGGTGGTAGAGGAACAACCATCGAGTAGCTGGAACGATCCGTTGCGGGCGTGTCATGGTCCGCATCCGCTCACCGCGGCACCGAGTGGCGCCGCTCGCCGGAGAGCGCGAAGTCGTTAGAGCGGCGAGCATGCGATGATCGGCGTCGCGCGAGGTATCTATGAAACTGACGACTGTTGCGGCCATCCTCCTGATCGTTGCGGGTGTGCTGGCGCTCGCCTATCAGCAGATCTCGTATACGAAGCGGGAAAAGGTCCTCGATCTCGGTCCGCTTGAAGCGACCACCGAGTCCAGAAAAACCGTGCCCCTGCCGCCGCTTGTTGGCATCGCGGCGGTGGCTGGCGGCGTGATCCTGCTCATCGTCGCGCGGAAGCGTCGGCCGTAGGCGGCTCTGTTGTGCCGGCAAAATCCGCGTCGCCTCGGCTACGCGGTGCTAACATGCGCCAACGGCTGAGTTGATCCCGTCAGCTACCGGCAGCAAGGAGACCACAGCGTGCGCCCAACCCTTCTCGTCGTCCTCGCCGGAATCGCGCTGGCCCCCACCGTTCAACCCGACAAGATCGTACTCACGCGGGTTTTTCCTCAGCCCGGGCAGCTCGGTCTGTTCATCGCCGCGGCTGACGGAAGCGCTGAACATCCGCTTCTCGCCGCGGCAGATGTTGACTACAACGCTGTGTGGGCGCCGGATGGGAAGTCGATCGTATTGACGTCCGAGCGCAACGGCTCCGCGGATTTGTATCGTGTAAAACCCGATGGAAGTAGCTTCGAGCGCCTTACTGATAGTTCCGCATACGACGATCAGGCAGCGTTCTCGCCTGACGGCAAGCAACTGGTGTTTGTCAGCACGCGCGCAGGTAGTACAGCGGATCTTTGGACAATCGATCTCCAAACACGAGGAGTGACGGCGCTCACATCAGGCCCTGGAGGAGATTTCCGGCCGTCCTGGTCTCCTGACGGCCAGTGGATCGCGTTTTCTTCCGATCGATTGAGCGACCTGCCGTTTGCGCACGGACGATGGGAGCACCTCCAACTTGCGGATATCTTCATCATCCATCCTGATGGGTCGGGCTTGAAGCGCCTTACGCCGCACGGCGCTTTTTGCGGTAGTCCCAAATGGACTGCGGATAGCCGGCGCATCGTTGCGTATTGCATGACCGCGGAGCAGACGCTCGACAACCGACGCGCCGTGCCGGAGCATCCTGAGGACACGCGAATCGCGTCCATCGACATCGACACCGGCGTCATGTCCGACTTGCCTGTCGGCAGCGGCGTCAAATTCAATCCGTCGGTTCTTCGCGGTGACGTCGTTGCCTACATCCGCAGGGACGGAGAGCAGCGCGGCGTTCACTATTCGGACGGACGACGCGGCCCTGCAGGGGAGATTCGTTCCGCGGCGTGGTCGCCAGATGACACACAGATCGTTTTTCACAAGCGCGTCGCGTTTCAGCGCAAGCCGTGGGTGAGAACGTGGAGCCGCGATCCCGCCTTCGAGCTGACACTCACAAACGGTGGACCGTCGTTCAGTCCCACCGGCGACCGCTTTGCGTTTGTCGGTCCCGCGGAAAACGCCAAGGGCGCCGGCGTCACGATCGCCAGCGTCGACGCTGAGACGTCGCAAGTGATCTACCGCGATCCCACGCGCAACGTGCTCGGCCCGCAGTGGTCGCCCGACGGTAGTCGCATCATCTTCGGGATTGGCGTGTTCAACGCGTTCTTCAACGGATTTCATGGTCTCTTCCTGAAACCGGAAGACCGAACCGAAGGCGGTGCACAGGTGGCGATGGTCAATCCCGACGGCACTGGCTTTCGCGAGCTGACGAGCGGGCCTAACAACAACGCCTTTCCGTCGATGTCTCCGGACGGGCGGCGATTCGTCTATCGCACATTTGGTCCAGAGGGCGCCGGTCTGCGCATCATGGACATCGACACGAAGCACGTGACCTCGATCGGTGGCGGGTACGATAACTTTCCGCTGTGGTCGCCGCGCGGCGACGCCATTATTTTTTCGCGACAAGCGGACGGTGATTACGAAATCTACAGCATCAAGCCCGATGGCTCCGGCCTCAAGCGCTTGACCAACAGCCGTGGCAACGACGCACACATGGCGTGGTCACCCGACGGTGAGTACATTGTCTTTGCTTCGTCGCGGATGGGATTCAAAGACGAAGTGCCCTACACCGATGCCCCGCAACCGTATGGAGAAATTTTCGTCATGCGGGCTGACGGGTCAGACGTCCGGCAGCTTACCGATAATCAGTGGGAGGAAGGGACGCCCGCGTGGCGACCGATGCCGAGACCTGCCACGGCCGCAGGTGCGAGCGTCGACATCCACCGTTGGTTCGCGCGAACGCCATCGCGGCCGCACAGCGTGCGTAGTCAATGACGCGGATCTCCAAACAGACGCGTCGTTACCGCAATCTTGTGCTGGGCGAGCGATCGCGAATCACCAAACCACCAAATCACGAAATCGCCAAATCGCCAAATCACGAAATCACCAAATCACCAAATCACGAAATCAACTCCAAATCTCCAAATCTCTAAATCTCCAAATTCGGAGCTCATGTAACTTTCGCTACAATCACGCCATGCCCAAACGAGCACAGCTCTTCCTGGCACTGATCGGCCTCGCATGCGCTGAAGCGGCGCAAGTGCAGACCGGTCCGGGCTGGACGGAGCCGTTTCCGCCATTTCGCATCGCCGACAACCTGTATTACGTCGGAAGCCGAGGCCTCGCGAACTATCTGATCACCACTCCGCAAGGGCACATTCTGATTAACAGCGATCTGGAAGCGAACGTTCCGCTCATCCGCGCGAGCGTCGAAAAACTTGGCTTCAAGTTCAGTGACGTCAGAATCCTCCTGATCAATCAGGGTCACTGGGACCACGACGCGGCCAGCGCCACGATCAAGAAACTGACGGGCGCGCAGTACATGGTGATGGAGGGAGACGTGTCGGTCGTGGAATCAGGCGGCAAGACCGACTTCCACTATGGCGGCGATCCTTCCACCCACTATCCTCCCGCCAAGGTCGATCGGATTCTCCATGACGGCGACCAGGTCACGCTCGGCGAGGCGGTTCTTACCGCGCGTCTCACGCCCGGACACACCAAGGGATGCACGACGTGGACGATGCAGGCGAGGGTCGACGGTAAGCCGCGCAACGTGGTGATCATTGGCGGCACCGCAGTGAACCCGGGCTTCAAGTTGGTGAACAACGCACAATACCCGCAGATCGCGACCGATTATGAGCGAACCTTCCAGGTGCTGAAGTCGCTGCCGGTCGATATCCCACTCGGCGCTCATGGCAGCTATTTCGACATGGAGGCGAAGTACCAGAAGATGATGCACGGCGACGCGACGGCCTTCATCGACCCCGAGGGCTACAAGAGCTTCGTGGCCGCAGCCGAGAAGGACTTTCTGGCTGAATTGGCGAGGCAGAAGACGCGCTAGTCCCCTGGAAACGAGATGCATCGCATAATTCCCGGGCGGGGCATCCCGGCTCGCGGCGTTGCTTCTCCCTTGCATATGCCCAATATGCGCGGTCGGCGCGCCTTGCGATCCGGGCGCCGCGCTCCGGGACTTATGCA
>JBKPAJ010000218.1:0-12569 GCA_046726375.1 Acidobacteriota bacterium
CGTCCGGCCGTTACTGAGACTTTCCACGCGCGGTGATCGGCCAGATCGCTTCCACACGATCGTTGCGGATGGCGTAAATCTGGTCGTACAGATTAACCACGGGATCGCAGTGCGGCACCACGAGCTCCAGACGATCGCCGATCTGATAGCTTTTGGCCGCCTCTTTGAACGTGATCACGCCGAATTCGTCGGAGCTCGCGTTGTAGTCCATGCCTGGCTCGCCAATCACTCCGGCGTACGGCGTGTCGCTCGAGAGCGCCTTCGCCCCTGCATCCGTGGTCAGGCGACCCGGGAACCGGTTGTTCAGGATCGTGGCGATGACGGTCAGTGAGATCGCAAAGTCGCTGTACACCGGCGATCCGTCCGCACTGCCAATGGCCAGGTACTGCATGTCCATGAAGATATAGCTGCCCGCCTGCACGTCCGTAAGGCCTGGCGTCAGATGCTGAACGCTATAGGTGCCGGTGCCGCCGCCGCTGAAGATCTCCGTGTTGAGACCCGCTGCCTTCATGGCGGCAGCGGTGCGCGCCGCCTCTTCGATCCCTCTCAGCGCGCGCTCTTTGCGCGCCGCAAAGCCGGCAACGTGTTGCGCACCACCGTCGTACGCGAGGAGGCCGCGCAGCGCGAGGCACGGCAGTTGATCGACGAGTTGCGCCAGCGCCAACGCCGCGTCGCCCGGTGGAACACCGGTACGCATGGTGACCGCCGCAACGTCGATCACGACGTCCGCGACGACTCCGGCCTCCTTCGCGGCCTCGGAGAGGGCGCGCGCATTCCGCTCTTCGTCCACGGCCTGAATGAACCCCGCTGACCGCTTGCGAAGCTGCATCGCCCTGCGAATCTTGTTGACCGATGGATTGCTCGTGGTCATGCAGATCGATTCGATGCCGGCGTCGCTCAATGCCTCCGCCTCGCTGATCTTGGCCGTGCATATCCCGATCGCGCCGGCATCAAGCTGACGACGTGCGATCGCGGCGCATTTGTGGGTCTTCGCGTGCGGACGGGCGGCGATGCCGTTCTTGGTAACAGCAGCCTGCAGCGTCGCAATGTTGGCGTCCAAGCGGTCGAGATCGACACAGAGTGCAGGAGTGTCGAGGTCCCATTTCGAAGTGCCGACTTGTGCGGACATTACTGAGTCTTCTTGCGGCCGGCTTCGTACGCCTGCCCCTGCTGCCGAACGATGTCGACGAGATTGCCCATCGCGATCTGAACGTCGACGAGGTGCAAGCCCCAGCTCGCGTTCACTTCACCGTTGGTCATCACGTCGCCTGTGATGTCGTCCGTCCGTGGATCGGCGGGGTCACCGTGCACCGTCACTTCGAGATAGCTGCCTTTCTCGTTCGACACGCACTGCGCGGTGAGCAGACCGGGAACGCTGACCCAAGGAGTGTCGATCGGCTTGGGTGGATTCACCCAGGGGCGCGGCTCCGCCGCGGAACCGGTGATGCTTCGCCCACCGGACGAGAGATACGCGTGTAGCTCGCCTTTGCTGCCACCCAACGCGGCTGGATTGACGCACGCGGCCTCCATGCCTTCGCCCTGCACACGGCCAAAGCGTGAGTTCGCGGGAGGAGCAATCGTTGATCGAAACGATGCGTACGCGATCACGCACCCCGTCTGCGTCGTCGAACGGCATAGCGGCATCTGCTTGAACGCCCCGCCCACGTCCTTGCCTCTCGGCACCGACAGACTGGTGCCGAGCAAGAGCGCCGAGACGATCGTCGATTGGGCCGGCTTGCCGTCGATTTCGTTGCGAATCAACTGCGTGAGCACGCCGGCGCCCTGCGAGTGTCCGATCAGCACAACGCCACGGCCGTTTTTGTCGTGCTGCAGGTAGTGATTCCACGCGTCGAGCACGTCGTTATACGCAAGCGCGCGGTCGACCTGTATCGGTGTGCCGGCGGTGGCGCCGCGGAGCGCCGTTAACGTCGCCTGACGGTACAGTGGCGCGTAAATGCGGCACTGCGAACCAAATCGCGCCAGTTGCGTGGCGACAACGCCGGTCTCTTCCGGCCCGGCAACCATGTCGCTGTTGCCACCGGGGTCACGCGACACCGTCGGGTAGACGTAGAAGCAATCAATCGCCGCGTTCGGGTTTGCCTTCCATGGTTCGCGCGTCAGCTTGCCGTCCTTCGCAACGACGGTCGTCGTCTGGTCAGCCGCGCAGGCATCCTGCCGGCCCGGCCGGCACAACCAGTTGTCGCCTTCGCTGTAATCGTTTTTCGCCTGCGCCGCGAGATCGCACACGGCACACCCGATGACCAACATGCACGCCGCTGTCAGGTGCCGAATCATGTTTGTCACTCCCTGCAGAAGCGGGAGTATACACACCTCCTGACATCCAAGATGAATGCGGCTTATCCTGGCAGCCAAGATATGCCCTCCGCTTCGACCGACGTCATTCAAGGAACGCTCGACATGCTCATTCTCAAGAGCGCGGCGCTGCAGGCCATGCACGGCTTCGGCATCACGCAGCGGATCGAGCAGATCAGCGCCGGCGTCTTTCGCGTCAATCCGGGGTCTTTGCTCCTCGCGTTCCAGCGAATGGAACGGGCTGGACTCATCGACTCGGAGTGGAGCATCACGGAGAACAACCGCCGCGCCAAGTTCTATCGCATCACCGACAAAGGCCGCAAACAGCTCAAGGAGCACACGCGCGAGTGGGAACGGCGGGTCGCCGCCATTGCGCGTTTGCTCGAAGCCTGACACATACCCCCCGCTATGCTGCGATCGCTTCGCTTCGGTGTTCGCCGCCTGCTGAACAAAGATCGAGCGGAGCGCGATCTGTCCGACGAGGTGCAGCACTATCTCGAGATGGCCGCCGCCGAGCACATGCGGCGCGGCCTTTCACGTGAGGAAGCGGTGCGCGCCGCGCGCGTCGCGTTCGGGGGTGTCGAAGCCGTCAAGGAACAAATCCGAACTGGCGGTTGGGAAGCTGCCGTCGAAAGCGTCTGGCGCGATATCCGCTATGCCTGGCGTGGCATGTCGCGCCATCCATTGTTCGCCCTGATCGTCGTCACGACGCTCGCCCTCGGGATCGGTGCGAATACAGCGATGTTCAGCGTGTTCAACGCGGTCATGCTGCGGCCGCTTCCCTATCACGACAGCAGCCGGCTGACGTTGCTTTGGACCGACGACATCCAGCGAGGACTGCATCAAGAGACCACCGCCTACGCGACCAGCGCCGACTGGCAGCGCGAGAACCGCACGTTCGACGAGATCGCGTACTTCAACACGGCGCGCGCGACGTTAGGACAGGGAGAGATGCGCCAGCGGACGCGAACCGCGTTCGCATCGAGCAACCTTTTCCACCTGCTCGGCATTCCGGCGCTCACAGGTCGATGGTTCACATCTGATGATGAGCGCGCGGCGATACCGGTTGCGGTGATCAGCTACCGTCTGTGGCAACAGAGATTTGCCGCCAACCCCGATATTGTTGGCGAATCGCTCCAGCTCGACGACTGGCAGGGCAAAAGCGACAGCGACGCCGTCGAAATCGTCGGCGTGATGCCGCAAGGCTTCTATTTTCCCGACAAGCAGACCGACATCTGGACGATAGCCTCCACGACGTACTGGCGCTGGAAGCGTGAAAGTACGGAACGCTTTCCTCCGTGGGCCCGCCAATGGACGGCAATCGGTCGCCTGCGGTCCGGGTCGAACATCTCGGAGGCACGCGACGATCTCGCGCGAATCGGCGAGCGTCTTGCGCAAACTTATCAATCCGACACGGCCGACTTCCCTGGCTTCGCGGTCAATATTGTTCCGCTTCTCGACACCGTGACGGGCGTCAAGCTCCAGCACGCGCTCTGGCTGCTGATGGGCGCCGTTGGCCTGGTGCTGCTCGTCGCGTGCGCGAACGTCGCCAATCTTCTGCTTGCGCGCGGTTCGGCGCGGCAACAGGAGTGTGCGCTGCGACGGGCCCTCGGCGCGACCCCATTGCGCCTGATCCGGCAGCAGTTCATCGAGAGCCTGACGCTTGCCGCCATCGCCGGTATCGCCGGCGTGTTGCTCGGCGCAGCCGTAGTGTGGCTGCTTGGAGTCACTGCCGCCCAGCGTTTGCCGCGGTTCGACGACGCCGCTGCCATTGATATGCGGGTGCTCGCATTCGCCGTCGGCGCGTCGATCGCCTCGGCGGTCGTATTCGGGCTGCTGCCAGCTATTCGAGTGACCAGCGCGGACCGACTTCGCCTGACGCGGTTTCGCGGGGCGATTGTCCTCGCCGAATGCTCCGTCGCGGTCGTCGTGCTCGTGGCCGCAGGGCTGCTGTTACGCAGTCTCGCGCACGTGCGGTCTGTCGATCCGGGATTCGATGTGACATATGTACTAGTGGCGCGCGTGGAGTTTCCGCGAGAGCGCCTACGGCCGTCGACTTCAACAGGTCCGAGCCGGTACGGGCGGCGGCGCGCGAGCAGGCCCAGCAAACGCTCCTCGAGACCGTCGCTGCACTGCCGGACATCGAAGCGGCCGGGTTCGTCGACGACATGTTCGTTGCGAGTCAGGGCAACGAGTCGATTACCTTCCCAGGCGAGGATCAAAGAGGCATCGCCGCCGGTGAATTGCACGCCGCTGCCGCCACGGGGGAATACTTTTCAGCGTTCCGCGTGCCTCTTCGCCTAGGACGCTACCTGCGGCGCGACGACGTGTTCACCAAGATTCAGGGGTTATGGACGCCTGTGGACAAGAACCTGTCGCTCGTCGAAAAGGCCCGCCGCGCTGTTCCAGAGCCTGTGGTGGTGAACGAAGCCTTTGTGCGGCGCGCAAAAAGCCGATCGGCGAGCGTTTCTGCATCGATCCCACCGGCAAGACCTATTGGTACGAAATCGTCGGTGTCGTCGGCGACATGTACCGGGGCGGACCTGAACGGCCGGTGATTCCCGAGTATTACGGTCCGTTTCTGTCGGCCGGTTCGGCCCGCGCCGATCTGGTCGTTCGGACGCGCTCCAACCCGCTTACCGCCGTCGCGTCGGTAAGGGCAGCGATTGTCTCGGTGCTTCCCGGCGCCCTCGTGCCAAGCCTTAGACCGGCGGAGTTGGATTTTGCGGACTTCACTGCGCAGCGCAGCCTTGAAACGTGGCTTCTCACCGGTTTTGCGGTGTTGGCGCTGCTGCTGGCTGGAATCGGAATCTACGGGACGGTGCACTTCGCAGTCGCACAGCGGACGCGTGAAATCGGCGTGCGCATCGCAATCGGCGCGCGCCCGCGCGATGTGCTCACGAACGTGGTTGCAGGCGGCATGCGGCTGCCGCTCATTGGGTTTGCGGTTGGCCTCGGCGTAGCGTGTCTCGTCACGCGAGTGATGTCGCACTTTCTTTTTGGCGTCGCCGCAACCGATCCACTGACCTACGCGCTCGTCGCCGCAACGCTTGTCATCACCGCCGTCGTCGCGTGCTACGTTCCGGCGCGCCGGGCCGAGCGTCTCGACGCCGTCGTCGCACTTCGCGTCGAGTGACCGGCTGAACCCGGAGATTTCGAGAACTGGAGATGTGGAGACATTGGAGAAGATTGGAGACCTGGAAATACGACGATCTCCAGATCTGAAAATCTAGTGATCACCAAATAAACAAATCTGCTCCAGATCTCCACATCTCCAAATCTACAAATTCATGCTTCGATAAACTCTGATCCTTGTGACCCCGCGTCTTCGTTTTGCACCCTCCCCAACGGGATATCTGCACGTTGGCGGCGCTCGAACCGCGCTTTTCAATTGGTTGTACGCGCGACGGCACCACGGCACGTTCGTGCTTCGCATTGAAGACACCGATGTCGAGCGATCGTCGGCGGAGATGGTGACTGGAATCCTCGACGGACTGCGGTGGCTCGGCCTCGACTGGGATGAGGGTCCGGACGTTGGCGGCGCGCACGGGCCGTACTTTCAATCCGGACGTCTCGACAAGTATCGTCGTGCCGCCGAGGATCTGCTCGCACGCGGGCTGGCGTTTCGTGACCAAGGCGCTATCCGCTTCAAGGTGCCACCGGGCCAGACGTCGTTCACCGACCTCGTCCACGGCCCGATCGCGTTCGACAACGAGCACATCGAGAGCTTCGTCATCCTTCGATCGGATGGACATCCTACCTACCACCTGTCCGTTGTCGTCGACGACATCGACATGGCGATCACGCACGTCGTGCGTGGAGACGATCACATTTCCAATACGCCTAAGCAGGTGCTGCTGTATCAGGCGGTCGGCAAACCGCTGCCCGCGTTTGCGCATGTGCCGCTGATCATGGGCCCCGACAAAAAGCGCCTCAGCAAGCGGCACGGCGCGACCTCGGTGATGGAGTACGCGCGGCAAGGGTACATCGCCGAAGGCATGGTGAATTTCCTCGCGCTTCTGGGATGGTCACCCGGCGGCGACGAGGAGCTGTTCACGACATCCGAGTTGATCGATCGATTCACCCTCGATGGCATCAGCGGCGGCAATGCGGTTTTCAATACCGAGAAGCTCGATTGGTTCAACCATCAACACATTCTCCGTCTTAGCGACGACGAGCTGATCGCGCGCTTGCGGCCACTGCTGGATGCGCGCGGTTTATGGCGCGATGAGCTCGCGTCTGGAGATCGCGGGTGGTTCGTGCGTGTCCTCGCTCTGCTGAGGCCGCGCGCCAAACGGCTAACCGAATACATCGATGGCCTGCTGCCGTTTCTCGAGGAGCCGGCACAGTACGACGGAGACACGGTCAAGAAGCAGCTGATGACGCCGGGACTACAGACGCACGTTGCCGCGCTGCGCGACGCGTTTGCCCGCGCGGCGTTCGATGAGGCAACGCTGGAACAATCGCTCCGTCAGCTTGCGGAGCAGCGCGGTGTCAAGGCGGGCGCGTTGGTTCACGCGACGCGGATCGCGATGACGGGACGGATGGTAAGCCCGGGATTGTTCGAGATGCTGGCGTTATTGGGTCGGGAACGTGTGCTCGCGCGCCTGGATCGATTGATAAAGTATTTGGTGCGCATCTGAGCACCTGATGGACCGGCGTCGATTCATTCAATCTCTGGCAGGCCTGGGGGTGTGGCCCGCGCGCGGCCGCGCTTCCACGCAGTCCAGGCGCGAGTTCGATTTCATCATCGTGGGCGCCGGATCGGCGGGCTGCCTGTTGGCGAACAGGCTGAGCGCAAATCCATCGGCATCCGTTCTTCTCATCGAAGCCGGCGGGCCGGCCGCGGGCGAACCGGCCATCGCCACGCCGGGCCGCTGGGTGTCCTTGCTCGGGTCGCGGTGGGACTGGAATTACGCAATCGAGCCCGATGCGGGACTTGGCGGACGCTCGATCAGGTGGCCGCGCGGAAAGGCCTACGGCGGTTCCAGCGCGATTAACGCCATGGCCTACGTGCGGGGGAACGCGCGCTGCTACGACGCATGGGCGCGAACAGCGGGACCGTCGTGGCGCTACGCGGCTCTCGAGCCGCATTTCACGCGGGTCGAACGCGATCTCACGATTTCAGATACCAGGGATCCGCACGCCGGCCATCTAGCATTCATGGAAGCCGCGCGCGAGCGTGGTTATGCGCCGGAGTTCTACAGGAAGACCATCCGCGACGGACGACGGCACTCAGCCGCCGACGCGTTTCTGACGCCGATTCGCTCGCGCCGCAATCTCACCGTGTTGCCGAACGCACTCGTGCGGGGCGTGCTCTTTTCACGCCAGCGCGCCGCCGGCGTCGAAGTCGTTCGCGAGGGACAGGCGGAACAGATCCGCGCCGCGCAGGAGGTTGTGCTGGCCGCGGGAGTGATTGGATCGCCGCACATCCTGATGTTGTCGGGCGTTGGACCGGCCGACGCGTTGAAGCGGGCGGGAATCTCGGTGGTCGTCGAGTCGCGCAACGTTGGTGAAAACCTGCACGACCATCCGCGTGTGTCCGTGCGCTGGAAGAGCGCGGAACCGCTGGCGCCTTCGACCACCTCGGCGGGATTGTGGGTGTCGAGTACGGTCGCGTCCTCTGCGCCGATCCCCAACCTTGCCGATCTTCAGTTCTACGTCGGCCGTGGACTCGACGCGCCGGACGACTTCATCACCCTCACGGTAGCCTTGGCACAACCCCGAAGCCGTGGCTCGATTCACCTGCGCTCAGCAGACCCGATGACAGCACCGATCATTCGCGCGAATTACTTCGCCGCGCCCGAGGACCTGGCCGCGCTCGCGGATGGGGTGCGCATTGCGCGAGAGATTGCATCGGGTAACGCATATCGTGGGCTGCGGCGCGACGAGGTCGATCCCCTTGCGACAATCGTCTCGACCGACGCCGTGCGCGAGTGGATCAGGCGCGCGGCGGACACGATTTTCCATCCGGTAGGCACGTGCCGTATGGGAACGGCGGCTGACGCAGTCGTCGATTCCGAGCTGCGCGTGCGTGGCGTCGAAGGGCTGCGCGTCGCCGACGGATCGGTCATGCCGATCGTCGTCAACAGCCAGACTCAGGCGGCGTGTTTCGTCATTGCCGAACGGGCCGCGGAGCGTATGATGGCGGCTGAGGGCCCGGCCCTCCCGCGGGAGCGGGATGCCGTATGACGTTGATCAGCGAGACGCTTCCGCCCATTGCAGTTGACGCGCGGCGATCGGGGCCGGCGCCGACGGCCATGGCGTTCGCCGCAATTGTGATCTTTGCCGCCTACCTTGCGGGAACGATCAGTCCGAAACAAGCGGCGCTCTTTTTCGTCGGCGTCGCGGCGGGGGTGGTGTTGTACCACGCGGCCTTCGGCTTCACATCGTCATGGCGCGTCTTCATCTCCGATGGCCGCGGCGCCGGTCTTCGCGCGCAGATGCTGATGCTCGCGGTGACCTGCGCCGTGTTCTTTCCCCTGTTGAGCGCGGGCGAGTTGTTTGGGCAGGCGGTGCGCGGCTCGATTTCACCAGCCGGCATTGCCGTGTTCGTGGGCGCGTTCATCTTCGGCGTCGGGATGCAGCTCGGAGGCGGGTGCGCGTCGGGCACACTCTACACCGTCGGCGGCGGCAACACGCGAATGCTGGTGACGTTGCTCGCCTTCATCGCCGGATCACTGATCGGCACGGCGCACGCGCCGTGGTGGCAAACCATGCCGGCGTTTGCGCCTTTGTCGGTGGTCACGCGTTTCGGCGTGATCGCTGGCCTCGCCATCAGTCTTGTCCTGTTTGCCGCCGTCACGGCAATCACCATCGTCGTCGAGCGACGGCGTCATGGCCGTGTCGAGTCGCTGACGTCAATCAAAAGCGCGAGCGATCGGCCCTGGCTGCGCGGTCCTTGGCCGCTCGCAGCTGGAGCAATCGGTCTAGCAGCCGTCAACATCGCAACGTTGACGATTGCAGGACGGCCGTGGGGTGTCACGTCTGCCTTTGCGTTGTGGGGCGCAAAAGCGGCAGCGGCAGTTGGGATACCGGTTGCGAGCTGGTCCTACTGGTCTACTCCGGCACAACGCGCTGCACTCGAATCAAATGTGTTGACCGACGTCACGACGGTCATGGACATCGGCATCATCCTCGGAGCTTTGCTCGCGGCGATGCTGGCCAACAAGTTTGCTCCTGGTTGGCGTACCTCCACGCGTTCGCTCGTGGCGGCAATTGTCGGTGGGCTGCTGCTTGGCTACGGCGCACGCGTTGCGTACGGCTGCAACATCGGAGCGTATTTCAGCGGTGTCGCGTCAGGCAGCGCACATGGTTGGTTGTGGCTCGTCGCCGGGTTTGCGGGCAACGCGCTGGGCGTTCGCCTGCGACCGCTCTGCGATCTGCCGGTGGAGCGATCGCGAGTTCACACAAACTAACCACTCAATTCCCTCGATTCACTTGAGTTGCGAAGCGTGCCATCGAAGTGATCCGACCGTATGGGCGCAGAACGGGCCGCTTTCGCGCGGTTGGGCGCCGTTGCCGCTATCCACTCAAGTGAGCTCCGCGATTAACGCACTCGCTTCAGGCGTGTCCGCGAGTACACGGCGAAATCCTTCTGCGGCTCGGCAAGCTCGAAGATCTCTTCGACCTCGTTCGGCTCTTTGATCACATACGTCTCGCGTGCCCGCCATCCGGCCGGGATGTTCTCGATCGCAGTCGTCGTAAACACGATTGTGTTCGCGGTCGTCTGCGGCTCCATTGCGTACTCGTTCACAAAGCCTTCAACGTGGAATTGCCGCAACACGATGCGTTTGGCCGTCTTGTCGAACGTGAAGACACCAAAGTCCTCATGGCGCTCGCCCTTTGGATTGGCTTCCTGCGGCGGATAGACGCTTTCGTTCGTTGACTGCACCGCGCGTGATTGCAGCACGCGCGTGTATTCGCGCTTCACGGTTCCCTTTCCGGGCTGCCCTTCCGATGTTCCTTCCCATCGCCCGACTAGAACATCGAGCGCGCTCAACTCTTTGGGTGCATTGCTCGACTCACGGGCAACGGCCGCTGAAGGGGCCTTGCCGAACACCTCGACGATCGTTGCGGTCGCTGTACCGGTGTTCGTAAACGTATGCCGCGAGCCACCTTTGAGCGTGACCACCTGCCCCTGCGCCACGTCGATCGGCGTTTCGCCTTCGATCGTCAATCGCAGTTGGCCGGTGACGAGCGTGAACACATGCCACGTTGCGTCGTTGTGCGAGTGCATGCGCCGCGTCGCGCCAGGCTCAGCGTAGTCGCGCAACACGCGATATTGCGGTTGCTCGGTGACGACCATCGATGAGACCCCCGGGTCGCCTTGCACCGGCTTTGCCCCTTCCGCACCGCCTACCGCTTGCGCCCACGCGCTCGTCGCGCTGAAGATCAGGACGGCCAGTGTGAACGTCGATCGCATGCCGAATCTCCCGCGAGATTGTAGATACAATGCGCGAATCATATGCACAAAATCGTGTCGTTCATCCCGCTCGCCGCGATCGCTGTTCCGGCGCATGCGCAGGATACGCGTGTGCCGACCGCGGCGTGGGCGCCGAAGCCAGCTCAGGTGCCGGCGTATCCTCCCAATCACAAACCGTGGGTCAAGCTCGCCGACATCAAGGCGCGTCACAAAGGCAATGCAAATTGGCGCGAGGTGATCGTGGATGATGGGCGACTGAGTGGCGAGTACGTGTTGGCGGTCGCCAGGCGCCAAGGTCACGCCGCGCTTTCATCCCGACACGCGCCAGTGGTTTGCCGTGGTCGAAGGTCAAGTGCGCGTCGAAATTGAAGGTCAGACGCCGTTTACCGCGACGCGTGGATCGCTCGTCAACATCCCGCGACAAACAATCTACTCGCTTGAAACGATTGGCGATCAACCGAGCCTGCGCTGGATTGTGAACGTCGCGCGCGCGAAGACGCTCTTTGCGCAGGACGTGAAACCAGACACTGCTCCACCACCCGGCATGACATGGATGCCGATCACGGTCAACCGCACGCCGGGACAGTACGATCAGTTCAATCAACCGCACGTGAACATTCACGATGCCGCGGCGAAGAACGAGAAGTACACCGGCGGACGGTTCGTGCGTGACGATAAGTCGGAGATGCTCGTGATCTACGGCTACGAGAAGAACCTGGCGCCGTTCGATCCGAAGGACAAGGGGCACTTCCATCCTGAAAGCGCGGAATTCTGGCTCGTGTTCACAGGGCAAATCCGCTACGCGTTCGAGGGACAGGAACCGTTTGTCGCGAGCGAAGGGGACATCGTCTACGTGCCGGCCAATACATGGCACGCGACGCGGTTCCGGGGCACAGGACCGGCGTGCCGCCTTTCGATCACTGAGTATGTCGGTAACACGCTGCTGCTGGAGCCGCGGCAGCCATAACACTCACATGTCGCGGCGGGGACTTCCGCCTCATCGGCTGATGAGCGCCTTGCGCATTTTGGCAACGACGGTGAAATTTGGATCAACCACATTGGCTACCTCGTATTCGAGCGCCTGTCCCATGAGGAGCGACGCGCCGCGCTCCGAGTACATGTAGTCGGCCACAAGCCAGCGCTGCATCTCGGTGGTGGCGTGCTGCAGCGCCTGCAACAGCGGCCGCGCGCTGCCGAGCACCATGATGTAAGTGTCGTTCTCGAGCCGAGGCCAGCCGATCGTCTTCTTCTTGATCACATCAACGGTGAACTCGACGTCCATGGACGTTTCCAGGCCGGTGCCGACAACCTCGCCTTCGCCCTGGCGCGCGTGTCCGTCGCCAATAAACAGCAACGCGCCCGGCTCGCTGACCGGCAGCATGACCTTCACTCCTGCATTCAGGCCGGCATAGTCCATGTTGCCCCCGAAGGCGCCCGGCGTGCTCGTGGCAATCGCCTCCTTACGCGCGGGCGCAACGCCCACGCAGCCAAGCATTGGGCGGAGGGGCAGTTCGATCGGCGGTGTGATGTCGGTGGCATCGAGCCGGGCGGTGCCCTTCGCCTTGTCGATGATCCAGGTTGAGCGTCGTGGCTCGCGATCGACGCGCGCGGCAATCGACGCAGGGTCGACCGCGTACGGCGCGAGCAGGCTGCTCGAGTAGGCCGTCGCGCGGTTGGTCTCGATCTTGGCGATCGTGACCACGAGCATGTCGCCTGGCTCTGCGCCTTCAACGTAAAAGGGACCGGTTTGTGGATTGGGGCCTTGCGCAACCTGCTTGCCATCCCAGTCGGTGCCGGCGGCGTCGATGGTTTTCGTGACAACACGCTCGCC
>JBKPAJ010000219.1:0-19715 GCA_046726375.1 Acidobacteriota bacterium
AGCCGCCCCGGCAGCGGCCCCAGCAGCCGCCCCGGCAGCGGCCGCGGCAACACCCAATCGCGTCAGCGAATGCTGCATGCCCGCGCCGCCCGTGATGGCGTTCGATCCCGCCGGCAACGTCGTCCAGAGCTGGGGCGGCCCCTCGGTCACGCCTGAATGGCCCGACTCGAACCACGGCATCGTCGTGGACGACAAAGGCTTCGTGTGGATCGGCGGCAACGGCGGACCCGACCAGCACATCCTCAAGTTCACGCGTGAAGGCAAGCTCGTGGCTGAGTTCGGCAAGAAGGGTGCGCGCATGAAGGACGGCCAGCCCGTGCGCGACTCCAACGACATGACCAACTTCGGCCGCGTTGCCAAGATCTTCATCGAGCCGAAAGCGCAGGAAGCCTACGTCGCCGACGGGTATTTCAATCGACGCGTGGCCGTCATCGATATGGAAAGCGGAAAAGTGAAGCGCTTCTGGGGCGGCTCGGGTGAAAAGCCGGACGACGGAGATCTGCCGCCATACGAAGGGTCGAAGGCGCCCCCGATCAAGGCGTTCCGTAACCCAGTGCACTGCGCGATGGTTTCCAACGACGGTTTCGTCTACGTGTGCGACCGCGTGAACGATCGCGTGCAGGTCTTCACGAAAGACGGGAAGTTTGTGAAGGAAAAGCAGTACTTCCCCGACACGCGGTCAGACGGCTCGGTGTGGGACCTCGCCTTCTCGCGCGACCCGCAGCAGCGCTGGATGTATATGGCCGACGGCGCCAACGAGCACGTCTACATCATCGATCGCCAGTCGATGGAGGTTGTGTCGCACTTCGGCTACGGTGGCCGCCAGCCCGGAATGTTTTTCGGCGTGCACAGCATCGCCACCGATTCGAAGGGGAACATCTACACCACCGAGACCTATACCGGAAAGCGCCTGCAGAAGTTTGTCTACAGGGGCATGGGACCGGCGAAGACCGATCACGGCCCGTCGAGCGTCAACTGGCCGGCGAAACCGCCGTCGAACTAGCGCAGCGAACATGTCGGGCTGGTAAAGCTGGGGGGGGGGAACGGGCTGGTAAAGCTTGGGGGAAAAGGGTCAGACCCCCCTTTTGCCGACAGCCCTAAACATTGACAATAAAAGACATCCTCAGAATTGACGCCGAGCTTGCCGCAAGCGCACAATAACCTTTGGATCTCTGTCGAAAAAAAGGAGCGGTGATGGCAGCGAAGTTAATCGCGTTTGCGATTGGAGCGGTACTGGCACTTCCGCTGACGGCGAGCGCTCAGGCCGAGGCGAAGTCGGCGCCCACATTCACGAAAGACGTCGCGCCCATCTTCCGGGAGAAGTGCGAGGCATGTCACCGGCCCGACTCGATCGCGCCGATGTCTCTCGTCAACTTCGAAGACGCGCGCCCGTGGGCTCGTTCGATCAAGACCCGCGTCGCGTCGCGCCAAATGCCGCCTTGGCACATCGACAAGTCAGTAGGCATCCAGAAGTTCAAGAATGATCGTTCGCTGACCGACCAGCAGATCGACACCATCGTGAAATGGGTCGACGGTGGCGCTGCCAAGGGCGATCCCAAAGACATGCCGCCAGCCGTCGAGTGGCCGAGCGACAGCGTGTGGAACTTCGAAAAGCTCTTCGGCAAGCCTGATCTGGTCATCAAGTCGCCGGCCTACACCCAGAAAGCGTTGGCGCAGGACGCCTGGTACAAGCCCATCGTGCCGACCGGCATCAGCGAGCCGCGTTGGGTGCGGGCCATTGAAATTCGTCCAAGCACGACGAAGGGCCGCAGGATTACACACCACGCCCTCGCGCATCTGCTGCAGACTGAGCCGGGCGCCGAACCGCGCGCGCCGCAGCAGGCCGCCGGTGGCGACGACTTCGACCCGGGCGACGGCCTATTCATGGAATGGGCGGTTGGCAAGCAGGGCGAGATCATGCGCCCTGATTCCGGCAAGCTGCTGCTCCCCGGTTCGAGAATCCGCTGGGACATCCACTATCACGCGGTCGGCGAAGATATCACCGACAACCTGGAGCTCGGCATCTACTTCTATCCGAAAGGCCAGGAGCCAAAGTATCGCCAGATGCTGGCACTCTATAGCGCGATCACAGGCGGTAACCGCAACCTCGACATCCAGCCGAACTCGGTGTACGTCGGCACCAACTTCTTCGTGATGAAGAAGGCCGGCCGCGTCGAGAACTTCCAGCCGCACATGCACTTGCGCGGTAAGGCGATGTCAATGGAAGCGATTCTGCCGACCGGGCAGACGCAGATGCTCAGCATGGTGAGCGACTACAGCTTCAACTGGCACACCAACTACGTCTACGACGACGATGCGGCGCCGCTGCTGCCGAAGGGCACAGTGCTGCGCTTCACGTCGTGGCACGACAACACCAAGGCCAACAAGAACAACCCAGACCCCGACCAGTGGGTTGGCTGGGGCGACCGCACCGTCGACGAAATGGCGCACGCGTGGGTGAACATCACCTACATGGAGGACGAAGACTTCAACAAGGAAGTCGAGAAGAGGAAGTCGGCGACAACGACGGCGGCGGAGAGAGAGCGGCAACAGTAGGCATGTAGCGATGTGGTGATGTGGGGAGGTGGCGATCGTTGTAGCGATCACATCGCCACATCCCCACACATCACACATCGCCACATGACATCGCCACATCGAACATCGCCACATCGACAGATTCGACGCGGTCCCCACCTGGTTTCCTTGGTCTTCAGAGGAGTTATCGGCAATGTTTCGAATTGACGTGTTCCGCATGCGTGTCGGAATCGTTGCGGTTGCGGTCGCGTGCGCGGGCCTGAGCGGTGCGTTGCTTGCTGGTCAGGCCCTCCCGCTCGAACCGCCGAAGGAAGCGGGCATGGGCATTACGCCCGCCTTTGAAGGCTGGTTTCAAAACGAGGACGGCAGTTACACGCTCCTCGTCGGCTATTTCAATCGCAACTCCAAGCAGACAATGGATATCCCGATCGGCCCGAACAATCGCATCGAGCCGGGTGGTCCGGACATGGGTCAGCCCACGCACTTCGAGACGCGGCGTCAGTGGGGCGTCTTCACGATCAAGGTGCCGGCAGATTACGGCAACACCAAGCGCTTCACGTGGACCATCATCGCCAATGGAAAGACCGCATCGATTCCGGTTGGACTGATCAAGGACTACCAGGTCGAACCGTTCAAGGACGTTGCGATGGGCAACGAGCCGCCGCGCATCAAGTTCGCCGAGAACGGCAAAGAATTCGTAGGGCCGCCGCGTGGCATCGCGGCGACGTTGACGGCCACCGTCGGCACGCCGCTCACGCTCGATGTCTGGGCGCGCGACGACAACTTCCAGGACCCGGCAGCAGAAGCCGCGGCCGGCCGCGGCGGACGGGGCGCGGCGATTCCGCCAATTCGGCTGTCGTGGCACAAGTTCCGCGGACCCGCCGACGTTACGTTTGGCGAAGCGAACCCCAAGATCGACCAGGCGGCCGGCGGCAAGGCGACAACCACGGCCACCTTCAGCGCGCCGGGCGAATACATTCTGCGCGCGCAGGTGAACGACCGCACCGGCGACGGCGGCGGCGGCTTCCAGTGCTGCTGGACCAACGCGCACGTGAAAGTGACTGTAACGGGTTCTTCGCCGACAAAGTAGCTGCGGCGCGAATTTGGAGATCTAGAGATTTGGAGAATTGGAGTTGATTTGGAGATCTCCAAATTGGCTCCAAATCTCCACATCCCCAGATCTCCAAATTCACGCGCACTTCTACTAGCGGCGCTCGTTGTTGCAGGCGCCGCAGCGGTACTGCTCGCGATGGGGCGCGTCCCCATTTGCAAGTGCGGCTACGTCAAAGGGTGGCACGGCATCGTCGCCAGCTCTGAGAACTCGCAGCACCTCTCCGACTGGTACACCTTTTCCCACATCATTCACGGGTTCGCGTTCTACGCGCTGCTTTGGCTCGTCGCGCGTCGATGGCCTGTGGCCGTTCGCCTCGTGATCGCGCTGCTGATCGAATCGGCGTGGGAGATTTTCGAGAACACCGACTTCGTGATCAATCGCTATCGCGAAAACACAATCTCGCTCGACTACTATGGCGATAGCGTGATCAACTCCGTATCCGACATTCTCGCCATGGCAGCTGGCTTTCTCCTCGCCAGCCGGCTGCCGATTCGCACCGTTGTGATTGCAACTCTGCTGATGGAAGTCGGCGTGGGCTACGCGATTCGCGACAATCTGACGTTGAATATCCTGATGCTGGTGTATCCGCTCGAGGCCGTCCGGCGCTGGCAGATGGGTGTGTGAGGAACTAAGAACGAAGAACCAAAGCTTGCGTCGCCATCCCTCGACGCAGCTCGGGACGGCCCTGAGCCTGTCGAAGGGCCGAAGCTCGGAGAATTCCAACCAGCGAAGGCGGGAACGAAGAACGCGATGGAATCGGACGATGTGATCATCGTCGGCGGCGGCATCGGCGGGTTGACGCTCGCGCTGCTGCTCCATCGAGCCAGCATCCCGTGCCGCGTGTTCGAGGCGGCGGCCGAGATTCGTCCGCTCGGCGTCGGCATCAATATTCTTCCACCCGCTTCCGCGGTGTTGTGCCAGACGCTTGGGCTCGAGCGGGAGCTGACGTCCGCATCGGTTCTCACGCGCGAGGCCGTATTCTTCAATCGTTTCGGTCAGTTTATTTTCAGCGAACCGCTCGGGCGCGCGGCCGGCAACCGCTGGCCGCAGTTTTCCATCCATCGCGGCGACCTGCATCAGGTCCTTCTCGATGCGGTCAGGGCGCGGCTCGGCGCGCACCGGATTCAACTCGGCTGGCGATGCACTGCCGTTGAACAGGATGGCTCGCGCGCGACAGTGTCGTTTGCGAATGGAGTCAGTGGCGGGCCGCGAGAGCCTCAGCACGCGGCGATCGTCGTCGGCTGTGACGGCCTCCACTCCATCATCCGCCGGCAGCTGCATCCCGGGGAAGAAGAGCCGATCTACTCCGGCGTGAACATGTGGCGCGGCGTGACGCGCTGGGGTCCGATTCTCTCCGGTGCGAGCATGATCCGGGCGGGCTGGTTGACACCGGGGAAAATGGTGATCTATCCGATCCGCGCCGAGGTTGACGGCCGGCAGCTCGTCAACTGGCTCGCGGAGATTGCGACGCCAGAGCACGCGACTCGCGACTGGAACCGGCGCGGCAACGTCGAGGACTTCATTCATGTGTTCGAGGACTGGCGCTTCGAGTGGCTCGACGTCCCCTCCTTCATTCGCGCCGCCGACTTGATCCTCGAGTTTCCGATGATCGATCAGGACCCGCTCCCGTTCTGGACCGTCGGCCGTGTCACACTCCTCGGAGATGCCGCGCACCCGATGTATCCTCGGGGATCGAATGGCGCGGGCCAGGCAATCCTCGACGCGCAGACGCTGGCAGGCGCGCTGGCAGAAGAACATGATTGGACGGCCGCACTGCAGGTGTATGAAGAAGCCCGCCTGCCGGCAACCGCACGTGTGGTACGCATGAGCCGCACGAATCCGCCGGACGCTATTCTTCGCGAGGTCTACGAGCGGACAGGAGACCAGCCGTTCGAACGCATCGAGGACGTCATCACACGAGACGAAATGACCAACCTTCTGGATACCTATAGACGTGTGACCGCAGCAGGTCAGCCGACATGAGCGCTGCCCGCATTCTGCAGAATCTTCCGGTTGGTGAGAAAGTCGGCATTGCGTTCTCCGGCGGTCTCGACACGAGCGCCGCGCTGCACTGGATGCGCAAGAAGGGCGCGATTCCCTATGCCTACACAGCGAATCTGGGGCAACCGGACGAAACGGACTACGAAGAAATTCCGCGCCGCGCGCTCGAGTACGGCGCCGAAAAGGCGCGGCTGATCGATTGCCGCCGCCAACTCGTTGCCGAGGGTCTCGCCGCCCTGCAGTGCGGCGCGTTTCATATTTCCACCGCCGGTGTTCCTTACTTCAACACCACGCCGATTGGCCGCGCGGTCACCGGCACGATGCTCGTCGTCGCCATGAAAGAAGACGACGTGCACGTATGGGGCGACGGCAGCACCTTCAAAGGCAACGACATCGAACGGTTCTATCGCTACGGGCTGCTCGCCAATCCAAACCTGCGCGTTTACAAGCCGTGGCTCGATCAGGCGTTCACCGACGAACTCGGCGGCCGCAAAGAGATGTCCGAGTACATGCGCCATGCCGGTCTGCCGTACAAGATGAGCATGGAGAAGGCGTACTCGACGGATTCAAACCTGCTCGGTGCCACCCACGAAGCAAAAGATCTCGAGCACCTCGACAAAGGCATCAAGATCGTCGCGCCGATTATGGGCGTCGCGTTCTGGCGCGATGACGTCGTGATCAAACCAGAGGCGGTCACGATTCGTTTTGAAGAAGGCCAGCCGGTGGCGCTCAACGGCGCCACGTTCAAGGATGCGGTGGCGCTCGTGCTCGAAGCCAACACGATTGGCGGCCGCCACGGTCTTGGCATGAGCGATCAGATCGAGAATCGGATCATCGAAGCGAAGAGCCGCGGCATTTACGAGGCGCCCGGGCTGGCGCTGCTCTTCATCGCCTACGAGCGGCTGATCACGGGTATTCACAACGAAGACACGATCGAGCAGTATCGCGACATGGGGCGGCGCCTCGGGCGCCTTCTCTATCAGGGCCGCTGGTTCGATCCGCAGTCGATGATGCTTCGCGAGATGTCGCAGCGTTGGGTCGCACGCGCGATTAGCGGAGACGTCACGGTAGAATTGCGGCGCGGCAACGACTACTCCATTCTCGACACCACGAGCCCAAATCTGACATATCATCCTGAGCGGCTGACGATGGAAAGAGGCGAATCGGCGTTCTCGCCCCAGGATCGCATCGGTCAATTGACGATGCGGAATCTTGATATTGCGGATACCCGCGACAAGCTGATGGTCTATCTCAAGGCGGGTGTGCTCGCACCGTCGAGTGGATCTGCCCTGCCGCTGCTGGGCGAAGGAACCGAGGAGAAAAAATGATTGCCGAATTGACGCTTGTTGCCGCGATCGCATCGTGCGAGTCGCTCGCGTCGCTCAACCTGCAGGACACCGCAATTACGATGGCCCAGCCGGTCGAGGCGGGACAGTTCACGGCCCCGGAGGGCAGGGGCGGTCGCGGTGGCGCGAATCCCTTCCAACAATTGCCGGCGTTTTGCCGCGTCGCCGCCACTCTGACGCCAACAAGTGATTCGGATATCAAAGTTGAAGTGTGGCTGCCGCTCACCGGTTGGAATGGCAAATATCAGGCGGTCGGCAACGGCGGATGGGCGGGAACGATCTCGTATCCCGCCATGGCTGAAGCGCTTCGGCGCGGCTATGCGACAAGTTCGACCGACACTGGGCATTCCGCGCCCGGTGGCGCATTTGCGCTTGGACATCCCGAGAAGTTCACCGACTTTGCCTGGCGCTCTGTGCACGAAATGACGGTCGCATCGAAGGCGATCATCAACGCGTTCTACGCAACGGCGCCGCGTTACTCGTATTGGAACGGCTGTTCAACTGGCGGGCGCCAGGGATTGAGCGAGGCGCAACGCTTTCCACAGGACTTCGATGGCATCATCGCGGGCGCGGCCGCGAACCCTCGCACGCACCTGGGCGCGTGGCACATGACGATCGGACTCGCGACGCTCAAGGATCCAGCGAGCTATGTGCCGCCGGCGATGTATCCGGTCATTCACAGGGCGGTGGTGGATAAGTGCGATGCGCTGGATGGCGTGACAGATGGGCTGATCGGCAATCCGCCCGCCTGCAAGTTTGACCCCTCGGTTCTGTCGTGCGCTGGTGAGTCAACGACAGCGTGCCTGACGCCTCCGCAAGTAGAAGCCGTACGCAAGATGATGTCGCCGTTGAAGCACCCGCGAACGGGAGAGGAGCTCTTCCCAGGCTGGGAACCTGGTTCGGAACTCGGTTGGGGCGTGCTCGCGACAGGACCTGATCCCGTCGCGGTCACGCTTGACCACTTCAGATACGTGGTCTTTGCCGATCCAAAGTGGGACTGGCGAACCTTTGACGTCGAGCGCGATCTCGCGCGGGCCGTGAAGGTCGACAACAACACGGTGAACGCGATCGATCCCGATCTGACACAGTTTCAGTCGCGCAGCGGCAAGCTGCTGCTCTATCACGGGTGGAGCGATCCGAACGTTGCGCCGCAAGCTACGATTCGCTACTACGACAGCGTCGTCAAGGCGATGGGAGGCGCGCAGAAGACCGCCGACTGGATGCGCTTGTTCATGGTTCCTGGCATGGGCCACTGCGGCGGCGGCGAAGGCCCCAACAGCTTCGATATGGTGACCACGCTCGAACAGTGGGTTGAAAAAGGCGCGGCGCCATCGCGCATCGTGGCGTCACGCGTCAGCGACGGAAAGGTCGAACGCACGCGTCTGTTGTGTCCCTATCCGCAAATCGCCGTTTACAACGGAAGCGGAAGCACGGACGACGCGGCGACTTTTTCGTGCCGGTGAGGCCTCCTGTCACGTGTAGCCGCGGACCTTTAGGTCCGCTTGCGTCGCCATCATTTACAGACGTGTAACATCTCTGAAACGTCGTCGATACTTCTTCTCCGTACCGTCGTCACATGTGTAACGCGCGCGTCCAGCTGGCGCTCGTGTTGATGCTTGCCTGGAGGTCACCGGTCTCTGCGCAAACCGCGATGCCGTCCGGCAATCAATCACCACCTGCCCCGGCCGCCAAGCAACCGCCCTCGACGTACGACAGGATCTGGGCGAAATTCACCAACATCTACGTCGACGACAGCAATCCGATCGTGGAGCGCGTGGTGTTCACGGGTCGCTTCCAGCACGATTTCGCCACGATCCGGGCGGATCAGGGCGATCACGACGAATCCAACATCCGGCGCGTCCGCCTCGGGCCGCGAATCACCTTTCTGCGCAAGTTCCTGTTTCACGCCGAAGTGGAGCTGAACCCGCAAGAGCGCGATCCTTTCTACGTGCGTTTTACGGACCTCTACGTACAGTGGAACAAGAGCAGCAAGCTCGCGCTCACGGTCGGCAAGCAGAGCATTCCCTTCACGCAGGAAGGCGCCACTTCATCGCGTGAGCTCATCACCATCGATCGCAGCAACCTCGCCAACAACATCTGGTTCGGCCAGGAATACATGCCCGGCGTTAGCGTGTCGGGGGTGGCCGCGCCGTGGAATTACCGTGCCGGGATTTATTCGGCGGGCGCCATGAATCGCGAGCTGGGCATGTTCAACGGCGGCGTGTTCACGCTCGGCGTGCTCGGCTACGACTTTGCCAAAAAACTCGGCGTGCGGCAGGCTCTGCTCACGGGCAACTACGTCTATCAACAACTTGACATCGACAACACCTTCACCCGGCGGCTCGAAAACATCGGATCGATCAATTTCAGACTCGAGCAGCCGAGATGGGGCTTCCGCAGCGACCTTGCTGCCGCCACGGGATATCTCGGACAAAGCGACCTGTGGTCGCTGATGCTCCTGCCGTACGTGAATGCCACCGACAAGCTGCAGTTCGTCACACGCTTTACCACCGTGCAGAGCGACGATCCCAGCGGCGTGCAGCTACCGACCTACGAGAATCGCGTCGTTTCGGCGCGCGGAGACGACTACAACGAGTGGTATCTGGGCGCCAACTATTACTTCTACGGTCACCGCCTGAAGGTGCAGACCGGCGTCGATTACGCGGATATGGACAATCCCCCGGCGAGCCGCGCAATTTACACGGGATGGGGGTGGACAACAGGGATTCGCGTGGGCTGGTGAGGAAGTTACAAGTTCAAAGTTCAAAGTTCAAAGTGAATGGCGAAGTTGTCAAGTTCACTTCCAACTTTTCCAACTTTCCAACTTTTCCAACTTTCCAACTAACTTTGAACTTTGAACTTGTAACTTGTAACTTACTCGATCGTCCACAACGTGAGGTTCGACAGATCCTTCACAAAGATCCGGTTCCCCGCAATCGTCGGCTGCGCCCACGTGGCGCTGTCTGCGACCGTGTAGCGACGAAGCGGCTCGAACGTGCTTGCTCCGGCGCGCATCACGAGCAACTCGGCGTCGTCAGTCAGCGCAAACCAGACTTTGCCGGCGCTCAGCACCGCTGCATTTGTCGCCTGACGCGGTTCACTCACCCACAGCGTTTTGCCGGTGTTCGCGTCGATGCAGAAGAACTGGCCGCTGTTTCGGTTGGACATGCCGCAAATCGAGTCGCCGACGAGGACCGCGTTGCTCATATAAAGCGACACGTCGGCGTTTTCCCACACGTTTTCGGCGGTCCATTGCGCGTCTTTCTTCACGATCCGAATGGCCGTGATGGGCTTCTCGAGTCCGGAGAAGATCACGGTGCCGCCGTACACGATCGGTGTGATCGTGTTTTGTGTCGCACGTGTGCTGAACGGACGCTTCCACAATAGCTCTCCGTTTGCCGCGTTGACGCCCACGAGATTCTCTTGCGTGAACACCACGATCTGGCGGGTGCCTTCGACGTCAATTGCGATCGGCGACGCGTAAGACGGACCGTCACCGTTCCAGGTCCATTTGACGGCGCCGGTGTTCGCGTCGAACGCGCTGAGCGCGCCTTGATTGTGGCCGCCGACGTGAACGATCACGAGGCCGCGATCGACCAGCGGCGACTGCGCGGTGTGGTACATCGGATTCACCGCGGCGGCGGCAGTCTGCCATAGCTGTTTGCCGCTTTCCGCGTCGAACGCTGTCACAATTCCGCTCATCCCGAGGGTGTAAAGCTTGCCGTTGGCAAACGTCGGCGTCGCCTTGGGCCCCTCACCGTGTCGCGCAGCCGCCGAGTTCATACGAAACGGCGCCGGGTATCCAGCCTGCCAAAGCTCTTTCCCGGTAGCGACGTCGAGTGCGCGCATGGTTTCGTTGCCATCGACGCGCGTGAACATGTAAACGCGGTTGCCGACGAGCACAGGCGACGAATATCCGAGTCCCACCGGCAATTTCCATTTTTGCGTCAGTGTCTGCGGCCACGCCTTGGGTTCGGTAAAGGACGTCACTACGCCGTCGCGATTGGGACCGCGCCACTGCGGCCAGTCGGCCGAACGGGATTGCGCGTGCAACACGCCCGTCAAGCAAATCGCAGCGACGAGAACAACGCCGGGCCTAGTCACGCGAGCTCCTCGCGCCATCGTCCAACGCGCGTTTCACGCGCTCAGGCGTGAACGGAACCTGGCGAATGCGCACGCCGGTCGCATCGAATATGGCGTTGGCAATGGCCGCGGCAACGATCGTGATGGTCGTCTCGCCGGCACCCATCGCTTCGCCGTCGGCGCGATCGATGAGCACGCTTTCGATCACGGGTATGTCGTAGCCGAGCGGCAAGCTTCGATACGAGCGCCAGTCGATCGATGTCACGCGCGCGGCATCCCACGTGACCTCCTCGCCAAGCGCGCGGCTCAGCGCATGCAGCGCGCCGCCTTCGATTTGATTCTTCATTCCCTCTGGATTTGAAATGGGACCGCAGTCCTGCGCCACGACAAATCGTTTCGCGACAACGCGTCCGGTGCTGCGCTCGACATCGACATCCGCGGCCATCGCGCAATAGCCGTTGTCACCTTCGTACAACACGCAGGCGAAGCCGCGACCGCTCGCGACCGGGCCGCTCGCCTGCTCCGGCCTGGGCGACGGACGCGCCTGCCACTGTGCCGCTTTGGCCGCGGCTTTGACCACCTCGATCAGTCGCGGATCGCGAAGGTGACGGACCCGGTAGGCAACCGGATCGGCTTTGACACGCGCGGCAACCTCGTCGATGAACGATTCGTGCGCAAACGTGTTCTGCAGTCGGCTCGGCGAGCGGAGCGGCCCGGTGAAAAACGGCGACGGGATCGTGTGCGTCAGGACGCGCTCGACGCGAATCGTTCCGGTGCCGCCACATGTTCCTCCGACACACCCCGAGACGTACGAAGGAGCCGCGTTGCTGCCGTTTGCAAAGCGCGCCGGCGGCGCGGCGGGACGCGGGGTCACGGACGCTGGTTCAAAGCCAATCAGCCGGCCGGTGACGACGTTGCCAGGTGTGTCGTAACCCGGACGGCCGCCGAGCGATGGATACCACGCCTCGTGATCCCAGGCGACGATGTCGCCGGCGGCATTCAATGCCGCACGCTGATCGATGACATAGGCGAAACCGTAGTTCTCCCAAGCCATTTCCTCCTGTCGCGTGAGCTGAACGCGAACGGGACGGCCCACGGCTTGCGACATGAGCGCGGCGTCGTATGAGACGGTGTCGGCGCCGTTGATTCCATAACAGCCCGAGCCGCGAGTGAACACGACGCGCACAGTTTCGGGCGGCAATCCCAGGATAGTCGCGAGCGTGCTGCGCAGCGGGTACGCCGCCTGTGTGGCCGACCATAGTGTTGCGCGATCGCGCTGCACGTCAGCGACGGCGCACGAGGTACCGAGCGACCCATGCATCTGATACGGATGAAAATACGTCGCCTTGACAACGTCGGCGGGGCCGGTAAATGCAGCGGTGATGTCACCGGCACTGACCACGAACGCATCCCGTGCAGGTTGACGTCGCAGATGGTCGTAAAACGTATCCTGCTGTGGAAGTGACGGGCCTGGCTTCCAGCTCGCCTCGAGCGTAGCGGCCGCTTGCGCGGATTGCCACTGTTTTTGCGCGACGACGCCCACGAAATTGCCCTTGATCACGACGCGCACAATGCCTGGAACTTCGGCCACAGAACGTTCGTTCACGCTCACGAGGGTGGCGCCAACCGACGGCGGGCGCACGACACGTCCGTGCAGCATGCCCGGCACACGGACGTTCTGAACGAACTCCAGCCGGCCGGTCACAAGCTGTGGCAAATCAACTCGACCGACGGAAGTTCCGAGAACCTTCCGCTGCGCGTGAGCCTTGCGTTTGACCGCGGGGTTGAGCGGCACGTCGAATGTGCGCCCGCCGATCAGCTCGCCAAACGCAATCCGCCTGGACGAATCGGATCGCGCGACAACGAACCCGGCATCTGCCATGAGGTCGGCGCGCGCGACGCCGAGCCTCGGCGCGGCGAGATCGATGAGTGCTTCACGCGCCGTTGCTGCAGCGAGCGCGAGATTCGCCTGATTGAAGTTTGCCGGATGCGACTGACTTCCGGACGTCGTGCCCTGATCGGGCGTGCGCGACGTGTCGCACATCACCAGACGCACACACGTGATTGGAATCGCGAGCTCCTCGGCCACGAGCTGCATCTGGGCGGTCTCCATGCCCTGCCCCAGCTCGCATTTGCCGGTATATGCCGTGACGAAGCCGTCCGCACCGACCACGATCCAGGAGTCGACCTGATTCGACGCGCGACCGCCCTGCGCGAACGCAAACGGCACGCGAGCTGCCGCAAATCCCACCACCAGCATGCCGGAGGTCTGAAGAAACGCACGCCGCTTCATGCTCGCGCTCCGTCCCGGTACTTCCCGATTGCGCGCAGCATGCGCACGTGGGTGAAACAGCGGCAAAGCACCCCAGAGAGCGCCTGTTTAATCTCCGCATCGCTCGCCTTTGGATTCTGATCGAGAAAGGCTTTGGCCGTGAGAATCACGCCGTTCAAACAAAAACCGCATTGAGCGGCTTGCTCGTCGATGAACGCCTGCTGAATGGCGTGTGGTTTCTCGGGCGTGCCAAGCCCTTCGAGTGTCGTGACGCTTGCACCTTCGACCGTGGACACGGGCGTGACACAGGATCGAATCGCGCGTCCGCGAGCGATCACGGTGCACGCACCGCACTGGCCGAGGCCGCAGCCGAATTTCGGGCCGCGCAAGGCGAGCTCGTCGCTCAACACATACAAGAGCGGCGTCGCCGGATCGACGTCAACGGTGTGCGCGGTGCCGTTGACCGTGAGCGAAACACCAGCCATATGTGGCAGACTTTATCGCGGACGTGAAGGTCCGCGCTACAGGAGGGTTTGGGTCACGCTCCGAAGGATTTGGCATGCCGATATTTGAATACAAATGCCGCGGCTGCGGTCACCAATTCGAAACACTTGTTCGGCCGCATCTGCCGGCGCCGCAATGCCCCGAGTGCAGCTCGACCGATTTAGAGAAGCTGTTGTCCAGCCCGGCGGTGAGCACCGACAGCATGCGACAAGCCAACGCGCTCAAATCGCGGCAGCAGCAAATCGCCAAGCGCAAGGACGCGATCGTCGCCGAGGAAGAACATCGCATCCATCATGACGACTGAGAAGGCGGTCGCGCCGCGCGCGTTCGTTCAGGCCCCGCCCGCGGTCAGCTTTCTCAAACTCGCCGGACCCGGCCTCATCGTTGCCGCCACCGGCATTGGATCCGGCGACGTCGTATCCGCAACGGTCGGAGGCGCGAAGTACGGTGTCGTGCTGCTGTGGGGCATCGCTGTTGGCGCGTTCTTCAAGTTCGTGCTCAGCGAAGGCATTGCTCGGTGGCAACTCGCAACCGGTAAAACGGCGCTCGAGGGCTGGGCCGAGCATCTGCCCGCGTTCGTCAAGTTCTACTTCGGTGCATATCTCGTGTTCTGGACGGTGGCGGTGAGCGCCGCGCTGACCAACGCGACGGGACTTGGAATTTCCAACCTGACGGGCGGAGCGATCTCACAACCGTGGGGCGCTGTCGCGCACAGCCTGATCGGTTTCGCATTCGTGTGGTTCGGTGGCTACGCCGGCTTCGAGAAACTCATGAAGCTGCTCGTTGGCATCATGGGTTTCAGCATTCTGTTTTGCGCCGTGATGACGCTGCATGATCCGTTGCATGCCCTCAAGGGAACATTCGTGCCCAGCATCCCTGCCGGGAGCGGTGCGAATGTCTTGTCGCTCATCGGCGGCATCGGCGGCTCAATCACGATGCTGTCCTACAACTACTGGATGCGCGAGGAGCGCATCGACACGCCCGGGCATCTCGGCTACGTCCGTGGCGACATCTCGATTGCGTACATTTTCACCGCGCTCTTCGGCATGTCGATCATGTTGATTGCCGACCAGGCATTCTTTCGAGCAGGCGCAACCATCACCGATGCGCAGGCCGTGCCCAAAATGGCGCAAATGCTCGGGACGATGCTCGGCACGTTTGGTGTGTATGCGTACTCGGTGGGCTTTTGGGCAGCGGTCTTCGCGTCGCTGCTCGGCGTGTGGCAAAGCGTGCCGTATCTCTACGCGGACTTTTACGGCGTTCTCAAGAAACTGCCGCACGAGGGCCGGCAGAAGCTCACGCAGGTCACCAGCACGCCGTATCGTCTCGCGCTCGTCTTCATCACGCTGGCGCCGCTGCCGTTCGCATTCATGCGCCGGCCTGTCGCGATCATCGTCGCGTACACCATCGTCGGCAGCCTGTTCGTCCCGTTTCTCGCGGCGACGCTGCTCTATCTCAACAACCGTGTCAAGTGGGGCGCGCCAGTGCCGCACAATCACTGGACCACCAACGTCGTCCTGGTCGCGATCCTTGCGTTGTTCGTGCTGGTCGGGTTTCAAGAAGTGATGAACGCGTTGTGACGGTCGGCGATGCGCAGTCGACAGTCACTAGGTCACCGGCTACCGTCGCATGGGCCGCAACCGGCGCGGCGCTGGCCTTCGTTCTCCTCTTCAACCAACCCAAAGACGCGTTCTTCAGCGGAGATTCCGGCGTCAAGCTGATCGCCGCGAAGAATGCCATCGCCCATCCGGTGCGGTCGTTTGAGATCGACCTGCCGCGTATTGCGGGCCAGCCCGTCCTCTGGGTCGAACGGTTCTTTCCGATTCACGGCGACCACGCACACGTGGTGCAGTCGCCGATTTTCCCGGTTATTGCGGCGCCATTCATTGCGGTTCTGGGTCTCGCAGGTGCGTATGTGCTGCCGGCGTTGAGCTACGCGGTCATTCCGCTGCTGCTCAACGCGGTCCGGCGGCGGCTCACGCCCGATCTCTCACCGCTGCTACTGGGTTTTTTCTGCGTCGCCGCGAGCCCGCTTTTCTTTTACGCGCTCGAATTCTGGGAGCACGTCCCGGCGGCGGCAGCGCTCGCCGGCGCCACCGTCTGTTTTGCGAACGCGGATGACCGTCGCACGAGCCCCGACTTGTGGTGCGGCATCCTCATCGGTGTTGCGGCGTTGCTCAGGCCTGAAGCGGTCTGGTACGGTGCCGGCGTCGCGGCAGCCGTGGGATGGCGTCTAAAGCGCTTGCCGTTCCTGTTTCTCGGGGTCACGGTCGGCTACCTGCCCTTCGTTGTCTACAACGGCGTTCATTTCGGCAGCCTTTTCGGGCCGCACATCGAAACAAGTCTTGGCCCGGTTGGCGTCCGCTGGCTACCGACTCGATTCGAGCGGCTCGACTTGTGGCTGGCCTTGTCGTCGAGGACCACGATTGTTGTGGCGCTCCTGATCGCGGCCTCATGGCTGCTCAGACGTGCGGCGCCGTCTCGTGAATCCGCGCTGATATTGGCTCTGCTGGGCGCCAGCTTTCTCGCCATCGCCGCATCACTTGGCTTTTACAGTCGAGAGGCCTTATGGACGGCATGGCCGGTCGGTGGGCTGTTGCTGGTAGACGTCCCGAGAGAAAAGGGCGCGCGCCGCTTGCTGACGATCGCACTCGTTGCCATGGCAGGCATCTGGCTGACGTCCGCGCACGATGGCGGCGCGCAATGGGGACCGCGGTTTTTGATCACGGTGTCTCCGCCGCTGGTTCTGCTCACGGCGCTCGTCGCGCAACGCGCCGCAGATCCGGGCCGCCTGCGCGTGTTGCGGGTCGGCATCATCGCCGTGATCTGCCTTTGTGGCGTGGCGACCACGCGCAGTGCATATCGGGAACTGCGTGGTTCGAAGCAGCTTTACGCGCAACTCGTGTCGAGTGCAGAGCAACTGATCCCGGCGGGTGGCTACGTGGTTACCGACGTGTGGTGGTTCGACCAGGTGACTGCGGCCCTCTACGAGAGGTACACGACGTTGTACGCCGCCGACTCCGGCAGCTGGCACGAGATTCTGGCGGCCCTGCAGAGGGCCAACACGCGCGAGATCACTGTGGTGGTAGAACGGAACGTTGGAGATCGTTCCACGCAGTTTGAACGGACGTGTTATCGCGCGATGGAGACTAATCAAATCGTTGAGCGCGATCTGCAGTTGATCCGGGCCCGGTGTGATGGACCGTAGTCCTGCCAACTGTCGACCGTCGACTGTCGAGAGTTATGCCGCCCAATCATCAAGGTGGCGGACCAGAGTGTCGAGCGGCAGCACGGTGCGCGCCCCATCGCGTTCCCGGCGAAACATCACGCGTGACCAGCCCCGCATCCGCACCGGCGTGAACCGTTCCCTTCCAAGCGTCAACGGCTTGTGCCCCATTGTGTTCAGCACCACACGTTCATAGCGCGACAGACCGAGTTGCTTGAGCGGTGTCAGCGACGGCGTCGCCCGTCCGACGTCGTCGTACGACGAAGGACGATCGTCCTCCTGCAACCACGATCGCGACCTGCCTTCGAGAATGTTCTTCGCAACCTGGTAAGAGAACGGATCCGCAATCTGACGGATCGGGCCGTCGAACACGCGCATGATGCGGCGCGCAAGCGTGCGCAGGCTGATCGGACCCGCCGGCGTCATCCAAATGGCCGCGTCGGTATCGCACACGAAGGGGTTCAGCGGGTAACAATCAAACCTCGCCAGCCAGCCGTGACGCGACGTGTGCTTCATGGGCACGAAGCCCTGCACAACCGGAATCCCCCGCCGCGCCAGCCGTTCGATGCTCAGATCGCGCCAGCGATTCGCGGCCTGGACGATGCCGCCAATCACCGCACCCGTCGCGGCCAGACGCGCGGGATCTGGCGGAAAGTCGGCCGTGACTTCGATGCGCCGCGGCCGCGGCCGAACACCCACGCCGGTCGATCGGCGATTGGTCGCGAGCAGCATGACCGGCGCGGGCAGCACGTGGATCAACAGCCACGCCAGATCTCGTACGTGCCGCGACGGCGCCATCGTTCCCTCACCGCTGACCGATACGTTGTAATGCGTGCTGAAGCCCTGCAGCCTGATGCGCCGGCCGCTGCGTTTTTCCCACTCGTCCAGCTCACGCCGTACAAACGACACCGCGTCGTCGAGCGACCGCGCGAGTCGGCCGAAGCAACCTTGCTCGAGCTCCATCACCGGCGTCGCGATTTCGATCACGCCGGTATCGAAGTACACGGCGGCGCCGTTGGGCAACTGAAACGAGCGGCCGGTTCTGTGAAGCAGTGGCGTGCGAATGAAGCCGCGCGGATCCCCGAAAATATCCTCAGGCTTCGCGGGCTTGCCGTCGAGAACGACGCCGAACTCGGCTTCGAGGCCGCCTACTGCCCGCATGATGCGATCGGCGATGACCTCGCTTTTCCAATGCTTCAGCGCGGTAACGATGGGGAGCGCGCCCATGTTAGTGCCCCGCCGCTTCGGAAACGTCGCGCGGCACAACGGTGACAAAACCGAGATCGATGTGAAGGTGATCGTCGGCGCAACCCGGCTCATGGCCGTATGGCCGCGTCCAGCAGCCGGCGAGCGTCTTTGCCGCGACCGCGGAATAGCGCTGAATCTTTTCTTCGCTGTCGAGATAGTCGGCGCCGATCTGAAACACGTTGGCAGCGGTGCCCCAGCAATGCGGCGACCCGGATTTGGACCCGGCATGCGACGGCGAGCGGTAACCGCCGTTGGCCGCGACACGCACTGGCGCGCCAATCTCTGCGCGCAACACTTCGAGCGCCGCGGCGAGTACCGTCACCGCGCACGGCACGTAGCGCGGGTAGCGGCGAAGCGGCTCGGCTTCGAAGAGGTCGACTTCCATGAACTCCCAGAGGCCGAAATGCGGCGCGAGCAGCGTGCTCACGGCGACCGAACTCGACGGAACGGCGTAGAAGAAGCGCGGCAATCGATGCATCGCACCATTACGCCCTTTCATCATCTCGCCTGGCCGCAACAACTCACGATGTCGTTGCGGTAGTTGCAAGCCATCGACGATGGACAGCCCATTCACTTGATCGGTCACCTGGGCACTCCCTCGCCGGCAGCGGCTACACACTCCCAAATCGCCGTCGACGCGGCGACGCCCGCTTCCTGACGCTCCTTCAAATCGCCGGCGCTTTCGACAAAAATCGCGACGAGATACGGCGGGCGGCCCGGCATGAACACGGCCCCGGCATCGTGCGTCACTGTGGATATCTCGCCGGTCTTGTGCGCGACCTTGGCGATGGGACGCACGTTGTCCGGTAGCCCCGGCCCGATCGTGCCGCTGAAGTGCTGATCCAGCAGCAGGTTGTTCATTGCCTCCGACGCTTCCGGCGAGACTCCCTTCGCGGCGAAAATCGCGCGCAGAAGCGCGACGGCGCCGTTCGGCGTCATGCGGTTGATGATTCCCTGCTCGAAGGCGCGCTCGTCCTCGACACCTCGATTGAGCTCGACGCCCTGGATCTCGAGCCGCGTCATCGTCTCGCGAGCGTGGTCGAGGCCAATCAGGTTGACGAGAAGATTCGTCGCGAGATTGCTGCTCGTGATGATCATGCGCCGTGCCAACTGGCGCACCTGCATCGTCCGTCCGAGCGCCGCATGCACTTCGCCGTCGGCATCCCGGCCGCAATCGATACGAAACGGCAATCCGTCGGCGACGCTGAGGAAGCGATTGCGCACATGCAGGCGATTGCCGAAGGAGAAGCGTCCCTGGTCCGCGGCGTCGTACAAGGCCACTAGAATCGCGAGTTTGATCACACTGGCGGCGTGAAACCAGCGATCGCCGTTGAAGTGCCATGAGAGGCCGGACAGGTAGTCGTAAACGCTCACGCCGAGCGTGCC
>JBKPAJ010000220.1:0-10484 GCA_046726375.1 Acidobacteriota bacterium
CGGCCATATGATCTGAAACTCCCGATCGCGCCTCCTATGCTATCGCAGCACTGCCGCCTCGTTTGGATCCGATGACTGTCCCTCCCTCGGCCGACCCTCAACCGGAACCTGTCACGGATTCCGTCACGCCCGCGCCTCTGCGGGGTGTGCCGTGGCGCTATGAGCGCACCGCCCGCAGCCTGCCCGAAGTCCACGGCAGCATCGCTGTCCCGGTGACGGCCAGCTTCGGAAGGAAGCTGCTGGCGTTCGCCGGCCCGGGATATCTCGTGGCGGTCGGCTACATGGATCCGGGCAACTGGGCGACCGACCTTGCCGGTGGCGCGCGGTACGGCTATGCGCTCCTCAGCATGATCATGCTGTCGAACCTGATGGCGATCGTGCTGCAGGCGCTGTCAGTGCGCCTCGGCATCGCCAGCGGTCGCGACCTCGCCCAGGCCTGCCGCGATGCCTACTCGCGGCCAGTGACGATAGCGCTGTGGCTGTTGTGCGAAATCGCCATCGCCGCCTGCGATCTCGCCGAGGTGCTGGGCGCGGCGATCGCGCTCAATCTTCTCTTCGGCATTCCGTTGATACTCGGCGTCTCCCTGACGGCGCTCGATGTGCTCATCGTGCTGTCGATGCAGCAACGCGGATTTCGCTGGGTCGAGGGACTCGTCGTGGTGCTGATCCTCGGCATTGCCGGCTGCTTTGCCGTCGAGCTCTGGCTGACGCAACCCAACCTGGTTGCCGTCGCGGGAGGCTTCCTGCCATCCGTCGAAATCGCCAGCAATCCGGAGATGCTTTACATCGCCATCGGCATCCTGGGCGCGACGGTCATGCCGCACAATTTGTACCTGCACTCGTCGGTCGTGCAGACGCGCAGGTACACGGACGCCGAGGCCAGCCGCAAGGAAGCCATTCGCTTCGCGACGATCGACTCGACGATTGCGCTGATGTCCGCGCTCTTCATCAACGCCGCGATTCTCATCGTCGCGGCGGGAACGTTTCATGGCACCGGCTACGATCACATCGCCGACATCAGCGACGCGTACAAGATGCTGTCACCGCTGCTGGGCACGACGATGGCGAGCGTGCTGTTTGCGACGGCGCTGCTGCTATCGGGCCAGAATGCGACGCTGACCGGCACGCTGGCCGGGCAAATCGTGATGGAAGGATTCCTCAGCATCCGCCTGCGGCCGTGGCTCCGGCGGTTGATCACCCGGCTCATCGCCATCGTCCCGGCAATCGGCGTGCTCGTGATTTACGGCGATCGTGGAACCGGGCCTCTGCTTCTCCTGAGCCAGGTGATCTTGAGCCTGCAGCTGCCCTTTGCCGTCTTTCCACTCATCCTCTTCACCGGCGACCGGGCCAAAATGGGCACCTTCGTGGCCCCCCTCTGGCTGCGGGCGATCGCCTGGCCGATGGCGGTCTTCATCGCCGTGCTCAACGCGTGGCTTCTGTGGCAGACGCTGACGGGAGGCAGCTAGCGCTCATGTACTCGCACATCCTCGTCGCCGTTGAACACTCGGCCGCGGACGCGACCATCCTTGCGCACGCGCAGGCGCTGGCCAGGCTCGCGGGGTCGCGGATGACCCTGGTGCACGTCGCTGACGGCTGGGCCGCGCGGAACTACGACGGCCTGGCGCTGCGGGAATCGGAGGAGATGAAGGACGATCGCGCGTATCTCGATCGCCTGGTCGACGAGATTCAGTCGAATGGCATCCCGGTCGACTGCACTCTCGCCAAGGGCGATCCTGCCACGGAGATCCTCCGAGTGGCCAACGAAACCGGCGTGGATCTGATCGCGATGGCCACGCACGGTCACCGGTTCCTTGCTGACATGTTGAAGGGCGCGACGGCCGACCGCGTGCGGCATCTGGCGCGCGTTCCGGTGCTGATGCTGCGCCACCAGCCGCCGCGTGCGTAGGCCCGAGCTTCAGCTCGGGCCAGGTAACTCGGTAACCGGCCGCGGGCCCAGCCAGGTCAACGCTTGTCCGACACTGGTGAAGCCGCGGAGGCGGATCGGCGACCCCTCCATCAACCCCTCCCCCATCCGAATCATCCCGAAGATGGCCGGTATGTGCGGGTGCACGGCGATCGCCCAACGGCACGGCGCAATTGACGTCTGGCGACTGGCGAGAAACGCGATTGCGTTCCGGATATCGACCGTCGTCGGCACGTCCACGCGAACGGTCAGGTCGTCGATGAATCGAAGCCACGTTGAAAGGCGAGATCGGTCAGCACCGTGTCGATGGCTGCCTGCCACAGCGCGAGTGGCGTTCGACTCACGTGCGTCAAGCGCACGAGGCGTCGGAGAGAATCGACTTCATGCCGGATCGCCATGGCGCGCTCGGCACCGTACTGCAGAGCTTCACTGGCGTCAATTCATCCGCGGATATACGAAGCGCTTCCGTCGAGCGGATTTACAATTCGGTTGTCATGAGAACCAGACCTGCGGTGGTCGCCGTCTTCAACAGCAGCGATGACATGGTGGAGCTTCTGCGCGTGCTGTTCGAGCGCCACGGCTTCGTTGTCGTCACCGGCCACATCTCGGCCATCCGCAAAGGCGAGCTCGATCTCTCGTCCTTCGTCGACCAGCACAAGCCGGATGTCGTCGTCTACGACGTCGTGCCGCCGTACGATCGTCAGTGGCGATTTCTCGATCACCTGCGTCAAACCTCGCCGTTGAAGACGATTCCCCTCGTTCTGACGAGCAGCAATGCCGCCGCCACTCGCGAGCTCGCGGGAACCGATGAGCAGATCATCGAGGTCCTCGGCCGCCCGTTCGAGTTCGATGCGCTGGTCGAGGCGGTGAAACGCGCGAACGCGTCGTAACCTACTGCCTATACCGGCGCATGCTCGCCAGCACCTTCGATGTGGAGCCTGGCATCCTTGGCTGCCTCCTCGGGAGTCCTCCCCTGCTCGCGCGCGACGATGTAGGTGGCGTACCACCCCGACCAGTGGTGCTTCGGAGCGGTCGGTTCGTACTCACCGTGGTGCTCCTCTGTCTCTCGCAGAAGTTCGGTCAGCGTCGGGACGTCAAAGTTGCTGAATCCTCGTCCGGGCAGCCGCGCCTTGACCTCCTGCAGCAGCCAGCCATTGCCGTCTGGATCGCTGAACGAGGCCCATGAGCTGTAGGAGCGACCTTCCGGATCCCGGCCCGGCACGCGCCCCTTCGTCCCGTCGACCCGCAGGACGCCGTCGAAATGGAACACCTCACTGACGTCGACGCCGTGTTCACTGAGCTGAACGCGTGCCGCCTCGATGTCGGAAACGACGAGGAACAGTCCCTGCACTGAGCCCGGCACCGCCGTCGTGACGCCTTTGCCGAAGATGATCGAGCACGGTGAGCCGGGAGGCGTCAGCTGCACCGCCCGCCAGTCCGAACCGTTGGAGAAGTCGGCGTCCAGCCGCCACCCCAGGCTCTCGTAGAAACGCTTGGCACGATCGACGTCCGACACGGGAATGACGACGACTTCCAGCTTCGTTTCGGTCATGTCGTTCTCCTTGTTCTTCCGCCGCTGCTGTCGGGGATAGCGTAGCGATCGCGGCAGGCACTCGCATCCCGAGAAAGGGGTAGGTGCGCGTCACTCGGTCGGTTTCATCTCGGAGAGCAGTGTCGGAATCAACTCGGACACCGTCGGATGAATCGGCACCGCTCGTTGCAGCACGTCATAGGTCACGCCGGCGTTGATGATGTCGAGCAGACCGTGAATGGCTTCGTCACCACCGGTCCCGAGGATCGCCGCGCCAAGGATCTTCTTGGTCGCCGGATCGGCGACGACCTTCATGAACCCCTGCGTCTCGTCCTTCTCGATCGCCCGCCCGACCCGGCTCATGGGGCGCTTGCCGAGGAGCAGCTTTCGGCCGCCCTTGCGCGCCTCCGCGTCGGTCATCCCCACACGCCCCAGCGGCGGATCGACGTACAAAGCATACGCGGGCACGCGCTTGCTGACCGCGCGATGCTCGCCGTCGAGCAGGTTGGCGGCCACGATCTCGAAGTCGTTATAGGCAGTGTGCGTGAAGGCTCCCTTGCCGTTGCAGTCGCCGAGGGCCCAGATGCCGGGCACAGTGGTCGAGAGGTCGTCGTTCACGGTGATGTAGCCCTTCGCGTCTGTCGCCACGCCAGCCTTGTCCAGAGCGAGGTCGTCTGTGTTCGGCCGGCGGCCCACGGCGAGGAGCACCGCCGATCCCACATACTCGGGCGGACCGTTGGTGCAATCGACCGACACGGCGACGCCCTGCTCGTGTTTCGCAAGTCCGATGCATGTCGCACTGGTGTGAACGGTGATGCCCTCGCGCTCGAAGATGCTGCGCACCTCTTGCGACACGTCCTCGTCCTCGCGCCCGATGAGACGCGGCGCCTTCTCGACGACCGTGACGTCAGCGCCAAATCGACGATACATCTGCGCGAACTCGAGGCCGACGTAGCTCCCGCCGATGACGATCAGGTGCTTCGGAACCTGATCGAGCGCCAGGATGGACGTGTTCGTCAGGAACGGCACCTCGCCGACGCCGGGCATCGCGGGCACCAGCGCACGGCCTCCGACGTTGATGAAGATGCGCGGCGCCGTCAACTGCTGTCCATCGACACGAACGACATTCGCGGATTCGAATCGCGCGTGTCCTTTGAAGACGGTGCAGCCGCTCATGTTCCGCAGCCACTGCTCGATGCTGTTGCGTGAGTTGGCGGACACCGCATCCGCCCGCGCCTTCACCTTACGCATGTCGATCTGAGACGGGCTCGCCAGAACGATGCCGTAGTCCGATGCCCGGCGCGCGAGATGCGCGGCGTAGGCACTCGCGACCAGCGTCTTGGTCGGCATGCAGCCGGTGTTGACGCACGTGCCGCCAAAGAGGTGGCGTTCGATGAATGCCACGGTCATCCCTGCGGTCGTGAGCCGTCCGGCCAGCGGGGGACCGGCCTGGCCGGCGCCAATGATGATCGCGTCGAACGTCGTCACGGCAACACCTCCACGATCAGAAACGCGCCGCCGATCGCGACCAGGTCCTCGATCACGGCAGCGGGGCGATCGCTGCCGAACGCGGCCGCGAGACGCGCGCGAAAGGCGCGTCCGCCCAATGTCCCGATGACAGCGCCGACGATACCGGCGATGACGCCAATCACCAGCGCTCCGCCGCTGGCGCCGATCGCGCCGCCGGTCAGACCACCCATGAGCATTCGCGTGCCGAACTGGATCGGAACAGTACGACTCGGCGTCGTCGGCAGCTGATCGGTGACGAGCTCAACCAGCGCCAGGATGGTGAATATCCATGGGGTGTAGGCGTAGCCCAGGAACGCGAGGCTAGTTGTACTCAAGTCGAGCCGACCGGCGCGCGCGGCCAGGCTGATCGCCGCTGGTGCCGTCATCGCTCGCAGCCCGGCGATCACGCCAATCAGCAACGGAAGGACAATCGCGGTCGTGACGTTCATGCCGTTCCATCATTGCCTCCCGCGTGTGCGGATGTCTCGTAAATTCTTGGTTCGGCTTGCAGAAACTATGAGCGGATGACATGGTCATCGTAAGAGACCGATGGAGGATTGTCATCATGTTGGGAAAATACGAAGCCATTGCGACGATCGCCGTCAAGGACATCGGCGTCGCGAGCAAGTTCTATGAACAGACGCTCGGCTTGAGCCGCATTCCCACCAGCGAGAGAGGCGTGCAGATGTTCAAGAGCGGAAACTCCAAGGTTCTGGTCTACCAGTCAGACTATGCCGGCACCAACAAGGCCACCGCAGCCACGTGGACGATTGCGGGCGACATCAAGCAGGTGGTCGCGGGGCTCGCGGCCAGGGGTGTGCGCTTCGAACATTACGATCTGCCGGGCACGACGCTCGACGGTGACCTCCACATCACCGGAACCATCAAAGCCGCGTGGTGCAAGGATCCGGATGGGAACATCCTCGCGCTCGTGAGCGCATGAACGCACGCGCCCGCAGGGTTCAGACAACCTATCTGATCCTCCTGCTCCTGCACACGCTGGCCGCCTCGTTCATCTGGGGAATCAACACGCTGTTCCTGCTCGAAGCCGGGCTGAGCAACACGCAGGCCTTCACCGCCAACGCGTTTTTCACAGCGGGCATGGTCATCTTTGAAGTGCCCACCGGCGTGGTTGCCGACACGCGAGGCCGCCGCACGTCGTATCTGCTCGGTACCGTCACCCTGGCGATCGCGACGCTGCTCTATGTCGTCTTGTGGTGGCGGCCGGCGCCATTCTGGGCCTGGGCGGCGACGTCGGCGCTCCTGGGGCTCGGCTTCACCTTCTTCTCAGGCGCCGTTGACGCGTGGCTGGTGGACGCGCTGACGTTCAGCGGGTACACGAAGGAAGGCGGCCGGCTCGAAGATGTGTTCGCACGAGGCCAGATCGTTCAAGGCGTGGCGATGCTCGGCGGCTCCGTGGCCGGTGGCCTCATCGCGCAGGCAACCAACCTGGGCGTGCCGTACCTGCTGCGTGCGGGGTGTCTCGTGCTCTCGTTCATTACCGCGTTCGCGCTGATGCGCGACACAGGCTTCACGCCACACCATGGCAAACGGCCCGTTCAGGAAATCAAGAATCTGTTGCGGGAATCAGTCGAGTACGGCCTCGGCAATCGTCCGGTGCGATGGGTGATGCTGACGGCGCCGTTCACCGGAGGCGTCACCATCTTCGCCTTCTATGCGATGCAGCCCTACCTGCTCGAGTTGTGGGGAAACGAGCGGGCGTATGCGATTGCCGGGCTCGCCGCCGCGATCGTCGCAGGCGCGCAGATTGCCGGCGGCCTGCTGGTGCCACACCTCAGGCGCATGTTCAGCCGGCGCACGATCGTCCTGCTGTGCGGCACGATCGTGAGTGCCGCGATGCTAGCAATCATCGGCCTCGCACCGCCGTTCTGGGTGGTGATCACGCTGCTGTCGCTATGGGGGCTGATGTTTGCCGCCCTCACGCCCGTCCGTCAGTCGTATCTCAATGCGCTCATCGAATCGAAACAGCGCGCGACCGTCCTGTCGTTCGACTCTCTCTTCGGGTCGTCCGGGGCGGCGGTGATTCAGCCGGTTCTCGGGAAAACGGCGGACGCCTGGGGCTATCCAGCCTCTTATCTCGCGAGCGCGGCCATTCAGGCGCTGGCTCTCCCGTTCTGCTGGCTGGCCATGCGCGAGCGGACGGACGCGGACGCGATGAACGAAACCTGATCGAAGCTGAAACGTTGTAAGGTCCGGGGACAGAATGTCGGCAAATCCCATGAATGGCGGCCAACCAGCCGAAGGCGTCGTCATCGTTCGCGGCGGCGCCGGCGGTCTTGCCCAGGAAATCACCGCGGGCCCGCATCGCTTCATCGGCGACGAACCGGCGTCGGCCGGGGGAACGGACAGTGGCCCGACGCCATACGATCTGCTGCTGGCGGCGCTCGGCTCGTGCACCTCGATGACCCTCACGTTGTACGCGCGGCGAAAACGGTGGGCACTGGAGCGTGTCACGGTTCGTGTGCGTCATTCGCGAGTTCACAGTGACGATTGCGAGGCCTGCGAGACCCGTGACGCGAAGCTCACCATCATCGAACGGGAAATCGAGCTCGACGGGGCCTTGGACGATCAGCAACGTGCGCGACTGTTGGCAATCGCCAACCGCTGCCCGGTCCACCTGACCCTTACATCTAAAATTGAGATCCGAACCACACTGACGTAAGCCACGAGTTCGGAGCCGTCGGCCGAGCTACCGCACTATCAAACCCGCTTCAACAGATGGATCGTCACGCGGTCTCCCGCGTCTTTGCCGACGGCCTTCCGCACGTCAGCCTTGATCGCCACCATGTGCATTCCGTCACCCGTGGCCATGAAGGCGCTCCGGAACGGGTGGCCATCCACGGTCCCGCTCACTTTCACCAACCGTGCGTGTCGAAATACTTGACGGACTCGCGCCACACGACATACGTCCATCCACCCTTGTTCGGGCTCTTCTGCATGGTCGCCGTGAATCGCTTGTCTATGCTGCCTTGACGCGTCGAACGGTCCGAAGGCATTGATTCGCTGTCCTTTCATGCGCCTCTATGCCCATGCGCCTCTACGCCCCTGCGCCTGGATCCCGAGCAAACCTGCCCGCAGATCTCTATAGTCATGACATGGACGGCGTTGAATTCCGCCAGGTGTCCTTCGGGCATTCGCGCCAGACGCCCATTCTCGACCGATTCACCCTGACTGTCGAAGCCGGCGAAATCGTGGCGCTCGTGGGCACGAGCGGTGCCGGCAAGACGACCGTCCTCAAGCTGGTCAATCGACTGCTCCTGCCCGACGCGGGTGACGTGCACGTCCAGGGCAAGGACACCCGCGAGTGGGATCCGATTCGGCTGCGACGCTCCGTCGGGTATGTCATCCAGGAGGTCGGGCTGTTTCCGCATCTGACGGTCGCGGACAACATCGCCGTGGTGCCGCGTCTCGAACAATGGGAAGAGTCCCGCGTGGGCGCTCGCGTGCGCGAGCTGCTTGAGTTGATCGGGCTCGGGTCCGAAAGCTACGGCGGGCGCTGGCCCGATGAGCTGTCAGGCGGACAACGTCAACGCGTCGGCGTCGCGCGTGCCCTGGCCGCGGATCCTCCAGTACTGCTGATGGACGAGCCGTTCGGCGCGCTCGACCCGGTCACGCGCCGCCAGCTGCAGGACGAGTTCCGCCGCATCCAATCGCGGCTGCGCAAGACGATCCTGCTGGTCACGCACGACATGGCTGAAGCGATGGCGCTGGCCGACCGAATTGGCGTGCTCGAGCACGGGCAGTTGATCTGGTCCGGACCGGCGCGCGCCATTCCCGAGTGTCAAGATCCGCGCGTGCGAAAGTTCGTCGACGCCGTCACAGTGACTTCGCGTTCCAACGCGGAGAGCGGAACCGCGTGATGCCGGTCGTCCGCTTCTGGCTTTCGCACCAGCAGGAGCTGACCGTGCTCGTCGCCGAGCACGTGCTGCTCGTGGCGATCTCGACGACGATCGCGGTGGCGATCGGCGTGCCGCTCGGCGTGTTCGCGGCGCGTCGTCCCGGGCTCGCCTCCCCGCTCGTCGCCATCGCCAACGTCGTCCAGACGGTGCCGAGCCTGGCGATGTTCGGCTTCCTGTTGACGGTGCCGCTCGTTGGCGGCATCGGCGCGCGCGCCGCGCTGGCGGTGCTGGTGCTGTATGGGTTGCTGCCGATCGTCCGGTCGACGATCGTCGGCATCACCGGCATCGACAAGTCGATTCGCGAGGCCGGCGTGGCGATGGGGATGACACCGCGCCAGCTGCTGCGGCAGGTTGAGCTTCCGCTTGCCCTACCCTCCATCGTCGCCGGCATTCGCGTCGCAGCCGTTGTCGGCGTCGGGTCGGCCACGATCGCGGCGGCGATCGGCGCCGGCGGACTGGGCCAATACATCTATCGCGGCCTGTCGATGGTGGACTCGACAGTCATCCTGGCGGGCGCAATCCCTGCCGCCCTCCTGGCCCTGATCGTTGACGGCGCGCTCCTGTGGCTGGAGCGGCAACTGTCATCCCGCCGTCGCGCCGGCACACGTCGCGCGGCGGTGCCCGCCGCCGCAACACTTGCCGTGCTCACACTTGCCGGCAGCGCGGCGATCGCCGCACGTTCCTCTGGCGCGATTGTCGTAGGATCGAAGAACTTCACCGAGCAGCTCATTCTCGGCGAGATCGTCGCGCAGACGATCGAGCGCGAGACCGGGCTGTCCGTGGAGAGACGTCTGAATCTTAGCGGCACGCTGATCTGCGATCGCGCGCTGCTGGGCGGCGACCTCGACGTCTACGTCGAATACACCGGCACCGCGTTGACCGCAATCTTCCATCGGCCGCCATCGAACAATCGGGACACGGTCATCGAGACGGTGCGCGATTTGTATGCCGACAGCGGACGCACGCTTCTGCCCCCGCTTGGCTTCGACAACACGTTTGCGATCCTCGTGCGCGGTGCGGATGCGCGCGAGAAGGGTCTGCGGACGATCGACGATGTGGCGACGGTGGCGAGGCAATGGCGGGCCGGCTTCGGATACGAGTTCCTGGAGCGTCCCGACGGCTACCCCGGGCTCGCGAAGACGTACGGCCTGGCGTTTCGCAGTCCCCCGCAGGTGATGGACTTGACACTCAGCTACCGCGCGCTCGCGTCAGGACAGGTCGATCTCATCGCCGGCGACGCCACGGCAGGATTGATCAAGAGCCTGGACCTGTTTCATCTCGAAGACAAACGGCACTACTTTCCTCCGAACGATGCGGTGCCGGTGGCGCGCGCCTCCACGCTGCTACGATATCCGCAGGTGCGGAAAGCACTGGAACGTCTGGCGGGTCGAATCTCCGCGGCAGACATGCGGGAGATGAACCACGCCGCCGACGCCGAGCGCCAGAACCCCGCCGACGTCGCCGGGCGTTTTCTCGACCGCCTGGCGTCAACGACGCGTCATTGAGGAGTTACGCGTATGCCCGAATCAACCAGTGACCTTCGCGATCACCTTGCTCGAGTCCTCGATCGGCAGGACGCTCATGTTGGCTTCGACAAAGC
>JBKPAJ010000221.1:0-14394 GCA_046726375.1 Acidobacteriota bacterium
ACCTGGCGCGCCAGGAGCAACTCGCGCTTGAAGCGCCGCTCGATTTCTTCCGCGGCCCTCGGATCAGCCGCGATCTCCGGCCGGATCACTTTGAGTGCCACGGCCACGCCGAGTTCCTGATCAAACGCCTGGTAGACCGCCCCCATTCCTCCAACGCCGAGCACCTTGAGGATCTGGTAGCGGGTCCCAAACTCTTGGCCAATTTCGAGCGGTCCATCCTTGCCTGAGGCACGAACACCCGACTTCCGCCGTAATCCACCGGTGCTCGCGGGCCGACGAAGCGCGGAGGCCGGGCGCGCCGGAGTACTGGGAGGGCGATTCGTCGGCGGGCGCGGCGTGCCGATAAACGTCCCATCGTCCTCCGGCCGCGGCGTGCCAACGAACGTGGCGTCGTCCTCGGGCGCAACGGATACAGTCAGGTCCTCTTCTGACGGACGATATTGTGTGACGTTGTCTTCCGGCGTTTCGAATCGCGTGACGTCCTCGTCAGGGATCCCGATCTGTGTCGCGTCGGGATGTTCCTCATGTCCGTCTAACCTGGTCACATCGACGCCGTCAGTATCGAGAGGGCGAGAAACTCCTGACCCAATCTGCGTCACATCGGCATCGCGAGGAGCCGTATCTGGGTTTGTCGCAGAGTCCGAAGTCGGCAGAATGGTCTGCCCGAGGCTAGTCGCGTCGTCCGGAACGGGCGTAAGAACACCGGTCGCGACCTCGCGGGAAACGTTCAGACGGCGTCCGCAAGAAGGGCAGGTCGAATGTTGTTCCGACGTGCTGGCGCCACAGGCGGGACACTTCATCTCTCGGCAGAGGTTTGGGGCGTAGCTTATCGCAGAAATCTAGATAAGCGAAGGTTTTTTGTGAAAGTTTCGCCTGCCACCGCACTCCCGGCCCGGGCTCGACCGGCTGCGAGATTGCGCGCAAATTTCAGCGGTGATCCTGCGCGAATTCGAGGTCCGGAACCTCCAGCGCGCCTGGGACGGGGCGGTGCGCCGCCGAATCCTGATCTCTTTCCCGAGAACAATCCGGTACTACGCCCGCCGGTGGCACGCAAAATCGGCCTCTGGGCGAAAACCGACAGCACCAACTACTTCAGGCGTGGTCGCTCGGCGAAGTGCTGCGCGCGCGATGACCAAAACGGGCGCGTAAGCACGACATCCAAGGCGCAGAGCCGCCGGCATGTCGCCCGCGCCGTGACGGCGCCCGCAGCGCACACGTGCTCGGTTGTGAGCGACGGAAGGACGACGAGGGCCGGGCACACGCGTGGTTGAGTATTCGTTGGAGAAAGGTGACTTACGACGCCACGCTTGGTAATTCCAGAACGCGATCTATCGGGCGCTTCGCGCCCGGCGCACGAGCGTGGCCACCGATGCGACCAGCTCTCCGGGGTCGATCGGCTTGGCGAGATGCATTTCGAAACCGCTGCGCAGCGCCTTCGTGCGATCCTCCGATCGCGCAAACGCCGTGAGCGCTGCAGCGGGCACGTCGCGAATCTGCGGATTGGCGGACGCGCGGATTCGCCGGATCAGCTCGAAGCCATCCATCTGCGGCATACCGAGATCCACTACGAGCGCGTTCGGCTTGACGGCTTCGATCTGTTCCAGCGCAGCGATGGGCGATGTGACGGTGGCCACTTCCGCGCCTGCCGCTTCGAGCACCACGCGCAGCAGCGTCAGCGCATCCTCCTCGTCGTCGATCGCCAGCACACGGACGCCCGCTAAGTCACCGAGCGTCGTGAGGGCATCCCGCCGTTCGGTTCGCGGATGTTCGCGGCGCTTTTCAATCCCCTCCGGATGCACGATCATCAGGGGCAGGCGCACACGCAACGTCGCGCCCTGTCCCTCGCCGGCGCTGGCCGCATGCACCGTGCCGCCGTGCATCTCGACGATGTGACGGACGATGGCGAGTCCGAGGCCGAGACCGCCCATTTTCCGGGTCGTGCCCGCCTCCGCTTGCCGGAAACGCTCGAACACATAGGGCAGGAAATCGGGCCGCATACCCATGCCGGTGTCGCTCACCACGATTTCGACCTGCGAATTCACGCGCTCGAGGCGAACCTGCACACGCCCATTCTTCGGCGTGAACTTCACGGCGTTGGACAATAGATTCCACACCACCTGCTGCAGCCGATCGGGATCGCCCGAAACCGGACCGACGAGCGGATCGACGATCGTCTGCAACCGCACACCCTTCGCGTCCGCCGCGGGTTGAACGGTGGCGACCGCGTTGTCGATAATGAGCGGCAACTCCACGGGTTGGACATCGAGGCGGATCTTGCCTGCGACAATGCGCGACACGTCGAGCACGTCTTCGACGATCTGCGTGAGCCACGTGGCATTTCGTTCGAGCGTCTCGAGACCGCGCACCGCCTTGTCGCCCGACAAAATGCCACCGCGTAACAGGCGCGCGTAGCCAACGATTGCGTTCAGCGGCGTACGCAACTCGTGCGAGAGCACGGCGAGGAACTCGTCCTTCATGCGGTTCGCGTCCCGGGCCTCGACGTACAAGCGCGCATTCTCGAGCGCGACGGACGCCCACGCGGCGATCCCTGATGCCAAGCGCTCATGCTGTTCGGTGAACACGCCAATCCGTGAGTGGCCGAAGAACAGTCCGCCAAGGACGTCGCCCGCGACACCTTTCACCGGAACGGCAAGATAGCTGCGCACCGGCAAGTGACCGAAAGCCATGCCATAGAATGGCGGGTTCTGCCCGAAGCGTGGATCCTTCGTGACGTCGTCGAGTCGCACAGCACTCTCACCGTTAAACGTAGGCGCAAAAATCGCCGTCGCGCGAGGAGGCGGAAAACCCGCGAACGCTTCCTTGGACGCGCCGGATAATGTGTAGAGCATGTGGGCATCGCCCGATTGCGGGTCGCTCACGTTGTAGAAGAACGCGCCAAATTCCGCGCTCGTGAGTTCAGTTGCGGTGTCGGTGACTCTTTGCACGATGCGATCACGATCGAGCGTGGCCGCCAGCACGGCGCCCACTTCACTGATTTTTTCGGACACGACGGCGTGCTCGCGCGCAAGGGTCAGCAGGCGTGTTCGCTCGGTGATGTCGCGGGCAATCTTGGACGCGCCGATCACGTCACCCGCGTCGTTGCGAAGCGGTGACACCGTCAGCGAAATCGACAGGAGCGTACCGTCCTTCCGCCGCCGAACTGTCTCGTAGTGATCGACCGTTTCGCCGGCGCGGATTTTCGCGAGCACGCTGTCTTCTTCGCTTTGCAGCTCTTCCGGAATGAGCATGCGAATCGATTTGCCCAGAGCTTCGGCGGCGGTATATCCAAAGATGCGTTCCGCCGCACGATTCCAGGAGGTGATGGTGCTGTCGAGATTCTTCGTGATGATGGCGTCATCGGACGATTCCACCACCGCGGCAAGGCGCCGGCGCACGAAGTCGGCGTTGGTGCGATCGGTGATGTCACGCGCGATCTTCGATGCGCCCACGACATGGCCCGCTTCGTCGAAAATCGGCGAGACCGTCAACGAAATGGGAAAGAGCGTCCCGTCTTTGCGCTGTCGAATCGTTTCGTGGTGAGCGACCGATTCACCCGCTCGAATGCGTGCCAGGACGGTGTCTTCTTCTGATTGCCGATCCGCGGGGATGATCATGCGGATGGAACGGCCGACAGCCTCAGCAGCGGTGTAGCCGAACATCCGCTCGGCCGCCCGGTTCCACGACGTGATGATGCCGTTTAGATCTTTGCTGACGATGGCGTCGTCGGTCGAATCAACTACGCGCGCGAGGTGGCGGAACCTGATGTCATCGGGCGGCTCACGCATGAGGTCAACACCCGAACCTGCCAACGAGCTGGATCAAGGAACGCACAGGCATTGAGTTTTGACATGCAAATTACCTGACAAGCGACGCTCCTGGCAGCTGGGCGGTATCGCACCCCGTTAGATTCTGTTTTTTGAATAGCTCAGCGCCACAGCATCCGAGCGCTTGGACAAACTCGACGATTGGTCCTCGCGCGCGTGCCAATCTCACCCTCCTTCCAGCGGTCGGTCACCACGCGGCGCCGCCATTCACGTCACGGCAGCCGCAATTGGTACCAGTAACGGCTGCGCGGCGATCGCACGGGCACATCGCCTGCAACACAGCACGCGTCGTACGCGCGCACGATCTCCGGCCAAACCGTGCGCCGGCGTACTCGTGGAGGTATCAGTGATGAATGCCACGCGCCAGGCGTGTGTTGGAATCGTGCTTGCGGTTTCACTGACGATCGTCGCCAGTGCATTTGCGCAGGGAATACAAACAGGAGACATCTCCGGCACCGTCACCACGAGTGATGGATTGTCGCTACCAGGTGCGACCGTGACCGTGACGTCGCCGGCATTGCAGGGCCCGCGGACGACCATCACCGACGTCAACGGCAATTACGTGCTGCGCGGTCTTCCGCCTGGCGATTACACCGTGGTCATCGAGCTTTCGGGCATGACGACGAGAACCGAGCGCACGATCGTCGCGCTCGGGCGCACCACAACGGTCGATGCGGTGATGGCGATCGCCGGCGTCGCGGAATCGGTGACGGTGAGAGCAGAGGCGACACCGGTCCTCAACAATCCCGTGGTTGGCGCGAACTTCACCGACGACGAAGTCAACGCGCTGCCGCTCGGGCGCACGCCGCAAAACGTCGCCGAGCTCTCGCCGGGCTTGACGGATAACACACCGAACGCCGGCCAGCTCTCGATCTCCGGCGGTCTGGCGTACGACAACGTCTTTCTCGTGGACGGCGTCGACATCAACGACAACATCTTCGCCACAGCGAACAATCTCTTCATCGAAGACGCCGTGGATGAAACGCAGGTCCTCACTTCTGGAATCTCTGCCGAGTACGGACGGTTCTCGGGCGGCGTCGTCAACCTGATCACCAAACGGGGGGGAAATCGTTTCGCGGGCAGCTATCGTCTCAACCTCACGAATCCCTCGTGGGTCGATGAGACGCCGTTTGAAACCACCGAGCGGCGCGACGATCTGCAGGCCGTGCATGAGGGGACGCTCGGAGGCCCGATCCGTCACGATCGACTCTGGTTTTTCGCGTCGGGCCGGCACGAAGACACCGCAACGCCCTACAGCTTCGTCGATAGCGCACTTCCCGGCGAAGCCGGCGTCAATGAGAAGCGATTCGAAATCAAGCTCACGGGCAATATCGCCAACGCGCACACTGTGCAAGGAAGTTTTCTGAACGCCGACGTCGAGCAGAGCGGCGTGCGCGGCCTGAGCGCCTCCGCCGTCGATCCGCGGGTGGCCATCACGCGTACGATTCCGCAGAAGCTCGGCGTCATCAACTGGCACGGCGTGCTCGGTCAACGCCTTTTCGCGACGGCGCAGTGGTCGCAGAAGAGGTATGGGTTCCGGGGCTCCGGCGGTACCAGCACCGCGATCATCGATTCACCGTTCCGTACACGCGGCAGCAGCGGCATTCCCTCAGGTCGGCTCTACAACGCGCCGTACTTTGACGCGAACGACCCCGAGGATCGCAACAACCAGCAGTTCACGGGCAGCTTGTCGTACTACCTCTCGACACAGCGCGGCGGCAGCCACGATATCAAGGGTGGGGCGGAACGTTTTTCGACTCACTACCGAGGCGGCAATTCACAGACCGCTACCGGCTATGTCTTCTATTCCGATTACGTCGTCGATGCCGCCGGCTTGCCGCTCTTCAACCCCGATGGCACCCTCACGCCGCGGTTTGTTCCGGGCTTCTCGCGTCTCTACAACTGGCTGGCGACGCGCGGCGCCACGATCGACATCAACACGACGTCGCTCTATCTGCAGGATCGCTGGGCGCTGTCGCGACAGCTCACGCTCGAGCTCGGCACGCGTTACGAGCGCGTGCGCAGTGAGGCGACGGGCGACATCGTGGGCGTCGACACCGACACCATCGTGCCGCGGCTTGCGGCCACATATGACGTCAAGGGCGACGGCCGATGGGTGGCGCAAGGCACGTACGCGCATTATGCCGGCAAATACAGCGAGGCGCAGTTTGCGGGCAACACCGACGTGGCCAACCCGAGTCTCGTCATCTACGAATACACCGGACCGGCAGGTCAAGGCCTTGGCTTTGCGCCGGGCCTGAATCCCGCCAACTACTCACGCGTGCTGCTCGGCAACTTCCCAACCGCCAATGTCTTCTTCGAAGATGGGTTGTCATCGCCGGTGAACAAGGAGTTCACGCTATCGTTTGGCGGCGAGATCGGGCGCAACGGGTTTGCGAAGGCGACCTACGTGAATCGCAAGACCACGGACCTGATCGACGACTTCATTGAAGTCAGCGACGGCACGACCGAGGTCATCCGCAATGGCGTGAACTTCGGCACCTACGACAACCTCGTCTACCGCAACGCCGACGACAGCTTGTTCCGCGAATACCAGGCGATGGTGTTTCAAGGGCGCTATCGCGCGAACCCGCGCTGGACGCTCGCGGCGCACTGGACGCTGCAGGTGAAGAATCACGGCAACTTCGAGGGAGAGGCGGCGAATCAACCTGGCGCGCCATCGCTCTTCGGTGACTATCCGGAATCGTTCTCGGCCGCGCGCAACTTTCCGTACGGCCGCGTGGACGACTTCCAGCGCCACAAGGTGCGTGCGTGGACCACATACCTTGTCGACATCGGACGCTTCGGCAGCCTCGACCTGTCCGGCATGTGGCGCTACAACTCGGGTCTCAGCTACAGTCTCCGCGCGCAAGGCGAGGATCTGAGCGACATCCAGTTCGCTCGCGCGGAGGCCGCCGGATACGTGAACGAGCCGAATGGCGGTACGCAAACCATCTACTTCGGCGAGCGCGGCAGCGAGAGTTTCCCGGGGTACGGCCTCGTCGATTTTTCGATCGGCTACAGCACGCCGGTGTGGGGCACGGTGAAGCCATACTTCAAATTCGAGATGTTGAATGCGTTCAACAACCAGAAACTCATCGGCTATGACACGACCGTGTTTGCGAACTGGAACGGCCCCGTCGATGCGCTCGGGATCCCGACCACGTTCACTCGCGGTCCGCAGTTCGGACAGGCAAACGCCAACATCAGCTATCCCACGTGGCGGTCGGGTCTCTCTGGCAGCCGCGCGTTTCTGATCGCGATGGGCGTCAGATTCTGACGCTGCGAGCTATCAGCTATCAGCTATCAGCTGTCAGCTATCAGCTGTCAGTTACCAGGGATCAGCTTTCAGGGATCAGCTTTCAGGGATCGGGTTTCAGGGATCAGGTTTCAGGGATCAGGTTTCAGGGATCAGGTTTCAGGGATCAGGTTTCTGGACCTGATCCCTCCTGAAATCTGGATAAACTGCGCGAGTGACGTCGTCGCTCAGACAAGACTTGCGCCTCGCGCTGCGCGCGCTCGTCCGCACGCCCGCGTTCACCGTGGCCGCGGTGTTGTCGCTCGCGCTCGGCATCGGCGCCAACGCATCTATTTTCAGCGTCGTCAGCGCTCTGCTGCTCCGTCCGTTGCCCTACGCGGACGCCGATCGACTGGTGATTCTTTGGAACCGTTCGCCCGGCATTGGCATTGCCGAAGACTGGTTTTCGACTGCGCAGTACTTCGACATCAAGACGCGGCACGGCGGGTTCGAGCACGTCGCCATTGCTATTGGAGCGAACTGGAACCTGACGGGCGGCGGAGAACCGGAGCGTGTCGGCACGCTTCGTGTGTCGGCGAATTTGCTGCCGATGCTCGGCGTGCGTCCCGCACTTGGCGAGCTGTTTACTCCGGACGACGATCGCCCAGGACGCACCGGCAAGGCCCTTCTGAGTCACGGCATCTGGATGCGCCGCTACGGTGGCGATCGTGCGGCACTCGGTCGGTCGCTCACGTTGAACGGGCAGCCCTATGAAATCGTCGGCGTGCTCCCCTCGTCCTTTGATCTCCCACGAGAGGTGATGCCGACGCTTGGCGGAGCCGAGCATGCCGCGGTCATCCTGCCGTTGCCGCTCGCCGCCGACGCCGCTCGCATTCGCAACGCCGAAGACTACAACGTCATCGGCAAGCTCAAAAGAGGCGTCGCGCTCGATGCGGCGCAAGCGGAAATGAACGCGCTGACCGCGACGCTCCGTCGCGAGCATCCGCAGATTTATCCAGAAAACGGCGGACTCACCTTCGGCATGGTGCCGCTTCAGCAGCAAGTTGTTGGCGATGTGAGCCGCTCGCTCAACGTGCTCAGCGCGGCAGTCGCGTTGGTGCTGCTCATTGCCTGCGCGAATGTGGCCAATCTTCTGCTCGCACGGGCGATCGCGCGCGAAGGCGAGGTTGCGATGCGCATTGCCATGGGCGCCAGTCGCGCACGGCTGATCGTGCAATTGCTCACCGAGAGCATCGTTCTTGCGCTGATCGGCGGCGCAGTCGGACTGCTGCTCACGGGCGCGATGTTGAGAGGTATCCGAACGCTTGGAACGGCGAGTGTCCCGCGGCTCGATGAGATCTCGTTAAACGGTGAAGCGCTGCTGTTCACACTCCTGCTCTCCGTTGTGTCCGCGGTCATCTTTGGTCTGGCTCCGGCCCTGCGTGTCAGCGGCACAAAGTCGCAGGGCCTGTTAACGATCGCAGGTGGCCGCTGTGCTCGACGTGGTGCGATCTGGGGCAGCATGCGCGGCCTGCGACAGCCACTCGTGGCAGGTCAACTCGCGCTGTGCGTGATGCTGCTCATCGGCGCCGGCCTTTTGATTCGCAGCTTCCAGCACCTCCAGGACGTGTCTCCTGGATTCAATTACACGAACGTGCTGACCGCCGAGGTCACAATGACCGGACGCCGCTACAGCGATGCCCGGACGGTCATCGACACGTATCGCGAGTTTTGGCGGCGACTTGTTGTGCTGCCGGGGGTCGAAGGCGTCGGCGGCGTGTCCATGCTGCCGCTCAGCGACATGTTCGCGTGGGGACCCATCGTGCTCGATGGTCGGCCTTTGCCTGGCGGCGAAACGTTCGTCAACGTCGATCAGCGCACTGTGGGCGGCGACTACTTCGGTGTCATGCAGATTCCGTTGTTGAAGGGCCGCCTCTTGACCGAGCACGAGACGCGGGATACAGCTCGTGTTGTCGTGGTCGACGACCACATGGCGCAAGTGCTGTGGCCCGGCGAAGACCCGATCGGCAAGCGCCTGCGGCGCGGCGGGATGGATGCCGATGCCAATGCTCCGTGGCTGACGGTCGTGGGAGTGGTCGGACGTATCAAGCAATATGCGCTCGACGAACGTGACTCGCGCATGGCGATGTACCACCCGCACGCGCAAGTGGGCTCGCGCGCGATGAACATCGTCGTTCGCGGCGGCTCAGCGGAACGGCTCACCGCGGCGGTCGTCAATCAGATCCGCACAGTCGATCCTGACCTTCCGATCTACAACGTGAAGACGATGGAGCGGAGGGTTGAGGATTCACTGGCGCGAAGACGGTTTGCGATGTTTCTGCTGACGCTGTTCGCCGCAATCGCGCTCGCGCTCGCGAGCGTCGGCATTTACGGCGTCATCGCGTGCCTCGTCGATCAGGGCCGGCGCGACATCGGCATCCGGCTGGCGATTGGCGCCACGCCGAATCGCATTCTTGCGATGGTCGTCGGCCACGGCGTCGCGGTGGCGGCCGGTGGCGTCGGTATTGGCGTCGCTGGTGCGATGGCGTTTGGCAGCGTCCTCGAGAGCCTGTTGTTCGGTATCGACGCACGCGACCCAGGCACAGTCCTTGGTGTCACACTGCTTCTACTCTGCGTAGCCTTTGCGGGCAGCTACATTCCGGCACGGCGCGCAGCCCTCATCGACCCGGTCACTCCGCTGAGAAGCGAATGAATCGTGACGGGCACTACGTACCCATCCCGACCTTACTGATCGCTGACGCGGCCGGAGATTACTGCATCGCTGCCGAGTGGCAGCGTGTAAAAGGCTGCCGTCGTCGGCAATAGCCCAGCGCGCTTAGCGCTTGGCAGCGGCGGAACACGCGGCAAATCTGATCACACGGCTTCTTTGATGGACTGTAAACCGTCTCGACTGGAGCGGTGTTACGACGGTCAACCGCTGCGATACCCGGCGGACCTGACGGTCCGCCGCTCCATGGAGTGGAAGGGGTAACGATTTCAGCGGGAACGGCGTCGCTAATCGCGGTCGCTTGAAAGCGGCACCACGATTTTGAGCGGTTCTCGAAGCGTCGTCCGAACCGTCGTGCCTGCGGGCAGCCGCACTTCATCCCCACGCGTTGCGACAACAGCGCCGGTGCCGCCAACCCCTGCGCCGATCGCGGCGCCCTTGCCGCCACCGATGATTCCGCCAACGACCGCTCCGGCCGCGCCGCCGATCGCGCCCTTCTTCACGTCGTCGCTACGGTTAGCGGCCGCTTCGCGGGTCACGGTCGACGTTCGAATCGTGTGAGATTCGTGGCGCACCATGAGGCGTTCGAATCCGAAGGCAATCGATGCGCGCCCTTTCACGCGTCCCGATCGCTTTGCGTCGCGCACGGTCCCGACAATCTCTGAGCCAGCAGGCACCGCGGTCGTCCCGGCGACGACAATCGGCGCGGCCAACGTTCCTCGGATTTCATCTTCGACGTTGCTGGTGTCTGAAGCGATCGGTGTACTCAGCTTCACGTTCAAAGATGTCCCCGCTGGAATCGTGACCTCGCGAAACTGCGGCTTTGGCGGCGCGGGTGGTAGCGCTGGCACCGTTGGCTTTGGTGTCTCCGCGACCGGCGAGGCGTCCGATGCAGACGACCTATGTGCCTCAGGAAGCTTCGCTGCGTCTGGGGACGTCTGCCCAGCTGCAGATTGCTGTGCTGCCGGAGGCTTCTCTGCCGCAAGCGACTGCGGCGCCGTCTGCGCAGGTGCCGTCTGCGCGTCAGCAGCCTTTGGCGGTGCCGCCGCCGCATTGTTCGGCACCGGGCCCTTGTCAGTAGCCGGGGTCGACTGTGGGCCCCCTTGCGAACACGCCGCGAGGTGCAAGGCAAGCACCAGAAGCCACGCGAACCTGATTGCCATTTTCATCGCTCCTGGCAGCCACATGACCTGCGTCCAACGTTCCCGGGCCGATGATTGGGGGACGACGAACAGCAACACTCTCGAAGCGCTCCACGTGACGAGAGATCTCGTACGAAATCGCACCGTTCTGCGCATTCTATCCGTACCCTCTGCTTGGACTGCAAGCGAGAGGGTGGATAGCGGCGATTCGTGCAGCACGCCGGGGACGTCGGGGTTCCGGAGTTCGGGGAGTTCCGAAGTTCCGGGGTTCCGGGATTCCGGAGTTCCTCCGGGGTTCCGAGGTTCCAAGGTTCCGCGCTCAGCGACCGGTGGGCCGGGCAGTTCCATACGCCGAAGCGACACTCTGCAGGCGTCCCGTGGCGCTCGACCAGACGCGTACTGTCGTTGGCAACTGGCGGCTGCCAACGAACTCCTGCAGCTTGGCCGCGCGCGTGATCACCCGATTCGCTTCTGCGGAACTTGCATCGCCATCTTTCACGAGATTGCGAAGTGCTTTCGCGTCCTGGCTTCGGCACAGGAACTGGAGCCATGCGTCTACTCCTCATCGCGGACACGACGTTCGCGTCGGCATCGGCCGTGCAAGATGAAGGGCGCAGGGGAACGGATCGCAACAACCGTTCAGCAAGGGAGGATCGCAATGAAAATCAAGCGAGGACTTGTGTGCGGCTCGGTCATCACCTTCATGTTGTTCGCCGGTGCACGGGATGTTCGCGCACAGGCTCAAACGGATGAGTCGCCATGGGTTCTGGACTTCGGCTTCGGTATCGACGTCGGCGTCAACGGAAATGTGAATTCGGGAGCCATCGGGACCCTCCAGGGGCAGGCCGCGGCCATTCTTCCCAACCCGTACGGCGAGGTCTACGGCACGGGCTTGCAGTTCCGGTTTGGCGGCGGCTATGCCCTCAGTGACGTGTCCGAGCTGCGCGGTGTGTTCACCTATCAATCGGCCGACGCGGATCTGGTGCGCCTCGGCGACGTCGGGCCATCGAATCTCTACGCGCAATATTCAGACTACAAGAGCATTGGCCTGGATCTCGGGTATCGCCGCTACGTGCCGATCGAAGCCCGTGGTCTGCGGGTGTACGGGGAAGCCACGATCGGCATCGCGTTCGTCAACAGCATCGACGCAGAGTTCGCCGCGCCCCAGTCGAACCTCGTGTTCAGCACGACCGATTTCTACGATGACTCGGGGGCTTTCACCTGGGGAATCAACGTGGGCGTGTTGTTCCCCATTGCCGAACAGGTGGACGTGAACGCGCAAGTCGGACTCCGGCGCGTAGGTGGCCTGTCGGAGGTGGATCAGCTGGTCGGAACTGGGCTCGAGGACATCAACGACGACAGCGCCCGCGTGACATTTCCCATTGTCGTGGGCGTTCGCTTCCGATTCCGGTAGTAACAGGACGCCCATGAAAGGCGCACATCGTGGGTGGATATCGATATCGTTCGCGAGCGTTGCCTTCGTTGTCACGTTGGCCGGGTCGTGCCAGCTACTGTCCGCGCGCAAGCGGCTCCGCCGACACCACTATTCGCCGGCAGCACCGCCAACCCCGGCTCGCATTCCCGCGACCGGATTTGTGATGCCGGATCTTCCAGATGACTGGAAGAACTACACCTCGTACGATGGCCGGTTGTTTTCAACTCCGCTCGTCGACTACAACGCCTTCATCCAGGACGCGGACAGCAAGACGCAAGTCGGCAATCAGAAGGACCAATGGGATCTGAGAAGGCTGCGCTTGATGTTTCGCGGGCAGATGAAGTTCCGGCATCCGGTGGACCACCTGATCAGCGTCGGGGTCAAGGGCCAGGGCCGTGTCCGGACAGGCACAAGCAAGTTTGGGTTCACTGACGTCGAATTCTCGACGTCAGTGAGCATGCTGGGACGCCTGAAATACGGAAAGATCAAGGAGCCCGTTCGCGTACGAGATCGTGGGCGACGCGGCGAACCTCCAGCAGCAGAAGCGGGCGCTCAATCCATTTTTTGTGAGTCGCGATATCGGCCTCAGATTGATGAATTCGTTCGCTACTGATTCCATGAGCTGGTCGGTCGGGTGGTTCAGCGACTGCGCGATTACAGTGGGTCTATTAGACGCGTTCATCAGCTTCTTCATATGACGGGTGTCTTGCGGCTGCTGAGCGCTGGTACGATCGGCGATGGAGCGCGTTAGACTGAACCAATTTCGGTTCACGCTTCAGTTCAGCTGGTCATGGATTACCGTCACCGCGTGCCGCGGCCGCCGCTCGATGCGTTTGTCGAATCTATCTGGGTGTACCGCGGCGACCCACGGCCGCATGCGCTCGAGCGAGTCCTCCCAACCGGCACCGCGCAACTGATCGTCAACCTGAAGGAGGACCAGACCAGGCTCTACGACCCTACGCTCACGAACGTGTGTGTGACCACGGCTGGAACGATATTGGCCGGCGTGCGGTCTTGCTTCCAGGTAATTGATACCTCGGAACAGGAGTACGTGGCCGGTGTCGCGTTCCGACCTGGAGGCACGATGCCGTTCATGCGCATGCCGGCGCACGAAGGGCGCGAGGCCAACGTTCCATTAGAGGCGCTGTGGGGCCGGCGCCAGACGGCAGCGCTGCGCGAGCGCCTGTTTGAAGCTGCGAGTGCTGATGCGCAGCTGGATGTCCTCGAGGGTGTGCTTCGGGAAATGTGGACACCTGCAGGTTTGCATCCGGCAGTGGCATTTGCGCTGACGAGATTCGACCACGTTCCGCTCACCGCCAATATCGGAACGGTGGCCGACGCAATCGGGATGAGCACGAAACGATTCATCGAACGCTTCAAGGTCGAAGTCGGCCTGACACCGAAGCGCTACTGCCGGCTCCGCCGTTTTCAGCGCACCGTGTCGCGGGCGCATCGGGGACGTGCTATCGATTGGGCAAGCGTCGCGCTCGAGTGCGGCTACTTCGATCAAGCCCACTTCATTCACGACTTTCGCTCGTTCTCCGGTCTCACGCCGACCGCTTATCAGGCGGCGCGCACGGAATTTCAGAACCACGTCAAATTTCTACAATCGGAATAGATACCCGGTTTGAGACGATGCGGTTATGGCAGACACAAAAGACACTTACCGAACCGTTACGCCCTATCTCGTCGTGCCGGACGCCGACGCGGAGCTCGCGTTCTTGAAGTCGGCGTTTGGCGGCACTGAGGTCCATTGTCATCGCAACGCCGACAACACGGTGATGCACGCCGAAATCAAGATCGGCGATTCGCTGGTGATGCTCGGTCAGGCTGGTGGCCATGCGAAGCCGCTGTCGGCGGCGCTCTATCTCTGGGTTGACGACGTCGATGCGACGTATGCCGAGGCTGTGCGGGCTGGTGCAACGTCGCAAAGCGAACCGGAGGACAAGCCGTACGGCCACCGCAACGCGGGAGTGGTCGATCGCAACGGCGTGACGTGGTGGATTGGAGCACCGGTTAAAGCCGGG
>JBKPAJ010000222.1:0-4125 GCA_046726375.1 Acidobacteriota bacterium
ACGAGCCAAATCGGCCGTGCTGAATCTTCTGTCGAGATGTTTGCTTCCGCTACACGCCATGTCTGATCTGATTCCGCAACACGCACTACGCCCGGCGATGGGTTGATCGTCGTTGAAGTCGAGATCGACTTCTGTCCAGGCGGCGCACCTGCCATCAAACGCGGCGATGAGGTGGTCCCGGTGCTGAACCGGTGGATTGCCGCCGTAGCTGATGCAGATGTGCCAGTGTCCGCAGCTTCCCCTTTCTAATCTGTCATCAGCGTCATCGGCGGAGCTGACGCCCCGGCCCGGTACACGATGTCTGCTCGGCCGTGCATCAATTCGCCGTCGTCTCGCCCTTCTTTCAGTCGCTTCGCTTGCGACACACGGGCTCGAGTGGATTAGCCCCCTGCGAATCAACGATGCGTCTCGTTTGCGAAGTTGTCGTACCCACGGCGGCACACGGCGTCACCAGGGCTTGAACGTCACGATTCGGCCCCACACGTCGGTCGTGCCCCAGAGACCCTCGCGCAGCGCCTCGAGCTGCACGATCTGGGTGTGATCGATAAACAGATTGACCTCCGGTCCATACGTCTTCACGTACCAGGTGAACACCGGCGGGTCGGCAGCCTCGAACATCACGCGATCGAGACCGAGAGCGTTCACGATCTTTGAGATGATGTCGTGACGTGGTACGCGGACGTTCTCCGTAAGACCTTCGGATTCGATCATCACCAGTGGCAATCCGAGACCGAAGTACCGTTCGGCCATTCGAACGGCATCATCGGCTGCTCGCGGCGCCTCTGCTTCGAGTTGTTCGATTGATGAAGCGCCACCGGCTCCGAACTGCACGCCGACCTCGGGTTTGACATGGAAGCCTCGATCAAGCGCACTTTGCGCCAGTGCCAGCAGGTCGTTTGCAGGCGCGGTGACAAATCCTGATGAGACTTCGATCGTGTCGAAGCCAAGCGTGCGGCAGATGTCGAGGCAGCGATTGACCACCCCTGGCCCCAGGGGCAGAGCACGTTCGAGGAATCCACCGGTCGATACCCGCACGTCATGCTGATGGCACAGCTCGACAATCTCTCGTACGCGCTCCTCCGGCATCAGACAGAACGACCCGGCGGCGAACTTGAGGCCATCGACATACGCGCCCATGGTCTCGAGCACATCTGCCAGATATCGCGAGCCCATAACCGAGTAGTACGGTCCGCGGATCTCGGTGAGCCCGGATGAGCGCGGCTTCCCGGCGCGTCGGTTCAACTGCAAGAGTGCACTCAAGCTCTCCATGACGATCACCCCCGGCATCGTGCTTGCTATCCGTGAGTCTGCGTTGGAAGGTTGCAAGAATGTTGCGACCGTCCTGCTGAAGCGTCGCACGGCCACGCACCTGAAGCGAATTGACCCTATGCCCTCGACCTCGACGAAGCGCCGAACACAAAAGAGGAGGTGGGTGCGAGGCGTGACCACCGATTCCACGCATCCGCCGTCGGGGACCTTCACCGGCTCGGCCGAGACAATCGCCAGGACGATGGCACGAAAGGATGTGTCGCCGGGCGGCCTCGCGTCAGGGATCCGGATGATTCAGTACTTCATCAATCGCGGCGGAAAGAACCTGAGCGCAAGAAGGCGAGCCGAGCTTGAGCGGGCGAAACGGATTCTGCAGCGGCGGGCAGCCAGACAGAAGGCTGCCGCAAAGAAGCGGTAACGCGCGCACGAAATACGTCGCGCGTTGCGCGGCGATTTCCACTGGAGGAAGATCGCGACAGACACGGAGCGCATCAGAGCGACAGCTTCGGCAGAAGCTGATCGTTGAAAAGAGTTATGCCGGGGCGTGGGACGGCCCCGGCGGTGCTCACGTCCGCCATTCTGCGCAGGGGTTCTTCGATGTCGCTACTCGTCGGACAGCTTGGGAATCCCAGCGGCGATCCAGCCGGCTGCGGTACGGATCAGAAGCACCGGCTTCCGGCACTCCGATGGCACTGAATCGAGCGTGTCGTCGATGCGAAAGTCCCCGCTCGGATCGAGTTTGACCGGCGTGGTGGTCGAGTGCGGCACAAATGGAGCCTGCTCCTCGCAGATCATTGTCGCGATGACCTCGAGGTTGAGACTCTGCCCAATCCGGTTTCCTACCGCTAGGACCAAACCGCGCCCGCTGACTTTGATGTTGCCATCAGTGTCGACATCAGCCTTGAGGTCGGCGATCCTCCAGATCGAGTTGGAGGGATCGACTCCTCTTACGCGGTTGAGAATAACGTTGGGAAAGATCAAATCCGGGTTCTGGTCGCCGAAAAGGCCCGCCACCGCGTTGACGCCAATTCCGCCGTCGAATCTCGCCAACAAATCCTGACCCTGTGCGCTGACACGTCCACCAGTGGCGAGCGCCAGTAGCACTGCCGCTGGAACCATTACGTGCTTCTTCGTCATCTCCTACACCCTTCCTTCTACGATGAGATCTTGTTCGGCGCCGCGGGAGTCGCAGGCGCTTGTATCTGTGGGAATAAATCAGCGATCCCTTTCAGTGATCGGGGAGCTGCATTCAGGACGAGATGAGAATGGACGCCGTCGGGTGGGGCTCAGCGTGTTCCGTCGAGATTCGCCCACTCGCCCGACTGAATGAAGCCGGCCCAGTAGAACGGATGTTGCCGGTTCGGGCTTTTCAACATCGCAAGCTTCGCCTGCCGCAACGCGTCCCCGCGTCCGAGCCCGCGTCGGAGCCCGGTGTAGTAGGCCAACATCGTTTCGCGCGTCGTGGAGTCGCTGACCGGCCAGAGACTCATCACCACGGTTTCGGCACCGGCCAGGACGAACGCGCGGCGCAGTCCGTACACGCCTTCACCACCTCGAATTTCGCCGATGCCGGTATCGCAGGCCGAGAGGGTGACCAATTTCGTCCCCCGCAGGTTCAGCCCCGACGCTTCGAGCGCCGTCAGAATGCCGTCCTCGTGTGACGCTCGTGTCAGGTTCGCACCGGCCAGCGCCAGACCCGAACGCACCAGTGGATTCTGCACGGTGATCCCGGGATCGCGCACGAAGAATCCATGGGACGCGATGTGCAGTATGCGAGGCGCCTCCACGTGTTGCAGCGCCGCCTTTGTCGCGCGTTGTCCGGTGAACAGCGTTGCGTCCGGAAAGAGCGCCTTGATCGCGCGTGCCTCCTCCGCCGTCGCGGCAAGCGGCGCGAAATAGATCGCAGACAACTCGTCCGAGGTCGTGCCGGCGCGGCGCGACGCGGACGCCGACGGCCACTCGCGGATCGACGGGTCGACGTGCGCCACGGCGGGCTCGCCGAAAACAGGATCGGCAAAGATCACCGGCTTGCCACTATTCGCGCGCCTCGACTGCATCCGCACCAGATCGCGGCCGCTGGTCAGATAACTCGTCGCGTAATGCTCGATGAGATAGCAGCCGCGCTCATCGACGAGAGCCTCGAACGGCACCAGATTGAGTCCGCCGTCGGGCGAGATGAGCAGGCGCGTCGCGCCGGCCAATGACGCGCGCAGCGGTTGCATCACCCGTTCGTCCACGGCACGCGCCCGCTCGTTCAGATCATTGCTCTTCGGATCGCGCAGCGCCTGCCGCATCGCGCCAATCATCTCGTCGATCGCGTCCGCGGCGCCGAGGTCCACTCCGAGCGGCGCCGCGTGCCTGCGCACCACATACGCCGCATAATGCGGCGGCCCATATGCGTCGCCGTTGCGCTCGACCCTGGGATCGAACGGACGAAAGATCGTGAACTCCAGCAGCGCGGCATCGTCAGGAATCGCCGCCTGAACCGCTTCGAGCGTGACCGGCTGCATGTGGGCACGGAATTCCGCGCTGTGATCCGCAAGTTGGGCCTCGAGCCGCTCCTTCCTGGCTTCCAAATCTTTGATTCCCTGTTGGCGCGCTTCCGGTTGGATCGCGTCCCCCGGGTTCAAGGCCAGACGCGCCAGCGCTGTTGTCGCGGTGTTGAGTTGATCGAGGAGGCCCTGGTCGCTGGTATTGCCGATCCGGTGACGGACGGCCGTGAAGGTATCGATCATGGCATCCAGCACGCGGCCTTTGCGCTGCAACAGCACGAGCGCGGCCAACGCGCCGGCGCTCGGATCGTGGATCGCCTCGCGGAGGTGCAGCGAGATCGTCCGGTCGGTTCGCTCCGACATC
>JBKPAJ010000223.1:0-32979 GCA_046726375.1 Acidobacteriota bacterium
GCGCCTCGCAGACCGAGTGGCCCAGTCCGAGTCGCGTGGCGAGCATCGTCGCGACTTCGCAATGAATGGCCGCGAGCTGCGCACCCAGACCGACGGGAGATTCGAGAGCGTTGCGGACACGCGAAGGGATATCGCCGCCAACACCGGCTTCGCGCATGAACTGCGCCAGGTGCGGCCCCATCTCCTCAGGCGTGCCACCGCCGATCGCCACCATCAATGCGCGAACGCGCACGTCCTCGCCGGCGGCAAAGTCGAGCAGCTCGTGCGACTCAGCCGTGCATCCCACGAATCGCAGCAGAGTCGTGTAGTAGATGTCCGCAAGTTGCTTATGGTTGAGACCGAGAGTACGTCCTAGACGCAGCGCGAGCAGACACGTCCGCAGCACATGTGTCATCGGCTGGCCGAGGCCAAGGTCGGTCGCGAGTGAAAGCGCGCAAATCAGTTCGGCAAGACGCAGTCGAGTGGAAGATCCGGCTTTCATCTTTCGTATCTGGTTAGCGGGTTGTCCGCCCGACTGCCGTCTGAGCGACGCGAGAAGACGAGTTGGATGACGTGCGGGGAGCGGCTAGTAGTTTCATTCGCATCATCTTGTCCTCGCTAGCGGATGGTCCATTTATCGTAATCTTCGGACCGTGTGCTGGAGTGGGGCAAGTCCGGGAGACATCGAGTCACCGCGAGCCGGAGTCGCGAGCGCGATCAACTCGCGACTACCGGACTCAGCCTCGGCGGAACGACCTACGCTTCCGCTCGTAACGCGACCGCCGGGTCGACACGCGCAGCCCGGCGCGCCGGAAGGTAGGTCGCGACGAGCGCAATCCCGGTCAAGCCGATCGCCACAGCGGCATACGTGATCGGGTCCATCGGACCAACGCCGAACAGCAAGGCCGACATCACCCGCGTGATCGCGAGCGCGACGCCGATACCGGCCGCTATGCCGGCCGCCGTCAACAACAGCCCATGACGCAGAAACATATTCCGCACATCTGAGGTCTGCGCCCCGAGTGCCATCCGCAGCCCGATCTCGCGCGTGCGCTGCGCAGCAGCGTAGGCAATGACGCCGTAGATGCCGACCACGCCGATGACGAGCGCGACGCTTGCCGCGATACCCAGCATCACCAGCGCAAATGAGGTCTGCGCCATCGAGTGGGCCTGAATCTCCTCGAGCGTCTGAACAGCCGCGAGCGGCAGATTCGGATTCACCGACCAGACGGCTTGCTCCAGCTCGCGGAAAAAACCCGGGGTGCCGGTCCGAGTCGATCGCACGGCGTACGCCATCGTCCGCCAGCGATAGCTCTCACTCAACATTGGCCAGTACACGATCGCCGTCGGCGGATGGTTGAGCCCATCGTCACGCTCGTCGCCGGTGACGCCCACGATCTCGCGCCAGGGCGCTCGATTACCTGTGCCGCGGATACGCTTGCCGAGTGCTTTCGCCGGTTCTCCCCAGTACTCGCGCGCGAGCGGCTCGGAAATCACGACAACCGTCCGCCGTTCGAAGATCTCGCTCCACGTGATTGATCGCCCTGCGACCAGCGGGTTACCGATCGTCTCGAAGTAACCCGGGGCGAAGCTTTTGAACCGGCGTAGCGGGGACAATTGACCCTCCGGCACGGGGGCGCCCTCCACCTCGATCACGTTGCCGTTGTCCTCGCCGTCCATCGTGATGGACGAGGAGAGACCAACGGACATGACCCCCGGCACTTGCGCCAGCCGTTCCGCGACGCTCTGATGCGCCCGCGCCGCTTGTTCTGGATCGCTGATGAGGCCTGGTGGCACGCTCAGGACAAACGTCTGGACTTCCTCGGGCCGAGTAAATCCGGGTGTGACCTGTCGCATAGCCACGAATGTCCGAATCATCAGCCCGGAAACGATGAGCAACGTCAGAGCCAACGCGACTTGTCCGACGACCAGCGTATTGCGGGTGCGATGTCGTCCGGGAGCGTCGCTCGCGGATCGGCCTCCCTCGCTGAGCGCCGTGGTACCCGGAGTTGCGAAGCGCAGCACGGCGAACACTCCGAACAACGCACCGCTCATCACCGAGACCGATATGGTGAATAGAAGGACGGTCACATCGATACCGATCTCGTCGAGGCGCGGAAGCTGCGCAGGCGCGATCGTTCGCAGCAACCCGACCGCGGCCTGAGCGAGCGCGACACCGAGCGCGCCGCCGGCGAGTGCCAGCACCACGCTCTCCGACAGGAGCGCGCGCGCGATGCGGCTGCGGCTTGCGCCCAGCGCCGCCCGCATCGCGAGTTCCTGATGGCGTCCCTCCGCGCGCACCAGGAAAAGGTTCGCCACGTTCCCGCACGCAATGAGCAGAACGACGCCGACGGCAGCCAGGAGAATCCACAGAATCCGCCCGATGTTGCCGATCACATCATCGGCTAGCGGGCGAACGTCCGGCTGCAACTCCAATCGCGCGAACATCGGCGGCAGCAGCGAGATCATACGCGCCACGTCGGCGTTGGCCTGGGCGAGCGTGACGCCCGGCTTCAGCCGCGCGAGCGCCTGAAACCCGAAGCTGATGCCGCGCGGCGCGTTGACGTCCAACGGCATCGGCAGGAGGATGTCGGGACGCGTGCGCAGGAACCTGAACGACGCCGGTAGTACGCCGATGACTTCACCCGGCCGGCCATCGATCACGAGCCGCTGCCCGACGACGTTCTCTGCCCCTCCGAACCGGCGATGCCAATAGCCATAGGTCAAGACCACTCGCAGACGATTACCGGGCGTATCGTCCTCACTGCTGAATCCGCGGCCGACGATCGGCTGTACGTGCAGCAGCGGCAACGTGGAGGCGCTTATTAGTAGTGCCTGAACACGTTCCGGATCGCCGGCGCCGGTAATTGAGACCTCTGCTGGATCCCACGCGCCAATCGCCTCGAATGCCTGCTGATTCTCGCGATAGGTCAGATACGTGGCAGGACCATGATTGGTCCCTGCCCCGTGCGGCGCGAGTTGGCGCAGGCTCACCAACCTCTCGGGCTCGTGGAAAGGGAGGGGCTTCAACAACACGCCGTATACGACGCTGAAGATCACGGTGGTCGCTCCAATCCCGAGCGCCAACGTGAGAACCGCAGTCGCAGCAAAGGCGGGCTGCTTCGAGAAGATCCGCGCGGCATAGCGCACGTCCTGCCAGAGATCGCTGAGCCCGTGATCGGTCCGTGCGCCTGGCGTCAGCGGCGGCGGCGTTTGCGCCTGCCGCAGTGGCGCCATGTGCTTCGCGAGAAGATTCCCGCTGCGGAATTCAGCAAGCGTCGCGCTTGTCGCGTCCTCCGGCGTCGCGCCTCCGGCAAGCAGATCGCGATAGTGGTCGTCGAGATGCTGCGACAGCTCGTCGACGATATCGGCTTCGCGTTCGGGCGAGAGCCGCAGCGGCGCGAGTCGCCGGCGCACTTCACCGGCCCAACGCCGCTTGAGCGACACATCGTGTCGCGGACTCGAAGGATCACCCATGTTCTTCCCCTGTGACGCGGCGGACCGCGTCGACGAATGCGGCCCACGTCTTCCGTTGCTGGGCAAGGACGCGTCGCCCCTCGGCCGTGACTTTGTAGTAGCGGCGCCGCCGCTCGCCAGGCTTTTCCAGCCAGCTGCCCTTGATCCATCCGCGCTCCTCGAGCCGGTAGAGCAGCGGGTAGAGCGAGTCGATGTGGAATGTCAACTGACCGCCGGACCGCACCGCGATCAACTTGCTCAATTCGTATCCGTGGCGGGGCCGGGTATCGAGCAGCGAGAGGATGAGCAACTCCGCGGAGCCGCGCTTCAGCTCGCGGTCCAGTGCGCGCGTGTTAATACCTGTCATGGACAGACATTATATAGACAGGCATCAGCGGCGAATGGTTGGAAAGCCACGGCCGTCGGCGACCTGGCTCCAACGAGAATTGAACGGAAATTCGACGGAACTTTCACACGTTTCTCATTCGCGCACCCGTACCCTCACGACCAGATCCGAGCGGCGGCGTTCGTTCTTCGGCTCGGGCCAGAGACGAGGCCTGAGCGCGATGCGGAAGACAGTGTCTGAGGAACCATCTCGTGCGTGAGCGGATGTGGGTGTTCGCCTTCACGTGTATCTGCACGCCAGCCGCGCTGTACGGTCAGGTGACGACGCTCACCGAGGCGGTGCAGGCGGCCGAGGTGAACAATCGCGGGATTCGCGTCGCAGAACTCGAGCGCGAGAAGGCGCTGGCGGACGTGAAAGTTGCCTCGACGCAGCGCCTGCCAATTTTTTCCATCACCGCACTCGGGTCGCAACCGCTCACGCAGCTCGGCATCACGCTCGAGCGCGGGAGCCTTGGCGTGTATCCAGCCGACGGTCCGATCCCCGGCGAGACGACGACCCTCACAAGTCCTCTCCAACTGGGATTCATCGGCTACGCCAGTGTCGCGCAGCCTCTCACGCAACAGCACAGAATCGGACTGGGCGTCAAGTTGTCCGAAGTTGGTGTCGAAGCCACAACCGAGCAGGTCCGTGCAAAGCGGCAGGCGACGCTCAATCAAGTTCGTCGCCTCTATTACGGGATCGCGCAGGCAGAGAGCGGAAGAAGGACGCTCGCAGCCACCATCGAGTTCCTCAGGCAACTGGACCGCGAGACCAGTCAGCAAGTGGTGCAGCGAGTTGCGCTACAGGCCGATCTCCTTACCGTCAAGGTGCAGCTCGCGCAAGCCGAATACGAACTGCTCAAGATGGACGATCCGATCCAGACGCAGAAGGAGCAGTTGAATCGGCTCATGGGGCGTCCCGTCGACACGCCGTTCGAAGTCGATCCATCGAGCGCCGCAACGGTCGACCTCATGTCGCTGCAGGACGCATACGCCGAGGCGCTCGCGTCACGGCCGGAAATCCATCTCGCAAGAATCCAGCAGCGGAAGGCGGACCTGGAACGGCGGATCAAGAGCGCGGAACGCATCCCGGACGTCAGTTTTTCGGTGATCGGTTTGAAGACGGTCAATTTCAGCAGCGTCCTGCCCAACAGTCTCAGCAGCGTCGGTATTCAGGCCAGCTGGGACGTCTTCGATTGGGGAAGGAAGCGGCAACAGATCCGAATCAAAGAAGATGCCGCAGCTCAGGCGGCTGTGGAGCTGCAGGAGACCGAAGCGATCGTGATGGTTGATGTCGGTCATCAGTACCGGCGCATCCTCGAGGCGCGCAAGGAACTCGAACTCGCGCGGGCCCTTCAATCGTCGAGCGTCGAAGCGTCTCGCGTCGTGCGCAACCGATATGCCCAGCGAGAGGCGCTCTTGAGCGAAGTGGTCAAGGTGCAATCCAGCCTCGTGGACGCGAATCATCGCTACACGCAGGCGCTGATGAATCTCGCGACGGCGCAGGCCGATTTCGAAAACGCCCTTGGCAGAGATCGATGAGCGCCAACGCCGTCAACACGCCGATGGTGCTCCTCAGTCTCGCGGCTGTCCTCAGCGGCCGCTGCGCCGGCCGCGAGGCGAACGGTGATTCGAACGTCGTCGCGAAAGCCGTGCGCATGGTCACGGTCGCGTCGTCGAACGATGCCGCGCCGGTAGCCTACTCAGCGATCATCGCCCCCGACGTCCAGGTGGATCTCGCCTTCCGGGTCTCCGGCTATGTCGTGGACGTTCATCAAACGAAAGCTGCAGATGGCCGAGTCCATCCGCTGGAGCCAGGCGCAGCAATTGCGTCCGGACTCACGCTCGCTCGCGTTCGCGCCACCGACTACCGAGCGGTGGTCGACAAAGCCCGCGGCACGCGAGATGAATCGAATGCCGGGATCGGCGCGGCACAGGCCCAACTCGCAGAGGCGCGGGCCGGCCTGTCCCAGGCGGAATCGGATTTCGCTCGCATCGCGACATTGTGGGAGCAGGAGAGCATCACGAAGCCGGTCTACGACGCGAGCCACGCGCGAGTGGACATCGCCAGGGCGAAAGTCGATGCCGCGAACGCGGCCGTCGCGGCGGCGGCGCAGCGCACGGCATCAGCGTCGGCGCAACTGCAGGAAGCCGAGATTGCGCTCCGCGACACAACGCTGCGTGCGCCTTTCGACGCCATTCTGCTCGAACGTCGCGTGGACGTGGGCACTCTGGTCGCCGCGGGAACGCCCGCGTTCGTCCTTGCCGATCTGCACGTCGTGAAAGCCCGTTTCAGCGTCCCGGACACGGCCCTGCACGAGTTTCGGACCGGACAGCTGCTTCCGTTGACGGTAGATGCGTTCGGCGACCAGCGTTTCGAGGGGCACGTGCTGTCCGTCGCGGCGGCCGCTGACCCAAAGGCGCGATCGTTCGAGATCAACGTGGCCATCCGCAATCCGGATTTGAAGCTGAGGTCCGGGATGATCGCGTCGATTCACATCGCGGCGGACGGGGCCGACCGCCGCCTGCTGCGCATCCCGATCGAGGCGCTCGTCCACGATCCGATCAGCGATCGATATCTCGTGTACGGCGTGGAGCAAAACAATGGCAGAACGGTCGCGAAGGCGATTCCCATCAAACCCGGGCCACTGGCTGGTAATCAAGTCACGATCGTAGACGGCTTGAGCGCGGGCCAACGCATCATCGCGTCGGGAGCGAACCTGCTCAGGGCAGGAGACGTGGTGAAAGAAGTTCAATGAGCGTCGCGCGGTTTTTCGTGGAGAACCGGCACGTGTCATGGGTCCTGCTGGTGGGGGCCCTGGCGTGGGGCGTCTGGGCCTACGAGGCCATGCCCAAACGCAAAGATCCGGATATCCCTGTCCGCCAGGTCGCGGTGGTCACACCCTGGCCGGGCCAGAGCGCGGAGCGGATCGAACAACTCGTGACCCGCAAAATCGAAGAGCGGGTCGCGCAAAACATCCGCGTGTCCGAGATCACTTCGACATCCCGCTCGGGCTTGTCGGTGGTGTATGCCGAAGTCGATGAGGCGGCGCGGATCGACACGGGCAAGGAGTTCGACGACATCAAGGTCAAGCTCGATGCGCTGACCGATCTACCCGAAGGCGCCGGACCGATTCAGTACATCAAAGAGTTCGGCGAAACGTCCGCGCTCATGCTGACCGTCGCGAGTCCGCCCGCGACCGGCGCACAGCTCCAATTGCTCGCGAGCCAGATTGCGGCGGCCGTGACGCCGAGGGCGTCCTCGCTCGACGTCGTGCTCTGTAGTTCCGGTTCGCCCGACGCTTCATTTGTCCGCGAGGCCGCAGCATTGCTCGGCGACGCCTTGATGCGTCAGGGGCTCGGCACCGATCTTCAGCGGATCGAGGGTGGAAACTTTGTCGCGATCAGGGTGTCGACTCGCGAGGAGGTCAGCAGCTCGGTTCGCGCGGTGCAACGTGTGTGGGAAGAGTTGCCGCAACGGGCTGACATTCATCCCGATGTGTGGGATCCGATCGTTCTGACGCCCGGGGTCACTCTGGTCGAGGCGCTTCGACGTCAGGCCGGTCCGAAGTACTCGCACCGCGAGCTGGATGATTTCACGGATCGGATCGAAAAGGCCATCAGGAGCACTCCGGAAGCCTCGCGCGTCACGAGGGTCGGCCTCATTGAAGAACAGATCGAGGCGCGCTATTCGCAACACCGCCTGGCGGCCCTGGGGATCATGCCAGGCGCACTCGGTGGCATCCTGGAGAATCGCAACACGACGCTCCCTGCAGGCACGCTGAGCGCCGGCGGACGGGACCTGACGCTCGAGCAGACGGGAGAATTTCAAACGCTCGCGGACATCGACTCGGCGGTGTTCACGCAGGCCACCAACGGCACCCCACTCTATCTGCGCGACCTCGGATCCGTGCACCGCGGGTACCAGCATCCCGCCAGGTTTCTCTCCTATTACACGTGGCGCGGCGAGGACGGCCCCTGGCAGAGAGGCCGTGCCATCACGCTGTCGGTCGAGATGAAGAAGGGCGAACAGGTTGATCGGTTCGGTCGAGCGGTTGGCGCGCGTGTGGACGAGATCCGTGCGTCACTTCCGCCCGATCTCGTCGTCGGCACGACGTCCGATCAGAGACGGCAGGTGCGCGAGAAGCTGGACCTGTTCAACCGCAGTCTCTGGGAGGCGGTCGGGCTCGTGGTGCTGGTGTCCTTCGTCGGGTTCTGGGAATGGCGATCCGCGCTCTTGATGGCGCTGTCCATTCCGATCACGCTGGCGATGACGTTCGGACTGATGCAGCTCGTCGGTCTCGACATCCAACAGATGTCGATTGCGTCCCTGATTATTGCCCTCGGACTGCTCGTCGACGATCCGGTGGTTGCAGGGGACGCGATCAAGCGCGAGCTCGCTCAAGGGAAGCCACGATCGACGGCCGCATGGCTTGGACCTGAAAAACTGTCGAAGGCGATCCTCTACGCGACGATTACGAACATCGCGGCTTACTTGCCGTTCCTTTTGCTGCAAGGGGACGTCGGCCGATTCATCTACAGCCTGCCGGTCACGATTGCCTGTTCCCTGATCGCCTCCCGCGTGATGTCCATGACGTTCCTGCCGTTCCTCGCATACTACGTCCTGAAGCCTCGGGCCGGCGGGGCTGAACGTCAGCCCCGCGACACCCGCTTCGGCAGGGCGTACACGCGCGGCGTCCGCTTCGCGATCGACCATCGCTGGAAGGTGCTGGCCGCCTCCTCGATCGTGCTTGTGGCCGGAGTATTCTTCGCGACTCGCCTTCGTCAGCAGTTCTTTCCAAGGGACAACTTCTATATTGCGTACGTCGACGTTCGTCTTCCGGAAGATGCGCCGTTGGCTCAAACGGCCCGTGCGGCGCGCGAGGCCGACCAGGTGATTCGTGAGGTGACGGAGCAGTACGATCGGTCACACGCCCGGTCTGCCGACACCGCGCCGGTCCTGGCGTCCGTGACGTCGTTCGTCGGTGCCAGCGGACCGCGCTTCTGGTTCTCGGTGCGGCCGGAGCCGCCCTCGCCGAATTTTGCGCAGCTCCTGGTGCAGTTCAGCCGAAGCGAGGACACGAACCGGCTCGTTGGTCCCCTACAAGAAGCCCTCTCCGCTCGCGTGGCCGGAACGAGAATCGATGTCCGTACGGTTGAAACCGGTCCGCCCACCCTGATCCCGGTCTCGATCCGCATCCTCGGTGATGACGCGCGAGTGCTTCGGCGTGAAGCCGAAACGCTGAAAGGAATTCTGAAGACCTCGCCGTTCGCGATCAACGTCCGCGACGACTGGGGAAACGACGCCATCCGCACGCATCTCGAAATCGACCAGGATCGCGCGGGCCTCGCCGGTGTGTCGAGCCGAGACATTGCCCTCTCGACCTATTCCGCCATCAACGGCGCTCCAATCGGAACGTTGCGTGAGGGTCGCAAGAATATCCCGATCGTCCAACTGATGGAATACGGGCAGCGGGAAACGGTCACGGACCTACGCCAGCTCTACGTGTACTCCAGCCAGGCGCCGGTCAAGATCATGCTCGGCCAAATCTCGACATTGACGTACAGCCCGGAGATCGCCGTGATTCACCGCGTGAACCAGTATCGCGCGGTCAACGTGGCGGCGCTCCCCGCGCCGGGCCGCTTGGCATCGGACGTGACCGTTCCGCTGATGTCGCGCATCCGCGAGTTCGAACATCAGCTGCCGCCAGGCTATCGTCTCGAAATCGTCGGCGAATTGAAGGAGCAACTGAGAGGACAGCGTCAATCGTTGACCGTCGTGCTCGCCTCCGTGATTGCCATCTATCTGGCGCTCGTCTTCCAATTCAAGAACGCCATCAAGCCGTTCATTGTGTTCGCCGGCATTCCATTCGGGGCTGTCGGCGCGCTGGCGAGTATCTGGATTATGGGGATGCCGATGGGTTTTCTGGCCATCCTCGGGATCACGAGCCTCATTGGCGTGATCGTGAGCCATGTCATCGTTCTGTTCGACTTCATCGAAGAGCAGCACGAGCGTGGCGCGCCTTTGCACGACGCACTGATCGATGCCGGGATACGCCGCATCCGACCGGTGCTCATCACCGTTGCCGCGACGGTATTGGCGCTCTTTCCACTGGCTCTACACGGAGGTCCGCTCTGGGAGGCACTCTGTTATGCACAGATCGGCGGCTTGACGCTCGCGACAGGTGTGACGCTGTTTCTCGTGCCAGTCTTCTACTCCGTGTTCGTTCTCGATCTGAAGGTGGTGCGCTGGGAGGCACGGTCCCCTTTTGAATCATCGGAAGGGGGAGCTTCTCTACCATGACTGATGTCTACTCTAAACCCCAAGCTCACTTCAGTCCGCAGCGCCAACGGCGTTGAACGTTCGAACAATGCCGCTTTCGGCCCGAATCTTGAGCTCGGCTCAATGCCACGATCATCAACTCAGGTGAATTGAGGCGGGACCGCTACGAGTTCGGAGCCCAGGCCGGCGAGCTCATGCTCACCGTTCCAATGGCCTATTTCGCAAGGAGTGGCAATATGACCGGCGCTCGATGTGGCCGTTACCGCAGGAGGTTTTCTTTCTCGGTTGAGTGTTAGGGTACCGCGCACGTCGCGGGGTCATCGCATGAACACTTTACACACGATCCTCTTGTCCCTCTTTCTTGTCGCGGCGTCCGCCGTGGCTGCGAACAATCCAAACCGAATCGGCGTGGACCCTAAAGCGCCCACGCCAAGTGACGATCCTGGCGCCTACAATATCGGTCTTCAGGTTTCAGAAACTGCTGATAGCTCGACGTGGACCTACACCATTACCAAAGCCACACCGGACGCAAAGGATCCTGGGCACTTTATCGTCGACTTAGCTAGTTGTGGCGACCACGGTCCGACAATCGCCAACATCGTCTCTGCCACGGTCAACGGAGTGTCCTGGTTGGATCAAATCGAGGCGACAGAAGGCAAAACCGGTTGCGACGTCACGTCCGCGAATTTCGTCAAGTTCGATAACCTTCCTTCAGCCGACGAGTACGTCATTGAAGTCAGGCTCGATGATCTTTACGCTCCGATGGACACGACAAGCTGGCTGAAAGCCGGACATGCGTGCCTCAAAAATGCAGCGGCGGGTCCTGGTTGCAGAGGCTACACGCGCACTTCAGCCATGGAGGCAGATGCATCGCTCGTGGGTAAACTCTACCCGGACATCAATACGTACATGCGGCGCTTCGGCTTCGATTACACAGAACATCCCAATTGCACTGGAGGGTATGGCGGGGATATCGATGGCGTTCATGGCGCTGTTGATCCGGACCCCGATTTGAACAGCTATGTTTTTCGCTTTGATATCCACATCACTCCGGTGATCGACGGCGACCGGTGCAGCTCGAGCACCGTGGACCGTCAGCGCAACGAGATGAAGTCGATCACCAACAATTCCACCTGGGCCAAAGTTCAGGGTAATTGGGATGAGTGGCAGATATTGGAGTGGAAGTTCAAATTACCGGCCGGTTTTCAGCCCACGTCCAACTTCACGCACATTCATCAGATTAAAGCGCAGGACGGCCCGAACAACGGAAGTCCCGTGATCACACTGACTCCACGTGCGAATAGCTCCGGGTCGAACAAAAGAATGCAAATCATCCATTCCGTTGATGGAGCAAGCACGGGCAAAGGCACGATCGTGGACAACGTGCCGCTATCGGAGTTCGAGGACGAATGGGTGCAGGTACGTGAGGAAGTCCATTACACGCACGATGGTTACTACTCCTGCAAGATCACTCGACTGCGTGATGGAAAGGTTCTCATCGATTTCAAGGATGAAAACATCGACCTGTGGCGGATCGGCAGTTCGTACATCCGCAGCAAATTCGGTATCTACCGCAGTCTCGGCGGTGGCAGGCTGGATCAGGTTCCCGTCGGCCAGAGTCCGTTGCTGAAAAACGAGTCGCTGTGGATCACGGACTTCCGCGTGTATGAGAAAAATCCGAACCCGAATCCGAGCCTGCCACATGAATGATGCCTGACATCGCGCCGGCGAGACGAGCATGCGGCAATCAGCCGACGCGCACTTGGCTCGAGCACGCTGGATGACGCGTGTCGGCTATCGTCTCGTCCTTAAGTGAGATTGGGAATCTCGCTGGACGCGGAGGCGCACACTACGACAGCCGCTTCGAACGCGCTTTCACATCATCGCTCAGCTGCCGCACGATCTCGATCGTCTTGCGGATATCCACTTCGTTGAGAGCGACGCCCACGGTCGATGCGATAGAAAGGAACCGCGCGTTGAGATCGCGGTAGCGCGCGTAACCTTTAGGCGTCAGCCGCACGAGCTTCGAGCGCCGGTGCTTTGGATTGTCGATGAATTCCACGAGCCGCTCGGCCGCAAGCTCATCCGCCAGACGCTGCATGCGCTGACGGCTGGTGGGTCGCATCTGGGCGATCTGCGGCACCGTGAGCGGACCAAGCAGCGCGAGGCTTCGCATGAAGCCGAAGGCACCGCCGCCCCAGCTGGTGATGAGCCCTGTCTTCTGGCCGACCCCCCGTATCCTGAAGAAGCACTGGGCCACTTCGAGCATCAGCTCCGCGACCGCCTTCGCCTTGCTGTCGATGATTGGGCGCGCCCCCGTCCTTCGGCGCACCTCGGTCCTGTGTCGTGCCGACGCCATCGCCTCCAATCCTTTTTTGGCTGTACCAGTTTCTCCAGTTGACACCGTGGTTGTCAAGTGGGAGAATGACACCTTAGTTGTCGTTTTTGGGCGAAATCTTGGCTGCGTAGTCCCCAGCATTGGCGGGAGCAGGCATGGGTATGGACCACGCTGGGCAACAAGTGACCGACACCGGAACCGCGGGCGTCATCGCGCGACCGCCTCTCCTCTTTCTCGCCGCTCTTTTGCTCGGCTTCGTCTCGGATCGCCTGCTGCCTTTGCCGTTTCCGGTTCCGAGCATCGACCTGGTCCACTGGATCATCGCCGGCTCCCTGATCGTCATCGGATTGGCGCTCGCAGCCGCGGGTATTCGCAACTTCTTACGGGCAAGGACGCCAGTACCCACGAACGAGCCCACCCGCGCGCTGGTGACGACCGGCATTCACGGCTGGACCCGCAATCCCATCTATCTGGGCATGTTTCTCGTGTACAGCGGCATCGGCATAGCCGTGCGCAGCCCATCGATCCTCATTCTTACGCTGCCCCTTGCAATCGCCATCCGCTACGGCGTCGTCGCACGCGAGGAGGCGTACCTGGAACGGCGGTTCGGCGACGCCTATCGGGACTACGAGGCCCGCGTGCGCCGCTGGGTATAGCCGTCGGGCAAGAGCGCGGACCCTACGCGTTTCGAGGCCGAAGTGAGGTCAGGCCTGATCGGGATCGGCGTTCCTGTCGCTCGTGCTTGCCTCCTGCGCGAGGATGCCGACGCCCCAGGCGGCCAACGATGCCGTGCTGGTGCTCCGAGCGTTCGGAAGCTGGGCATGGGCCCTGGGTATTGCTCTCATCTGGGCCGATCTGGTGTTGCCAGTTCCGCAGACTGCTGTGATCGCCGCGCTCGGCATCGTCTACGGAACATTGCTCGGCGGATTGCTGGGCAGCCTCGGCCTGATCACCGGCGGCCTTTTTCGGCTACGGCCTGATGCTCACCTCGGCACGGCGATATATGCAACGCCTCATTGGGCCTCAGTCTCTGCACAAGATGGAGAGTTTGTTCGACCGGGGCGGTGCTTGGGCGATCATCCTCACCCGCAGTCTTCCCTACAGCGTCCCGGAGGCCATGGTCTTTCTCGCCGGACTTGCGGGCATGCCGATGAGAAAATTCACCGTGGCGCTGACCATCGGCAGCGTGCCCACGGCACTCGCTTTTGCGGCCATCGGCGCTGGCTGGGCGGACCAGCCGATCCTGGCCCTCGCGGTGAGCTACGTGTTCCCCATCCTCCTGCTACCCATCGCGCTGTATCTCATGCGGCTGCGAGCATTGTAAGAAATGTCAACGCTGGTCATCGTTCTCCGCACGGTCTCCCTGCTGGCCTTTGCGGGACCCATATCGCTGCGCGTCAGCGGGCGTCATGTAGAGTCCAGGACACGAGCAAGTCAGGAAGGCGGCGGCCGCGCACCCGTGGTGGCAAACCTCTCAGCCTTCGGCTTGTTCTTGCCTTCGCTCCTGATTTTTTCTGGCAGCTCTGACGCTTCCATCGCCCTGCCGCTGGCGCTGTCAGGGTGCCTTCTCGCGCTGGCGGGCGCGGCCCTCGTCCTGAGATCCCGGGCCGAGCTTGGTCCAGCGTGGAGCTTTGTGCCCAAGGCAGATCAGAGCACGGGCCTCGTTACAACCGGCCCGTATCGCCGCGTGCGCCACCCCGTCTACCTGGGCCTCGCACTGCTCGCCATGGGCGAAGCGCTCGCCTTCGGCAGCCGGCCTGCCCTCATGATCGTGCTGTTCGGGATTGTCCCGACGTTCGCCTGGCGCGCCCGCGCCGAGGAGAAACTGCTCAGCCGCACATTTGGCGAGCGATACGGCGTCTACCAACGGCAAACCAAGATGATCATCCCGTACCTTCTCTAAACCGTGTTGTCGACAACCCGAACGTCCTGCCAGGCGTTGATCAAGGTGCGGCTGCTCGGCTTCTGTTCGGGGAACACGTGCTGCAGTCTCTTGATCAGGAATCCGCCGGGTTCCTCGTCACCGTGGTCAAGATCGTGGGAACGCCGGCTTCTTCGAATTAGCAAATCACCGCGCGTGCAGACATCCGTGAGCGGTGATGTCGCGATCAGCGTAGGTGGCGCTGAACGCGTAGCGCACCGGATCACGCGGTAGTCATACTCCTGGCGATGTCTGGAGACTGAAGGCCTCGTTTCTGAACGAAATGCGGCCAGAATCCCAGGCTCTTCGAAACTCTTGAAACGATTCGTTCTTCTAACCGGTTTCGTGTCCGTTCATTACGCCGTGAAATGAAATCGCGACAACGTCTTCATCGAAATCCCGCGGGGTCATTTCGCTTGACTGTCGCTCAAATATTGGTTGTAATGATGATCAAATGAAATCGGGGTAAGACGGAACGGCTACCGAATGGTGGCGCGCGCGGCAGGGATGGCCGATACCCGTGAGCGCGTCATCCGCGCCATGCTGAAGTTGGCGTTCGACCAGGCCTACGAGGACATCACACTCGCCTCAATCGCCGGCGCGGCCGGCGTATCGCACCAAACCGTGCTGAACCATTTCGAATCGAAGGAAGGAGTAGCGGCGGCAGCCGCCGAGGTCCTGGCCCGCGAGACCGGGTCGGCGCGTGACAAAGCCACGCCGGGGGACGCCACGAGCGCCGTCGCGGTACTGGTCGGAGAGTACGAGCGCTTCGGCGACGCGAACGCTCGCTGGGCGCTTACTGCCGAACGCCTGGGCTCGCTGGTCTCCTTACTTGAGCGTGCGCGCGCCGGCCATCAGGCGTGGCTCGAGCGCATCTTCGGCGATTCCTTGCCGAATGCGCCGGACGCGCGGCGCCGAGCGATCCACGCCCTTCACGTGGCTACGGACGTTTACGCCTGGAAATTGCTTCGTCGCGACCTGGGTCTCACTCGTTCGGAGACGGAAACGATCATGGTGAACCTCGTTAACGGAGTTCTCAACGTCAGTTCCCCACGCCGTCGCCGTCCGACACCTCAGAGAAGGGTTCGATGAGCACGCATCGATATCTGTTCGCCCTCGTCGATGGTGGTGGCAATGTTCCACCTGAGCTGAGCGCAGCTCGCCGGCTGGTCGAGCGCGGCCATGCCGTGACTGTGCTTGCCGAGGATTCCGTGGCGTCGGAGGTTCGTTTGACTGGTGCCACGCTGCGGCGGTGGGTTCACGCACCGAACCGGCCGGACAGACGGCCGGAGAACGACCCAACGCGCGACTGGGAATGCACGTATCCGTGGCAGTTGGCCGATCGGTTGACGAAGACTCTGTTCGTTGGTCCCGCGGCCGGTTATGCGCACGACGTCAACGATGCGCTCGTCGATGTCAGTCCGGACCTCGTGATCTGTTCGATGTTCTGTCTGGGAGGCATGGTTGCTGCAGAAGCTGCCGGCGTTCCGTTCGATGTGTTGTTACCCAACATCTACCTCTTTCCCGCGCGCGGCATGCCTCCGTTCGGCCTCGGTCTCAGGCCAGCACGCGGGGTCCTGGGACGATTCCGCGACCGTGCACTCAATGGCTTGGCTGAGCGCCTCTGGGATGCCAAAGGCGTCGCCGGGCTCAATGCGCTGCGACGCCGGTACGACCTTCCATCGCTGTCGCATTTCTTCGATCAAGCAGGCCATGCCCGCCGTCAACTCGTACTGACTTCTGCGCAATTCGATTTCCACGCCAACCTTCCGGCGAACGTGCGATATGTGGGCCCTGTCCTCGACGACCCTGCGTGGGCTGAGGATATGCCGTGGACAGCGCCCGCCGGCAGCGAGCCACTGGTCCTGGTGGCCATGTCGTCGACATACCAGGATCAGATTGGTTGTCTGCAGCGGGTGGTCGATGCCCTTAGCACGATGCCCGTCCGGGCCGTCGTGACGACAGGGCCGGCGGTCGCGCCCACGGCCCTGCACGCGTGGGCGAACATCGCAGTCGTGGAGAGCGCGCCACATCGTCGAGTGCTTCCGCATGCCGCGCTGGTGATCACTCATGCCGGACACGGCACCGTGATGAAAGCACTCGCTGCGGCCGTTCCGATGGTCTTGTTGCCGCACGGCCGCGATCAAGCCGACACCGCCGTACGGGTATCCGCGCGCGGAGCGGGAGTCACGCTCGCGCGGACGGCGGATTCTGTAGCGATTGCCGATGCGGTGCGTCGCGTTCTTCAAAACAATTCGTACCGCGCAGCTGCGCGACAGCTCGGCGATGCCATTCGTCGCGATGCGGAAAGCGACCAACTGGTTCACGAACTGGAGGAGATTCCGGACGGAGTCGGGAGGCCGACAAGGCCGACGATTTGTGCGTCAGCCTTCTGCGTTCACCACAGCAACGAAGCGCGCTCAGGCAAGCCGATTGAGTGCCAGGACGAAGACCATCGGAAGTGGAGCAGGTAGCGGTGGATTTCAAGTACGCGATACGCACGCTCAGATGGCAGTCGTCTCGTTCGCCGCTGCATGCGTGCCCGCACGTCGATCGCTGCGGCTCGATCCGGCGGCCACTTCTCCGCGCCCACTGATACCGGCGCACGAACTCAAATGAATCGAATCGATCGTCGTCAGTTCCCGACACGGACTTCCGCCGGGCTGCTGGTCGTATTCGGTGGAAAACCGGCGCTGGGTGTCCCGCCGGGCGCGCGCTGGCTGATCAACGGCGAATCGTTCAATCCCGCTCGCGCCGACGCCGATCCTCGACTTGGATAGCTAGAAAAGGTGATCTCACTGATGTTCATCAGCGCATGAAACAGCGCCGCGGCGAATACGCTCTTCCCCGTGTTGTTATAAATCCAGACGGGCGACCGTACCGCGTGACCACCAGGCGATCCATGTCGCCGATCGGTGCGCCTGCACCAATGGCACCCAGTGCCAGACTGCCCGCACCAGGCCCAGAAGAATGCTCGCTTCGAGCGCGTTCCACCGTGCCTGCATCGGGTCGATGAGACACCCCGACCACCCCAACGCTTCACTCAAAGCAGCGGCGAAGAAGACGACGAACATCGCGACCACCGCCGCAACGGGGACTCAAGACGTCGTGCTCATGATGGTCTCCGCTTCGCGAGAAACTCGCCCTCGAGCATCCACGTCTGGTTGTCCGGATACAGCGCTTCCCCGCGCCAGTGGAACGCATCGGCCGTGATTTCGGTAAAGGTCCAGCGCGTCTTCGTGCCGTCCGCGCGCGTGCCTTCCTGAAGAATGTTCCTGCCGTTCCAGCGGCCCACCTGCTCCTCGCGATGTCCGCTCGCCGGATTCGTCCACGCGATGCGCCACGCCTGGATCGACGCATCCCACGAGCGCAGCGTGGTGCCGTACATATTCATCGTCCGATCCGAATCAGCGCGGCGATCCTCGCGCCGCGGCATGATCCACACATCCTGCACGGCGCGTCCCTCGAGCACGCGAGCCGCGTGGACTTCGCCCTTCAACCCGCGGCCGGCGACATTGAGTCCGCGATAGTGAACGACCTCAAGGTCCCAGCTGCCGCACAGCCAGCCGTACACGTCGTCGGAGTCGGCGATCTCTGGCGAGCGTCCTGGCGCCTGCAGCACCGAGAAAAAATCGATCCCCTGTTCAATCTTCACAGACATAACCCTCGAGCTCCTTTCCTGATGACCGTTGTACGATCATCTGAGGCTCACACTCTTGGCAAAAATTGCGGTCACTTTGGAGCAAGCGTTGGCGAGGCGGCGAACCCACGCGGCTGGTCCACCGCGCCGGCCAAGACTCTCGACGCCGCGCTCGACATCGGCTTCGGCGATGTCTCGAACCTCAATCAGGCCTTCCGCGCCGAATTCGGCGTCAGCCCAAGCGTGTACCGTCACGGCCGTCGCGCGTAGAGTCCGCCAGTCATCTGCGTGGACTTCTTGTGAGGGTTTGTTGGTAGGCTAGCGGCAGGCTGGCCCTACGAAAAGAGCCAGGCTCATCCAACTGGATGGATCCAGATGTTGATGGAACTCGACGGCCAGGGCCCGCGCTACGCGCAGATCACGCGCGCGTTCACGGTGTTGATCCAGCGCGGTCTGCTCTTGCCCGGCACGCGCGTCCCGGGCACGCGTGAGCTCGCGCGCGACCTCGGGTGCTCGCGCAATATCGTGCTGCTCGCCTACGAGCAGCTTGCGCTCGAAGGCTACCTCGTGGGCCGATCGAAAAAAGGCACGTTCGTGTCACCGGATCTCCCGCGCTATCCGACCGGCGCGCGAGTCAGGTATGCCGCCGCGGCGCGGCCGCCATCGTCTCTCTCAATGCACGGCCAGAGACTGGCAACGCTCGCGGCGCAGGCGCGGCCGATCACGGCGTACATGCGGGATCTTCGCATCAACTTCATGTACGGCGTGTGCGAGCCTGATGAACAGCTCGTCACGCGGCTGCGGGCGGGCTTCGCGACGGCGTTGCGACTGCACACCTTCGGCTACATCGATCCCGCCGGTGATGAAGGGCTGCGCGCACAGGTGGCCGAGCGCCTTCGTGGTGCGCGCGGGATCGTCCGCTCGCCGAGTCAGATCATCATCACGAGCGGGGCGCAGCAGGCGATCGATATCTGTGCACGTGTTCTCGTCGGCGAGGGCGACCGCGTTGTCGTCGAGGAACCTGGGTATGCGGCCGCGCGCGCGTTATTCCAGGCTGCCGGCGCTGTCATGATACCAGTCGCGGTCGATCGCGACGGTCTCGACCCGGCAGCGCTGCCCAACGACAACCGGCCGGTACGGCTCGTGTACGTGACTCCGTCCCACCAGTTCCCGACTGGAGCCGTGATGTCCGCCGCGCGCAGGCACGCGCTGCTGGCGTGGGTGGCGCGACGAGGCGCATGCGTACTCGAGGACGATTACGACGGCGAACTGCGATATGCCGGACGCCCGATCAAGGCGTTGGCGGCACTGGACGATGCGGATCACGTCATCTACTGCGGCACCTTCTCGAAATCCATGTTTCCCTCGCTGCGGCTTGGCTATCTTGCCTTCCCCGAGTGGCTGGCGGCGGATGCGGTGAACGCGAAGTGGCTGACCGATCGTGGCTCCTCAGCGCTGATGCAGTTCCCGGTTCGCGAGTTGATGGCGAGTGGTGAATACGACCGCCATATTCGGCGCATGCATCGGCGTTATGCCGCACGGCGCGACGTCCTGACACGCACGCTCCGCGCTCATCTCGGCTCTAAGGTGACGATCGCCGGCAGCGGCGCGGGACTGCACTTGGTGGTGTGGATGCCAACGTTGAGCGCGATACAAATGGAGTCGCTTGTGGCCGCGAGTCAGCGCCGCGGCATTGGCGTGTACTCGATCGCGCCACACGCCGTCGCTACGCTCCCGGTGCAAGGCTTGATGCTCGGCTACGGACTGCTGGACGAAGAACGCATCGAGGAGGGTATTCGCGGCCTCGCCGCCGCGTATCGGGAGGTGACCGGCGCCACGCGAGCGCGGTCGTCACGAAACCGCGAGAAGTCGCGAGCGCGTTACTGATGCGCGCTAAGGCACCGGCGCAATCCTGGCGATTTTTTGCTTGACGTTGCTCGGTACAGCACTTGCCGTCGGTCTTCCCGTGCCTGCAAGGGAGGTTCGACGAATGCGAGTTGTTGTGACGTATCAGCGCTCTGCTCGATTGGCCTTTGGCCAAGTGCAGGAATTGCGCAGACGGAAGGACCACGCGCAAACACGATTGCCGTTGGCGGCGACGTCGAACATGTCACGCTGAATTTCATTTACAACTGGTCGCTCGGCCGTGTCCGACCATTCGCCACCGTCGGCGGCGGTGCCTACTTCATCGATGTACGGGACAGCGGCAATTCAATTGGCAGCGGCATCACCAAGCCTGGCGGAAATCTTGGCGCCGGCGTGGAGTATTACTTCCGGACCTTTGCCGTGCGTTCCGAGATGAACGTGCACATTCTCGACCGGGAGAAGACGCTACCGGAATTGAACGCCAACACGCTCACCGCGTTCACCTGGACATTCGGCATCAAGGTGCCCTTTTAGTGGCGCAGCTGCTGCGTGCGATCGCGGGTGCGGCGTTGAACAAGATTGTCATTTGTTGGGGCTGGACCGCGCGCAGGCGCATTTCGCGGTGCGATCATTCCGGCGATGGCGGCTGTTTTTGTCATCGCTTGCGATATTGATGCTTGTCCACACCGAACCGCTGGATTCTCGACTCGAGCGTCGAGGGGGCGAGATCGAGTCGCCTGGCCGCACCCTCGGGTCCCGCGACACGGCCGCGTGACGCGCGTAAGGCGGCCTCAATCGCCTCCCGTTCTTCCCTCTCGAGCCGGCTGTCGATGTTGGTCGACGCGGTGGTTCCGGGAAGCATGTGCGTTGGAATCTGCAGCGTCTCGCCGTCGCTCACGATGACGGCGCGGGCGACGAGATTTTCGAGCTCGCGCACGTTGCCGCTGATGAGCACGGTGGCATCGGTGGGCGCCACCTGCTCGATCGCCTCGAGCGCGCGCCGCAGTGCCAGCGAGGCGCCGACGATGTCGCCGAAAAACGGCGCGTGACCAAGGCGGACCTGCGGCGCCTCCGACTCGTCGTTCAGCCGGTCGCGCAGCCGCGCAAGCGCTTCGTCTGCGAGCGTGCGCGCAATCGCAACGCCGACTGCGCGAGCGGCGTTGGTAAGGGCCGTGTTTCGTCGCTGCAAAACGCACGCGCGGCGTGTCGGGTGAAGACGGCCAAGCCGGTGAGTTGTCCATTGTCGAAGAGCGGAATCGATAGGTACGCACGCATGCCACTCGCGGCGAGTGCAAACTCATACTCGTACCACGCGTCTTTGGCCAGCAGGTCGTCGCACGACACCGCGAGGCCCTCCTGCATGCGCCTGAACATCTCTACGTCATACGGTACGCGCGCGCGTGCCGGCATGTGCGCGCCCACCGCATCGAGCGTCCTGCGATGCAGTGCGTCCGCTGTTTCGTTCGCTTCTCTTTCAACCAGTGCGTTCCACCCGGCTAACAGGCGAAACCCGGCGTGGGGCGCGAACGCCACGGCGCCAATTCCTTGAAGATCGATCGATGGCGTGAGCTCTGCAGCGACGCCCACCAGGAACTCTTGGAGGTCTCGTGTCGCCGCGAGCCGTCCCCATATCGACAACATCACGCTCGCCCGATTCATCGACGTCACCGCCTGACCGAAGTGTTGGACGTCGCGAAATCGCGAAAAGTCGTGACCGCCAACTGGTAACGAGGCGCGCGCGCTCATGGAGATCCTTCTTTTCTGCGTTTTATTGCATCTCATGCCGGGCATGCAGGTTGCGCTGAGGCCATTTGCAAGACGCGCGCACGATTGGCCCGTCCTTTGGCGCGGTTCGTTCGTCTACCTGTTACGGGAGTTGCTCATGGATGTATTCAGATTGAAAGCGTTCACGATGACGATCGTGCTGGTCGCGCTTGCCGCATTACCGGCACGCCCGCAAGATGCGAACGCAATCGAAGTCACACCGTTCGTCGCACTCGGTTCGAACGGATCGTCTCCGCTCGGCACGGCCATCACTTTTCCGATTACGTCAAACCTCGGCGTCGAGGCCGAGATTGGCTACCGTCGCGGCGAAGGCCGCATGCACGCGCTCAATCTGAACGCGAGCTTGTTGTACTTCCTGCCGCGCGTCGGCCGCGCCACGCCCTACGTCGTCGGCGGCATGGGTCTGGCTGAGTACGGCGCGCCGGTGATCTCACCCACTACCGGCGATCCGATTGCGACGGAACCGCGAGTGACCTTGACCGTGAACGCCGGAGGCGGGCTCAAGGTGCCCGTCGATGACAAGTGGGGCATGCGCACCGACGCGCGCTGGTTCAAGTCGTTCGGGCGGCATGCGTCAGAGCACTTCCGCGTTGCTCAGGGCATTTCGTTCGATGTCGGAAAACGCTAGCGATGCACGGACCTGCCGGCGCTCGTGCCCGACATCGCGATACCGCACTGGCCAGAAGGGCGCGAAGTACTCGGTGAGGAGTTGCGACGTCCGGAAGGTTTCGAGTCCCATATCGCGCATCAGTTCGTCAAGGTAATGAGCGATAAACGGACCGATGAAATATCCTTCCGGACGCGCGGGGAACACGTCCTCCGCCCAGGCCTGCACCCGGGCGATCTCGCGTTCCAGCTGCCACACCGGCGGCAGGTTCAGTTCGCCGCGAAAGCATTGAGAGAGCCAGTGAGCGGCGATCTCCGACGAGAGCTGACACGCGATGGACGAGGCATAGCCAACGAATCCGAGGCGTGGCTCGCGCGGCGGAAGTACATGCCGATACAGGTTGAATTTCCCATTCTTCCAAACAGCGGCACGCAAATCTGCATCGAGGAAAGCCACGTCCTGTCGCCAGCCGGTGCCAAAGATCACGACGTCGGCTTCGACAGTTTCATCTGTGTCGAGCGCGAGCGTGGTGGGACCACTGAACTCGCGTAATCGGGCGCGCCTGACTTGGAGGTTGCCGCGCCGCAGTCGATCGTAGAATTCGCCGCCGATGCCGATGTTCTCGAAACCGACGGGAAGCGGATGCTCAGGGATCATGTTGTTCGGCAGTCGCAGCAACCCGCGCAGCAGCTGCGTCTGCGCGCACCACCACAGCTTCACCAGCGGCCGTGCCGGGCCATGGAGAAACGACTCGACGCGACTCGGAGAGTGATAACGGATGAACAGTTCGGAGAAGCGCGTGAGGATGAGCTTGTCCGCACGTATCCGTCCCCAGAAATATCGCGGCACCATCCAGTGCGGCGCTCGACAGATCAACGTGCACGAGGCGCTCTGCTCCGCGGCCCAGCACGCACAGTCGAGGGCGGATTTGCCGGCCCCGACGACGACGACTCGCTTATCTTCGAGCGCCTGCGGATCGCTGATCTCGCTCGAATGCAGTACTTCACCAACAAACCGCGTCCTGCCGTCGATCGCCGGCACGTGCGGCTGTGAGAAGACACCATTGCAAACCACGACAAAATCGCAATGCAGCCGCGCCTCACGGCGGCTGCCCTCGGTCGTCCTCAGCTGTACTTCAAACGCGGATCCGTCGCCGGCGTTCTGCGACGCACGCGACACGTTGCACACCTCGGTGCCCAATCGCAGCAATGGCCGTAACTCGAAATGGTCGACGTAGTCATTCAAGTAGGCGCGGACCTGTTCGGCCGTCGGATATTCGTCCGCTGTCACCGGGTAGGGGAAATCGGAAAACGCGTACGTCTCACGCGGGTTGTTGGCACGCAGGCCCGGATAGGTGCGCGACGCCGCCCAAACGCCCCCGATCGTCGGCAGTCGCTCGAACACGAGGACGTCGAAGCCGTCCTCGCTGAGCACTCTCGCGGTCACCAGTCCGGCGATTCCCGCGCCAATGACGCACACACGACGCGCGGCCCCTTGGAATTCGTACATCTCGGCCTCACCCGGAACGCCGATGGCTAGCGATTCGGTGCGCACCACTTCGTCTACGGCATGCAGAGCTCACCGGCGATTCTGGTGACGACGTGGTTGTTGATGTTGAACCCATAAACGAAGAAATGGCCGCTGCCGCCGGAGAACTCGCCGGTAGCCTCGACAATCTTCTGGAACGCCGTCGTGGCGCCACTCTCGGGATTTCCTTGCGTCGTGTTAAAGGCACCGGTCTCGCGCATGACGAGCGTGCCGCGTTCGGTCACGTACTCAAAACTTCCGCTGTAGCTCACCCATCCCGGCGATGTGCTGGGACCTGGCGCCCCGCTATCCGCCCTGAAGTACGTGGTGCCGCGGAGGCCATGGTTGCCATCGACCAAGCCGATGAAGCAGGAGGCGTGGCCGGGCTTGCACTCCGCGGTGGCTCGGTCTTCGACGAGGTCCGCGTGGATGGCTTTGCACGTTCGTGCCGACGGCTCCTGCACCGCCGCTGCACTCGTGAAACATCCCACGAACATCAGCGTCACCCAAAATCTGTTCTGTCGGCCCATGAAGTCCTCCACAATTCGATCGGTACACACGTGTCACGCAGCGCGCGCGTTGTGAATCGGGTCTCGGACTGCTAGGCTATCGCGATGATGGCTCCACCAAAAGAGCCAGAACTCTCGAATTCGATGGAGCCAGATGTTCGGCCCTCAGAAAGTACTAAGCAGCAGTGTTTGCGATGGACCGCGGCTGGCAGCATAACAGAGGCCCGCGCGTCAGGTCCTGGAAGCACGCCGCCTCGCACCCTGTTTCGGAACGGCTTTTGGGACGAGCGCTCTGCGAATGACATCAGGGTAGAAGGACCAATCCGTCGGAAGAGCGGCAGGCGCTTCATGGGCGAGCTGCAGCAGACCCCGATAGGCTGCGTACGCGAAAACGGCGTGCGACTTGGCAAGTGCAGCCGAGAGGCCGAGATTGCTGTAACAGAGCTCCAGGTACGCGATCCGTACCGACGCCACACGATCCAGCACCCGGCGAACGACCGGGTCTTCCGCGGCTTCAGCCAATGCCGCATACAAGGATCGCGAGCGCGGCGGCTGCGACGCCGCATCCAACATCAGTTCGAGTCGGCGTCGATAATCGGTCACCGCATCCAGACCTCGTATCGCTTCGGTCGTTGCGCGCTGCTCCCATCGCGCAAGTGCGGCCGCAAGCAGCGCTGATCGACCGTGAAAGTGCCAGTAGAAACTGCCCTTCGTCACTCCCAGCCTGGTCGCGAGCGCGCTGACCGTGAGTGCGCGCAGCCCTTTCTCGGCGATCAGTTGCAGCGCCGCCTCTGCCCAATCCGATGCGGTTAATGTCGGTTCTCCCAGTCGTTCCTTGCCACTTCCCTTGCGCGCCATGCGACAGATTCTCTCCATACCTCAAGGTATTGACAAGATACCGTTCCGTACCATAGGGTACGGAGACATGGACCAGAACAACCGAGCAGACATCGTGGCGCTGGAAAACGCCTTCGACGCCGCAGAGCGGGACGCGCGCGCGCTCGTGAGTGGTCTTAGCGACACAGCGGGCGCCTGGCGCGCCGACGCCAACTCGTGGAGCGTTGCGGAATGCCTCGACCATCTGGCCATCGCGAACCGTGTGTATCTGCGCGCGATGGAGCCGGCCGCGTCGCGTGCCTTGACGCAAGGTCGACGACGACGTGGACCTGTACAACCGGGATTGATCGGGGGCTGGTTTGTCCGAACACTCGAGCCGCCGGTGAAGCCTCGATTCAAAAGCAAGGCGCCGCAGAGTATTCGACCCCGCCGCGCTCCGTCGCTTGACGACGCGATCCAGCAGTTCCTCGGATCACAGGACGAGGTGCGCGCGTTCCTGCAGCGTTATGCCGACATCGACCTGGCTGGGGTGCGCTTCCCGAACCCATTTACTCGCGGCGTTCGATTCAGTCTTGCGACAGGCCTGCACGTCATCGCGGCCCACGAGCGACGTCATCTCTGGCAAGCCTGGCGCGTGCGTCAGGCTGCGGAGCGCGCTGTCGCTGCGTGATCGTCGGCGCGAGGCACTCGTCGCGAAATCGCGAAGATTCGCGAGAGATGCAGATTTCGCGCGTGTCGGGAGATGGGGACAGTTGCGGGTCACCCTTTGAGATAACGCTGTGCACCGTCGGCGGTTCGCATTGTGAAGGACGGTTGCACTGCGATTTCGTGGCGGTTTGCAACGGTGTGTTCTCACAGGCACACGTGCCGACGATCGACGGATGCGAGCGGTTTGCCGGCCGAGTACTCCACTCCGGCGAGGTGACCGATCCGCTGGCGCTCAAAGGTAAACGGATGCTGGTCGGCGGCGCCGGCAAATCCGCACTCGACTGCGCGACCTGGGCCGCACAGCACGGCAACACATCCACTTTAGTCTTTCGAGCGCCGCACTGGATCGTGCCGCGGTATTTCTTTGGACAGATACGCACCGACAGAATGATCTTGACGCGATTCTCCGAACGGTTCGTCCCCTATCACTCCCTCAGTCGATTCGAGTCGTTTCTGCACCGACCAGCGAGAGCGATCGTGAGGCTATGGATTTTGCTTTCGGAGTACTTCGCGCCATTGTGGCCTTCACGCTACCGCGATGTAGGTGAGGAGCATCGGCGTTCCCGTCTCTCGGCTTCCCCGGCCAACTGAAGCGAGTTGTGGCGTCGCGAGCTCGCGAAAACTCGCGAGCAATTCATCGCGACGATTGATCGCGGCAACAGAATCAGCGCGCATTTGCGCTTGACGTCCCGGCGGCACACGGCTTGCCCTGCAGGGGTCGTGAGGCCATCAGATGATCAGAAGCCTTCCGAACCTCCCGTACCTCATCACGGTTCCTGCGATGTCGCTTGGTATGGCTCTCGCTTCCACAGGACTCGCACTTGGTACCGCCGGCATCATCGGGGGAGCGGGCCTCGGACTAGCATGGAGCATCGTCCTCGGCGTCGCGGTAGAACGCCTGATTCGCCGCCACGACTGGAAGCGCCGACTCGCGCACGGCTCTGTCTTCCTGGCCATCCTGGCAAGCGGCGTGATGCTCGGCGGCGGATTGATGTACGGGCTGCTGATGAAAGCGGCAGCCATCGCGCCTGCGGAAGTGCTTTCCGCAATGATGCAGCCGACGGTTCCGTTTTTCATCATCCTGAACACGACGCTGGAGCTCGTGGTTGTTCCCTGCGCGATATTCGCCAACTGGCAGAACGACACGCGCAGGCGACTGATTCTGATTGCAGCCGCATCGTTCTACGCCTTGCGGATCTGGTCGTACCTCGTTTATGTCCCGAACCGGATGGAAATCGCGTCGCGTCCGTTATTGCCCCAGGACATCGATTGGTTTCAGCGCTCAATGGAGGTCGATTACAGACCACTGCTGGTGGCGGTTGTCTTTGTGGTCTTTACGGCCACGGCGTTTGTACCTGATCCACCAGCTGCTGCCGCCGCCGCACACCGGAATCGGGCGACATCAGCATCCAGCTAGAAGGAGAGTTTCAGATGCGAGCCGGAATCTTTATTGCCTTGATCCTCGCGGCGCTGTGGCCGCGGCCTGCGGCGGCGCAGCCTGAACGCCCACGCCACAACACGGTTGCGGTTGGCGGCGACGTCGGCTTCCTCGCGTCCGATAACGGCACGTCCGACAGTGCGCCGACGCTGCAGACAGCGACTGGGAACGTCGATGCGTTCGTCGAGTACTACTACACGCCGCGAGCGAGTCTGCGCCTGATGTACGGATGGGCAGCACCGGAATTCGACTCGATCCCCGAGCGCACGCTCCGGCGCCATCATCTCAATCTCAATTTTCTCTACAATTGGGGGCTGGGGCGCTTCCGGCTATTCGCCACCGTCGGCGGCGGCGCCTACTTTCTCAGCGGGCGCGAAAGCGGCAACCTGGTGGGCGCCGCAATGACCAAACCGGGCGGCAGCCTGGGATGGGGCGTCGAATACTATTTCCGCACGTTCGCGGTGAAGTCCGAGATGAACGTGCACATCCTGAACGAGGAGAAGAGGTTTCCCGAATTCAATGGCAAGACTCTGACGGCTTTTACGTGGACATTCGGCATCAAGGTGCCGTTCTAGCCACCGTCAGCGTTTGCGATAGTGATGTTTGTCGAGGCCGAGCCGCTGAATCCGCGACTCGAGAGTCGACGGCGCGAGCCCCAGTCGCCTTGCGGCGCCCTCGGGGCCCGCGACCCGGCCGCGGGAGGCGCGCAGCGCGGCCTCGATGGCGTTGCGCTCTTCTTTCTGCAGGCGACGATTGATGTTGGCGGCCGGCGTGGTTCCCGGAAACATGTGCGCGGGAATCTGCAGAACCTCTCCGTCGCTCACGATGACCGCACGGGCGATGAGGTTCTCCAGTTCTCGTACGTTGCCCGGCCAGTCGTAGGACTCGAGCATGGCGAGCGTGCGCCGATCGATCCGCGAGATCGTGCGCCCGAACTGTGCGGCGTACTTGGCGGCGAGGTGCGCCGTGAGCACGCCGATGTCCTCCGGCCGTTCGCGCAGCGCTGGGACGCGTACAGGAAAGACATTCAGCCGGTAGAAGAGATCGGATCGGAACCGGCCGGCGGCGACTTCGTCGGCCAGACTACGATTGGTGGCCGCAACGACCCGGACATCGACCCGAATCGGAGCGCCGCCGCCCAGTCGCTGGAACTCGCGAGTCTGCAGCACACGCAGCAGCAGCACCTGCATCTCGGACGACAGCTCGCCGATTTCGTCGAGGAACAGGGTGCCGCCATCCGCCTGTTCGAACCGTCCGTGACGGCGAGTATCAGCGCCTGTGAACGCGCCGCGCTCGTGGCCAAAGAGCTCGGACGCGAGCAGCGTCTCCGGAATCGCGGCACAGTTGATCTCGACAAACGGCTTCGTTCGGCGCTGAGATCGCTGGTGCACGCCGCGGGCGAAGAGCTCCTTGCCGGTGCCGGTTTCACCGGTAACGAGTACCGTGGCATCCGTCGAGGCGACCTGCTCGATGGCCTCGAGTGCGCGGCGCAGCGCCAGCGACGCACCGACGATATCGCCGAAGAACGGTGCATGACCGAACCGCGGTTCGGGCGCCTGGGAATCCTCTCGAAGTTGCGCGCGGAGTCGGCCCACCTCCTCGTCTGCCAGCGCTCGCGCGATCCCCACGCCGATTGCCCGAGCGGCGTCGGTAAGGATGTGTGTCTCGTCCTCCGAAAACGCGCCCGCCTGACGACGGGTGAACACCGCGAGCCCGATCAGTTGATTCTCGATGAACACCGGCAACGAGGTATACGAGCGCATGCCGCCGGCGGCGAGTGCAAATTCATACTCGTACCAAGAGTCCTTTGCGAGCAGGTCGGCGCACGAGACGCCGACCCCCGCGCCGATCTGCCTGAAGAGGTTCTCGTCATATGGCGCACGGGGGCGGGCCGGCAGCGGGGCGCCGATCACTTCCAGTGTGCGTCGATGCTGGTCGAGCGCAGTCTCGCCGGGCTGAGTGGGCACAGACGCGTTCCAGGCTGCGAGCAATCGGAACCCCGCGTCAGGCGCGAATGCGACGGCACCGAGGCCCTCGAAACCGACGATGAGCCCGAGGTCCTCGGCGATGCCTACCAGAAAGGCCTGCAGGTCGCGATTCAGCGCAAGCCGTTCCCACACGGACAACGTCACCCTCGTCCGATCGGGCGTGGACGCGGACTCACGCGATCTACGTTCGGCATCCATCGACGCGACCGTATCATCCCGAGTGTACTCGTCGTCGCGGAATCGCGAAAAATCGTGACCGCGAAGGGGTGCCGAGACCGGAGTCGCGGTCACAAGCCATTCATTCCCATTGGCCTTGCTCATCGCCACATCCAGGAATACTCGTTGTGAAGTCGGAGTCTGCAAGATGTGACCCGGGCGTAATTCACCGCCGCGCGACGGTTTCGCCGGTGATGGCCATTGAAAGAATGTTCGTCCCTGCGCAAGAGCTGGAGCGCTCCGGCCATGTAAGCGCCTCGCCCGGGCAGGACCGTAAATTTTCATGAACGAGGACGTACCTTTTTCGCATGGTCCAGCCGGGGCTTTGCCCGTAGAGTCTGGTGCTATGGACGGCCTGGCGCGGAAAACAGCGCTTCCGCAACGAGACGACGAACGCGCAATGACGATCGGAGCACCACGATGACAAGAAGGTTCGCCGTGAGTTGCTGTCTGGCGACGCTGGCGCTGCTGACGGATCAACTCGCTGCACAGCAATCCGCGTATGAGTCCAAACCTGTCACACTGACCGCCACCATCGAAGCCATTGACAAGGCAAACCGTGTCGTTACCCTCAAAGGTCCCAAGGGAAACAGCGTCGACGTGAAAGCGCCCGATCAGATGGAAGGATTCAACAGTCTGAAAGTCGGCGATCAGGTGTCGGCAACTTATTTTGAGGCGGTGGCGGTTCAGGTGCACAAGCCCGGTGACCCGGCGCCAGCCACCGAACCTGCAACAACCGTCACGAGGAAAGACCGCAAACCGGGATCGGAAACGCGAAGGTTGCAGACCTTTACTGCCACGATCGAAGCGATCGACATGAAGGCACCTTCGCTCCGCGTCAAAGGCACGCAGGGACGCGTCCTCACACTGCCGGTGCGCGACGTCAGACAACTCGAAAGCCTCAAGGTTGGAGACGCAGTCGACCTGACGTACTACGAGTCGCTGCTCGTCAAGGTCGAACGCCCACCGAAAAAGAACTGATTTCAGTCGACGTTCACTGGGACGGAGCGCTTGGAAGGGAGCATCAGAATGAAAACCACCCTGTTAGCGTGGATCACAGCGAGTGCGCTGGCGACCACGGCGATGTCGTCCGCAAACGCGCAAACGGCGCCGAGTGCGACGGATAAAGTGACCATCAACGGCTGGGCGCTGAACATGAGCAACATCGCGACGGGCGCCAATCAGTCGATTCGAGTCAACATCGACCGATGGTCCAACCCCAAGCAGCGCGAGCATCTGATCACCACGTTTCTCGAGAAGAAACAGGACGGTTTGCTGCGCGAGCTCGAAAAACAGCCCGAGCTCGGACGGTTCAACTTTCCGGGATACATGGGTCCGGACCCCAACAACGTGATGCGCCTGGGGACGGATATCCGGTATGCGATGAATTTTCCGAGCGAGGACGGCGGCCGGCGGATCGTCATCATCACACCACGAGTGATCGGCTTCCGTGAGGCGCGCAACCAGCCGCGAACGTACGACTATCCGTTCACGTTGTTCGAGATGCGGTTCGACAAGTCTGGTAAGGGCGAAGGCAGGATGGCCTACGCCACGCAGATCAACTTCGACAAGAAGAAGAACACCATCGAACTCGAGAACTACTCGAGCGAGCCGGTGCGTTTGAACAATCTCACACTCGAAACGCGGAAGTAGACTCGCTGATCGCGTTCGAGGATGGCCGGATAGAGAGAAGACGGCGCTGCCAGTCGGTGCTTCACGTGCCCTGGCTGGCTGGGCTCCGGCGCGACACGGCACCGCCATCGCCAGAGGAGTGAACACCAACGTTCGGGTCGGCGGCTGGTTCGTGATGCACTTGCGTGCCCTGCGCGAAGCTGGTTCCCGACGATTCGACGATGGTTGCGACTTGCAGCAGCAGGTCTTCGCGCACCGCGAGGAATTTCAGGGCGTCTCGCGTCACAACATACGCGAACAGCTCGAGCTCGATCGCTCGTTCGCCGAAATCGACCAGCCGGATGCGCGCAGTCGATGTCTCGATGTCTGGATGCGCGTCGAGCAGCGCGCGAATGCTGGTCAACAGGCGTTTCAGTTGATCGGCGGTCGTGTCGTACTGCAAGCGCAACGTGCTTTGCACCAGTATCTTCTCGCGTGTGGCAAAGTTCTCCAGGATCGACTGCGACAGAATGCCTGCCGGCACGGACAACAGTGTCTGCTCGGTCGTTCTCAATCGCACCGAACGCATCGTGATGTCTTCGACGACACCCACACGATTGGAGATGCTGCAGGTATCACCGATGGCCAGCGCGCGATCGATGATGAGAAACACGCCGCCGAGGAGATTTTCCACGCTCTTTTGCGCACCGAGCGCGACGGCCACGCCGCCGATACCGACGCCCGCGAGTGCGGTTGTGGTGTCTACGCCGGCGATTTTGAGGAGCGCGAAGATCGCGACCAGGATGATGACAGCCTTGCAGACTCGCTCGGCCAGCAGCAACAGCGATCGGATGCCCGCCTTTCCCCTGCGCTGCGCCGCGATGCGAGCGTCGGCGAACGAGAGCGCGAGGAATCGCCACACCAACCATGTGGCAGCCACGACGGCTGCGGCGAGCGCAATCCGGCTGTAAACGACGCGGAACCTCAACGAGAATCCCAGCACCGGCATAAGCGCGAGGTGAATCCCGAGCGTCAAGACCGAGATCACAGGCCAGCGCAAGCCTCTGTACCAAGCGTCGAGAACCGGGTGGCGCGTCGCGTCTGTGACCATTCGCCCAGCGAACACAATGACGATGGCGGAGAGCAGCGACAGCGCGGCGAACGGAATGACGATGGTGGCGGCCCAGACGAACCATCGTGCGATAGGTACGCCAAACAGGGTCGCATCGACGAGCGCCTCCGGCATGAGGCGCTCGAGCCACGTGACACCGGCCGATTGCCGCAGCGCCGGCACCTCCGCCAGTGTCTGCGACGAAATCAGCCACACGAGGCCCGCCTGCGGATCTTTCACGCGCACCAGCCCGATATCGACCGGCTTGTCGGCAATCCTCAGGACGACGCGTTCGCGATCGAATGGCAGGTCGTCGTTCGACGCGCCATCGGGTGCATCACTCAAGGCCGTGATCGGCTCGGTGAAATACCGATCGATCAAGTCCGCGAGGTCGCGCGCGAGCCTTTCGGCATTCTGATCCTGCGCCGCGAGAATCTGCATGTATCGCACGGCCGAGACAAAATCCTCCCGGTGTACGGCCAGGTTGAATCCCACGATCGTGCCTCTGGGCGTCTCGCGGCCAAGCGGATCGCGGGCTTCCGCGGGCGCAGGTGAGGTCTGCGTGGTTTGAGCGCCGACCTGTGCCGCCGCCGGTAGCGCGAGCCCCATCACGAGCACGGTAGCCGCCACCGCGGTGCACAGCCGTTTGCGCCACCGCTTGTACGGCACAACCGCCAACTCACTCACGAGGACAGCGAGCAGCACACCGATCGGCGCCAGCGGCTGATCGGTGAGGCTTGCGCCGGCCATGGCTATGCCCGGATGGCGCGAGACC
>JBKPAJ010000224.1:0-4558 GCA_046726375.1 Acidobacteriota bacterium
ACGACGAAGCTCGTGTGCAAACTCGCGCTGTGCCACGCTGGGCGGCAGGCCCGATCGAGCGTCGATACCTCCGACCTGCTGCTCGCGTTACTCGAAGAGCCTCATGGCGTGATGTCGGCGCTGCTGCGGCGGTGGGGCGCCGATCCGACCTTCGTCGTGTCGCAGCTCGAAGTGCACCTTCGAGAGCGGGAATCGCGTCTCGAGCGGGTGAAGAAGCGCCTCGAGCTGCCGACGTACCTGAAGCAGGTGGGCACCAATTTGAATCTCCTCGCGTGTCTCGATAAGCTGCCGCCGGTCTTCGGGCGTGAGCGCGAGATGCAGCAGGTGATCGAGATCCTCAGCCACCGCGGCCGATCCAACTCGGTGATGCTGTTGGGTGAACCTGGCGTAGGAAAAACGGCAATCGCGGAAGGCCTCGCGCGCCGGATCGAACTGGAACCCGAGACGGTTCCCGTGCGACTGCGCGATGCGCAGATCGTGAGCATCGAGATCAACGCCCTCGTAGCCGGAACGATGCTTCGAGGGATGTTCGAGGACCGCCTGCAGAACGTCATCCGAGAGGTGAAGGAACACCCAAATCTGATCCTGTTCATCGACGAGGCGCACACGCTCGTCGGAGCCGGATCAGCCTTGGGTGCGCCCACCGATACAGGACAGATCATCAAGGCATCACTGGCGCGCGGCGAACTCCGGATCATCGCCGCCACGACTCTGAGCGAATACAAGGAACAGATCCAGGAGGATGAGGCGCTGGCTCGTCGCTTTCGTTGCGTGCACGTGGCCGAACCGACAATCGAGGAGACGCGGCAGATCCTGTATCAGCTCCGTCCGCGGCTGGAGCGAACCTACTCGGTGGAACTTCTCGACGAGGCGATTGAAATGGCACTCGACATGTCGCCTCGTTACATGCGGCACCTGCGGCTCCCCGACAAGGCGATCGGTTGGCTCGACACGGCAACCGTGCGGGCGGAGATGGACGGCCGCTACCACGTCAACGAGGAGGATGTCGTTTCTGTGATCTCGTCGAGCGCGCAGATCCCCGAGGACATGATCGTTCGCGACGTTTCCGATCGCTTCCAGGATGTCGAATGGCAGCTGCAACAGCGAGTGGTGGGTCAACCGGAAGCGATTCAGGCGGTGGCACGCCGGCTGCGGCTCAACAAAGGCCCGCTCAAGGAAAGCTTCGATCGCCCCGACGGCGTACTGTTGTTCCTCGGTCCCACCGGCGTGGGCAAGACCGAGCTCGCCAGGTCGGTTGCCCGGTTTCTGTTCGGCGATGAAAGGAAAATGATCCGCATCGACATGTCGGAATACCAGGATGGAGGCGTATCGGTGGACAAACTGATCGGCATGCCACGAGGGCTCTCCGGCAGCGAGCGCGGCGGCCTGCTGACGAATCCGCTGAAAGACAATCCCTACACCGTGATCCTGCTCGACGAGATCGAGAAGGCGTCGCCAACAGTACTCAACGTGTTCCTGCAGGCCTTTGATGAAGGCTGGCTGACTGACGGGCGGGGCAAGCGCGTCTACTTGAGCGACGCGATTGTCATCATGACCTCGAACATCGGCTCAGAGCACTTCCGCAAGCTGACCAACCCGCTCGGCTTTCTTGGGCAGCGCACTGAGGCGAGTCTGGTGCAGAGCGAAGTGAAACGTGAGCTCGAGCACCGCCTGTCGCCGGAGTTCCGCAACCGGATCGACGAAGTGGTGCTGTTTACCCCGCTCACAGCCCAGGACGTGCGGCAAATCGCGACGGGCTATCTCTCGGATCTCAAAGAGGTCATAGAGAAAGCCGGTAAGACGATCGAGATCGACGACGACGCGTTGGAACGGATTGCGGCGCAGGGCTACAGCGTGACGTTTGGAGCACGGTTCCTCAGGCGCGTGATTGACGATCTGATCAAGCTTCCGATCACGATGCGCTGGAACGATGGCTCGCACTTCCGCGTGCGCGCTGATCGGAACACGATCGCGGTCGAAGCCGAGTCGATGCGCCTGGCGGCTGCCTGAGTAGACCATTGGCATTGACCATGCACATCGGAAGAACGCAACTCGGCGTCGAGCTGATTTCAAGCCAGATCGACTTACCGTTTGCAGTCCCGCTTGCTCCCGCCATCGAGCCTGCCGCCGCTTGAAGACGATGGACGCGTTCGATATCTGACGCTTCCATCGTCAGCCCGCCACATCCAATTGCTGAATTGCTGAATTGCGGCGCGCCGAACCATGCGCACCGCTCGTTCGTCAATTCACCAACTCGCCAATTTAATTCACTAATTCACTAATTCACTAATTCACCAATTCACAGCCGCCAGCCCCTTGGCACCTGCCCAGGTCGCGCTCGATAACGGCACGGATTTCATCGAGCTCTCGCTTCGACGTCCGATGCCGTTGAACGTCGTGGCTTGCCAATAAGGTCGTCCACGTCACGCTGATCGCCCTTCGCGAATTGTTTCGGTCCACGCAGGACCTCGGCCAGGAAATGCTCTTTCGCCGCGGCCTTTCTTCGGAATTCTGCTGTCGAATAGCTGGTTACGTTGACCTCGCGGCCGAGCCGGGCCTCAGCTTTCCGCAGGGCGGGGGTCAAGTCCGCCAATCCCACATCGCCGACCACCAGAAGGTCGATATCGCTCCGTGCATGCTCTTCGCGGCGTGCGAACGACCCATACACGAACGCGCAGACGATCCGCCGCTCGAATGGACGGAGGGTCGTCCGGAGCGTCGGCACCACGCCGGCGGTCTTGTCGATCAAACCACGCAGCTCGGGAAAGACCGGCGATCCAGTGTCCGCCTTGAAGTAGGCGCGCGTTCCCTCTCGGCGAGTCTCGAGGATGCCCCCATCGACCAACGCCTTGAGTTCGCGCTGCAGGCTCGACGGAGACGTCCCCAGAAACTGTGCCAGTTCCGAGAGGTACCACCACTTCTCGGGCTGCGTCAGCGTCGCGGTAAGCACGTCGCCCCGGACTGTCGGAAACAAGGCCGCCAGCGCGGCAGGTTTACGCATAACGCGTAAATTATTACGCAGAACGCGTAAACACGCAACCCTACAGCTCAGTGGACGGCTGCCTGGGCACGCTGCCTCGCCTGAGGCTTAAACTCGTACACGTTCGCACGTGCGACGCGTCGCGCGGGCGCCGTCGTCGGTGCTGGCTTGACGTCCACGATCCCGAACAGCACTTCGGCCCATTTCTCAAGCGCCGCGCGCTTCTCCTTGTCGTATCGGTAGCGGTCGTAGATGGCGGTGACCGTGCTGTGTGTCACGCTGCGGTGATTGAGCACGTGCGCGATGTGAAAGCGATCGACCCCCGCCTCACCCATGTACGACGCGGCGGTCCGCCTCAAGTCGTGCGCGCGGAAGTGGAACGACACCCCGCCGTTGCACAGGATGGCGGCGGCCTTCTTTGCGCGGTCGGCGACGCAGGTATGACGGTGGTTTGAAAACACGTACCGGTCGTCTGCGTTTTTGGCATTCGCTCGCCGCTTCAAGATTTCCAAAACCATTGACGTAAGCGGCACCCGGTGTGGGTCGTGATTCTTAGAGACCTCGCCCGGGATCGCCCACCAGCCAGTCGTCAGGTCCACTTCTGACCACTGCATCTGGCACACCTCACCGCAGCGCTGCGCCGTGAGCAGCAGCACGAGAAAAGCATCGTTCAGCGTCTCGGACAGCCGTGGTTTCACGGTACCGTCGGGCTTCTTCGCCTCCGTCTCGTGTAACGCCGGCCAGAGTTCCTGTAGTTCATCCCGTGTGAGCACGCGATCGCGACTGCGTTCCTGTCCCGGTTTCTTGATCCGCCACGCAGGATTTGCTTCGATCCAATCCTGGTCGACGGCAAACGTAAACAGCGCGGAGACGCGCTCCAGCACACGGTTGCCCTGAATCGGGGCCGTCTGTGCCTTCGGCTCCACGAGTTCGCGCACGTCCCGACGCCGGATATCCGCGACCCGCCGATGCCGCCAGGTCGGCAGGACTTCTTTTTCCAAAATACGGCGGACTTCGGACCAGCTACGCAGGACCTTCTCCTTCCGGCTGCGATACAGCTCGTAGAGCGCCTGCACCGTGTGGTCGTCCTGCGCGTGCTCCGTCTGCTTCTCGGCTGCGGGATCAGCGCCATCAAAGATGCGGCCGCGATGCTGCGTCGCGATCTTCCGCGCCTTTTCCAGGAGAACGTCCGGATAGCGCCCGAGTCCGACGCGCCGCATCCGGCTGTGGTGCCGGTAGTACAACGTGAATGTCTTGCGGCCGGAGGCCGACACGCGGATTGCCAGTCCCGGCACGAGCGCGTCGAACACCTCGTACCGTTTCCCGTGCGACTTCAGTTGATCAAGATAGCGAGCGGTCAGCGTGACGGTGGCCATGGCTTTCAGCCTTCACGAGATTCGCGTGCGGGAGATCGTTCCGGGGTGACACCGGGGTGACGCCGCGACGGCGCTTCGATGCCGCAACGCGCAATCACCCGCACCGCGCTCATACGTCGAACGCTAGCACCAGCAGGGAGTTACAGCCAAATCGGAGAGTGCAGAAAATCGCGGGAAAACGCGTCGTTTCCAGCTTGGGCGC